>JAJYGP010000017.1 GCA_021785035.1 Pseudomonadota bacterium
GGCCTGGGCATGATAGCGGGCGGCCCTTAGGCGGGCCCTGCGAGTGACAAGAGTGCGAATCGAAAGCCCCAACCCGACGCGAAACGCCTTACTGAGCCCAGTACCGCTCATAGGCACGCCGATTCCATAGGAAAAACGCGGGTTCGGTAGCAGGCCGGCGTTTAAAAGCTGGGCCCCGGCCACCGCCTCGCGCGCGCGTAATGCCCGCAGCTCAGGGTCGGCCACCACGGCCACGACCGCCGCGAGATCCGGCGTAAGCGCCTCGCCTTTATGGATGATCAAAGCCGGCAGGCGCGGTAGCAGGAGATGGGCGCGCGCTACCCAATACGGCGTGGCGCGACGCGGCGCAAGGGCGGCCGCTACGGCCTCACGACTCAAGGGATGGGCTGTGTAGGTCGCGCAAGCGGCCAGAAGGAGGCCCGCCGCGATAGCGACCATCCCCTTCACGGCCGCGACCACTTGAGACCGCAGCCGCCGAGCCCTTCCGATCACCACTCCGCGCGCCCCTCCTTCTCGTCGTCCAGGAACCAAGCCGATCTATAGCCCTCGCTCCGGCCCCTTAGTCCGACCCCATGGCGCCAACAATAGCCTCTCCGAAGCCCGAACAGCTGAGTTCAGTGGCGCCTGGCATAAGGCGCGCCAGATCATAGGTCACTTGACCCTTCCGTAATGCCGCGCCCAAACCGTGCACGATAAGATCGGCGGCCTCAGTCCACCCCATATGCCGCAACATCATCTCGGCCGACAAAATCAGAGATGATGGGTTGACTTTGTCCTGCCCGGCGTACCGGGGAGCAGTCCCATGGGTGGCCTCAAACATAGCCACGCTGTCCGACAGATTGGCACCGGGCGCCATGCCGATACCGCCCACCTGAGCCGCTAGGGCATCCGAGATGTAGTCCCCGTTGAGATTCAAGGTCGCGATCACGCTATAGTCCTCCGGGCGCAGCAGGATCTGCTGCAAGAAGGCATCCGCGATCACGTCCTTTACCACCACCGAGGCGCCATCAGGAGCGGGAATCACAAGCCGGCCTTCCTGCTCTGTGGCTCCGAACTCGCGGCGCGCCAAATCCATGCCCCATTGGCGGAACGCACCCTCGGTGAACTTCATAATATTGCCTTTGTGCACAAGCGTCACGGACGGGCGCTTATGCTTGATCGCGTAAAGGAAGGCCTTGCGCACGAGCCGCTCGGTCCCTTCTCGGGACACCGGTTTTATGCCCACGCCCGAGGTCATCGGAAAGCGAATGGAACGTACACCCAGGGTGTCGGTCAAAAAGCGAATGAGTTGCTGAGCCTCGGCGGATTCCGCCGGCCATTCTATACCAGCGTAAATGTCCTCGGAGTTCTCCCGAAAGATCACCATGTCGGTCTTTTCTGGCTCCTTCAGGGGGCTTGGGACTCCCTCAAAATACCGTACCGGCCGCAAGCACACATACAAATCCAGTTCTTGGCGCAAACTCACATTCAGAGACCGCAACCCTCCACCAATCGGGGTGGTTAAGGGCCCCTTGATCGACACCACGTAATCCGCAATGTCCGCCAGGGTCTCTTTCGGTAAATAGTGGCCGCTGCGCTGATGCGCCTTCTCTCCGGCATAAATCTCGCGCCACACAATACTGCGCTTTGTCCCGTATGCCCGCGCCACGGCGGCATCGACCACTCGCTTCATGACCGGCGTGATGTCGACCCCAATGCCATCGCCTTCAATGAAGGGAATAACGGGGTGATCGGGTACCTTCAAGACCGAATCCTGACCGACCGTAATCTTCTCACCCATCCCCTTACTCGTCTTTGTCATGCGTTCCTCGTTTAGGTCCAACCCAGCCTACGCATATATAATGCCCTTAAGTATCCGATTGTAGCGGACAGGAAGCGGGCAGGACATGGCGCGGTTGATTCTTTTTAACAAACCTTACGGAGTACTTACGCAATTCACGGACCGCCACGGACGGCCGACCCTTAAGGACTTCATCGACATTCCTCACGTCTATCCCGCCGGACGGCTCGACCTGGATTCCGAAGGTCTGCTCCTGCTCACCGACTCTGGTCGGCTCGCCGCCGATATCACCCGGCCCGGACGCGGTTGGCCCAAGGTCTACTGGGCGCAAGTCGAAGGCGTTCCCGATGCCCAGGCTCTGACAACGCTCGCGCGCGGCGTCATCTTGGATGGCGTCCGCACCCGACCGGCTGAGGTCGAGCCCGTGGCCGAACCGCCCTTATGGCCACGTACCCCTCCGATCCGGGTCCGGCTTACCTTAAAAACGAGTTGGATCGCGATCACCCTACGCGAGGGACGCAATCGCCAAGTGCGGCGCATGACGGCCGCGGTGGGCCATCCCACCTTGCGCCTCGTCCGCTATCGCGTGGGCGCCCATACAATCGATGCGCTTCCCAGCGGGGAATGGCGCGAAACGGAGGCCTAAGAATGGCTCTTGATATTCATGTGACGGTGGCCGCAGTCGTAGAGCAGGAAGGGCGATTTTTGTGTGTCGAAGAAGAGGTGTGCGGGCAAATTGTCTTGAACCAGCCGGCCGGTCACCTGGAGGCCAATGAGTCGCTGCTCGAAGCGGTGGTCCGCGAGACTTACGAGGAGACGGCCTTTGTCTTCGTTCCCCGCGCCCTGCTCGGCGTCTATCACTACACGAGCGCCTCGGGAGTGGCCTATCTGCGCTTTGCCTTCCGGGGCGAGGTCACAGAACACCACCCGAACCAACCGCTAGATACCGGCATAAGACGCGCTTTGTGGCTCTCCTGGTCGGAACTTTGGGGACGCCGCCATGAGCATCGCGGTCCGCAGGTGATGCGGGCCCTAGAGGACTATCGTGACGGGCACTCCTACCCCCTGGAGCTTGTAACTTATCCTCTATGAAAACTCATGTCGTAGTCGCGCTCTCGGGCGGGGTTGATTCAGCGGTTGCCGCGGCCCTTCTCCAAGGCCAAGGTTACCGGGTCTCGGGCCTCTTCATGAAGAATTGGGAGGACTTCGACACACCCACCTTTTGCCCATCGGCCGTAGATTATGAATCGGCACGCGCGGTGGCCGAACTCCTGGAAATTCCACTCCACACCGCCAACTTTTCTGCCGATTACCGCACGCGCGTCTTCGATCGCTTTTTGGCCGATTGCGTAGCCGGACTCACGCCCAACCCCGACGTCCTGTGCAATAGGGAGATCAAATTCGACGTCTTTTGGCATCACGCCCGCGCCCTCGGCGCGGACCTCATGGCGACTGGTCACTACGCCCGGGTAGTGGTCACCGATGGCCAGCATCGACTGCTCACAGCCTGCGACCCCGACAAAGACCAAAGCTATTTCCTGCACACCATAGACCCGCATATTCTCCCCTATGTACTGTTTCCGATTGGCGCGTTTCGCAAAACGGAGGTGCGCGCAAAGGCTCGGTCTTTGGGTCTTGGTAACTCCGAACGCAAAGGCAGCAGCGGCATTTGTTTTATTGGCGAACGCCATTTTAAACCCTTTCTTGAACGTTACCTGAAAGGCGAACCCGGCCCGATCTATACACCCGATGGAGTCCTCAAGGGCCACCACGAGGGGCTTATGTTCTACACCATCGGCCAACGCCAGGGGCTCGGCATAGGCGGCCCCGGCGACGCTTGGTACGTAGCCCAGAAACGCCGGACGGATAACGCCCTCATTGTGGTCCAAGGGGCCGAACACCCCTCTCTCTACCGCGAAGCGTGCGAAACCGCCGCTCCCCAGTGGCTCGGGGCGCCCCCGCCCCTTCCCTGGCAAGGGCACGTCAAGATTCGCTATCGCCAGGAAGCACAACCGGTCCGCGTGGAAGAGGACGCCAAAAACGGTTTGCGCCTCCGCTTCCCTAGTCCGCAGCGGGCGATAACGCCTGGCCAATCCGCGGTGTTCTACGAAGGTCCAGTCTGCTTAGGGGGCGCTGTGATTCGCGAAGAGGACGAAAGCTTCTAGTCCAGCGTCACACATTCGCTGTCGATGGCGCATGAAAAGCACCGTCACACGCGCAGGGAGCCCTGCCGCGCCTCCTCGCCAAAACCCACAGCAGCCTCGTCGCCTCCCAGGGAGAGGCTATCGTGACAGGGATGACAAGACCCGCAGATCAGGGCGCGCCGGCGATCTGCGGCGCGCGGCCTTTGAGGCGCGGCGTCATTTCGGCCTTAAGCCAGGGATTACGCCTAAGCCAGTGATTATTCCGTCCCAAAAGGTGCGGCAAAGGCCAAAACGCGCCATAATCCGCCCACTGGCGCACCGTCTCCGTGAGCGTTTCGAGTACGCTTTCGCCTAAGTGGTCACTTTGGGCATGGTGCCCAACCCACATCAGGCACGTTCCTGGTATCGCGTGGCATAAGCGTATGAACCAAAGCGGCGCGCAGCGGTAAATCGCTGCGGTCGCCGGTGCGGGGGTAGCAGACCGTAGGAGCCAGCGCCACCTGCGGACCGTAGAAAAGACCACGGTCGGCCCCGAGTCATGGCCGCAAGCGCTCGCCACACCGGTCGTTCCAAGGGATGCCCGTGTCGTGCCCGACGGGCCCCAGGATCCGACCTACGATGAGTAAGCGGGCGCTGGCATCGACCTGCAACGCTGAGCGCGGTCCGACAGGACAAGTCTTTGCGGGCCTGACAGGACCGGACTGCGGCTAAGAGCTTACCAAGCACTGCGACTTTGGGCTTGAGTATGGACCCGTCAGGACAATGACAGTGAATGTCCGCGCCACGGCGCGGGGAGGAGAGATCGTTGTGACGCAATTAAGTGCCCTATCCCCATTAGACGGTCGCTACGCCGCGCAGTTGACCGAGCTTGCCCCGATCTTTAGCGAGCAAGGCCTCATGCGAGCGCGCCTTACGGCCGAGGTCGCTTGGCTGCTCGCCTTGAGCGACGAACCCAGGATACCGGAATTACCCCCCTTTAGCCGCGAAAGCCGCGCCCGTCTCGATGCCCTGGTCAACGATTTTGACGAAACAGGGGGCGCCGAGATCAAGGCGATAGAAGCTACAACCAACCATGATGTCAAGGCGGTCGAATACTACCTGCGGCGCCACATGGAACGTTATCCCGACCTGAAGCCGGCGGCCGAATTCGTGCATTTTGCCTTGACGTCCGAGGACATCAATAACGTGGCCTACGCGCTTATGGTTCAAAGAGGCCGGGACACGGTCCTTATCCCGGCCCTCGAGACCCTTGTCGCGTCCTTAGAAGCGTTGGCGACGCACGGCGCTAGCCAGGCGATGCTTGCCCGCACCCACGGGCAACCGGCCTCACCCACCACGGTCGGGAAAGAAATACGGGTATTCGCCGCGCGGCTCTCGCGCACCGTAGATCAGATCCGGGCGGTCGTACCTCTCGCCAAAATCAACGGCGCGGTCGGTAACTACAACGCCCATTACGTGGCTTACCCCGAGGTCGCCTGGCCGGAACTATCGGCCCGGGTCCTCGCGGGACTCAAGCTCAAGCAAAATCCCCACACGACTCAAATAGAATCCCATGACGCCCTAGCTGAACTTTGCCATGCCCTGGTGCGCGCGAACAACATTCTGATCGATCTTACCCGCGATCTTTGGGGCTATATCTCACTTGGCTACTTTCGCCAAAAGACCCGTGCAGGGGAGGTCGGTTCTTCGACCATGCCGCACAAGGTGAATCCGATCGACTTCGAGAACGCCGAAGGCAATCTTGGGCTCGCCAACGCCCTCCTCGACCATCTGGCCATGAAGCTTCCGATCAGCCGCTTTCAACGCGACCTCAGCGATTCGACGGTCTTGCGCAACATCGGGAGCGCCTTTGCTTATGCTCTTTTAGCCTATCGCTCCTGCGCACGCGGATTAACCAAGATCGAAATAGACAAGGCCTGTCTTGAGGCCGACCTAAGCGGCCATATCGAGGTGCTTACCGAGGCCGTGCAAACCGTGATGCGCCGCTACGGGCTAGCCGGCGGCTACGAGGACTTGAAGGCCCTAAGTCGCGGGCGGGCCCTCGGGGCGCAGGATCTCGCCAACTTCATCGAGCGCTTGACGCTCCCCGAACCGGTCAAGACTGAGCTCCGCGAACTCACGCCCCTGAGCTACTTGGGGAATGCCGTAGCGCAAGGGAAAAAGGCCTAGGGACTTGAATGCGGAGGCTTTCGCCCGCAGTTACTACACCATGCGATACAAAGACTATTACGCCACAATGGGTCTCGAGCGCTCCGCCAGCATGGAGGATATCAAGCGCGCCTACCGGCGTTTAGCTCGTAAATATCACCCCGACGTCAGTAAGGAAAAGGGTGCCGAGGAACGATTTAAAGAGCTTGGCGAGGCCTATGAAGTGCTGCGCGATCCGGAGAAACGTGCCGCCTATGATCAGCTTGGGAGCCAGTGGCAATCGGAACAGGATTTCACGCCTCCGCCCGGCTGGCAGACGGCCGGCGGCGCCCAGGGCCAGGCCTTTCATGGGGCACAATTCAGCGATTTCTTTGAGAGTCTTTTCGGGGGGCGCGGGGGGCGCGCCGCCATGCGCGGTGAGGACGAATACGCCCAACTTACGGTCACGCTTGAAGAGGCCCATCAAGGAGCGACCCGCGCGGTCCGTCTGACCGTACCCCAGCGCGATCGCCACGGGCAGTTAACGCACGAGGTGCGAACTCTCAATGTCCGTATCCCCAAGGGCATTCAGGCGGGTCAACAGATCCGGTTGAGTGGGCAGGGGAACCCGGGGATAGGCCAGGCCGGAGCCGGTGACTTATACCTGGAGATCCAAATCGCGCCCCACCCCCTCTATCGCCTGGATGGCCGCGACCTGTACCTCACCGTCCCCGTTACGCCATGGGAAGCCGCCCTCGGGGCCAAACTCAAGGTCCCCACCCTCGGAGGTCCGGTTGAAGTTAGCCTACCCCCGGGGTCCCAAACGGGCCACAAGTTGCGGCTTAAGGGTAGGGGAATGGGCGGGCCAAATCCCGGCGACCAGTACGTACTGATAGAGATCATCAACCCACGCGCTGATTCCGAACGGGCGCAAGAACTTTATCGCCAGATGGCTCGCGAGCTGGCCTTCAATCCACGCGCGCATTGGGGGACGGTGTGAGTACCGCTTTACGAGGTCTAGTCCTTGATGAGGCGTCTTTGGTAACCCGCGAGGAGCTGTGCGCGAGCGGCCGAGTCACGCCAGAGGAACTCGATATTCTCGTTGCCTTGGGCCTTGTACCGCGCCGCGAGGCCGACACTTACCCCGCTTCGAGCTGGAACCGCATTCATCGCGCTCTGCGGCTACGCCGGGGGCTGGAGGCCGACTGGGAGATGGTCGCCCTGATCATGGATCTCTTGCACCGGATCGAAGAACTCAAAGCCCACATTCACCATCTCGAAGCGACGCAACCGTATCGAGATTACCCCCCAAGGGGTGAAAGCGAAGGCCTTTAGCGTTTACTGAGTCCAGGGATAGTCGACAAGGAGGCCCCCACCGTCAGCGGATATCCACAACTACACCGAGCTGCGCCCACCTCAACACTGGCCGTGCAGTGCGGACACACAGACAAGACCATGACCTCCGTGCCAAACACGTGGCCGCAGGCGCAACGTTCAATGACATGGGGAACTGTCGCCGTACAGGCCGGGCACACCTTATCCCCTACCGCACGCTCGGGCGGATATATCTCTCGAACCCGTACCTCTGGCTCCCGAGCCCGTACCTCCGGCTCCAAAGCCCGTACCTCCGGCTCCAAAGCCCGTACCTCCGGCTCCAAAGCCCGTACCTCCGGCTCCAAAGCCCGTACCTCCGGCTCCAAAGCCCGTACCTCTGGTCGAACTTTCTCGTGGTGCACGCTGGCGATGCGCTCGAGAGGCTCAACCTCGCGCGCCCCTCCCTCTAGCCGCACCTTGTCCTGGTACGCCTTCAGATCACGTTCGAGACTTGCGATTTCGGCGTCAACCTGGGCCAGAACACGAGTCCGGCTGGGTTCGTTGGGGAACTGCGCCGCTTCGCGCCGGAGCCGCTTAGCCTCATCCTGATATTGGCGATAGCGAGCAACGAGATACTCTCCATATAGCCGCTCCTGATCCTCTTCCTGGTCGCCACTCATCGTCTCCGCGTAACCGCAAAAGGGACAGGCACGCGAATCCCGCGCATACTGCCGCGCGCAGGACGGGCAGAGCTTACGGTACAGCGTAGCAATCGGTTCGTCGGTCATTTACGGATACCTCAATACTGCTCTAACTATAACAAGCAGCCGCGGGCTTTTGAAGGCGCGCCTGTCTGACCAGCGACACCGTCTGCCGTAATGGCTTTCGGGGCCTTTTCCATGGACCCGTGAGACCTTCCCGCCGAGAGCAAGCGTCCCACCCCTCCATAACCCTCTGATCGTCATGAAAGACTTCAATGAATGGCTGCCTTTTAGCCGCAGCCTCCATCTCTTGCGCGAGACGCTCCATAGCGGTGGAAAAACGCCCGCGACCTATCCAGCGTTTTTCCCGGTCCTACCCCTCGACCACATCTTCGTCTCCCCTGCTAAAGCTCGTATCGAACTCACGGCTGAGACCACCCATGTGACTCAGGTATGCTTAGATCATCTGCCGCTCCGCGCCACGATCACTTTGCCCGAGCGGGGGTCTCCGTGTCCTCCGAACGGAAACCCACCTTAATATGGGTCCCGTCGCAAAACGGTTTATGCGCCGAGGCGCCGCACCGGCAGAGCGCCACCGGTTTCCCGGCCTCGAGCGGAAACGGCCGCCCCTCGCCATCGACGATGGTGACACCCTCTACGAGATAGGGACCATTAGTCTTTACGGTAATTTTGGCCATGAAGCCTCCTTATTCGTCCGTCACACAGCCAAGCGATGCGTTCTGGACATTCTTAATATACTTCCATAGGGTGCCGCGGCTTGCCTTGTAGGGCGGCATAACCCAAGCCTTGCGTCGCCGCACCCACTCGCTGTCGCTCACATCCGCCTGCAAAAGATGGCGGCCGGCGTCTATCGTCACCAGATCACCATCTTGTACCAAGGCAATTGGCCCGCCTTCCTGCGCTTCGGGCACCACATGGCCTACGATAAAGCCGTGCGACCCACCAGAAAATCGACCATCCGTCACCAAGGCCACGTCATTGCCGAGCCCGGCCCCCATCAGCGCCGAGGTCGGAGTCAGCATTTCCGGCATACCGGGACCGCCTTTGGGGCCTTCGTAGCGAATAATGACCACGTCGCCGCGCTGGATCTTACTTTCCTTCAGCGACGCGAGCATGGCCTCCTCGGAATCGAAGACCCGCGCCGGCCCAGTAAAGCTCAAACCTTCTTTCCCGGTGATCTTAGCCACCGATCCGCCGGGCGCAAGGTTGCCCGTCAGTATTTGGATATGGGCCGTGGGCTTGATGGGATCCGAGAAGGGGCGCATGACTTGCTGGCCCGCGCGCAAGGGCTTCAGATCGGCTAGATTCTCGGCCACGGTCTTGCCAGTCACGGTGAGACAGTCGCCGTCGATCAAGCCCTTATCGAGCAGCAATCGCATAACCGCCGGGACCCCTCCTGCTTCGTGCAAATCCTCCATGACGTACTTGCCGCTGGGCTTCAAATCGGCAAGCAGCGGCACCTTGTCGCTGACCCGCTGAAAATCCTCGAGCGTCAAGGACACACCGGCGGCGCGCGCCATCGCAATCAAATGCAAGACCGCGTTCGTCGAGCCGCCGAGCACCATCACGATGACCATAGCGTTCTCGAAGGCCGCGCGGGTCATGATGTCGCGCGGTTTGATGTCGCGCTCAAGCAACATGCGCACCACGGCCCCGGCGCGCCGACATTCCTCGCGCTTACCCTCATCCACCGCCGGGGTCGAAGCGCTATAAGGGAGACTCATACCTAAGGCCTCGATCGCGGACGCCATAGTGTTGGCGGTGTACATACCCCCGCAGGCCCCGGCCCCGGGACAGGCATTGCGGATCACGTCACTGCGCTGCTCCTCGGAGATCTTGCCTACCAAAAACTCCCCGTAAGCCTGAAAGGCCGAGATGATATCGAGGGTCTGGCCATGGGCATGACCCGGTTTGATGCTGCCGCCGTAGATCATAAGGCCCGGACGATTGACCCGGGCCATACCGATCACGCAGCCCGGCATATTCTTGTCGCAACCCGGAAGAGTGATTTGGGCGTCGTACCACTGGGCGCTCATGACGGTTTCGACCGAATCAGCGATCAGATCCCGCGATTGGAGCGAATAACTCATGCCATCGGTGCCCATGGACATGCCGTCCGAAACCCCGACGGTATTAAATCGCATACCGACAAGCCCGGCCTCCCCGACGCCCTCCTTAACCAGGCGGGCTAGGTCCAAAAGGTGCATATTGCAGGTATTGCCCTCAAACCAGACGCTGCCGATGCCTACCTGGGCCTTGTCCATATCCTCCGGCGACAGCCCGGTCCCATACAACATGGCCTGCGATGCCCCCTGAGATTTGGGGGCGGTGATGTTGGCGCTATAACGGTTAAGCTTTATCATGTGTCCTCCGCAGCCGCATTGTACAGAGTGGCTTGCTGAACCGACAACCCGCTCTGAGAAAGAGCCGTCATCCTAGGGCAGCCATGGGCGATCCCCTCGTTCGGATCTCGAAATTACTTGCAGCACGGGGGATCTGCTCGCGGCGCGAGGCCGACAGCTATCTCGAGCGCGGGCTGGTCCTAGTCGAGGGCCGGCCGGCCGCGCTCGGCGAACGCGCGGCCCCCGATGCCGTCATCACACTCGCCCCGGCCGCCCGCGCCCGACAGCAGCGTCGGATTACTATCCTTATGAATAAACCGGTCGGCTATGTCTCTGGCCAAGCCGAGAAAGGCTATCAGACCGCGCACGTGCTACTCACCCCCGACCGCTACGCAGGACCTGGTCCAGCGCCACGGGTACCTTCGGACTTGGCCATAGCCGGTCGCCTCGATATCGATTCGCAGGGATTATTGGTTCTGACCGAAGATGGGCGCATAGCCCGCCTCCTCATAGGGGGGCATGGCATCGAAAAGGAATATCACGTGCGTCTCACTGAGCCCATTAGTGATCACGATCTTCAGCTACTGGCTGGTCCGCTCCGTTTGGACGACCGCGCCTTGCGCCCGGTCCAGGTACGCCGTCTAGGGCCCGATGCCGTAAGCCTGACGCTCACCGAAGGCCGCAAACGTCAGATTCGGCGGATGCTGGTCCTGATAGGACACGAGGTGCGCAGCCTCAAGCGAGTACGGATCGGGCGCGTCCTTTTGGGCCGCTTGGGGCCCGGGCAATGGCGGCAGCTTGCCGCTGGCGAGCGTTTCTAGGATGTACAAGCGCTTGCGACCCTGGCTCTTGCGGCTCCCACCGGAAGCCGCCCACAAGATGGCGCTCATGACCATCCGCCTGCGCGGCGCGCTTTGGTACCCGCCGCGGCCACCCGAGTGGCGGCTACCGGTCACAGCCCTTGGTCTTGAATTCCCGCATCCTCTGGGCTTGGCCGCGGGCTTTGATAAGGACGGCCAAGCCCTGACGGGGCTCGCCGCCCTGGGCTTTGGCTTCCTTGAGGTGGGCACGGTGACCCCGCGAGCCCAGCCCGGCAATCCCCGACCGCGTTTGTTCCGACTCCCCGCGGAAGGCGCGCTCATCAATCGAATGGGATTTAACAACCAAGGCCTCGAGACCCTCGTAAACCGGCTGCATGGCCATCGCCACACTATCCCGATCGGTGTTAATATCGGGAAAAATCGCGACACGCCCCTTGCCCGAGCGGTCGATGACTACCGTTTGGCCTTCGCGGCGGTAGTCCCTTACGCGGACTATATTGCCGTGAACCTATCATCGCCGAATACGCCCGGATTACGTACCCTTCAGGAACCCGAGACGGCCATGGCGCTCCTTGGCGCTCTCAAAGAGGATCAACGCACCTTGGCTCGGTCCATTGGGCGGCGCGTGCCGCTGGCCGTGAAGATCGCACCGGACTTCAGCGACGAGGCGCTCGACGCCTTAATACAGGTCATACGCGCGACCGAGTGCGATGCGGTCATCGCCACCAACACCACCGTGACCCGTCCGGTCGCAGGACTGTCCGCCACCACTAAGGAACAGGGCGGCTTAAGCGGGGCCCCGCTCGCGCCCTTGACGAAACGGGTGATCTCTCGGCTTTTTGCGGGGTTGGGTGGCATTCCCATCATCGGAGTGGGCGGCATTAGAGATGCGCAAAGCGCTTGGGACCATCTGGTGGCCGGGGCCTCCTTGCTGCAAATCTACACCGGACTCATTTACGAAGGACCAGGGCTTCTCGAGACGATCATTAAAGGCTTATACGTACACATCCAGGAGACTGGATGTGATGATCTCGCTTGCGCACTTCAAGCGGCAAGACGGAACCTTTCGTCTGGAATCGAGCCTAATACCATTAAATTTCAGTAAAAAAAGCTATCCTTCCTTGTGAAGACAGCAGTTTTGGATTAGTAAGATAGGAAGAGGTGAGGCGATAACATGGCAGAAACACATCACATGATAGTCATAGAAGGGGTAACAGAAGACGGACGGACCTTTAGACCCAGTGATTGGATAGAACGCATCAGCGGGAGTCTTTCCACCTTTGGCACAGATCGACGCATCCGTTATTCACACTATTTACAGCCCCAGATCATCGAGGGGCGCAAATGTCTCGTACTCGACCCCGAACTCAAGGGCGTCAACCCGAGCGCCTTTAGTTTCCTGGTCGACTTCGCGAAGGGCAATAAGCTAAAGATTCACGGGCTCGACTCTAGCGGCCCGCAAAAAGAGATGCCGCAAAGGCTTTGCCCGGCTTAATCGTCGAGGCTATAAGAAATCAGGCCATCTGCCAGCTTGGGCTCGAACCACGTCGACTTGGGCGGCATGACTTGATCTTGGTCGGCGACCGTCATCAAATCGCTCAGGCGGGTAGGGTAAAGACAGAAAGCGACCCCCCCATCCGCATCAACCCGCTTGGATAAAGCCCCGAGGCCCCGTATCCCCCCCACAAAATCAATGCGTTGATCCCGTCTGGGGTCCGCTATACCGAGTAACGGCTGCAACACACGATCCTGAAGCAAACTCACATCGAGGCGGGCGACTGGGTCCTTGGGAAGGACACCGAGATAGCTTAAGCGGTACCACCGTTGTTCAAGGTAAAGACCAAATTCGGCAGCCTCGCGCGGCCTCACCGGAGCAGACTCAGGCACCACGCGAAAGATCTTTGCGAGTTCGGCGAGGAAACCCGAGGCGGTATGACCGTTGAGGTCTGCGACCACCCGATCGTAATTGAGTATCTGCATCTCCTGGTCCGGGAACAGCACCGCCAGAAACCAATGATGAGACCCATCCTTCCCGCCGCGGGTGTTTGCCACCACCCGGGCGGCGGCCGTACGATGATGACCGTCGGCGATATAAACGCGGGGTAGGCTATTGAAGGCGTCGGTCAGCTCTGCGACCAGCGCGGGATCGGACAGGGCCCAGAGACGATGACGGACGCCGCCCTGCTCTACGTCGATATCAGCCGGTCGTTCCGACGACTGGCGCAATAAAGCCCCGATGCGTGGGTCAGCCCGGTAGGTCAAAAAGGCGGGGCCGGTCTGGGCGTTGAGCGCCTCGATGTGCCGAGCCCGATCCCGCTCTTTGTCGGGCCGGGTGAGTTCGTGGCGACGTATATGCCCCGCCTCATAGGCGGCGACCGAAGCAGTCGCCACCAAACCTGTTTGGGTATGCTCACCCCTGGTCAGTTCATAGCAGTAATAAGAGGGGTGCGAGTCGCGCTGCAAGACGCCGTCCAATAGCCGCTGCCAGTTGGCACGCGCTTGCCGAAATACCGCCTCGTCCGTGGGTGCCGTCCCCACCGGAAGATCAATCTCAGCCTTGGAGACATGCAAAAAGCTAAGCGGCCTATCCTTCACCGCCTCACGCGCCTCATCACTACTTAAGACGTCATAGGGGGGCGCTATCACGGCAGCGGCGTGAAGGGCATCGGGGCGCAAACCGCGAAAAGGACGTATAAGCTTCATATCGTGGCGTGGGAAGCCCCACCGTGTGGCAGGGCGGGATAGCTTGGCAGAGGGATCCTGCCCCAATCCCACATCTCCTTTTTTCAGTGGCTATCAGTCTTTAGGATAAAACGGGATCACTTATGAAGCCTTATCAAAACACGGTCGAGGCAACCCCGGAATCGGCCAAAACCGTTCGCGGTCTGGGCTTTATCGTCCTGCGCGCGGCCCCACCGATACAAGGATGATCAGGAAGTCCCTAGGGCACCCCCAATCCCCCCACAATACGGCCGCCATTCAAAACTATTTCCGAGGGCAAGTAAACCGGCAAGGCCCGGACGTCCTGCCGATCCTGTCGCCTATCGGCTATCGACGGCCCCTCCAATTGGAGCTACAAAGAGGCCTAAGCCCCGGCGCGTAAAGCCCCGAGGCCCCATTAAACGTTATGAGGCCGAATGAGACTGTGTTCATGGTCACAAGAAAACCGGGGGAACGCCTGCTCATTACCCTGGATCCCGCCGCAGACCCCGATCTCAGTGCCCGCGACCTCTTTGCGCAAGGCCCCATCGAGGTCATTGTGGCCGAGACGAGCCCAGGCCATGCGCGGCTCGCCATAGCAGTCCCGGACTCCCTGGTGGTCAGCCGCCTGCCGCGGCCAAAACCCTAGCCCCAATCTGCGTATACACCGACCCTCCCCGGAAACCGGAACTGACCCAAGCCGCTGCCGCGCGAGCGGGACAACTCCGGCAGAGTTGCGGGAGCAATCCGGCCTCGGACCGTCCACCGAAAGCTTCTCGACTCAGCACGAACGCCGGCGCCTAGCCCTCGAAACCGCTATCTCTTCTCGTCTCATCCAGCCGCCGGTATAATCAGGCCATGAGCTTCTTTCAGAGGGCCCCTCTCCAATATGCGACGAGCACCCATCCCGAACATACCCTGATCTGGCTCCACGGTCTCGGCGCCGATGGCTATGATTTCGCGGGCTTTGTCGAGGCCTTGGCGGATATCAGCAAAACTGGGCTCCGGTTTGTGTTTCCGCACGCACCTATCCAGTCAGTGACCTTAAATAACGGTGCAACGATGCCGAGCTGGTTTGATCTCTATGGGACCCGCCCGGAAGACCCGCAAGATGAGCTTGGTATTCGCCGCGCCCGCGACGCCATCTCCGGCCTGATTCACGAAGAACAACAACGTGGGATTCCGAGCGAACGTGTGGTGCTGGGCGGATTCTCACAAGGCGGAGCCCTGGCCTTGTATACCGCGCTGAGCGGTCCCCAGCGCCTAGCGGCCGCGGTCGGCTTGTCGACCTACTTACCGCTCGCTCCCCGCTTTGGAAGCGAACTCCGCGCCCGCAACGTCACCACCCCCGTATTTCTTGGCCACGGCACTGAAGATCCCACCCTGCCTTATGATTTTGCCGTGCTCACTCACGCCATCCTGACGCGGGCGGGGGTAGCGGCCGAACTGCACAGCTACCCCTTAGAGCACAGCGTCAGCCCTGACGAAATTCAAGACCTGCGTCGATTCTTGACCCATGCCCTGGCTGCCTCTGATCTTGGCGCTGACGGCACAAGCGTCTAAGATCGCAGCCCCGACCTTAGGATTTCCGCCATGGCCATCATCCCCATTCGACGTGACGACATCCCCACGCGAGCGGCGCGACTGCCCGCGGAATGGGAGCCGCAATCCGGGGTCATGTTGACCTGGCCCCACGCCTTCGGCGATTGGGCACCCCGCTTGGCTGAGGCCGATCAGACCTTCGCCCTCATAGGAGCGGCGATCAGTCGCCATGAGCGCCTCCTTATCGCCGCTCACGACCCCGAGCACAAAGCCCGCATCGTGGAACTGCTTCGATGCGCCGAGGCTGACCTGACCCGGGTGCGCATTGAGACGGTCTTGTCGGACGACGTATTTGTCCGGGACCATGGACCAATAACGGTTGAAACTTCGGCAGGACCGGTCCTACTCGATTTCCGCTTCAATGGCTGGGGCGGAAAATACCTGCACAGCCAGGACAACGCCCTAAGCGCCGGCTGGCGCGACCTCGGCGCCTTTGGCACCACAGCCTTCGAAACTATCGATCTTGTCTTAGAGGGAGGCAGTATCGAAACCGATGGCCAAGGCACATTGCTTTTGACGACGAGCTGCCTGCTATCGCCCTCCCGCAACCCGAAACTGACGCGCCCAGACCTCGAGCAGACCTTAAAACGGACTTTGGGCTGCGATCGCCTTCTCTGGCTCCAACACGGATATCTTGCAGGGGACGATACCGACGGACACATCGATACCTTGGCGCGCTTTTGCGATCCGGACACCATCGCCTACTGCGCCTGCCCGTCTCCCGAGGACGAACACTATCAGGAGCTCAAAGCCATGGAGACCGAGCTTCAAAACCTTGTGACTGCCAATGGACGCCCCTATCGGCTTGTCCCCCTGCCCTGGCCATCCGCGAAGCTCGACGCCGGGGGCGAACGGATGCCGGCGACCTATGCCAACTTCCTCATTCTCAACGACGCCGTCCTTGTACCCACCTATGATGACCGTCGTGATGATGAGGCACTAGCGACATTGGCGCGCTGCTTCCCCCACCGTGAAATAGTCGGCATACCGTGTCTGTCTCTCATTGCCCAGCATGGGAGCCTTCATTGCGCGACCATGCAATTACCGCACGGAGTGCTTCTATGACACTCACCGTAGCCTTGATTCAGCATGCCGGTTTAGGGCCATCTTCGGAGGTCTTCGCGCGCATCGAGGCCGGCTTACGACGCGCACGGGCCGGAGGCGCCAAACTCGCCCTCCTACAAGAACTGCATAACGGGCCGTACTTCTGCCAGACCGAAGACCAAGCGGCCTTTGCCAACGCCGAACCCATCCCTGGCCCGACTACCGAGCGACTCTCTGGATTGGCCGCAGAGCTTTCGCTTGTGATCGTAGCTTCGCTGTTCGAACGTCGCGCTCCCGGCCTTTATCATAATACCGCGGTTGTGTTTGAAAAAGACGGTGGGCTCGTCGGAAGTTACCGAAAAATGCATATCCCAGACGACCCAGGCTTTTATGAAAAATATTACTTCACTCCGGGAGATAACGGTTTTTCACCCATTAAAACCAGTGTCGGACGCTTGGGCGTGATGGTCTGCTGGGACCAATGGTATCCCGAGGCCGCCCGGCTCATGACGCTTGCCGGCGCCGATATACTGCTCTACCCCACTGCCATTGGCTTCGATCCACGTGATGACGTCTCCGAACAACAACGGCAAAAAGAGGCCTGGGAACTCGTGCAACGTGGGCATGCCGTTGCAAACGGCATCCCCATCCTCGCCAGTAACCGCTGCGGTTTGGAACCCGACCCGAGCGGCGTTACGGCGGGCATTGCCTTCTGGGGCGGGAGCTTTGTCTGCGGCCCGCAAGGCGAATGGCTTGCGCGTGCCGGTAGCGACCCGGAAGTCCTTTTAACCGAGATCGACTTCACGCGCACCGAGACCGTGCGCCAAATCTGGCCGTTTCTTCGCGACCGACGCATCGACGCCTACTCAGACCTTCTTAAGCGTTATCGCGATTGATGACCCCGAGCCTAAACGCCGCAAGCGGCGCCCTTCTCGAGCGCATCCTCCGAGAATCGGCCGCGGCCGATACCGTCATGGATCGCTTCTTTCGCAGCGAGCCCAGGCTCGGATCCAAAGACCGGGGCATCATCGCCGAAACCGTATATGGGTGTTTGCGGCACTATCGTCTACTTTCCGCACTCGCCCAGAGCACCGACCCATCCCTGATCGTTGCGGCGTTTTTGGCGCGTTACAGCGGCTATCATGCCCGGCAATTGAAGGAACTTGGCGTCGTGCATGCCGAGGCCCTGGTAGCGGCCACGTATGCATCCCATCCCTCCTGGTCTTTTGGGATCACAGCAAGCCTTCCCGATTGGCTTGCCAATCGATTCCAACATGAGCTCCCAGAGCCCGAAGCGCAGGCCCTTGGTGCCTCGCTCCTCCACTCCGCGCCGCTTGATGTCCGCGTCAACACGCGCAAAATCGACCGCGAGAACTTACGCGCGGCCCTGCTCGCGGGCGGTCACGAACTGACCCCAACACCCTTCTCCCCTTGGGGCCTGCGCCGCGCCTGGCGCGCACCGCTCTTCCAGACCCCCGAGTTCAAGGCCGGTCACTTCGAGGTCCAAGACGAAGGCAGCCAATTGATAGCCCCGCTTCTTGAGCCCCGACGCGGCGAACGGATCGTAGATTACTGCGCAGGGGCCGGCGGTAAGACCTTGCACCTGGGTGCCCTTATGAGCAACGGCGGCACCCTCTATGCCTGCGATACCTCACAGAAGCGTCTTGATCGCTTAAAGGAGCGCGTGGTCCGCGCCGGTCTCGACAACGTTCGTATTTTTACCATCAGCGGCGGCACAGACACGAAGATAAAGCGGCTGCACGGGAAGATCGACCGGGTGCTGGTCGACGCCCCTTGCAGCGGAACCGGTACCTTGCGGCGCAGTCCCGACGCGAAGTGGCGGCTTACTGAAGATCGAGTCCATCAATTGGCGCAAGAGGCCCTGCAAATCTTGATTCACGCAAGCCGTTTAGTGCGACCCGGTGGCCGCCTCGTGTATGCCACCTGCAGCTTGCTTAAAGAAGAGAACGAGGACGTCATTCGAGAATTCTTAGCGCAGACACCGTCTTTTAAGGCGCTTGCCACTGGGGACATCTTAAGGCGCCGAGGTATAGACCTTGGCCCATCGACACCCGATCAGGCCCTGCGGCTTTGGCCTCATATCCATGGCACCGACGGATTCTTTGCGCAGGCCCTCGAAAGACGGCTTGAGCCAGAAGGGGTCACAGCTTAGGCAAAAATCAGCTGACCGAGTCCCATCAATCGCCGAGGAGGGCAATCTCGGCCTCACGCCGCGCCACAAGGCCCGGCAACACCCGGCCGCCCGCATAGACCCAACGCCGCAATTCGTAGGCCACGACCTCCCAGTGTTCGGAATTGACTCGCTGCCTTAAGGTACTTTGGGCGAGCCGCGCGGCGCCCATATTGAATGTGAAATCCACAAGCGCCGCGAGCCGCCCGGGAGGCCCGTCGGCCACGGCCGGACACAAGGTCAAGACGGCCGTGAGGGCCTGTTCCAGATCGGCCTGAAGATAAGCCCGGGCCTCAGCCTGTGTAATGGGGGGATGGTCTGGGTCACAGCGGTGTCCATAGCCTATAGTCCAATAGCCTCCTGGGCAGCGATAAGGATGAGCACGCGTTCCGCCGTCAGCCCCATGCACAGCCTGGAATCCCTCGAACCGACGGGCAAGTTCCACGGCAGCCTCCGGGACTTTAAGACCGCGCATCATAGCCCTTGCCATTGGACTTCGAAGACCTGGGTATCGGCAATAGACCACGCCAAATGCCGGTTGCGCAGCCCGCTGCACGCCTCCAATGCCCCGGTGTTTATGGTGCCGGCCTTCATAGACGCCTTTCCTGTTCTATATGACCTTCGGCGCCAACCCCGACGGAGCGCCATCCCGCCCCCTTACCTTAGGTTTTCGCATCCCGAGAGGCCGGGCGCAAAGAGAATCGTACGTCGACACCCCCGCCCAAACAACCTCAAGCGCCCCCGTCAACATCCCGAACCATCGGTCGAGAGCCGGGGCAATATCTGGCGCTCGCCCCAATTTCCAATCCTGGGTAGGCTGCAATTGCGGGACTTGTTAGAATGGCGGCGCTTCGGCCTTTGGCGCCTTTAAGGACCCGTCATGATTGTCGTACTCAAGCCCCATATCACAAGAGACAGCGCCGTATTCCAAGAGCTGATGGCCTTTCTCTCCCAAAAGCCCGGCATCACCCTCCGCGTCCATGAAGAAGTGGGCGCCATAATGACGCTCACGGAGGTGTATCTCATTGGTGACACGAGCGCCCTAGACAAGCACGAGATAGAGACCTTGCCTGGAGTTGAGCGCGTAGTCCGGATAGAGGAAGAGTACCGAATATTGGGTCGCCACCACGACGATAAGCGTCCCACGGGCTTTGCCTACAATGGGGTCCAGTTTGCGCAAGACACCCTGCACGTCTTCGCCGGGCTCTGTGCCGTGGATACCCCCCAGCATGTCGAAGAAATGATGAAGGCTCTCGCCGCCCACGGCCAGGTCTGTACGCGCATGGGGGCCTACAAGCCGCGCACCAACCCCTACTCCTTCCAAGGTCACGGCGCCTCATGCCTACCCTGGGTGTTTGATTTGGCCGGCAAATATGGCATTCGCGTAATCGCGATGGAGATCACTCACGACTCGCACTTAGACGAGATCCGCGAAGCGCTGGAAAAGACCGGCTCGCCTACCGGGGTCATGCTGCAGATCGGCACGCGCAATACCCAGAACTTCGAGCTTCTAAAAATCGTCGGTCGGCAACATCAGTTTCCGGTCCTCTTGAAACGCGGTTTTGGAATTACGCTTGAGGAATCGCTCAACGCCGCCGAATACATCGCAAGCGAGGGCAACCGCAATGTCATTTTCGGTTTACGGGGCATGAAGACCAACATGGGCGACCCACATCGCAACTTCGTCGATTTCGCCCATGTGCCCGTCGTGAAGCGCTTGACTCGCATGCCGGTCTGTATCGATCCGTCCCATTCGGTCGGGTCACGCGACCGTGGTCCAGACGGGATACTGGACATTCAGCAGGTGACGGCCCAAGCGGTTGTCGCCGGAGCCAATATGGTTCTTGTCGACTTCCATCCGCACCCGCAAAAAGCCTTGGTCGACGGTCCCCAGGCTTTACTGCTAAGCGAGCTCCGGTATTTCTTGGACGATATAGCGATCGCGCGCGACGCCTACATACGCCGAGCCGCCGTCGCCGCCGACTTCCTGAAGCATCACGCGTCCTAAGGTCGTCTGCAAAACACTGGGGCCAAGAACGATGCACCGATCGAAGCGTGGCGCTTCGACGGGCTTCCCAGCGCCCGTCATTGGGGGCTACGCCGAGACATCAAAAGATATCGCTCCCCGCGCCGTAAAGTTTGCGATGCCCAGTCGTGAGGGCGTACCCGTAGTCGAGACGTAGCGTCACGTGCACGAAAGCATTCAAGGTATAGCGGAGACCGAATCCGACATCGACCCCGAGGTCACCTAGGTCGATGGCGCTGTCGCTTGCATAAGCGTTGCCGATGTCGCTAAAAATCGCCCACCGCCAAGGCTTTGAACCGAACAACGGCGCCAAATACTGGATGTTCGCTAGCGCCATGGCCTTGCCCGCTAGGCTATCGTAGGCGTAGCCGCGCATGGTATCGGCCCCACCTAAAAAGTAGACATTATTGTGATAACCGTTCGATAAACCAAGCTCGAGCCGCACGTCCAACTCGTGACGCGGCGCCCCCATGGGTATATAGGCCTCGTAAAACAATTGGCTTGCCGACTGATCATGCTGAGAGCCAAGCGCCCGTAGACCAAGCGCCCAATTGTAGCCAAAAGCCTGTCCTGAGCGGCTGTAAATATGATTATGGACGCGGGAATAGCCAATGAATCCCGTGACATCGATCCGCCTAAGGTTGGAGTAATACGGAGGAGTTCCCGACAGAAGACCGTAGTCCGTCTGCTCCGAACTCATACCCAGCCCCACTTGCCAGCCAGTACTGGGCTGATTGCGCCGCAGGAATCGCGATACAGTGAAGGCGGCGGCCGTGCTTTGGTAGTTATAGTAGGCCTGCCCCGGACCATTGATAAGAAAATTATCGGGGCTTACGTCACGACTAAAACTTGCACTAAAGCTATAGGGCGTTCCGGCGATACGCGGGTAATTGTAATCCAGGGAACCGCTGCGGACCGTGCTACCATTGAACGTGTGAGTTGTTTGGTAGACGATGTCGAGATACTCGTTTAGGCCCGCAATATTGTCCCAGCGCAGCTCCCCCCCGTAGCTTATGTCCCCGTTGGCGTCCCGACTGAGACGCGGGATCGGCAAAATATAGTAACGTTCCCGCACAATAATCGTCAGGATGTCACCGCCGGGCACAGGTTTGAGTTGCGTGCGAACGCTTTGGAACAGATCGAGGTTCAGTATCGCCTGGCGGGATCTTGCAATCAGCCGAGCGTTTACCGGATCACCCACATGTATCCACATCTGCTGGCGCAATATGGACGCGCGCGTGACTTTGTTTCCCATGAACCGAATCGCCACGATGCGAGCGTGCGCAACACGCCCCTTAGCTGCGGCTCGAGACGCGTGTGCCTTCGCAGCGGCCCAAGCCGCCTGGGCGGCAAGACCGGCGCACAAGACCATAAGAAACCGGGCCGCCACCACCCAGAGTCCTCGATTTGTCGTCCATGACACTCAAGATATCCCGTGTGCGCAGGGCCCTTATTAGCGGCGCGGATAGTCTCGCAAGGGTTCGCCCACATATAACTGCCGAGGACGGTCTATGCCGTGGCCAGGATCATTGTGCAGTTCTAACCATTGGCTGACCCACCCGGCCGTCCGTGCTACGGCGAACACGGCGGTAAACATCTTCGTCGGTATCCCCATCGCGCGCAAGAGTATCCCGGAGTAGAAATCGACATTGGGGTACAACTTTCGCTCAATGAAGTACTCGTCCTTCAGTGCGATCTGCTCTAGCTCCAAGGCAACCGCCATCAGCGGGTCGTTCTCGAGCCCAAGATGAGCCAGGACCTCACGTGCCGTCTCCTGGATCACCCGCGCCCGGGGGTCGAAATTTTTGTAAAGTCGGTGCCCAAAGCCCATCAAGCGAAACGGATCACTTTTATCCTTGGCGCGCGCGATGGTTTTCGGAATATTTTCTGGGCTGCCGATTTCAATCAGCATTTTCACGACTTCCTCGTTAGCGCCCCCGTGCGCCGGTCCCCAGAGACTCGCGATGCCCGAAGCAATGCAAGCAAAGGGATTGGCACCCGATGACGCCGCCATGCGCACCGTCGAGGTAGAGGCGTTCTGTTCGTGATCGGCGTGCAAAATCAGGATTCGGTCCATAGCTCGGGCCAGAAGCGGGTCCAGCAGGAAATCCTGATTCGGCATCCCAAAAAGCATTTGGAGAAAATTGCCCGCATAATCGTATTCGTTGCGCGGGTAGCGCAAGGGGCGCCCAATACTATAGGTGTAGCTTGCGGCCGCGATGGTCGGCATCTTGGCGACCAAGCGGACAGCGGCGTTCACGCGCTGTTGCGGATCCCTTATATCCATATCGTCGTGATAGAACGCGGAAAGAGCCCCGACAACTCCCACCATCACCGCCATCGGATGGGCGTCGCGGCGGAAGCCGCGATAAAAACTGATGACCTGCTCATGGAGCAGATTATGTTGACATACCGAGTCCCTAAAGGTCGCCTCCTCGGCGGCCGAAGGAAGCTCACCGAACATCAGGAGATACGCGACCTCCAAAAAATGGCTTTTCTCGGCCAATTGCTCTATCGGATAGCCGCGATAGGCCAAAACCCCAGCGTCGCCATCAACGAAGGTGATGCCACTTTTGCACGAGGCGGTAGACCTATAGCCCGGGTCGTACGCCAACAGTCCGTGACGCGCATACAGGCTTTGAATGTCTACGGCCTGCGGCCCTAAGCGTCCTTCGAGCACTGGCAAACTTCCGTCCACCGGCTCGTCCCCTATAACCGCATTAACGTATTTTGTCACGATCCTCTCCTTACTTACGGGCGTACAGCCATTTAACGACTCCATCCTCGGCCCGGAACCCCGGCTCCGTATCCGCCGCCGGGTAATTCTCCAAAACCACCACGATGTAGCGATGCCGTCCCCGCTGTAGGTAACCTGCCACAGTGTTCACACCATTGATGGTCCCGGTTTTCCCATGAAGATGGCCTACGACCGGCGAACCAAGGAATCGGTAACGGAGGGTGCCGTCGATACCGGCAATGGGCAAGGACGACACGTACTCCGGCATATAAGGACTATTATAGGCGTAGGCCAGGACCCGTCCTACTTCGGCAGCCGTGATACGCTCGGACCGCGAGAGCCCGACTCCATTGCGCAGCACAAGATGCGGTAAGCTCAGGTGGTGCCGGTAAAGCCAGTCACGAATGACATGTAGACCCTTGGCGTTGGTCCCGGGCGGACCTTCTTTCGCGGCACCCAAGGTCATCACGAGCAAGCGCCCCATAACATTATTGCTATACTTATCAATACTCCGGAGCACGTCGGCCAGCGGGCGCGAATGAACCGCGTAGAGCAAGCGCGCCCCTTTCGGTCTGCGACCCATCTGAAAGCGCCCGCGAAACACCCCTCCTTGTTGGCGCCAGAGCTCCTGAAAAACCCCGAACAGATAGCGGCGATTGTCGTCGGTCACCCGATACATGTGTTGCACGCCACAAGACTGCGGGTAGGATCCGTTAAAAATCGCGAGGTTGTCGTGCGCCTCATGCTCTATGGTGAGGCGGACACGACTCCGCCAGTAACCACAGGCGCCTGACACGAGCTGCAAATGGTTACGCACCACAAGAGTCGTGGGGTCCGGGTCCGGAATCACCCGTAGTCGACCAGCACTCGGAACGAACCGGAAGTCCACAGCCTGAAAATTAACGAGCAAGGCTTGCGGCCGAACGTTGTAGGTGCGATCGCGCAAGCCGTCGAACGCCCCTCGCGCCTGTTTCGGGGGCGTGATGTAGTGCTCGTCTAATACCAAATTGCCAGTGATACGGCGAATACCCAAACGGCGCAAACCATGCAACAGATTCCAAAACGATTTGGTGATGAGGTACGGGTCACCAGTACCGCGCAGGTAAAGATTTCCGTATAAAACTCCGTCTCTGATCGGGCCCGAGGCATAGGCGCCGGTCGTCCACCGATAAGCGGGACCAAGGGTATTGAGCCCAACCAGAGCCGTGACAAGCTTCATAACTGATGCCGGATCGCGCGGCGTGTGCGCAGCATATTCCAGGATCGGCCGAGGATCATGAATTTCCCGAGCATAGATGCTAATACCCCTCAAGGGGACATGCTCGCGGACAAATAAACGGACAAGGGAAGCCGGAAGATTTCCCGCCAACGCCGATCCGAAAGGAAAAACGGCGCAGACAATGCACCTTGCGATAAAGCCAAGCGTCTTCATAGCGACAGTATGGCGTCTTGCCCCGCCTCCTGCAAATTGCCGAAAGTTCGCCGGCTGGTGGCGGCTGCCGTTATAGCTTGGTATAATAGAACCGAGGAGACGCCAACAAAGACCCGCGATGACGACCTACAATCGGCCTCGCGACGGCTCTCATGCAGGAGACCGCGATGGCGCACACTGCTCACTGCGTAGAGACGATCATCGCCCGACAGACCCTGCGCAAGACCGCATCATATCGGTCGAGCTTGGCATTCCAGACCTGGCCGTGCCGCCTTGCGACTCCATTGCGCGTGCTTTTCGTCTGGAAACGAATCTGCCGCTTACCGCGGGATTCGCATCGCGACCTGTTATGAAAGAACTTGCGCCAGCCAAAACTTTAGACGGCTTTTTTTTCGATCTCGCTCGCGCGAGAACACGACTACTCGTTCTGGACTACGATGGGACCCTCGCGCCGTTTGCGATGCGCCGCGAGGACGCGCAACTCTATCCCGGCGTAGCCTCGCTTCTCGAAACCGCGATGAGCCGAGGGACCGAAATCGTGTTCATCACGGGCCGCCCAGCGCGTGAGCTGGCAGACCGCTTGCCGTTTTCCGGGATTGAGATTTTTGGGGCCCACGGCTACGAGCATCTCGCCGCGAACGGGACCCTGACCCAGAAATCGCTTCCCGCGCCCGTAGAGGCGGCTTTGTCCAAAATGGACCAGATGGTCGTCACATCAGGATATGCCTATGCGCGGGAGCGCAAACATGGGACGCTCGCCATTCATTGGCGCCATGAGGAGGCCCCCACGAGGCGCGCCCTGAAAGAACTGGGGGCACAACTGCAAGGCCAGCTCACGGCAGGCATGCAGGCCCTACCATTTGACGGCGGACTCGAGTTTCGGGCCATAGACCACCATAAGGGGACCGCTTTAGCCAACCTCCTCGACCGCCACCCGAACGCCCACGTCGCCTACCTCGGAGACGACACCACCGACGAGGACGCTTTTGCCGCACTTCCTCCTGAGGGACTCGGTGTGCTCGTAAGACCAGAGTTACGTGAGACCCAAGCCGACATCTGGCTAAAGCCCCCCGAAGAACTCCGCGGATTTCTGTCGCGATGGGCCACTCTTGCCCCACTGCCGCAGCCCCGTAGGGCTTACTAAGCCAGAGCGGTTGACACGCGTCGCGCTGTGATAAACAGGCTCTCAGAGTACGGCGCGCCGGTGAGAACCAGCCGCGACCAGATCGTCTTCTCATCTTGAGGAACGAGGTGCCCATGACAAACGGATGCGTGAGCGAGCGATCGCGTTTACACTCCCCTATACTAAAAAGTTGCGAAGGCTTAAAAAACACTCGGCCACGCTCATAGCCCCGACCGTAACGATAAGTGAGGGCGGTGCGCGATCCTATTTTCGGTGCCGCCGAGCACTGACCAGAGTAGGCACTAAAACTCGTAGGCGCGGCCCGCTCCGGAACGGAGGAGAAACCGACAAGGACGTTTTCAAACGGCAGTTTCGGTGCTTTTTTGCGCCCGTCGAAATCAAGGAACATGGTATCAAGACCGGCTACGCAAGCGCGTTGTGAGCCAGAAGCCCGCCAAGGAGGCAACATGAACGACATGACAACCGGCAGCAAGCGGCTCGTTGTGGTCTCAAACCGGCTACCTATTGTCGTAAAGCAACTCGACGACCAATGGACCTTCACCCCTGGCTCGGGCGGACTTGTGAGCGCCTTGGCGCCTGTCCTGCGCAATCGCGGCGGTATCTGGATCGGTTGGCCCGGGACGGTCGATGCAGAACCGGAGTCCCTGACCGAGCTGCTACACGAGGCCACACGCCATTCCGGCTACACCCTAAAGCCAGTCACACTCGACAATAGAGACAAGGAAGACTTCTACTACGGCTTTGCCAATGAGGTCATATGGCCACTCTTCCACGACCTCCAATCGCATTGCAATTTTGCGCCGCGTTACTGGGATGCCTATACCCGGGTGAATCGGAAATTTGCAGAGGTCATCACCGAAAACGTTGAATCCGGTGATTTTATTTGGGTACACGATTACCACTTGATGACTGTGGGCCAGGAGCTTCGGGCGCTCGGGCTCAGAGCGCGGACCGGGTTTTTTCTCCACATTCCGTTTCCCCCACTCGATATCTACATGAAACTCCCCTGGAGATTTCCGCTGCTACGCGCGCTGCTCGAATACGACCTGATCGGCTTTCAAACCTTGCGCGACCGGCGAAACTTTCTCCAGTGTGTGCGCCTCATAGCGCCCGACCTCGCGGTCACGGGCAAGGGCCAAGTGATCACTTTGCGAGTGGGGGGTCGGGAATTGCGGGTCGGAACTTTTCCGATCGGAATTGATTTTAAGGAGTTTGCGCGCGACGGGAAGTCCGATGAGGTCATACGCAAGGCCAAACACCTCCATGAAGATCTGCCCGGACGCCAAGTCCTACTCGGTGTGGATCGGCTCGATTACACCAAGGGCATCTGCCATAGATTCGAGGCATTCCGCAACGCCTTACAACGATTCCCGGAGCTCCATCACCGCACGACCCTGATCCAGGTCGTCGTCCCAAGCCGCGAGGACATCCCCAAATATCACGCTCTCAAGATGGAAATGGAGCGGCTGGTGGGCGAGATCAACGGCCAGTTCACCCAGTCAGGATGGGTGCCGATCCATTACATCTTTCGCAGCCTAAACCGAACCGAGCTCCTTGCCTATTACAGGGCCTGCGAAATCGCGCTGATCACCCCCTTGAAGGATGGAATGAACCTGGTGGCTAAAGAGTTCTGCGCGGTAAGCCCGGAAGGTGAAAGCGTGTTGATTCTGTCCGAATTTGCAGGCGCTGCAGCCCAGCTCCAAAAGGGCGCCCTGCTCGTGAACCCCTATAGCGTAGAAGAGGTCGCCGAAGCGATCCATCGGGCAATACACATGGGCCCGGGGGAGAGGCGAGCGCGGATGCATAAGTTAAAGCGTTTCGTCCGCGAGTATGACATCTTCTGGTGGGTCGATGCCTTCCTGAAGGCTGCCATCGCTAAGGACCTCAGCAATTTCCCGGCGCCCGAAGAATACGTTCCTCACATGGAGACCATATCACTCTAACTCTTAGCCCGCAAAAAGGCCGCGGAGCATACGCGTAGACCAGCCCCGTGCGCTAGTTGCAAACCCACCCTAACATCCACGCCCGTCGCTACCCCGGTCTCAGGGCTCCTGTCAAGATTGCTGATCATGGGCTTGCGGATTACACTTACGCGATGAATGTCCTAAGCGGTCTCAATGATCAACAACGTGAGGCCGTACAGCTTATCGATGCCCCGCTTTTGGTGCTAGCGGGCGCCGGCAGCGGCAAGACCACCGTGATCGCCCGCAAAATCGCCCACCTCATCACCCACGGAGGCTATGATCCGGCCCATATCGCCGCAGTGACCTTCACAAATAAAGCGGCGCGCGAAATGCGCGAACGTGCGGCGGCTCTCCTACCCGTTTCGTCGCGTCGCGGCCTCACTGTGCTCACCTTTCACGCCCTTGGCTTGAAGATCATCCGCGAAGAGCTCGGGGCGATGGGTTTGCGCCCTGGATTTACTCTCCTTGATCCCCATGATGCTGAAGCCATAGCCAAAGATCTGTGCCGTGATCGATTCGGCACAGACACCCCGGCTGAACGAGTCGCCCAGCAGATTCGGGGATGGAAAGACGCCCTCGTGACGCCGCGAACCGCGGTGCTCGAGGCCCCGGACGAAGGGGCCGTTTACGCCGACTATACGGAACGTCTGCGGGCCTACAATGCCATTGACCTAGACGATCTCATTTTGCTGCCCGCGAAGCTTCTTACCGACGACCCGTCCGCCCGTGCCCGTTGGCATGAGCGGCTGCGTTATCTTCTAGTCGACGAATACCAAGATACCAATGATGGGCAGTACCGCCTCGCGCGGGCCTTGGCAACGGATGCCTTCACCGCGGTCGGAGACGACGATCAATCCGTCTATTCCTGGCGGGGCGCGCGGCCCGAGAATCTAAATCGCTTGGTCGAGGATTACCCACGGCTTTCGGTCATAAAACTCGAACAAAACTATCGATCCACCGGTCGCATCCTGAAGGCAGCCAACGCTGTCATCGCGAATAATCCGCATCTTTTTCCAAAGAAACTTTGGAGCGGCCATGGATTCGGGGATCCGATTAAAGTGCTGGTCGCTCGCGACGAGGAGCATGAGGCGGCGCGTGTGGTAGCTCAGCTTATGCACGACAAGTTTGTACGCAAGGGCGACTTCGGCGACTACACGATTCTGTACCGAGGTAACCACCAAGCCCGCCCGTTTGAACAGGTGCTCCGCGAACACCGCATCCCCTATTTTCTGAGTGGCGGCACCTCGTTCTTCGACCGCGTCGAGGTACGCGATGCGGTCGCTTATCTGCGTCTTCTCCACAACCCGGCTGACGATGCCGCGTTCTTACGCGTCTGCAACGTCCCCAAACGAGAGATCGGGCCCGTTGCCGTCGAGCGCCTGCGCGACTATGCCGAGCGCCGCGGGCAACCCTTATTGCGGTGTTGCCACGAGCTGGGGCTTGCGAATCACGTGAGCACGCCGCAAGCCGCGGCCCTTCATCGCTTTGCAGTCTTCATAGAGACTATGACAGACAAGGCCCAGGACCTCGCTCCGGGTCCGCTTTTGCGGTCCGTGTTGCATGAAGTCGGCTACGAGGGATTCGTCCTCGAGGGCACGCCCGATGCCAGGGCAGGGCGCCGGCGTATAGAGTTCTTACAAGAGTTTTTAGACTGGGTCGACTACCTTGGGCGTGACGAGGCCGGGCGGGCCTTCGAGGACGTGGTATCGCAGATTATCTTGGCGGGCATGACGGACAAGGACCGGGAGCCGGATGGGAAAAGCGTTCGGCTTATGACGCTCCATGCCGCGAAAGGCCTTGAATTCCCCCACGTGTTTCTGGTTGGCATGGAGGAGGAAATCCTGCCTCATAGGGCGAGTCTTGCGACTGACGGTCTTGAGGAGGAACGCCGTCTCGCCTACGTTGGCATGACCCGCGCGCGCCAGACCCTTACCATCAGTTATGCCCAGCACCGGCGCCGCCAAGGGGCGATTCAGGAAACCAGTCCCAGTCGCTTTCTTAGCGAAATGCCTGCAGAAGATCTGGTGTGGGATGGGCGCGAAGACAAGGATCCTGCCGAGCGCCTTCTGCACGGCGCCTCCCATCTCCAAGGCCTACGAGGTTTACTTGGCCCTTAGTGTGCCGACCCTCGCCTCTCCTCTTTGCGCGAAGGATTAGATGTGATGGCCCCGGGACAGCCGCACCAGCGACTCACCTAAAGAGAGCCGGGCTCCCCGAGCCTAGCGGCCCTGATATCTTCTGTCCGGCTGTATGACGAAGCCATTGACACCCCTCCCCCACAAAGTAGCGCCACCCCCGGCTTTTCGGTACCCTAATGGGGCCCATCGTCCGTTTCATCATTGGGGCAGGGGGACTTTGAATGAGCAGGACCCGTCTTAGTAAGGCGCTCGGACTCGCCCACTCTCGCAGCGAAAAAAGCGGCAAACCGTACGCCGTCATCCTTTTTAGTATCGACCGTTTTCGCCTCCTGAATCACCGTTTCGGCTACGCGGTCGCCAACCGGGTTCTCAATCGGGTAGCGGAAACCGCCCGCCTCACGCTCGGTCGCGGACGGACCGTGGGCCGTTGGGGGAGCGATGAATTTTTGTGTTTACTGCCGGATTGTGAGCCCCGCGAGGTAATAGGGCGGGCACGGGCCCTGGCCGATGCTATCAGTGGTCTTGTCATTCCCGCAGGCAGCGAAGTCATCAATGTGACCGCAAGCTTTGGGACCGCGTCATCGCCCGACAACGGCGCCACCGTCCAAGAACTTATGAACGCGGCGGACGAAGCTTTGCTTCAAGCGAAAAGCCATGGCCGTAACCGCGTTTTTTCGGCCGCCGATCTTCCTAACCGGATATTTAAAATGGGCGCCGTACTCGAAGCGGCCCTGCGTGAAGACCGTGTCGTCCCCGCCTACCAACCCATAGTAGACCTGGTGACAAACCGAGTCGTCGCCGAAGAAGCCTTGGCCCGCATCGTCACGGTGGACGGCCTCGTCTTAGCGGCCGACGAGTTCATAGAGGCAGCGAGCCAATTCCGTTTAACCTACAAGATCGACTGGACCGTCTTATTGAGCGCCCTTGCGCGTCATCAGCATAGACCGGCCGGGATAACCCACTTCGTTAATATCTCAAGCGATCTCCTCAGGCACCCGCGGCTGCTTATTGAGCTTCTCGCGTCAGCGAAATTACATTTCGTTCCCGACTTGCCCGGCATCAAACCGTTTGTTATCGAAGTAACGGAGCGCGAACTGCTGGACAACACCAAGCTGACGCGCGAGCGCCTGGCCCCGTTCTTGGAATTCGGCATGCAACTTGCGCTCGATGACTTCGGGAGCGGCTATTCGTCCTTTCAGTACTTGGCCGACCTACCCGTCTCCTTCCTCAAAATCGATGGCCGACTGATCAGCCGCATACATGAACCGAAGGTGCGCTCGATCATACGCGGCATACAAGCGGTGGCGAGCGAACTCAATATCACAACCCTCGCCGAATACGTCGAAACAGAACAACAAGTCGATATCCTACGTCAAGTAGGTGTGCGCTGGGCCCAGGGTCACTTTTTTGGAACTGCTGTCGTTGATGAGTCCGTCGCCGAGCAAAGACGGGCCATGAGCGTCAATTGGGCCCAAGGCTACTACTACCTGAAGCCCGTTGTGGTCCCTGCGCCCTAGCCAGCGCATGTAGATCAGCCAAGCGCTCGCGAGCGGCGGCACGCCCGGCGGCAATCGCGGCCCGCGCCTTGTAAAACTCGAAGGGCCCAATGGCTTCGACATCGGGCGTTAAATAGAGAGCCGGTTGGTGCGCCAAAAGCCGCAGCCGAACAACCTGAGCCTGCGCAATATTGATAGCCTGGGTCAATACCGAACGGGTCCGCCAATGGGCCCCAGGGGCGATCGTCGGCTCGGTCAACTGCCCCTCCAACCACGCCCGAACAGGCTTCGTGCGCCGCATCCACCTCTGGTCCAAAAGCTGTCGTAATTGACCCCGCCACGCCCTCGAATACGGAGTCATCTCGGTTGGAGACAAAGACCTTGCCCCTTGGTGGACAGCGACCGCCACCACCGGTTCCCCAAAACTTTCCGCGGCAATATCAAATGGCACCGGATTCACGACCCCGCCATCAATGAGCATCCGACCCTCCCAAGGGTGAGGCGCCAAAAGACCCGGCAAAGACAAACTGGCTCGCACCGCGTTCACGGCCGAACCGCGGCGCAAAACAACCTCCTCACCGCTTTGCAAATCGGTGGCAATCGCAAGAAACGCAATCGCGAGATCCTCGATATTTGCGGATCCTAGGTGTTCCTCCAAAAAAGTAGTGATATTTCGCCCAGAGCAAACACCGCCATTGGCGGAATCCGGAAAAAATAGCTGTACGGTCCGTTTCCAGTCGACCCCGAGCGCTACCTCGCTCAGCAGCCGGACGTCCCCGTGGCGCGCGTATAAGGCACCGATTTGGGCGCCAATGCTTGAGCCCGCTATGGCCCGGACCGTCAATCCATGCTCAGCAAGCACTTCTAAGACCCCGATATGGGCGAGACCGCGCGCACCTCCAGCTCCCAGAGCCAGCACTAAACCGCACCCCTCAGCATTGACCATAAACTCCTCCTGAGAACAGTCTAGCTCATCAGGAAAAAACATGGCGGAAACAGAAGCCGGGGCGCACAAGAACGCCGACATCTGCTAGAATGCGCGAACGGCTATGTCGCGTGTCCATCCGACCAAAGACCGGAACAGGGAAGCTATGTACTCAAAGCCCGCTCTATCCGACTATCTCGCAAAACTCTCCGTCGCTCCCGAGCTCTTTCCGTTTTTTTATCGTCGCCTGATCAGCCTGCGTTTCCCGATTGATGTCGGCGAGATTCTCGAGCTTCGCTACTTAAGCCACCATGTGATCGATCACGCCGAAAACGACGGACTCGGGCGTGAATTCGGAGAATTCGCAACCGATCGCCAACGCGATATGGATGACCTTAATATTAGCAAGGCGAATCATCGCGAACGCCTCACACAACTTTTGCTTTTGATTCGGGATTACCAAAAGGCCCATGCCATCCGCTCGGATGCCGACGAAGCAAAGCTGCGCGCCGAGATAGACCGCAACCATTTTGCGCAACGGCAATCCCGGCGCTACGGCAAAACGGCGGGCATTGCCGCCTTGATCACGGCCGCAAGTTCGTTTCTTTTGAGCCCGCCGGCCATCCTGATGCAGGGCCTTACGGTCTTTCTCACCTATCTATCGCTTGACTATTTTTATTCGCAATCCGCGCTAAGGCGCGAGGAGCACATTCTGTCGCGCGAACTGGGAGATGTCCTGAGGCACCGCGTACGGGCCGTCAACTGGAAGGCGGTCGTCCGTCAAACAGGCGCGATACTGGGCTACACGCGGCCGCGCGGAGGGGAAGCCTTCCGCATCGAGCACGAAGTGGAGCCGCATCAAGTCGTCGAATTACGCGATTTTTGAAAAGCGAGCGATCGGGAACGTCCTTGGGACCCAAGGCCTTTGGCTATCCGCGAGGATGGTGCAGTGCGTGCAAGGATTTGAGGCGCTCACGCGCCACATGGGTATAGATCTGAGTCGTTGAGAGATCCGCGTGGCCCAATAGGAGCTGAACGACACGGAGGTCGGCGCCGTGATTGATGAGGTGGGTAGCGAAAGCATGCCGTAGGGTGTGTGGCGACAAAGGGGTCCGCACACTGGCCTTCAGGGCGTAGCGTTTTATGTTGTGCCAAAAGGCCTGCCTCGTCATCGCCCCGCCACGCCGGGTCACAAACACAGTAGGCGACGGGCCCTCCCGGAGAAGCGTAGGCCGGGCTTCGATGATATAGCGCTTCAACCAAAAAAGGGCCTCCTCACCCAACGGCACAAGGCGTTCGCGACCTCCTTTTCCGACCACCCTCACCACCCCCGACTGCTGGTCGATCTGAGCGATCCGAAGACCCACAAGCTCGGATACCCGAAGTCCGGTGGCATACAAAACCTCAAGCATCGCTCGGTCGCGTAAACCCTCTTCACGCTGTTGGTCTGGAGCCTGGAGAAGATCCTCCACCTCCTGCTCACTGAGGGTTTTCGGGATATTGAGGCCGATATGAGGACCCTCGATCCCTTCAGTTGGGTCCTTTCCTGCCCCTTGGTGGCTAACGAGATAACGATAAAAGCGTCTAAGGCTTGAAAGGCGACGTGCCGCCGTCCGGGGTCGTCGGCCGGCGATCACCTCGGACGCCAAGTACTCGGTCACATCCCGACGGCAGACCGAATCTAAACGCCGTCCCTGAATATGCCCGGCGAACGCCTCGATATCTCGCCGGTAGGCATCAAGGGTATTTGCGCCCAATCCGGACTCGGTCAAAAGGTTATCCAAAAACCCCTCGATCAGCCCCGTATCCACCGATTCGGACATGGCCGACCTCGCGCTCGCTTATGCAGTCGCAGCGCGAGCCAGTGGTCTTTGTTAGACTCGCTCGCGGATGCGCGCCGCCTTACCGGTCAGTTCACGCAGGAAATAGAGCTTGGCGCGACGCACGACACCGCGGCGCTTGACTTCGATCCGAGCCACGTTGGGGCTGTGAAGCGGAAATACCCGCTCCACACCTTCGCCGTACGACACTTTACGCACCGTAAACGACGAGTTGATTCCACGATTCCGGCGCGCAATGACAACGCCCTCAAAGGCTTGGAGGCGCTCGCGCTCACCCTCGACGACCTTGACATGGACAACTACGGTATCTCCAGGCCCAAACGCTGGCACGTCCTGCTTAAGAAATTCGCTTTCTAATTCTTGAATCAAATTACCCATATTCGTGTCCTCGATATTCCTGTTTAAACTCTTCTAAAAGCACTCTTTCTTCAGCACCGAGTTCCCGCAAAACCAAAAGATCCGGGCGTCGTAGCCACGTTCTCCCGAGTGACTCCTTTAGTCGCCAGCGCCTGATCCGTTCATGGTCGCCCGACAAAAGGGTGTCCGGGACCTTTTGCCCTCGCCACTCTTCCGGCCGCGTGTAATGAGGGCAATCCAGTAAGCCCTCAACAAACGAATCCTCACGCGCGGAGTCCTCATGCCCTAAAACACCTGGCAGCTGGCGGACGACCGCATCGATCATAACGGCCGCTGCCGCCTCCCCGCCAGAGAGCACATAATCCCCGACCGACCATTCCTCATCCACGGTCGCCTGCACAAGACGCTCGTCGACTCCTTCGTAGCGACCAGCTACCAAAATAAGCCCGGGGCGCGCCGCAAGTTCCATGACCGCGTCATGGTTAAGTACCCGTCCTGCCGGCGACAGATACGCGACACGACTGTCCGCATTGCCGCGTTTCGCGGCCTCAATGGCCGCTTGCAAGGGCTCCGCCATCAGGACCATCCCGGGACCGCCACCGTAGGGCCTATCATCTACAGTGTGGCGCCTATCTAACGTAAAATCGCGGAGATCCCAAAACCGCATGGCCAGCGCACCTTGTGCCTGCGCCCGCCCGACCATCCCCACTTCGCAAAACCCGCGCACCGCCTGCGGAAAGAGGCCGATGACGTCGATCTCCATATCAAAACTCGGGATCCCAGTCCACGACGAGACGCCTATGATCCAGCTCGACGCGGCGAACAACGTCGGCAATATAAGGGACCAAACGTTCGCGCTCACCCTGGATCACCAAAACATCGTTGGCCCCGGTTTCCATGAGCCGCGCCACGACACCCAGAGGCACTCCCTCGACGGTTTCCACCGTAAGGCCCACCAGCTGCCCCCAATAATATTCACCGACACCCAAGGCCGGTAGCGCCTCGGGCGGCACCTCAATGGCAGACCCGGCCCAGGCCTCGGCGCAATCGCGGTCATCACATCCAGCCAAATGGACCACAAACCCCTTGCCATGCCCCCGCGCTTCGAGCAGGGCCGGGGTTTCGACCACGCCATTCGCGCGTCGAAAACGCCACGGACGGTAACTCAGTACAGCCTCGGGCGCAGCCGTGTACGACGCGACTCGCAGCCAGCCCTTTACTCCGTAGGCCCCGATAACACGACCGACCTCGATCCACATAGGTGGTTCGCTGTCGGTCATGCCTTCAAGACGCGGTCTTCAGAAGACCGGCGACGCGCTCGGATGCCTGGGCTCCGCGATCCAACCAATACTGGACGCGCTCGCGATCAACCCGCAACCGCTCCTCAGCCCCGCTCGCAATCGGGTTGAAAAAACCGACCCTCTCTATAAAAGCTCCCCCTACGGCGCGCCGCTTGTCAGCGACTACGATCGAGTAGAAAGGACGCTTGTTCGCGCCCCGGCGAGCTAACCGAATTGTTACCATGAAACCCCCAATGCGAGCCCTAAGGCCCGGAAAGCGTGAGATTTTACCCTGTTATGCTAAAAAAAAGAAATCCTAATGCTCGCCCCGGCGCTTTCTCACCAAAGCCCGCCGTTTTTGCCAAAAAGCATCCCGCACAAAGCTGTATTCGTGGCCGGCCGCCGCGAGCTTCATAAGAAAGCCCTCGTGTAGATAATGCGAGCGCGTATCGACGAGCTGAACGCCATAGGCGCTCCACTGACTCGAGGGATCGGAAAGGTAGGTTGGGGGGTTTAGGTAGGTATCAACCCCCAAACCAACCCCATCCCGAAGGTCACTTGGCCCAAAAAGCGGCAACACAAGGTAGGGTCCGCTTCGAACTCCCCATACAGCCAGTGTCTCCCCGAAGTCCGCGCTGTGCGCCCGTAGACCCATGGGCGTCGCGACATCGATAAGGCCCAGCATCCCTAAGGTCGAATTCACCATAAAACGTGCAGTTTCAAGCAGGGCCGGGCGGACGCGGCCCTGGAGGGACTCATTGACGATCACCTCGACATCTTCCAGGTTGGCAAAAAAATCGCTGACGCCGCGCCGCAACGGTAGCGGCGTTAATCCCACATAGGCCTGCGCCGTGGGCTTTAGCAATACGCGATCAAGATGTTGGTTAAAAACAAAGATCTTCTTGTTTATCGGCTTAAAGGGATCGTCTGGCCCGTGCGCTGGGCGCACGCCGGTCGTAGCGCACCCACTCAGCAGGAAAGCCATTAGCGCTGTCAGTATTGCCCGACTGTACACCATACACCCCCTTCCCTAAACGCCCATTATCTAGCCACCGGCTCCGGCTGTCACCGGCCGCGCCTTGGTTTAGAACCTACCTTTTTGGTCTGCCCGGCCTCCGGCGCGTCAATGCTGCCCATCTGGCACAAATCCTTCAGCACGCAGTGGAGGCAGAGAGGCCGAGGGCGACAGGTAGTTTTCGCATGCTCAACAATCAGCGCATGGTATTCATTGTAGAGCGTCGAGTCATTCGGTAAGGCCTGTTCGAACAGGGCGCGCAGGTCCTCGTACGACCGCTCTCCTTTGGCTAGGCCAAGCCGATCAAATATACGCCGCGTATAGCTATCGATAACAAAAACCGGTCTACCAAACGCATAGAGCAGAATATCGTCCGCCGTTTCGGGCCCAATGCCATGGACCGCCAAGAGATCCTTACGCAGCGAAAGGGTGTCACGCTCGCCCACGCGCTCCTCTCCCCCTTGCGCTAACAACCACCGACAAAACGCCTGGAGTCGCTTGGCCTTGACGTTAAAATAGCCAACGGGTCGAAGCGCCTCCCCCAATCGGTCCAAAGACAACTCGGCTATGGCCTGGGGCTCAAGACGAGTAAGCTTCCGCAAGCCAACCAAGGCGCGCTCGACGTTGGTCCAGGAGGTGTTCTGGGTCAGGATCGCGCCGATCATCACCTCGAATGCCGTCTCGGCGGGCCACCAGAAGCGAGGCCCATAGTGGCGATAAAGGCGGTCATAAATAGGTAGAAAGGCGTTACCACTCACCGGGACTTACGCGGAGTTGGCAAGCCCGCGGCGGCGTAGAGCGCCGCGATATCGGCAGACAACAGCGGGCGGCTGTGACCAGGACGGAGATTACGCGGAAGGTCAATGGGACCGTAACTGATCCGAATGAGGCGGCTCACGACCAAGCCGAACGCCTCGAACATACGCCGCACCTCCCGTTTACGGCCCTCCATGATGCCCACATGATACCAGTGATTGGCGCCATCGCCTCCGGCATCCTGGACCTCGGTGAAATGCGCCGGACCGTCCTCCAATGTGACTCCGGTCTTGAGTTTTGCTATAACACCGGCATCCGCTCGCCCGAGCACGCGCACGGCGTAACTCCGTACGATTTCTTGAGTGGGATGCATCAAACGCGCTGCCAATTCGCCGTCGGTGGTAAAGAGCATGAGGCCCGAAGAATTCATATCGAGCCTGCCGACCGCCACCCATCGTCCTTGTCGGATCGGAGGCAGATGATCGAACACGAGCGGCCGACCTTGGGGATCGCTGCGCGTGCACATCTCGCCAGCCATCTTATGATACATAAGGACCCGGGCCTGGGCCTTGGGCTTATGCCCCAGCCTCCATCCATCAACGACAATCTCGGCCCCCGGCTCTACACGCTCGCCGAGCTCCGCGATGCGCCCCGCGACCCTGACCCGTCCGGCCGCGATAACACGCTCCATCTCCCGCCGCGAGCCAAGCCCTCTTTGCGCTAAGACCTTTTGTAGCTTCTCACTCATAGCGGATCAATCGGTGTCCCCTGAGGATCTACAGACGCCCCTCCATCGCTATCTGCCTCGCTATCTGCCTCGCTATCTGCCTCGCTATCTGCCTCGCTATCTGCCTCGCTATCTGCCTCGCTATCTGCCTCGCTATCTGCCTCGCTATCTGCCTCGCTATCTGCCTCGCTATCTGCCTCGCTATCTGCCTCGCTATCTGCCTCGCTATCTGCCTCGCTATCTGCCTCGCTAT
>JAJYGP010000026.1 GCA_021785035.1 Pseudomonadota bacterium
TCGAGTTCCGAGGCCTTGGCAAAAGCCGCGACATAAATCACGCGATTCCCGGCGGCGCGCAAGGCCGGTCCTATGTCGAGCATCACGGCCGCTCCCCAGCGCCCGGCCACCACGAGGACAGTCTGGCCGTTCGGAATCTCGGTAGGCGCCCCCGTGGGTCCCATGAGCACCAAGGGATCGCCCACCTTGAGGGCGCCTGCCACCCGGGCGGCGGCCCCCCACTGCAAAACCATAAGACGCACCCGATCAGCCTCGACCCCGGTCCCGCTCACCGTCATCACAGGAACCTGGAGTCGCGTGTTTTCGATGAGCGCGCTTTGCGACTCAAAGGTCTGGAGGCGAAAGAACTGCCCCGGCCGAAAGTTCTTGGCGGCCATAGGGGCCTTAACCCAGATCTCGGCCACCGCCGGATTCGACCTATTGATGGCCGCGACCTGCGGTTCGAGAAGCTGACGCATGCGATCCAAAAAATCCGGGGCTGGCTCCTCTTTTTTCGCTTGGGGCACAGCCGCCAAAAGTGCCAAAATTTGTGGGAATGCCACCTTACTCGATGCCACGGCCTTTACGACGCTGCCATGAAAGGCTGCGTGCGTATCGCCCAAAAAACTGACCCGATAGGGGCCTTCGCTATAGGATGTGAACGGGCCGGTTTCGGGCGCCTTGCAGTGCGCTGCCACCTGCACGGCCTGGAGATTCCCGCCGTGCGCCACATGCCCCTCAAAGTGATTGCCATCCAACACGAAGGTCCCAGGATATTCCCGCTCATAGATCGTGTTGGGGACCGTGCCGGCCGCCACCAACACGGTGCGCGCCGGGAGCCGCACCTCGTGATCGCTCGCGACCCAGCGTCCCTCGACCTCACGCATCCTCCGCAATACGAGGGTCTGGACATGCCCGTACTGATCGAGTTCGGCGGTCAGCGGATCCAATCCTTCCGCGTAGTAGAGACCTTCTTGCAAAGCCTTTATCAACTCCTCGTGGTTGCGCGTGTAGGCCGGCGAATTATTCATGCCCTTACGGTAAGCCAGTGTCACGCCACCCCAAGATCTCAAAAGCGGGATAAAATTGGGGGCCTCGTTCGCATCCGCGGCCCGTTTTCTCTCGGCACGCACCGCGCGTCCATGAGTCAAAAACTCTTCTAGAATGACCAGATCTTCGGCCGCAATACCCGCATGGACCGCCTCGATACCCAAACGTTCCACCATGAGCTCATAGCGCGTCAGTATTTTGCTGACCTGCTTTATGTAGTAGGTCTGGACCTCGGTCGCGGTATCGACCGCGGTCAAGCCCCCGCCAATTACGACCGCCGGTAACCGCACCTGAAGGTTCGCAAGGCTCGTATCCTTACCGGCCCCCGTCAACTGGAGAGCCATCAAGAAATCGCTGGCCTGACGCATGCCTCGGGCCAGGCTGTGACCCATAGAAACGACCCGCGGTAGGCCAGCTCCGGTTGCGATGCAAACGTGATCAAAGCCCTGTTCCCAGGCATCGTCTAAGGTCATCGTGCCGCCAAAGCGCACGCCACCGACAACCCTGAGGTTCCGGCGACGGGCCAAACTCAGATAGATCAGCTTCAGGAAGTTTTTGTCCCAGCGCACAGTAATGCCGTATTCCGCGACCCCGCCAAACCCGAGGAGAATGCGGTCGTCGAGATCCTCCACCCAGGAGGTCCACGAAAAAATCGGGGCCGAGACATCCTGTTTTGGCAATGGTTCGATCTTTAAGCCATCGATACCGAGAACCGTGCACCCTTCGTGACTCAAGTAATATGGCGCATTAAATCCCGCAGGCCCCATGCCGACCACCAGGACCTTGCGACCGTTGTCGGGCTTAAGAAGGTACTCGTGCGGCGACAGGGGGTTCCAGCGCAACAGAAGATCGTATATCTCGACACCCCAAGGGAGACCTAATACGTCGGTCAATATGCGGGTCTCGATCTCTGGGATATTCACCGGGTCCTGCTTTTGATAGACGCACGCCTTCATGCAATCGTTACAAATCCGATGGCCGGTGGCGGGCAACAGAGGATTGTCGATCATGATGACGGCAAGAGCTGCGATATTGAACCCATCGCGGCGCAAAAGATTCATTTCCGAAACCTTTTCCTCGAGCGGACAGCCGGTGAGGGTGACCCCCAAGGGATCGACCTTGAGTCCAAGCTCCGGCACGCCCTTCTTTTCAGGAAAGCCCTTGGAGCAAAAGTCGCCGTCGTGGTCGTGGCAATACAGGCAATAATGCACCTCGCTTTGCACGTGGCGGGCATCCATGCGCAGATCCGTAAGATGGAACCCGTCGCGTCGCCGAAAGCCCGCAGGCGGCCCCTCGGCCATCTCCACCCCGAAACGCTCGATACGCTGTACCGGGACCAAGTGTCCGTGATCGACCCGGTCAGGGAGCTTGAAGCTCGACCACCCTGAAAACTCGGCGCGAATATTGGCGTTGTTCAAGACCAAAGCGCACCAACGGGTCAAGCGCTCGATCTCGCCTTCGTAGCGGGACTCGTCCCCTAGCCATTGCTCGCCGAGGCGGGCAATGGCCCACTCCCGATCAGCGAACGGCAGACCCCGCCGCCTTGCCTCGTCTTCGAGCCAATGGCTCAAATCGGCAAAGGTCTCCGGAAAATCTCCCCGGTAGCGCCGTGCCCGGCGTTGTACGAACTGCTTTTTGAACAGCATGACCGCATCGTGACTCAAGGTCGCGACCTGAAGCTCCGACGCCGCCTCTTCGATCTGGAAGAGGCGCGCAACAAACCCCTCGACATGGGGGGCGATCGCGAGCAGCAGGGTGCTCTGCGAAAGAGGCGTGTGGGCCTCCGTACCGGCACGAAAACTCGCCAACTGATCGTTCAGAGCAGCATCACGCGCCCCGAGATAGGCCAGAAACTCTTGATCGAGGCGCGCCAGCCCCTGGTGGTGGAAGAGATCCTCGTAACGCCACGAGCCGGCCAGATGAAGCGCAGGTCGCGCTTGCTCATCCTTACGGGAAGTCCCTTTTATTATGTCGTCATCTGGCATGATTCGGCCCTGAAATTACAAATACGCGATTTAAGTCTCGGTCTCACGCAAGCGCTACCATCCGCGCAAGACCCCCTGCATGCTAAAACCAGCCCAGCGCCGGCGCTTTGATCTTACCCCGTCCCGCCGTCAGCCTTAAGCCTCGCGGGGGGCCCTAAAGATAACCCGAAACGCGTGGCGCGTCATAATGAAAGAATGGACCATCGCCGCGGCGCTGACACGAAACGCCGATGAGCCTACCCACGCCCCGCCAAAGCCCTTAAGATAGCCGGCTCAGGAAAGACCACGACGGATGGGCCGCTTCAAATGCCGTGACGGATTAAGACCCGAATACCGCCTATCGCTACGTTCGGCCTGCGAAGAACACGAGCCCACTACCCGATAGACACAACCCTCGGACCCTCCAAGGAATACTTGGCATGCTGCGATTACTGGAAGTCCGGCTCCCTTTGGATCACACAGACGGGGACCTCACGGCCGCGATCTGCGCTACCCTCGGCATAAAGCCCCAAGACATCCTCGCCCACTCCGTCGCCAGACGCGGCTATGATGCGCGAAAACCGGACCATATTGTCCTTATCTACACGCTCGACGTCACCGTAAAAAATCCCGCGGTACTCTTAAAGCGCCACCGTACGAACCGCCGGGTGAGCGCCACGCCCGATGCGTCCTATCGCCTTGGAACCCCAGCCCTCCGGCCGCCGCAGCCACGACCTCTCGTGATAGGCTTCGGACCAGCCGGGCTTTTCGCAGGCCTCGTGCTCGCCCAACTGGGTTTGCGGCCTCTTATCTTGGAGCGCGGCAAAGCCGTGCGAGAACGGACCGAAGATACCTTCGCTCTGTGGCGACAGCGGGTTCTCAACCCCGAGTCCAATGCGCAATTCGGTGAGGGCGGAGCCGGGACATTTTCGGACGGCAAGCTCCATAGCCAAATCAGCGACCCTCACCACTACGGCCGCAAGGTCTTGGAGGAATTCGTCAAGGCCGGTGCTCCTCCCGAGATCCTATATGTGAGTAAACCCCACATCGGCACCTTCCGCTTAGTCGGGGTCATAGAAAGAATGCGCGCCACCATCGAAGGCCTCGGCGGTACCATTGAGTTCCAGAGCCGCGTCACCGACATTGATCGCGAGGATGGCATTATGCGTAGCATCACGCTCAGTGACGGCCGCACTCTGGCCGCTCGCCACGTCATCCTGGCGATCGGCCATAGCGCCCGCGACACGTTTCATATGCTCTCGGATCGCGGCGTTTTCCTGGAAGCCAAACCCTTCTCCATCGGCTTTCGGATCGAACACCCGCAATCGCTCATTGACCGCTGCCGCTTCGGGCGCCATGCCGGACATCCGCTGCTCGGGGCCGCCGACTATAAGCTCGCCCACCATGGCCGCGAGGGCCGCTCCGTGTACAGCTTCTGCATGTGCCCCGGCGGAACAGTGGTCGCCGCCACATCCGAACCGGGGCATGTCGTGACCAATGGCATGAGTCAGTATTCACGCAATGAGCGCAACGCCAATAGCGCCCTCGTGGTCGGCGTCACCCCCGCCGACTTTCCGGGCGGAGCACTGGCGGGCATCGCCTTTCAGCGTCATTGGGAAAAGCGCGCCTACGTCCTGGGCGGTAGCAACTACGAGGCGCCAGCGCAGAAACTGGGGGACTTTCTCGAGGGCCGACCCAGCACCGGCCCGGGTACCGTCATGCCGTCGTATCAGCCAGGCGTGCGCTGGGGCGATTTGAGCACCACTCTTCCCGATTACGCCATTACCGCCCTACGCGAGGCGCTACCCCACTTTGCCCAAAAAATTGCCGGCTTCGGGCTTGCCGACGCGGTCCTGACCGGGGTCGAGACCCGCACATCGGCGCCACTACGCATCACCCGAAACGAAGACCATCAAAGCCGCAATACCCGCGGCCTCTACCCGACCGGCGAAGGCGCCGGCTACGCAGGCGGCATCCTGTCCGCCGCGGTCGATGGCATCAAAGCCGCCGAAGCAGTGGCACGGGCGCTTACCTCCTCTGACAACCGCTGAGGATAAAAGAGATCGCCCACTTCTGCATTCTCGGAGTCCCCAAAGGCGTTTCCGTTGCTCGCCAAGGTCGATCCGCGTCGATACCGCCCTCGCCACACACGGTATGGCAATCCTGCACCATAAACGCGCGCCTTTATGTGCGGGTGATCGAAACGAAAAACCAATGTCGCCGGCCGTGGTCGCCAGGACATCTGCCTCTTAGGGATGCGCCGTCCGAACAGCTATTACCCTTTATATGATCATCGCGCGAGGCCACCCGGCCAGACAAGCCAGCTCGGTAAACCCTGAGGCATCGCGCTCTTTATCGCTAGCAAACCGTGGCCGTTTAGACGGGACCTACACGGGCGATAATTCCAATCAATTAATTGCCATGTGCACGCCTACATTACAAGACATAAAAGAGGCCACATACCCCTTAACGCTTCATTTTTTTAGGTTTTATCGTTTTAAGAGAGAAGTTTCGGTTTAGAACCGCGTCTCAAAAGACACGCGCCGACCGCCATGACCATTGGATGTCCCGATATTCTGGACTAAACCGCCCAAACGAAACCCCTGCCCGAGGACGGTCCCCACAAACGACAGAACCCCGGTGTCGACCACGTACCCTCCTCGTCCACTGACCTGCAAGCGGCCGCTTAGGGTATGAACAGAATAACGAACCGCGCCCTGGCGGAGAATGAAGCTCGCCTTATAGTTTCCGAGCGGACTCACAGGCGCACTGACCAGCGCCGCTCGGGTCCATGTCAAAAGACCCCCGCCAGAAAGCCTCGGGCCCCACACGATATGGGCCGCCACGAGATGCAGGAGGCCGCTTGGGCCAAAGTCCCGGGCCGCCGGAACCAGGGCCACGAGCGTGGCTGCCCGGGCTACAAGATTGAGGTTCGAGAAATCGGCCGAATGGGACCCTACCGCCACGACCAGCTGCCCGTGTAGCGGCCCCGAAAAATCCATATCGTAGCCGAGCTCGCCGTGGAATATCGGCAGGATCGAGAACCTAAAACGCACACGGCTCAAGGCCTCAGTGCCAGTAGTGGTGTGCGCAAGCAAGGCCAGTCGACCGGACCAAATCGATCCACGCGCATCCACTAGGCTAAGAGACGCGGGCAAATCACGCGCCAGATAAGGGAGCACGAGGCGCACTGGCGCAGTCGCCAACAAAAACAGGCCGTAAACCGCGAGCGCCAGTACCCCATAGAGTATGCGTTGCCTCATCCGTTGGCCGCCAACGTCAGGGATCCACTGACCAGCCCGACTCCAGCCGGGGTCAGTTCCACATGCGCTGCTGAAATGCCATGAGCCCCGAGACCGGCCATAAAGCGGACCAAGGCATTAAACGGGACCTTGCTGAACACCGCCTTGGCCTTATGGGACCCGCGCGGCGAAAGCTGACTTAAGGCCCCAGCGATCGCGGCGACCTCGGCCCGTTGCTCTATGAAGCTTAGAAGCGCGGTGCCGGTCGGCGCCTGTCCTAGGTGACTACGCAAGACCCGCACCTCCTTCGCTTCCCGGCGCATCGTCACAAGAGCCAAGCGCTGCTTTGGAAGGACGCGCTCCCAGTGCGCGACATCAGCGGCCAACGGCAACCATATCAGGCTGTAAAGAAGGAGTGGAATAAACACCAGGGCCATCAACACGCCGATTCGCCGCTCCTTTTCGCTGCGGAGCGCCCAAAAAGACCGAAACCGATCGATCGCCACACGCGCCTTGTTCATGAAGTCCTCCGCGTCATCGTAACCTCGGCTTGCACGCCTCCGTGGTGGCTCATGATATGGTTGATCGTGACCATCAATCCTGCCCTTACGAGATGACCTTTAAGCACCGTGAGGGCGTCGAAATTACCAAGCTTGACCGCACAACGTACCCGCCCGGCACGAAACGCGATACGCGTCAAAGCGCCAGGGGCGAGATGAGCAAGGGCCGGGCTTGCCAGCGTCATGATCGATAGGAAACTATCGCCTCCCCCGCCGATCCGGCCAGAGAGCTTATTGACCCCCTGACGCATTTGGGTCACGGGGTCCAGAACTGGGGCGTTAGGGAAACTTGCCGTAAAAACCGATACCATTTCGTTCCGTACCTGTGATTCCTGATGGGAAAGCCTCGCCCACTCAAACGCGGTATGGGCAAAACCGACCAAAAACCATATCCCCAGTACCAGCAGCGTCGGTCGCAAGGCGCGCAAGGCCGTAACCCCGGCGGCAGTGACCGTACCGCCAGTCTCGCCCAGACGAAAGACCGGCGGCTCACTATCGCCTATCGATTCGCGATCCGCCGCCACCGGCACCGCAAGTCGGTCGGCCAACATCTGCCGAAGGGCCTCGTCGCCATTGAAGAGCGTCACGATTTCTGGCTTGGTATTGTGTTTTTGGGCCTCTTCCAGGGCCTGCACCAGCGCCGCCGGCGGATGCTTCAGCCCCCCGGCTGCGCCAAAGCCGCTGTACGGACCGGTACGCACTGCCCATTGTCCGTCTGCGAACCGACAAGACCATGTGCCCGGCCGCCAGGGAAGCGCTAAGGTGACGGGACAGAAACTGGCGCTCAGATGCTCACGGTCGAAGGCCGCGCGCCAGGCGCTTAGGCGCTCCTTAGCGGTCACCGCAACAAAGATCCCGTCATTACTCTCCTTGTACGAAAACGCCAAGGAGTCGGGATCCATCAGTAATTGATCTTCCATGAGATAAGGCAAGGCCTCGGCCAGTCGCCCGCGGCCGCGCCCCGGCCACTGAGCCACAGTCAAAAGCGTCTCTACCGCCGGTGTCCAAGCTCTAAGAGGCGCATGGCGCGCCACCTCCGGCAAATCGCTGAGCGGACCGCGGCCCGTCTCACTTGCAGGCCCTCGCCAATCGACGATCTCCCGCTCCGGAAATTCGGGGGGCAAAAACACATGCCACGGCAAGGTACCGGGTGCTCGCAACCACTCCCGCACCCGGCCTTGGAGTCTTTCGACTTCCCGGCGCAGATCAATGGGCCTTGGCGCGCCGACGCGCAGAGGCCCTACGAATGCGTCTGCTTTGTGCGATGGTGTTCCCATAGAGCCTCCTGCCACAAGATGACGGTCGTTTGCCCCCGCGCAGGCCTATACAAAAGCGCGCGCCTGCGGGCCACGAGACCACCGAACCGAGCGGTGACGTGCGCCACAAAATAATTCGTCTGGACGTCAGCCTGATAGATCGGCAAGACCCCGTGCGGCAAAGCCGCTTGGAACGCCGCCTCGCTCGCGAACGGCGTCTGTAGAGCCTCTGCCCCGAGTGTACCGCCCTCTTTTATCGTAAGCCCAGGGCACAAAGCCGCCAGCACTAAAGCCGGGGCGGTATTCACATTGACGGGTGTCACAAGCGGTAAAGCCGTGACATAGGGCCGCAAATCGTGAACGATTTTGGCGTTAAACCCAGACACCAGACGCAACTCGCTTACGCCGCTCAGGGGCTGCCGCCCGGCCCGGTACGGGATCCGTCGCCCTAAATAAACGGCATCCAGGCCCGCACCCTGCGAACCGGGCGGCATCTCCCAGGCCACTACCGCCTGGGCCAAGGCCGGATTCAAACCCATGAGCTGAAGAAGCCTCGTGAATACCGCCACGGCCGTCGGAACCGATTGCCCTGCCACCACCAAATCATTAAGGTTAAATCGTCCCTCGGGATCCTTAAGAAACGCATGGACAATCCCGCCCGCCACCGGGAAACGCGGCAGGGGCTTAGCCCAACGTTCCGTCAAGCTATCGATCGGATCATGACGACCCTCATGCGTCACCTCCACGGCGGCCAACCTCAACGCCCCGTCGATGGCCGCATGCGCTTGCGACAAGGCGCGAATGTTCATGCTCTCCTTGAACCATACCGACTCCCCGCGCATGAGGGAGGCGGCGATAACCGCCGTCAACGCGACTACCAAAAGCGCAACGATCAGCGCAAGACCGCCCTGCTTTTTCATCGCCCCACCGCAAATAGCCAACGCAGATGCCGACCGTTTTTTAACGTGACTACGACTTTAACGAGACTGGGTTCTGCCGCCGGTTGCCCCGCCACCGGCCAAGTAGGCACATACAGACCGCTTGGGGTGAGGATAT
>JAJYGP010000007.1 GCA_021785035.1 Pseudomonadota bacterium
AGACCTCATGCAACAGTGTCGCTATGTCTTTTTGCCGAAAGGCGGCCTGCGGCCAAGATGGCCACGTCCGGGCCAAGGCCCGTGTCGGTCGAAGGAGTCCGGCCCCGGCGGCCACCGCCAAGGCGGTCCCGGAGACGGCCTGCTTTAAGAAGGTTCTGCGTGGAAGGTTCATGGTGTCATCCTGGTGATGAATATGTGTTTTATAAGGTCCAAAGGAAGTCCACGACTTCGCGAATCTGAGCTTTGGTCAGGATACGGTCTTTGCCGAAAGGCGGCATAGCCGTGTGCGGATCGTTCATGGTTGGGTCGTAGACCTGCGCAAAAAGCGCGGCCTTGTTGGGGAAGTGGGCTCGCAGGTCTTTCAGTTGCGGTCCAATGTTCCCGTCCATAGTCGTGCCCGCAATGACATGACAGGCCATGCAGTTGCCGAGCTTGCGGTTGATGACTATACAGCCGCCCTGGACGGCGGGGTTGGTCGGGTGGGCAGCACACTCTTGTGCCGTGGGGGCGCGACCAGCCGCCATGGCAAGCGGGGCTAAGAGCACAGTGGCGCCGATGGTTATCCACCGTGCCGCGTGGGACGCGGACCTTATACCCATGCTTCCTCCTAGGTTTAGTATATTAGTGTTTGTTTATAGTGCCAGCGCATGCCAGCACGAGGTCGTAGCGGTAAACATAGCGATCGCCCTGGGCTTGCGTCAAGGGAATATTCTGAGCGATGCGGCGTCGGGGCGTCTTTTGGTTGCGGCTTCCGATGGCCAAGTCTTCGGGAGCGAGGGTTCGATGGTCGTTTTATTTTTTTAAGGACAAGCCTAAGGAAAAGCAGGGGGAACGGTCCAGTGCTCGCGGATCGCGGTCTTGAGCGTTGCGAGCCGTGCCTTGGCGGACGCAGTCGTCGCGAAGGGCGTGGCGAGGCGCAACTCTTGACGTGCCTTGCGGGCGCTGCCGTCCAAATACTGGGACTCGGCAAGCGCTTCGTGCGCGTGAAGGTAATCATGGTTCAGACCGAAGGCGTGGGCGAGGAGGCGGTAGAGTGAGGCGCGATAGGGGTGGCGAACGACGAGGCGCTTGGCCTGTTCGAGCCCTTTGGTGGTCGCTCCCGACTGGAGTTGCGCGCGAACCGAAAGAACCCGTAGCCAGAGGCTCTGGGGTTTGAGCTGGGTGGCCCGCGCGAAGTCGGCAGCGGCGCGCCGCATATGCTGGCGGTCTATCTCCAGGTCCGCGAGGCCAAGGCGGTACGCGACGACGCGAGGCCAACGCGCGCTGAGCGCCAGAAGCCGAGAACGCGCGGCGGTGAAATCTCCGAGGCGCAGGTCGACCAAGGCGAGGCCGTAACGCCGCGCGCTCGGATCGATACCCCGCGGCTCGGCCTCCAGGCGCGCTAAGGCCTCATGAGGACCGCCTTTTTCGGCGAGCAGTATCATTTGGACGCGATCGAAAGCGGGGTGGTCGCGAAACGGGGTGTTGGGGTAGCGGGCGGCTAGGTTCTCGGCCTCGGCAATGCGGATGTCGGTCGGCGGGTGGGTGCGCCAGGAGTCCGGGACGTTAACCGACACAAACTGGTTATCGGTCTTGAGGCGGCTAAAAAAGGCCGCCATGGCGCGCGGGTTAAACCCGGCTCGCGCCATGGTACGCAGGCCGATGTGGTCGGCCTCGGATTCGTAGCCGCGGCGGTGCTTCAGGGTCTCGGCCGTGAGCCCCGCGGAACTGAGCGATAGGGCGGCCGCGCCGCTCTCGAATTGGGAGCTGCCCATGAGGGCTACCCCGGCCAATACGCCGGCCAGGGCGGCCCACGACAGTCGTTTCGATAGGGCGATGAGCCGTGGGATGTGGCGCTGGGTGTCGTGGGAGATTTCGTGCGCCATGACCGCCGCTAGCTCGTCTTCGTTGCGGGCTGCGAGGATCGCACCGGAGTTGATGAAGACATAGCCTCCGGGAACGGAGAAGGCGTTTATGACCGGATTGCGCAGGATGTAGAAATGAAAGCGAATTTGCGGAGAGGGGCTGGCCAGGACGAGCCGGCGGCCTAGTCGTCGCACGAAGGCCTGCGCCTCGGGGTCACGGACAAAGCGCAGACTGGTTTTGGCCTGACGGAGGAAGGCCTCTCCAAAACGCGTCTGCTGGGCCCGGGACATGACCACCCCGGAGGCATGACCGAGATCGGGAAGACGACCGATCTCGGCGTGGTCGGCGCTCGGCGCGAAAAAGGCCAGCGCGAGCAGTCCGCCCCACCAGCCCTTGGGCAAAGGCGTCCTCTATTTACCGAGGGCGGGCGATGTGGAGTAACGTTCCATCACCGTCCGGTCGGCCCACGAGCTTTCCTTCAAGACAGCATCGGGAATACGGAAGCGCATTTCCTCGCTCACGGAGATCTCCTTAACGACCTTTAGGATCTGGTCGTAGCCGATTTTGTACAGGAATCCGCTGTGGTCGGTCTTGCGCGCCACCATGAAGGTGTCGTAGAGCCGGTAGACGTAAAGGTTCGCGGGACGGACCTTTCCGTCATAGTCGCGCCAGGCCACGGTGTAGCGCGTGTCCGGCTTGAAATCATCTTTTTTCAAGGCGTTAGCCTCCGGGATTAAGCGGAGCGCGACTCTAGCACGGACCATTCAGACCCGCAATTGCTTGAGTCTCTGGCCCCTTGCGTAGGACGACGAAAAAGCGCAATATCGCGCGCAAATCATTAGTATTTAATAACATTTTTATAGAGAGGGTCTTCCCTTATGGGTAGTTTCCAAGACTTAGAGGCCAGCGATCTCGATCGTTTGTTGAAGGACGAACTCGCCGCGGTCACAGTCGTCGATGTGCGCACTCCTGCTGAGGTGGCGCGGGGCGGCATTCCGGGCGCCCGGTCCATCCCCCTCCACTTGCTACCGCTCAATGCGAGCGCGCTTGACAAAGCACGCCCCGTGGTTTTCTATTGCCAGTCTGGGGGGCGTTCTTCGCAGGCCTGCGCGTACTTGCAGCAACAGGGCTACGACAAGCTCTACAACTTGCGCGGCGGGATCATGGCGTGGGTGCGAAACGGTTTGCCGCTCGCACCGCTTCCGTAGGGTCTCAATGGTAATTCTGTTGCGGTTTTCGTGGGAAGCGTCCTTTTGGCCCTTGCATTGGTCCCGATTTGTGTGTACGCAGTCGGGGTCATAGGCGGGTTTTCGTGGCGGTTGGGCTTGCGGAAATAGGCGTATAATCGATAATTCTCAATGGTGAATGGAGGAAGTTATGGCGACTTGCGACAAAGAACTAGATGCCCGCGGCTTGAATTGTCCGCTCCCGATTCTGCGCACCAAGAAGGCGCTGAATGATTTGACCGGCGGCCAAACCCTGCGGGTTGTGGCAACCGATCCGGGCGCCATCAAAGATTTTCAGGCGTTCGCCAAACAGACTGGCAATGAGTTGGTCGAATCGGGTGAGGCAAACGGGGAATTTACGTTTGTGCTCCGTAAAAAGGCATAGTTGACCACGGTCAACAGGAGATAGTTTATGGCTACCAAAAAGCTCGCCATTATTGCCACGAAAGGGGCGCTGGATTGGGGCTACCCGCCCTTCATCCTGGCGTCCACCGCGGCCGCGCTCGGTTATGACGTCCAGATTTTCTTCACGTTCTATGGTCTGCAGCTTCTCCGTAAGAGTCTAAACCATCTGAAGGTCACCTCGCTTGGCAACCCAGGCATGCCGATGCCGATGCCGATGCCGGTCTTGTTGCAGGCCCTTCCCGGCATGCAAAGCTTCATGACCAGCATGATGAAGAGCACAATGAAGAAGAAGGGTGTGGCGAGTCTTGAGGATCTGCGTAGCCTGTGTATCGAAGCCGATGTCAAGATGATCGGCTGTCAGATGACTGTCGATCTTTTCGGCTTCAGCCCGAGCGACTTCATCCCGGGTATGGAACTGGGCGGAGCCGCCACGTTCTTCGAATTCGCGGGCGAGTCAGACATCTGCTTATTTATGTAACGCTACCGGTGCACCGTCTTTCAGGGTAGACTTGAAAGGCGGTGTCGGGTATTATATAAGCAACCGCTAATATTCTGAAGTGTCGAAGGAGTTTTTATGGCGACGTATGCCGAGATGCGTGAGATCTACGAGGACATCCGTAAGGATTTTCGTTACGACCATGAACTGAATGGGTGTCTCAATTGCGGTATTTGTACCGCCACATGCCCCGCCGCACACTTCTACGATTTTAGTCCCCGCGAAATAGTCCAGTTGCTCTGGACCGAGAACGTTGAACAGATCTACGATGCGATGCAGGAGAAGATTTGGGCCTGCGCCCAATGTATGACCTGCGCCGCACGTTGCCCGTTTAAGAATTCGCCCGGCGGGCTTATCGCCATCATGCGCGAGGTCTCGATCAAACACGGCATGCAGTCGGCGAAAGATGTGCTGCGGCCGTTTGGTCGTGTGATGTTGAAGCTGATTACCACCGGTAACCAGTTGTCGCCTGATATGATTCAGCCCGATCATTTCCCCGATTGGGGTCCGAACATCCAGAAGGTCGAAGGCGACCTGAAGATTTTGCGCAAAGCCATTCCGGTGCGCACTCTCCAGACGACGGACACCGCGTGGGAGGTCTCTTTAAAGACCTCGGTCGAGATGTATACCATATGGGAAATGACCGGCGTGATGGATTCCTTGCAGATTGTCGATGAAAACCTATTCGACGTGATCGAGGATTTTATCGATGAAAAGCGTGAAGACTATAACGATTGGCTAGAGGCTCAGGAGGACCAGAAGAAGGACTGAGCTCATAGCCCAGCCCGTGACTTCTGGTCTTAATGTCTTGAAAGACAATACCGCTGTAAAGGAGGTACCTTATGAAACCGACCGAACAAAGCCCTGGTAACCATAACGCATCGGCGCAGGGCGCAGGAGCGGGGACCATGAAGCCCGGATTCCACAACACGGACGGCCAGGGTATCGCCGGCCACGGCTCGTTTTTCCAGCAGTCGAACCTGTCGAATGCCGATGCCGCCAAGGCGACGGAGTGGGTGCGCAAACAGGTCGACAGACGGACGATCGACTTGGGCGACCGTATGGATGATATCCGCGACCATATGTGGGAGTTGGAGAAGGACGGGCAGATCATTGTCCATCGTATCACCGACGATCACGAGCCCAAGGTCGTCAAGACCCTCTTCGGTTGGGATAAAAAGATCCCGACCAAGCAGCTCTGGCATCACAAGTCTTGTGGCCAATGCGGCAACATTCCCGGCTACCCTACATCGCTTTTGTGGTTCATGAATAAGTTCGGGTTTGTGCCCGGCAAGGACTATTTGGACGAAACCGACCAAACGTCCTGCACCGCATGGAACTATCATGGTTCAGGGATTGGTAACGTCGAGTCGCTGGCCGCGGTGTTCCTGCGGAATTTTCACCAGTCTTATGTCTCGGGCAAGCAGCACGGATTTGAGCTCGGTCACTTCTTCCCTCTCGTGCACTGCGGCACATCCTTTGGTAACTACAAGGAGATCCGCAAGTACCTGATCGAGTCCTCGGAATTACGCGAGAAGGTCACTAAGATCCTCGGTAAGCTCGGGCGTTTGGTTGATGGCAAGTTGGTCATCCCCGAAGAAATCGTGCATTACTCCGAATGGCTGCACGTGATGCGTAACCGTATCGCGTCCGAGCTGCAGACCATAGACATGTCGAACATCCGCGCCACCATGCATGTCGCCTGCCATTACTACAAGATGGTCCATGAGGACGCCGTATATGACGTCGACACCATGAACGGCAATCGGACTGCGATTGGTACGGCCGTGGCCCAGGCCCTTGGTGCACAAGTCATAGACTACTCGACCTGGTATGACTGCTGCGGGTTCGGGTTCCGGCACATTATCTCGGAACGCGAATTTACCCGTTCGTTCACCATGGATCGCAAGATCAAGGTGGCGCGTCAGGAGGCCAACGCCGACGTTATGATCGGTAACGACACGGGCTGCATCACGACCATGGACAAGAACCAGTGGATTGGAAAGGCCCATGGGCAGAACTTTCAGATTCCGATCATGGCTGACGTGCAGTTGGCGGCGTTGGCATGCGGGGCGGATCCTTTCAAGATCGTTCAGCTGCAGTGGCACGCGAGCCCCTGCGAGGAGCTGGTCGAGAAGATGGGTATCGACTGGAATAAGGCGAAGGGTGACTTTGAAAAGTACCTGAAGCAAGTGGAGCAGGGCAATATCGAGTATCTTTACAATCCTGAATTGGCTTTGGGGGGCAAGGCGTAAGCAATGCAAAACACGGTACTAGTGGTAGGAGCCGGACCAGCCGGCCTAGCAGCGGCCGCCGGAGTGGCGGGGAGCGGAGCTAAGGTCGTATTGGTCGAAAAGGCAGCGCAGTTGGGCGGCACGCCCATCTTGTCCGGATACGCGAAGCTTGTGCCGTCGGGCGAGTGGGCGCGGGATGCGATGGGTCGGATGGTCAAGCGCGTCGAAGACGACAAGAACGTCACGATCTATAAAGAGACGAAGGTGACTAAGTTCACGGGCGAGGCCGGTAAGTTCACGGCCACCCTGTCGAACGGCACCAGCGTTGATTGTGGATCAGTGGTGTTGGCGACCGGATTTACGCACTTCGATTCCATTAATAAGCCCGAATGGGGATTTGGAAGCTACGAAGATGTCGTGACCACGACCCAGGTCGAGCAGATGGTAGCGGCCGGAAAGATCGCCTGCCCGTCAGACGGCCGGGTTCCCGAGCGTGTCGCGATCCTGTTGTGTGTGGGCTCCCGTGACCGACAGATCGGTCGCGAATGGTGTTCAAAGATCTGTTGTACGGTATCGACGAACCTGGCCATGGAGATCAAGGAGCTGTCGCCGACCACGGATGTGTTTATCTATTACATGGATATTCGCACCTTTGGGTTGTACGAAGACCGCTTCTACTGGAAGTCCCAGGAAGAGTTTAAGACCAAGTTCGTGAAGGCGCGTATCGCCGAAGTGACCCGCTCCCCGGATGGCCGGCTGTTGGTGAAGGGAGAAGATACTTTGGTTAAGCGTCCGATCGTGATCCCCATGGATCTCGTCGTTCATGCGATTGGTATGGACCCGAACGAGGACAATCCGGAGATCGCCCGGGTATTCGGGATTGGACTCGAAAAGCATGGTTTCATCGACCGTGCCGAGCACTATACCAATACCTGCGGAACGACGCGTCGGGGCATTTACGCGGTGGGCGCGGCCTTAGGGCCCGAGACGATCGACGATTCGATTTCGCAAGGAACGGCAGCAGCGATGCGTGCTGTGGCGGATATGAATGCTTTGGTTCAAAAGACCGCCTGAGGCGAACTCAGGAAACGACAAGGAGACAGAGGCGGTAGAGCCTGTCGTCTTGGCCGTGGAGCTCGATCAGCGCGTATTTACCCAGAAGTTTGCGCGTTTTTTAGAGATTTTGGGCGAGGCCGGCGGGATAGACCCCTTTGTCGCTTCGCTGCAAACGAAGCATCAGTTGTTCAAGGACGCATTGGCGCGGTCTGCGCTCGGCGACTTGGATTTTGCTCGCATGGAAGTTCTTGTCGAGACGGTGATGCCCGCGCGAAAGCGGGTCTGGCCGTCACTCGAGGCCTTCGGGCTTTCCGCTTTGAGAACGGCGGTGGAAGAGCTGCTTTACGGTGCGAGACCTCTAGCTGACCGGATGGCGACGTTCGTGGACGCGATTCCAGTCGAGGGTGGACTCGACCCTAAGGCTGAAAAAAAGGTGAGGCGGGCGTTGAGTGATCTAGGCGCCGAGATGTTGCATTTTCGGGCGCCCGCTCAATATCCGCTCATGACCCGCTGGGTATGGGATCAAGGGACCCATTCCGGCGCCGTGCGAGAGCTTGTCAAGGGTGGCGATATGCTCGACAAGGTACCGCTCGGCACTGCCCCTGGGGTCTATGAAGGCGCTCGAAGCTGGGTTGCCGAACGCATGGCGGAGAACGGGATGTACCGGGATCCCGAGTTTGTGGTGGATCTTTTTTTTGCGCACGCGTACGCGGATTATATGCGTGCGCTGTCAAGCGGGATGGGGCTTTTGAACGCCGATTTCGGTGGTAAGGAAGATCCTCTCGAAGTGGTCAGGAAGCTTTTGGGGATAGACGCCGCTCGGCGTTCGGAATCGCGAGTGAAGAAGGTGCTGCATTAGGCGCAATCTGGAGAGACGGTTGACATGGCTATTCATGAGAAATCACTGATTGATGCGGATCGTATCCAGACCAACGAGAATTTGGTTTTGGATGGCGTGGACGTATCGGGGCATTGGAACACCATGGTGTTGCCCCGTTATTTGAAGGATTATGACACCGATTTCGCGCGGAAGATTCGCACCTTTGCCGGTGGCGAAAATGTGCATCGTTGTTGGCAGTGCGGGTCGTGCACGAACTCGTGCACCGTCTACGCCCAGAACACCGATTTCAACCCCCGCTATTGGATTTATCTGACGAACCTCGGTTTGAAGGATGAGATTCTGAAGGACAAGGACATTATCTGGACGTGCGTGTCTTGCAACAAATGCACGAACATTTGTCCGAAGGATGTGAAGCCGGAAGGTGTCATGAAGGCCTTGGCGCACTGGCTTGAGGAAGAGGGCCATACGCCGGAGAGCAAGTCATCGATATTCGATGAGGAGTTTCTGAGCCAGGTGTATGCCACTGGGCGCATTGAGGATACGCGTGTGCTCGTGAACTTTTTGCGTAAGACTAACCAATCCCTGACGCCACCTTGGTTGATCGAAGTGGGAAAGCGGATGATGAAGTATCTGCCCGTGTCATTTTTGATGCACATGGGTTTGCACCTCGTGTTTAAGCCGCGCACGAAGTCGTGGGGCCGGACAGGCGACGTCCTGCGGGCCTATGTTCGTGAGCAGAAAGAGATCGCGCGCAAGCAGCGCGCTATGCCGAAGGAGGCTGTTCATGTCTAAGGTCGCATATTACCCCGGTTGCGCGTTGGAGGGCTCCGGTGGGCCTTATGACAAGTCGACGCGCGTCCTGGTCGACAAGCTCGGCCTGAAGATGGAGAATCTCGAAGACTACAGTTGTTGCGGGGCGATGGAAGTTAAGAACGTTCATCCCATGCTTCAGACTTATATGTCGGCCCGGAACTTGGCTATTGCCGGCGAGAAGATGGGTTTTGATACGGTGATGGCACCATGCAACGGCTGCTATCACAACTTAAAGAAGACCGAATACGAATTGGCGACCTCCGAAGAGCACCTGAAGACCGTTCAGGATCTCGCCAAGAAGGCCGATGATCCGGTTTATAAAGGTGATGTGCGCTCGGTCCATTTGCTGGAATGGCTGATGGAAGAGCTTGGTCCCGAGGGCATCAAGAATAAGATGTCCAAGAGCCTGAAAGGGGTCAAGGTCGCCAACTATTATGGGTGCATGTATACGCGTCCGCGCCAGATCTTCCCAGAGAAGGATCAGGGGCCCGGATCGGAGTCGAGCTATAAGCCCCATTTCATGGACGACCTGCTAGCGGCGGCTGGCGCGGAGAACGTCAATTTTCCGCTCAAGACGGCTTGTTGTGGCGGCGCCCATACGTTGTCGGATTCCGATACCTCCACCCAGCTTGTGCTGAATATTTTGCAGGCGGCGGAGGAGGCTGGCGCTGAGGTGATAGCGACCGAGTGTCCGACTTGCCATTCCGGGCTCGAGATGCATCAGATTCGCGCAGAAAAGGAATTTGGGATCAAGACCAACGTCAAGATTGTTTACTTTACCCAGATGCTCGGTCTTGCCATGGGGCTTTCACCGCGTAAGGTTGGCATTCACGAAAACATCAGTGACTCCATGGGGTTTTTCAAGGAAAAGGGCGTGGCCTAGGCGGCCGCTTCCATTGAACCGGTTGTGCGCGGGGGTTAGCGGGTGGAGTGTAACGGCTGTGAATTTCGCCCCGAACTGTACTACGATCGGGAATATCAGATCTGGTTGCGGCGCGAAGAGGATGGCACCATCACAGTCGGTATGACCGACATCTCGCAGACCATAGCGGGAAAGATACTGCATGCCCGGGTGCGACGCCCGGGCACGTTGCGTCCGATGGGAAAGCCCGTGGCCACCATCGAAAGCGGGAAGTGGGCCGGGCCCATTCCGAACGTCTTTGATTGCGTGATCGAAGAGGGAAATCGAGATGTTCTTGAGGACCCAAACCTCTTGAATATCGAACCGTACGAGGCGTGGGTGGCGCGAGTGCGCCCGGTCGCGCAGGTGGATCAGGTTCTCAGCACCCTTGTGACCGGTGAAGAGGCGGCGCGCGGTTATAGCGAGCGCTGTCTGAAAGAAGATATTAAGTGTACCCGGGGCGTGCGGTGATGTCCGATAGCCATTATCTGGATAACGAAGAGAAGTCGGTCCTGATCATTATGACCAGCGGGCCGTCCACGCCGCATCGCTGTGCCACGCCGTTTTACTTAGGCGCCATCCTGGCGTCCATGGACGCGGACGTTCAGATTTTCTTTACCATGGAGGGCGTGAAACTTCTCCAAAAGGGCGTGGCCGAGAATCTTGTGGCGATGGAGGGCGGCAAGCGCGTGATCGACTTCATGCGCGACGCGAAGGCAGCGGGTGTGAAGCTGCGGCTCTGTCTCCCCGCCCTTCCGGGCTATAAAATCAGCGAGAAAACGGATATTATCGCCGAGGTTGACGAGTGTTTGGGTGGCGGCGCTTTGGCCGACCTTATTCTCTCCTGCGACAAGCTATTGGTTTTCTAGGTTTTTTTCAGGTCAGACGTACTAGGGATTGAAACGCGGCCGGCATGGGATTGATCATGCGGGTCATTTTCGGACGACATGGGAGGCTTTTCTGAATGGGTTCGGTACGCGGTTGTAATATTCCGGAAGACTTAAGCTACAACGTCGAAAACAACGTCTGGGCCCGACGCGAAGCCGATGGGACGGTGACGGTCGGCCTTACGGCCTATGCCTGTTCGCTTGCCGGCGAAATCGTGGCCTACACGCCGAAGAAGGCCGGCAAGGAAATCGCCAAGGACAAGTCTTGCGCGACAGTCGAGTCCGGTAAGTGGGTCGGACCCGTCAAGACTCCGGTTACGGGCTCGGTTGTGGCCGTGAACGAGGCTGTATCGAATAAGCCTGGCCTGATCAACAAGGACCCGTACGGCGAGGGTTGGGTTGTGAAGATCAAGCCCACCGACTGGGACGGCGAATCCAAGTCCCTGAAGGTCGGGAGCGATGCCACCAAGGCCTTCGACGCGAAGATGGACAGCGAAGGCTTCAAGGGCTGCTAAGGCGATAAGGCGCGGGCCCCCCGCGCCTTATGTGTTTCCAAAGGATGCCCATGAACGCGTGGTCGGAAATTCTCGAGCAGGTCGAACCCTTGGAAGATCTGGCGTTCGATCAGGCTTTGGTCGAGCGGCTAGGTTCGCGCGCGGGCGCGCTTCCGCCCATCCACTTCTATACCCCGACCTTTAAAAGCTTCGAAAGTAGCGAAATCAAGGGTTGCGGGAAGAGCGCTTGGCCGGCGGTTTCGATAACCGGTGGCGACTGCAAGCTGAATTGCGATCACTGCAAGGCTAAGATCCTAGAGCCGATGATTCCTGCGCGTTCGCCGGAGGACCTCTGGCGAACGGTGAACACGATCATAGCCGACGGCGCCGGCGGAATGTTGCTCACCGGCGGATCCAACCATAGAAACGAGGTCGAATACGATCGGTACTATTCCACGATTCGTCGCATCAAAGACGAGTTTCCGCAGTTTCGTATAGCCATGCATACGGCGCTCGTGGATGAGGCCATCGCCTCGCGCATGGCCGATGCCGGCATCGACGCGGCGATGATGGACGTGATTGGCGCGCAGGACACTATTACCCAGGTCTACCATCTGCGGCGCTCGACGGATGACTTCGAGCGGGCGCTTGAGGCCCTGACCGCGACTTCAATGAAAGTCGTGCCTCATATCGTGGTGGGTTTGCACTACGGACAGCTTCTTGGCGAATGGAATGCGCTCGAGATTGTGGCGCGGCATGTGCCTTCGGCCTTGGTGCTTGTGGTTGTGATGCCGACTTACGCAAGTGAGCTTCGGCCGTTTGTGGCCCCCGATCCCCACGAAGTCGGTGAGTTTTTTGCGGATGCGCGCGAGACGTTGCCGGATTTGCCTTTGCTTTTGGGCTGTGCGCGCCCCGCAGGCTCGGTCAAACGGGTGATGGATGCCTATGCTGTTATGGCCGGCATGAACGGAATGGCGCATCCGAGCGATGGCATGGTCGAATTGGCGGCACGCTTGGATCGCCGAGTGCGCGTTACGGCTGCATGTTGTTCGATTGCCGTAGGCGACGAGGTGATGGCGCTTGAGGAGGCCGATCAGGGCTTTGAGATCGATCTTCCGCGCATCCTGGAGCAGGAACGGGCAAGGCGCGAGGCCACGCGTCGCCAAGGGGTGTTTGGTCGGGTGAAGGTTATTGGCGGAGAGAGCTCGTCGGGTTGTTGTGGCGCATGAACGCGCGCTGGCGTTTGCTGGATACCGGGGTTCGGCCGGCTGCTGAAAATATGGCACTCGACCGGACGCTCATCGAATCCTGTCAAGCCGGCACCCCAAATACTCTCAGGTTCCTCAGGTTTCAACCCTCAGCGCTCATCGGTTTTCATCAAAGCGCAAGCCAAGAGCTCGACCTTGACTATTGTCGGCGCGCGGGTGTTGCGGTTTCGCGACGGATCACAGGCGGCGGCGCGCTTTATTGCGACGAAGGTCAGATCGGCTGGGAGCTTTTTGTTAATCGCCGAACGTTCGACACCGCCGACATGCTGCTCATTGCGCGCCGGGTATGCGAGATGGCGGTGACCGGGTTGCGAGCTATTGGGGTCGAGGCGGCGTTTCGCCCACGTAACGATATCGAGGTCCAGGGTCGTAAGATCGGCGGTACCGGCGGCGCATTCGACGGCGACGCTCTGTTGTACCAGGGGACCGTGTTGATCGAATTCGACGTCGAAAAAATGCTGAAGGTTTTGCGGATCCCGCGCGAGAAGTTGTCCGATAAGGCGATTGCTTCGGCGCGCGAGCGCATTACGACCTTGCGCGCGCTGCTCGACTATACCCCGTCGGTGGAGAGCGTTCAGGCGGCGCTCACTCAGGCCTTTGCCCAAGGTTTCGGTGTGGACATAGAACAAGGTGGGTTGAGTGTGTCCGAGCAGGAGCTTTTTTCTCGCTACAAGGGGGAAATGGCCGACAATGCCTGGGTCTTTGAGACCGATAGGCCGAAGATTGAAATGGCCACGCTCAGCGCTTTACGCAAAACCGCAGGTGGGCTCGTGCGGGTAATGTTGGCGGTCGACACGGTTCGCGGGCGCCTAAAGCAGGCTTTTATTACCGGAGATTTTTTTGTTCACCCCAAGCGCGCGATCGTGGACCTGGAAGCGGCCCTGCGCGATGTCTCTTTGGAGCAGGTAGACGATATCGTGGCGGCTTTTTTTGCGCAGCGTGAAGTGGAGATGTTGCTTTTGACGCCGAACGACCTTGTCAGCGTCTTGCACGAGGCTTTGGATTCCGAAGAAGCGCAGGCGCTATGAATATGAACGCCTTCGATGTCTTGGTTATCGGTTTAGGGCCGGGTGGGGCTGCGGCCGCGAGTGCCGCCGCGCGCGCAGGGTTATCGGTGCTGGCTATCGATAAGCGGCGCAAGCTCGGAGAGCCCGTGCAGTGCGCCGAGTTTGTGCCGCTGCCCATGGGTCGCTATGCGCGTCCTGCTCTTGTGCAAAAGATAACGGGTATGCGCAGCGTGCTGCCCTCAGGGGCCTGCCAACATTCGGATTTCCCGGGCCTCATGGTAGATCGGGCGAGATTTGATCAGGCCTTGGCGACCGAGGCTTCGAAGGCCGGAGCGCTCGTGCAGGCTCAGACCGTTTTGAAGGAACTCGACCAAGGTCGCCGGACTGCCGTGCTACGGGGGCCGAATGGGCAGCTGGAGCAGGCCTGCTACCAAATTTTGATTGCCGCCGATGGACCGCACTCGACGGTGGCCCGGAGCCTCGGCCTTCCACCGTTGCCGGTGGTGGAGACACGTCAATATCGGCTGCCCTTATTGCGCCCTTATACTGATACCGACATCTGGTTGTCGGATCAATATCCCGGGGGTTACGGCTGGTTGTTCCCCCGGGGTGCTGTCGCAAATGTGGGCATCGGGGCGGACCTGAAGCTCGTCGCCGATCTAAAGGCGCCGCTTGAACGCTTGTGCGCCGATTTGGCCGATCAGGGTGTAGTGGGTCCCGAGGTGCTGGGACGTACGGGCGGCGCCATCCCGGTCGGCGGGATGCGGGCGTCTCTGGTCCATGAAAATATTGTGTTTGTGGGCGATGCGGCTGGGCTTACACATCCCATCACCGGTGCGGGCATTGCGAGCGCAGTCGTGTCCGGCGAGCGGGCCGGGCAGGCCGCCGCTGCTTTTTTGGGTGGTGACGGCGAGGCTCTGGAGAGTTTCGACGAGGATATGCACGACGAGTTTGAAGACAGCTTGGCGCGCGCTGTAATGCGCAGGCAATGGTTGATGGAGCGCTGGCACACGCCGGACGCTCATTTGGACGCGACCCACAAGCGGGGCTGGATCGCGTTTCGTGAATATTTCGCCGCTTAAGTTCTGCTGAGGAGACAACAATGAGCGCTACTGCCGACTCCGTTACACCGGTCACGTTCTATCGACCGAATTACCACATGAAGACCCCGGCTATGCGGTCTCCAGAATACGTGCAGATGTCGACCGCTGCGGCTATGACCTTGGGGCTTGTCCCGGGCCAAATGCATAGGACGGGATGCACCCATTGCTTGAACTTGCTTGTGACCTATGCCGAGGGTTGCCGGGCCAACTGCGCCTACTGCGGCTTGGCCCGACATAGGGAAGAGGCACGCGACTATGCGGATCGCAACTTTATCCGCGTGGATTGGCCTACCGTGCGCTATGAGGAGGTGATCGAGCGCATGCAAAGCGGCAGCGATAAGTCGCAGTTTCAGCGGATGTGTATTTCCATGATCACGCACCCCGAATCTGATCGCGACACGATGACGCTGCTGAAGCAATGGGTCGCGGCAGTCCCCCATGTGCCGGTTTCGATCCTTTCCAATCCGACGACCATGGAGAAGGCCGACCTCATCGCGCTACGCGATGCCGGGGCCGATATCTTCACGATCGCGCTGGACGCGGTAACGCCCGAGATTTTTGACCGCACGCGCGGTAAGGCCGTCGATAGCCCACATAAGTGGGATAAGTATTGGCAGGCTTTGGAGTGGGCTGCCGAGGTGTTTGGGCCGGAGAAATTCGGGGCCCACCTGATATGTGGTATGGGTGAGACCGAGCAGGAGATTCTGTCGGTTGCCCAGGAAATTACCGATCGAGGCGGCCATAACCATATGTTTGCCTTCTTTCCCGAGCGCGGATCGTTAATGGAAGATTGGGCTCCCGTGCCCAAGGATCAATGGCGCCGCGTCCAATTGGCGCGCTTCATCATTGACTACGCCGGCGGCCATATCAGCAAGATGCGGTTTGATGACGAGGGCCGGGTCGTGGATTTTGGAGTTAGCGAAGACGAGCTCGCCTCCTTGATCGCCTCCGGCAAACCATTCCAGACGTCCGGTTGTCCTGGCAAGGATGACGAGGAGATTTCGGCCTGTAATCGTCCGTATGGCGATTCGAGTCCGTCCGATATTCGTTCTTTTCCTTTTGCCTTGAACCGTCGCGACGTCGAGATCGTGAAACGGCAAATGGCCGGTGAGGATATCGGTACACTGTAGTTTCAAAGGCCGGGGCGCCTGCCCCGGCCTTTTCCTTCCTGTTTTATCAACGCCTCCGTTTTTGAGTCAGTCTTCCGATTATTCTAGGAAAATGTCCGACTGATGCTGATACCGAACAGCTGGGCATGGCTCTTGTAGGTGCCATTGTAGGCGGTCGTACCATTGGGATCGGTGGTGGTGAGCGGGGTGGTCGAGGCATAGGTGCGGGTATCGAAATGAACGTACATATAGCCCGCACTTAAACTCCAATGCCCCAACTTTTGGCTGGCCCCGAAACTGAAGATCTGGCGATTGGCGTCAGGTATGCGCGCCGAGTAGTGACCATTGCCGGCCCCGGTTTGGTCATAGGCGTAACCGGCGCGAAGCCGGACATGACGGCTGAGTGCATAGTGAAACCCCACCCGGTAAGCATTCGCGGATTGCCAGTCATAGGTGCTGGTGATAAGGCTTGGACCTCCGCCCGCAGCCGCCGCCGGGGTCACTGCGATGTTCGTAAAGCGGCTCCAGCCGGTCCGGTCAAAGTCAAACTCGACCCCGATCCTTTGGCTCAAGGCATCATGTACACCTAAGGCTAACTGCCAGGGAAGGTGCAGGGTCGCGTTGATCGGAACGGGCGCGGCTCCCGTTGTGCTCAACGTCCCATCCAGAGGGACATTCGTGGCCGACCGATAGTTCGCCCCCAATCCAATGGATCCGAGTTTCGCGAGAATGCCGATGTGCCCCCCGACTTGGTCGCCCGATCCGCTCACGGTGGTCGTAGGTGTTCCTATGACAGTCCGATGGGCATCGTAGTAGTCGGCCCCGAGGTCGATTGCAACCGCCCCAAAACGGTAGGAGACGCTCGGACTGACGTCAAAGAGACGCAGCTCGGTGTAGGTCGGGGCCAGTGCGGCACCGGCCCCCTGCGCGAGTTCTGGGAAGGTTTGGGCGGGCCAGGAGATCTGCATCCCGTAGGGCGTGTTCACGCCGAACCCAAAACGCGTGTGCGGCGCCACCTTGTCGGCCCAAAAGAGATCGGGGACGGTCTCCCAGGTGGGAGTCGTGGCGACTACCGTGCCACCGCCTGTGGGTGTTACTTCGGTGTGATCGTCGATGCCGAGTAGCCCGAGATCATAGCCCCCTTTATGAAAGGCCATGGCCGCAGGGTTATAAGCCAGGGCCCCTAAGGTCGACGTATTGGCGACAAGCGCATCCGCCTCGCTTAATCCCGCAATGGAAAGTTCGGAGAGCGCAAATCCCGAGGCGTGGGCCGCGTTGAGGCAGACGAAAGTGAGCGCGAACGCGGACCCGAGAGCTGATCGGAGGCGCATATAAGTTTCTCCTTATGATGTGCTGTGAAGTATGGCGAAAGGCTATGAATATAGCGATTCCGTTCGTGAAGTCCGCTCGACCATCGGTCGCTTTACACTTGCATATTGACAGGAAGATGACGCTTAGGGAATATTGCGCAGTCCGTCTACGTCTGCACGACCACTTAATAAGATCTGAACGACAAAGGACAAAGGGCGTGGACATCGCGGCATGGCCGCACCTCTTGATTTGTGTCCATAGGAGGACATCATGGTAAGTTCAAAGAAATGGGCGCTGGCTTCGGCGGTGGCGGCAGCTCTTGCCTTGCCAGCTACGGCTTTGGCGACAACGGCGGGGTACTTCCAGTTAGGTTTTAGCACGGCGAGTGATGGCATGGCCGGTGCAAGTGCCGCTCTTCCGCAAGACAGCATGATCCAAGCCACCAATCCGGCCGGCATTGCCTTTGTCGGCAGTCGTTTGGATCTCGGTGTCGCGGGCTTTTGGCCCTACCGCGGGTATTCTTCTGGTGCCAATTTGGGCGCGTACCCGAATCCCGGCAGCTACAGCAGCAACAGCAACTTTTTCCTGATCCCGCACATCGGTTACAGCCAACGCCTCAGCCATGATAACTACGTCGGTGTCGCGATCTACGGCAATGGCGGCATGAGCACCAACTACAATAGCGGCACGGCGAGCGGCCCATTTTATGATGGACAGACCGGTGTCAATCTGCAGCAGCTCTTTGTTCAAGCCACCTACTCGCGTCGCTTCCTGCGCCACGATGCCGTGGGTTTGAGCCTGATCTACGCGCGCCAGAGCTTTAGTGTCGATGGTCTGAGCCATTTTGCCGGTTTTTCGTCCAACAGCGCTGCCCTATCGGGGAATGGCGTAGACACCTCGAACGGCGTGGGCTTCAAGATCGGCGGTCAGTTCCGGATCATGCCGGGGATCGATATGGGATTTGCCTATTCGCCGCGCATGACGATGTCGAAGTTTAGCAAGTACTCGGGTCTCTTCGCCGGCGGCGGTCGCATGGATATCCCGGCAAACGGCGTCGTAGGCTTGGCGTTTAAGCCGACCGCGAACCAGGTCTTGGCCTTTGATTTCGAGCGCATCTACTACAACGATGTGCCAGCGATCGCGAATCCCGGGCCGACTAATGACGATGGTTGCAGCCCGACAGGTTGTGCTTTGAATCCGCAGGATGGGGATGCCCTGGGCGCCGCAGGCGGGGTAGGGTTTGGCTGGCAGAACATCTCGGTTTATAAGTTGGGCTACCAGTTTGCGACGAGCCGCATGTGGACGTGGCGCGTAGGCTTTGCTTACAACAACCAGCCCATTCCGCCCTCGCAGGTCTTGCTGAACGTCTTGGCCCCCGGCGTCATACAGCGTGATGTGACGGCCGGCTTTACGGTGCGCACCGCTCGTCATCAGGATGTGAGCGTCGCCGCTATGTACGGCCTGCCGCAATCGGTCTACGGCAATGCCCCTGCGGGCTTTGGCGGTGCGCCGATCAAGATCAGCCTGCATGAGTACCAGCTCGAGGCGAATTGGGGATGGAAGTTCTAACAAGAAGGGCTCTCGTAGCTCAATTGGCGTGAACGTGAGGGGGCTCTCGGGCCCCCTTTTTTATTCAGAAACCAAAACTAGGGGTGACATCTATGAATAACAAACAGTGGCTAGGACGCTGTCTGGCAGCGGGGCTGCTCGTCAGTACGGCCGCCATGGCTGCCCGTACGCGCTATATGCCGTTCATTCTCGGCCATATGGCTTCGGGTTCCATGAGCCAGACCGTGGCGGCAACCCGCCAAGCTCTGGTGGCCAACGGCTTTCGGGTGGTGGGTCAGTATGTGCCGTTTGCGCGCACCACGATTATTTGTGCGACCGATCCCGCGCTTCTGAGTGCGGCAGCCCACGCCAAAAACGGCGCCTTTGGGGCGGTTGAGCGGATATCCATCGCTCAAAAGCACGGTCGGTTCCAGGTCTCTTATGTGAACCCCAACTATATGGCGGTCGCTTACGGTCTCAGTCCTTTGTCAAGCGTAGCGGCCGCACTTAAGAACGCCTTGGGTGCGATGAAGCCGTTCGGCTCCCATCATGGCTTGACGCGTAACGAGTTGAAGCCCGGCCATTATCATTACGCGCTCTTTATGCCGTACTTCGATAACGTGGATCGCGTGCACAAGTTCCCAAGCTACACGGCGGCTGTGAACACTATTCGTGCCAACCTCATGAAGCATGTGGCAGGTACGACTATGGTCTATCAGCTGACGGTCCCCGGGACCGCCAAGCCGACCACCGTGTTTGGCCTTGGAATCAAGGGCGGCAAGGGTGGGGATCACCATATCCTGCGCTTGATCGATCACCACCGTTATTTGGGTTATGCCTATTTGCCCTACGAGATGATGGTGGTGGGGCGGCGGGTCATTGCTTTGCGTCCCCGTTACCGTATCGCGGTCAATTTTCCCGATACCTCGATGATGGGCTCGCACGGGTTCATGAATATCATGAGCGCACCCCCGGCGATTCGAAAGGTATTGCGGGAGGTCGCTGGACGCAAGGGTTGATCGCTTAAGCGACAGGCGTTTTCCGCCTGTCGCTTTCCCTCTCAGGCCCCGAGGCTTAGAATGTCTCTTTTCGCGAGTAGGGCGCCCCCATGAAGTCCATCAAAATTACCGACGTCAGTCAGATCAAGAACGAGCTTAATAAGTATCGCAAGGGCAAAAAGCTCGAGATCCGGCAATTCAACCAGACGGCGCGGCTCGCTTGGCTTGGCAAGGTGACTATGATGCCCTTGGATCCCGAGGATCCCGAGGCCCGGTCTTATCTTATCTATATCGATTTCCCCGAGGGCTTAAGCGCCCAAATTTTGAATATAGACGAGGATTTGGTAGGCCGGATCTTTATACTGGATGCCGAGCAGTCGGCGTTCATGGCTGAGATCGTGGAGCAGGGTGTGCGCGAACGCGCGGCGCTCTACGAGGATCTGAATCGCCGCGATTTTTATTTCGACAAATTCTATCGCCCTGGTCCCGCCGAGGAAGAGGCAAGTAGTTAAGGACCATGCCGGCTCCTACTATTGCCGCGCGGCTGGCGCGTCGTTTTTTGTTGATGACTACGGACGAGAACCTGCGGTCCGCACTCGGGAGCTTGGTTCCGGTGGATTGGGAGATGGTCTCCATCACGTCGCTTGATGATGTGGGCGACTGGAACGAGATCCTGCTTTACCGCTTTTTGCTCATCGATCTAGATGAGGTCCAAGCCTTCGATCCAATCGACGTGATCAGGACCCTGCGCATGGAGTACCTCTTGCAGATTGCGGTATTCTGTTTCGGCGGGGATTCGGACACGCAAGACGAAATGCGGATGTCACGGGCCGATCGCTTTTATACCCGCGACCAGATCGTGACCGTGTTGCCGCAATTTTTGGGTCAATACGCGTGGTAGCTGACTAGCCTATCCATTCGTGCTCCATGACGTCGAGCCGCAAGTCCTGGCGGAAAGATTGTCCCCCGCTCTCGATAAGCAGGGTTGCAGTTCGGCTGCCGGGCGTGTCGAAGGCGAGTTCGCAGGTGAAGGTGTCCGGAAGGTTGATCTGCGTGTCGCAGCGCGCCTTTGCCTCGCCGTTGACGAGTACTTGCGCGCGCGCCCGACCCTCGCCGTTCAGCAGGGCCTGGATGCGAAAGGGCTTCTTCGGGACCCGGCGGTACACCTGGGGGTCGCGATTGGTGTTATAGATAAGATTGTTGAGGCGTACCAAGGTCACAAGCTTTTTCATAGGGTCTCCCGGACGCCGCCCCGGATCAGGCGGTGTGATAAGATGGGCGGATTCTACGGATTATCGGATGAGAGGTCTAGCGCACCATGGCAGCCTTAGGGCTAGAAGCAGTTATGCGCGAGGTGGATGGTGAGATACGCGGGCTCGAACAGGCCTTGCCGGGCCGCGATCTGGCCCTACAATCCACAGTAGATCAAGCCCTTAGGCTCGCCAATCGCCTCATGTTGGCGTTTGCCCAAACGACCGGTCATCCGCTTGATATCGGCGAGGACGATGATCCCTTGGAGGTCTTTAAGGCCTTCGTCAAAGGGGACCCCTCGCTGAACGCGATTCGGGATAATGTGCGCGAGCTTGTGTATTACCGCAATTGCCTGTCTTCCGGGCGTGAGGACGCGTTGCCCGTAAATCCTGTTGCCATGGCGGTGCGTACCATCCGCCACGTCTACCTATATGTGCGCACCCGCGCGATCAAAGAGCACGGATTAAAAGAGGTATGAGCGGGGGCGATTCCGACCCTTGCCGTCCGGCCGCGCGGCGGTCGGCGGCCCTCGTGGGGGCCGCGCACTATAGGAAGCCCAGCTATGGACACAATCATCCGCTTGCCATCCCGCGCGTTTCCCTGACGCTTGATCTCATTGCCGCTTACGAGGCCCTAGACGAGACCGAATGGGTCCGATCGCGGACGGCGAGTGTAGGGGAGCTCACGGGGTTTCATACCGTCGATTACGTGCGTGCGGTTCAACGGGCCGAGGCCTTCGGGATGGTGCGTGCCGACGATCGCGTTCGCCATCAACTGGGCACCGTCGAAAACCCCTATTTCCCGGGCCTATTCTATACGCCGGCCTTGGCGACCGGGGGCAGTATCCAGGCGGCCGACCGAGTTTTGACCGGCCAGAATGCGTTTAGTCCGGCCGGCGGCATGCATCATGCGGTGCCGGACCAGGCGCGCGGCTTTTGTTATTTCAATGACGTCGTGTTGGCGATTTTGCGGTTACGAAGCGCCGGACGGCGGGTCTTGTATCTCGATATCGACGCCCACCATGGCGACGGAGTCGAGGCCGCGTTCTGGGACGATGCATCGGTTATGACGGTGTCTCTCCATATGGATACGAACTACGCCTATCCCTTTCATGGCGGGACGCTGGAAGAGGAGGGCGGGCCAAACGCCCTGGGCTTAACATTGAATGTGCCCTTGCCCAAAGGGACTCATGATGCTGAGTATCGTCAGGTTTTTGAGTGTCTCTGGGACCCTCTCGTGGAGCGCTTTAGACCGGATGCAGTGGTCTTGCAGACCGGCACCGATGCCTTGTTCGGCGACCCCTTGGGGCGCTTTGCCTTATCGACAGCTGGCTTTCTTGGGGTTGTCGAGCGGGTGGTGGCAAGCGGTATCCCGGTCTTAGCGACCGGAGGAGGAGGTTATCACCCGCTGCTTTTGGCGCGGGCTTGGACCGGGGTGTGGGCGCTGTTGTCAGGACGGGATCTGCCGGTGGGCCTTCCCAAGGCCGCGAGCGAGGCCTTGGGAGCAGTCGGATGGGATGAGGATGAAGACGAACCCTATTACGAGAATTTGTTTCGGGACCGCTTGGAATACGGCGAGGAGCAGCCGGTGCGGCCCGTGATCCGCGACATCATCCATGCCCTGACGCATCACCGGGCTCTCAGGAGGCGCTTATGGGCCTCCTAAAACGCGACGGTAGCCGCTTGCTCGCGGGGGCCGCGACCGCGGAGGCGACGATGGCCTATAGCAGGCGCCAAGGCCAAGCTTTTGACCGCGGCCACTACAGCGATTTCCGAGGTGGTGTGAAGTTGAGCGCCCTAGGTCTTGGGACCTTTCCGGGAGCGGCCACCGATGCTACTGATAAGGCCTTGGCCGAGATTATCTTTAGGGGCGTGACAAGCGGCCTCAACGTCATCGATACCGCCGCTCATTACCGTTACGGACGCTCACTCTCGGCTCTCGCCGAGGGCCTTAAGCGGGCGGTGGCGGCGGGGGTCGATCGCCAGGCGCTGTGGCTTATGTCGAAGGGCGGCTTTGTGAGCTTCCCGGGGGCCACACCTCTTGATCCTAAGGCCTATCTGCAGACCGAGATTATCGATAAGGGTCTTGCTTTGGCCGAGGACTGTGCCGGGCTTCATGTCTTAAGCAGACCTTATATTCGCGCCCAAATCGATCTCAGCCGCAAGGCTCTCGGGGTCGAGACCCTCGATGCCTTTCTCGTCGATCAGCCGGAGGTCCATATTCCGGTCTTCGGCAAGGCGGCCTTGATCCGCAAGTTGGGCGAAATCTTCGTGGAACTGGAGCAGGCTGTTCGGGACGGGGCCATAAACTATTATGGGGTGTCGAGCTTTCACGCTTTCCGAGTTCCGACCGACGATACCTTATTTATGTCGCTTGCCTCGCTTGTGGCGCTCGCCGAGAAGGCCGCAAAGGAGATCACAGGACATGAACGCGATCACCACTTCGCGCTTGTGGAACTGCCCTTCAACGCCGTCATGTTGGACGGTTTCTCGCGCTTCAACCAAATTACAGGAGAAGGAAGCGAGGCCTCAACCCTGCAGGCAGCCCTCCAGCTGAAGCTTTATACCGTCGCAAGTCACGGGCTTTTCAAGGGTCATCTTGCGCACCACGGGGTGGATATTTTGACGCAGGCGATGCCGCGGCTTACGAACAATGCCCAAAGGGCGCTTCAGTTTAATCGCTCGACCCCCGGACTTGGCACGACGCTTGTGGGCATAAGTACGCCAGCCCATCTCGATGATGTCTTGGCGGTTGCCAGGTCTCCGCTTTTGAGTCATCAGTCCTATATGGCGCTTTACGATCGCGCAGATAACTAGCGGCGCAGGTCGGTATTCGCGTGGCGTGCCGTAGTGATTGTTCCCTGAGGTCGCAGACGGTCGCTCGAAGGAATGCTCAAGACAGAGCTCTGCGAAGTGGCGTAGATCCGGACTCGTAAAGATAGGCCGACGCAATCATAGACCCGTTCTGGCACGGTGTTTAGGCGAAGATGGAGCCACGCATCGGAGCTACGTTGAGGCGGCTCCTTCCTCTCGTTCTTTTAGCCGTCATCCGGGGCAATGAGGCGAAAGACCGCGTGTTGGCCTTTCCAGCATTTTCCATGTCGCCTCGCGTTTAGACCCGTTTCCAAAGTCCGTTAGAATGACCAATTCGGACGGCACGCAACACATCGACACTTGGCTGTCGTGTATCCGTGTATGATGTGTATCAAAAAATGTACCGAAGTACATCGGTATATTGCCGCCCGGTATGTGGCGAACTATGCTGTGGCAGAAGTAACGGATTCGCTCAATACCGAAAAAAACGACAATAAAAGTGGAGAACTTCTCAAATGGCCTATCGTCTTACACGCAGTCTTATCGGTCTTGCAACCATCGGACTTTTAGTCAGCGCTCCGGTTCTTGCGACGCAGTCGCCCTGGTACGGCGGTGTCAATGTCGGATTCAATTCGGGTTTATCGGGATTCGGCAGTTCCACGGGATTCGGTATCTATGGCGGCTATCATCTGCCAAACCATGTCTGGCGCTTCAAGACAGCCGTCGAAGTCGGCTATGACCATTTCGGCTCGATGAACCAAAATGGCCTCCCAAGCGGATACACCGGCAGCCTGACAGGGCACGACATCGCGGCATCCGCCGTGTTTACTTATCCCGTCATGCCGCGCCTGGGCGCCTATTTGCGGGCCGGCCTCGCAGACACCAGTACCTCATATAATGTGAGCGGGCCCGGTTTTTCCGGTTCGGGCTCCGCGTCAGGCATCAACGTGTTGTTTGGTATTGGTGTGAATTATCAGGTCACGCGCCAGATCGGCGTCCGTGCCGAATACCGTAACACGGGTGTCAGCTCCATCACCGGCGTATCGTCCGGTGGACTAAGCTCTTTCCTGTTGGGCGCCACCTACCAGTTCTAAGATTTGGGGCCCTAATTGTAGTGGTGCGTAAATGACGAAACGTTATGCCCAGGCATGTCCATGGAGACAACGCCGAGGCTGAATAAGCAGAAGCGTCGGATCGTAGGTGAGCTTTGTTCCAAAGGCCTGCATCGGGCCCGGGAATTTGACCGGGCCCGTATTCTGGCGGCACTTGGGTGTATGAAATTTAAGCTCTCGCGCCTCATGCTCCCGGCAGGTGCAGCAAATCGGTCACGCCGAGATCGATACCCTGCTGACTGAAAAGTGTTGTGACCTGCCCGCGGTGGTGGGTCTGATGGTTAAAAAGTGGGCAACCACCAATCCGAGAGGGTAAGTACGCGACTTGCGGTTTGTTATGCCCGTAAAGCGTAAAGAGCACACAACGTCATTAGGCGTAAGTACTTTAGCCCACGCGACGATACGCGCGTCGTCTTGCGCGCGGTCTCTTTGCAAATCGAAAAAATCCGAAGAGAGCTCCTGATTCAAAGAAATACACAGGACGGGTTCGCATGCAAACCGTGCGAGCCAACCCCGGTCGGCTAGTCAAATATGATTCAGTGTTCCGTGTACGGATCGAAAAAGACGCCCACATTTCGCTTGCGCTGTTTATCTGCCAGCCACGCGCAGGCCGCGTATAGCCGCTCATTCATCCAGCGATTGTAACAAGCCATGATTTCCGCATAGGGCATCATCCCGCAGCCACCAGCGCCATCGTCTCGCCCCTTCTTTGACCCAAGCGTCATACTGTGTCTTCACCGTGAATGGAGGTGATGCGCCGTTCACATTTCACCTGCCGCCCCTTTACACAGCCATACGCATGGAACCGAAGGTGCAGACGAATCGCTGACTGAACGGCGCCCCGACAACGCAGGCCGCGCCCGTGAATCCATTTTGGCATAACGTTTAAAAACCGCCAATCGCGCCTCTCTAAAGGATCCAAACTTGTCCAAATCCAGACTATACTGCATGCAGGAATAGAGGTAGTCTGATTCCTAATAATTTCTCAAAAACTACAAAGGAAGGATGTTCATGATCGTTGTCACAAGTGAGATTATTGCTGGCCATCGCGTGCGGGAGACCAAGGGACAGTGCTTTGGGGTGGTCGTGCGTAGTCGCGGTTTGGGAGGCAACATGACAGCTGCTTTTCGTTCCCTCACGGGCGGCGAAATTCCCGAATACACCCAGCTTCTGGAGGATGCGCGCCGTCAGGCGGTGGATCGGTTGACAAAAAACGCGAAGGCCATGGGCGCAAACGCGGTCGTTATGATGCGCTTTGATTCCTCCGAGATCGGGCAGACCATGAGTGAGGTTGTCGCCTACGGAACAGCGGTGGTCGTAGAGTCGCTGTAATGTTGCGTATCGTCATTTTCCTCATCGGTTGTGGGTTGCTCGTCGGGGCGCTTGTAGCGATGCGTAGCGGTGACTCCCAGTGGTTCTCGTTTGCGCTGTCAGGCCTTCTTTTGGCGGGCGGCGTCCTCATCGAACGCTGGCGCTACAAGCCCATACGCAAAAGCCGCCCGGGTCAGCCATGGCAAGCTACCGGCGAACGTTTTGTCGACACGGAAACGAATACAGTTGTGGAGGTTTATTTCGATCCATCGACAGGCGAGCGGAGCTACGTGGATACCGACCAGCTCGCACCGCCCTAAGGAGCCCCCGACGTGTCTGGTCTCGACCGCAGGCATACACGGGATGCCTGCGGTCGAGACCAGACGCCGCACCCTGACAAGGTGCCCGGGGCCAAAAGGGCTGCGCGCACGGGGTCGCGCTGCGCGCTGCTACCCACGAACCCGTGCCACGAGCCTCCGAGGAGGCCATAACCGCAAGAGCGGGTGTCGCGCATTCTTTAAGCCCCCAAGCCTCGTCGCATGCCTCCCCTCCATCGTTTCGAGATATCGCGGTATCAGACACGCCCGGGCAAGACACGCACGGCTCAACCACATATGCAGCGCGACGTCTCGTCAGGGCGACGCGCTAGACTGGGTCGCGCGCTCATTAACTTGATTGTGGCAATGCCAAACATCATGTAAGTTAAGGATTATAGTGAGTATTTAACCCCATTTCTTGCGCTTTTCTGGACCCTGCTACACTTAGCCCATGACTACGACCGCAACAACGGCAGTTGAACCCCTAGAATGGCTCAGTCAGATCCTCGCCGAGGCCACCCGGTTCGGGGCCTCGGACGTGCATTTTCGGGCCCGCAATCATCCGGTACTGCGCATAGATGGCGCTTTGCGCGCTTTAGACCAAGTACCGCGGCTCACGGCGGAACGAGTGGCAGAGATCGGCGTCGCACTCATGGACGCGCGCCAGCTCGCGCTTTTTGAGCGCGATAATCAAGTGGATTTGTCGCGCGGTTTTAAGGGGATAGGTCGGGTACGAGCGAATATCTTTCGCCAGCGTGGGACTGTGGCGTTGGTGTTGCGTGTCATCCATAGCGTCGTGCCACCGCTTGCGAGCTTGGGTCTCCCCGAGATCGTGGCGAAGCTCAGCCATTTGGAGCGGGGCCTGGTGTTGGTGACAGGTTCGAGCGGCTCGGGCAAGACTACGACGCTCGCGGCTCTCGTCAATGAGATCAATGGCCAGCAGACCAAACACGTCTTGACCATTGAGGATCCGATCGAGTTTCTGTTTGCCGAGCAGAAGTCGTTGATCACCCAGCGCGAAATTGGGATCGATGCCCCGTCTTTCTATGAGGCGATGCGGGCCGCGCTTCGAGAGGATCCGGATGTCATTTTGCTCGGCGAGATGCGCGACACAGAGACTATAGAGACGGCCCTTAAGGCCGCGGAGACAGGCCATTTCGTGCTGGCGACGGCCCACGCGCCCGCGGCGCCCGAGGCCGTTAATCGCTTAATCACGGCGTTTCCGGCCGAGGCCCAGTCAGCGGTGCGGGTGAAGGTGGCCCAGAATCTGCGGGCTGTCGTCAGCCAACGCTTACTCCCGCGGGCCGACGGCCAAGGCCGGGCGGTGGCCTGTGAGGTCTTGACGATCTCGGGTCTGGCGCGCGAATTGATTCAGGATCCGGCGCGCATCAAGGATCTTCCCGAGCTCTTAAAGCGCGGCAGCATCAGTGAGGGCATGCTGGCCTTCGATGTCTGTTTGCTGGCGCTTGTGAAGGCGAAGAGGATTACGCCGGCGGTCGCGCTGCAGTACGCCTCGAGCCCGACTGACCTACGTCTTAAGATCGAGGGTTTTTAGCCCGCTTCTGGTGTTCCGCGTATTCGCGGAGTGCGGCTTCCTGCTCTTGGAACGACTTACCGCGCTTTTTATCCAAGGACGGTTGAGTTTTCAGCGAATGCCCCGCCTGTTCCTGGTCCTTGATTGCCAGATACTCGCTGATATCCCGATCTCCGTCGGTATAGCGGCCCCGGTAGCCGGGCGGCGGCGTGGCTTTGGGGCTCAATAAGAGGGCGACCCGTAAGGCCTTATTGTAGGCTGTCAACCGGCGCTCTAGAGTCGCTGCGTCGACCAGGGCGGCTACCGCCATGATTGCGCCAAGGCCTGTGGCGTAAGGCCAGGGAGCGAGAGCCGCCGAGGCGCCAAAGACCGTAGAGCCGGCGAGATAGAGGAGCCCAAGACCGCGCTCACGCAGATAGAAGGCGTGGAGGCCGAGCGGGAACAGGACCCAGAGGCCGTAGGCAAGCGGCCGTTTACGTAGGCGCTTTGTGAGCTCGAGGTTGACGGTCTGGAGGCCGGCTCCGGCGAAATCCCATTGTTTCCAGGTGTTGGTCATAAAAGCATTGTATACTATGTGGTCGTATCAGGGCGCCCTACAGGGGGATGGTTGTGAGTCATGGCTGATCGGCGATTACAGGTATTCCACACGGTGGCGCGGCTCTTGAGCTTTACGAAGGCCGCTGAAACCCTACACATGACCCAGCCGGCCGTAACCTTTCAGGTGCGGCAACTCGAGGAGTTTTTTAACACTCGACTTTTTGACCGGACCCACAACAGAATTAGTCTCACGACCGCGGGAGAGCGGGTGTTCGAGTACGCCGAAAGGATTATCGGCCTCTATAACGAGATGAATATCCGGGTTCGGGATATCACCGGAGATGTGTCGGGCGTTCTCATTATCGGCGCCAGCACCACGATCGCCGAATATGTCCTTCCGGCCTTGCTCGGAGAGTTTCAGGCCCGGCACCCCGACGTACGTATTCGCCTCAGCGTTTCGAACTCGCTTGGGATCGTGCATATGGTCGAGAGCAATACCGTCGATATCGGCGTCGTCGAGTCGCCGGTCGCCAACAAGAGCCTCGCCGTCGAGGTCTGTTGGCAAGATCAACTGGTGTTCATTTGTCGACCCGACCATCCGCTCGCCCGCGCAAAAAGCGTACCGGTACGGGATCTTCTCGAGTTGCCGTTTCTGGCGCGCGAGGAGGGTTCGGGGACCCGTGAAGTCATCAGCGACTATCTCGCCCAAAACAACCTGCAATGGCACGACCTCAATCTCAGTATGGAGTTTGGGAGTCCGGAGTCCGTAAAGAGCTCGGTCGAAGGGGGGCTTGGGGTTTCGATTGTTTCGAAGGCGACCGTGGCGAAAGAGTTGAAGCTCGGGACCCTAGTTGCGCTCCCGCTCGATCCCCTGATCGAGCGGCCGTTCTCGTTTGTCTATCAGCGGCAGAAGTTTCGGCTGCGCGCGGTCGAGGAATTTATGCGATTCATGCGCACGCACTGCGATGAACAGCAGGGGCGCTTGGACGAGGCGTTCTCTAAGGATTTATTCGTATGAAGCAGTTTGCCGTCATTCAGCACACGTACTCGGAATTCTTAGGGCTCATCGAGAACCAGCTCGAAAAGCGCGATATCGGCTTTGCTTACTTCCGGCCGTTCGTAGGCCAGGACTTGCCGGGGAGCGCCGGCCCGTTTGACGCGCTTTTTATATTGGGTGGCCAGCACCCGCCGGGTGACCACAAGAGCAATCCTTGGCACGACGACGAACTGAAACTGTTCGGTATCTTCCGGGAAGCGAAGCGCCCGGCCGTGGGTCTTGGCTATGGTGCGCTTGTGTTGGCCGAATATGAAGGGGCCGAGCTTTCGAGCGAGCCCTTGCATAACGCCTACTGGACCACGGCGCACAAGACCCAGGCGGGTCATGACGATGCGCTCGCGCAAGCGGTCGATGGGCGGCCGGTGCTGGTGATGGCGAACGGGGGCGCCACGCTTCCGGCTGGGCTCGAGCCCATCGTGGTCGATGACGATGGTCGTTGGATCGCGATTCGTCCAGACCCCCTAGCCTATGGTCTTTTGTTTCGTCCGGAACTGAAGCCCGGCATGATTGAAGATATGATCATGGAGGCCAAACGCAAGACGCCGGCCGATATCGCCGAGCTGTTGGCGCAAGCGCGCCATCATTGGCGGGACATGCAGCAGACGACAGATCAGGTGATTGTGGCCCTGGTCAAAGAGCTCGATCTCATGGCTGAGCGCCGCAAGATGCCAGTCTTTCGTTTAAATATCAGTGAGTAAGGTATGGATCGCCTCGAAAAGCGCGTGCTCACGGTAGTCCGCGATTTGCCGGAAGATGCGCAGGCCCAGGTGCTTGCGTTTGCCGAATTTCTGCAGAGTCGCCTGGCGATTCCAGCGACGCCCACCGAGCCTGTCACGATTCCACGCCCTGGTGATGAGAGCGTGGTGAAGGCTATCAAGCGGCTGGCGGCCACCTACCCGATGTTGGACCGCGGCAAGATGTTAAACGAGACCTCGACGCTCATGACTCAGAACGTTTTGGGGGGCAGGGAGACAGTCGAAGTCATCAACGATCTTGAGGCCCTGTTTCGGGCCCATTTCGAGGCCTATCGGAAGTCCCAGGGTTAGCGGTCGCTTTCTACTCTGATACACTCCCCGGCTCTATGATGACGCGCATTAAAATTTGTGGCATCACCCGCCTGGCCGATGCCGAGGGGGCGGTGGAGGCCGGCGCGCAGGCCATCGGTCTCGTTTTTTACGGACAGAGTCCGCGGGTCGTGGACGTGGCCGTAGCGCGGGCCATTGTGGCTTCGCTCCCGCCGTTTGTGGCGAGTGTCGCGCTGTTTGTGAATGCGGGCACCGACGAGATCGCCAAGATCGTGGATTATGTGCGGCCCACGAGCTTGCAGTTTCACGGAGCGGAGTCGCCCGAGGACTGTAACTTGCACGGCCTACCTTACCTTAAGGCGATACGGATGACCGACGATGTCGACTTGCTTGCGGCCGAACGCCGGTACGAGACGGCGCAAGGCCTGTTGCTTGACGCCTACCAGAAGGACCGGCCCGGCGGAACCGGCGTGGTATTCGATTGGAGTCGAATACCACCTACTCTCCGTAAACCCGTGATTCTTGCGGGGGGGCTTGATGCCGATAACGTCCAGGTGGCGATTGCCGCAGTGCACCCCTACGCGGTCGACGTGAGTAGTGGTGTGGAGAGTGCGCCCGGCATCAAGGATCGCGGGCGGATGCAGGGATTTTGTCGCCGAGTGCAGGAGGTATCGTGAGCTACGACCAACCGGACGAGCACGGCCATTTCGGGGTGTATGGGGGACAATTTGTCGCGGAGACCCTTATGGGTCCGTTGGCGCTCCTTACCGAGGCCTACCAGAACGCCCGCCGAGATCCGGATTTTCAGGCGGAACTGGCCGCTGATTTTAGGGATTACATCGGACGCCCCTCGCCCCTCTATTGGGCGCGCCGTCTGAGCGCCGAAGTGGGCGGGGCGCGCATTTATTTAAAGCGCGAGGACCTCAATCATACCGGTGCGCACAAGGTCAATAACACCATAGGACAAGCTTTACTCGCCAAGCGCATGGGCAAGAAGCGTCTCATCGCCGAGACTGGGGCCGGCCAGCACGGCGTGGCGACAGCGACGGTGGCCGCGCGACTCGGGTTATCCTGCGCTATTTACATGGGCGCCGAGGATATCGTGCGTCAGGCCCCGAATGTGCGGCGGATGCGCCTTTTGGGTGCTGAAGTGGTGAGTGTGACGCTCGGCTCCCGGACCTTGAAGGATGCCATGAACGAGGCGATGCGGGATTGGGCGACCACCGTGGATGACACCTTTTATGTCATAGGATCGGTGAGTGGTCCTCATCCGTACCCGATGATGGTGCGCGACTTTCAGGCAGTGATCGGACGGGAGGCGCGCGCGCAGATCTTAGAACAGGAAGGACGTTTGCCCGAGGCGCTCGTAGCCTGCGTGGGTGGCGGTTCCAATGCCATGGGGCTCTTTTACGCCTTTTTGGAGGATCAGGGCGTCGCCTTGTATGGGGTCGAGGCGGCCGGGGCGGGTCTCGATTCGGGACGTCACGCGGCCCCCTTGACGGCCGGGGCCGGGCGCGGGGTGCTCCATGGAACGCGCAGCTATCTGATGTTTGACGGCGATGGCCAAATTTCCGGCACTCACTCTATTTCCGCGGGCCTTGATTATCCCGGCGTAGGTCCGGAACATGCTTGGCTTAAGGACAGCGGTCGAGCCCACTATGTCGCGGTCGATGATAAGGCCGCTTTGGCGGCTTTTCATCATTTGACTCGGCTTGAGGGGATCTTGCCGGCCCTGGAATCGAGCCATGCGCTAGCCTATGCCGAGCAGCTCGCGGTCAAGCTCGGACCTAAGGCTGCGATCGTGGTCAACCTTTCGGGTCGCGGTGACAAAGATGTCGAAACGGTAGCGGCCCACGAGGGGACAGTGTCGTGTCACGGCTAAAGACAGTATTCTCGAAGCTGAAGGGTCGACGCTGTGCCTTGATTCCGTTTATCACGGGAGGCGATCCGGCCGCTTCTGTGACCACCCCTTTGATGCATGCCTTGGTTCAGGCGGGGGCCGATGCCCTCGAGGTGGGTATGCCGTTTTCCGATCCTATGGCTGATGGCCCGGCGATTCAGATGGGCCACCAACGGGCCTTGGCTCAAGGCGTTACGACTCAGGCGGTCTTGCAGATGGTCGCGGACTTCCGGCGTGACGATAAGACGACGCCGGTCATTCTCATGGGGTACGTGAATCCGGTCGAAACTATGGGCTACGATGTATTTGCCCGGCGCAGTAGCGAGGCGGGCGTAGACGGGGTCATTTTGGTGGATTTGCCCCCGGAAGAGGCGCAGGTCTGGCGCGCCGCTGCAAGCGGCGTGGGTCTTGATACCATTTTCCTGCTCGCGCCCACGACGACAGGGGATCGAATCGCGAGCATTAGTGCAGCGTCTTCGGGTTTTCTCTATTATGTGGCTTTAAAGGGTGTCACGGGAGCCGGACATTTGGATGTAGGCGAGGTCGAAGCCAAGATTGCCTCGGTGCGCGCGGTCACGGGGCTCCCGGTGGGTGTTGGTTTTGGAATCCGCGACCCCGAATCGGCCGCTAAGCTCGCGCGGGTGGCGGACGCCGTCATTGTGGGGAGCGCGATCGTGGAAAGAATAGCTCAGGCGGCAAGTCCGGATGAAGCGGTACGGAACGCGGCGGCATTTGTGCGTAGCTTGCGCGCCGCCCTCCCGACGCGCGAGGCAAGTCCGGCATGAACTGGTTCGATAAGCTTTTACCACCCAAGATAAAAAGTCGCGGGATCGTCAAGAAGGCGGTTCCGGAAGGGCTGTGGAGTAAATGTCCGGCGTGCAGCAGTGTTCTCTATCATGCCGAGATCGAGAAGAATGTGAGCGTTTGTCCACGGTGCGATCACCATATGCGCATCTGTGCCCGCAAGCGCCTGGCCGCGTTTCTTGATGCGGGGGAGTGCGTCGAAATCGGAGCCAATCTCGAGCCTGTCGATTTTCTCAAATTCAAGGATAGTAAGCGCTACAAGGATCGTCTGGTCGACGCCAACAAAGCGACTGGCGAGTCGGAGGCCTTGGTGGTCACGAAGGGGCGTCTCCACGGGCTGTCTTTGGTGGCCGCTGCGTTTGAGTTCGGGTTTATGGGCGGGTCTATGGGCTCGGTCGTAGGTGAACGCTTTGTGCGGGGTGTCGATATCTGTCTGAGCGAACGCTTACCGTTTGTCTGTTTTGCCGCAAGCGGTGGGGCGCGGATGCAGGAGGGCCTCACCTCGCTTATGCAGATGGCGAAGACCAGCGCCGCTCTGGCGCGTATGGCCGACGAGTCCCTGCCCTTCATTTCCGTGCTCACAGACCCGACCATGGGCGGCGTTTCGGCGAGCTTTGCGATGTTGGGTGACGTGGTCATAGCCGAGCCCAAGGCCCTGATTGGTTTCGCTGGCCCCCGGGTGATCGAGCAGACGGTTCGCGAGACGCTGCCCGAGGGCTTTCAGCGATCAGAGTTTCTGCTTGATCATGGCGCCCTCGATATGATCGTCCATCGCCATAAATTGCGCGCTACTATCGCCCGCTTGTTGTCGATCATGTTAAACAGGCCGGTTACCTCCGACACCTCTTGCGCCTTACCCAAAGAAGCCTGACACCTGTCGGCGCGTTCCTCTTCTTAGGCGAGCGCCACGCCAGCCTTGCACCAAGAGGGGGTCAAGCGGACGGTGTGGTTTTTTGGACTTGCGTGCCCGTTCTACCGTTTCTTGCGCGTCCATGTGAGCATGTACTGCCTCAAGCGTGGCTTCGCCCCCTGAGCCTACGAAGCAAGCCCAGTGCCAGAACAGCGGCTTTCGGTAGAACGGTGCAAGATGTCCCGCCAAGCGATTTCGCGTACGAGGTGCGCTGACCGCCTTAAGATGATTAATCAACACCAAGATATCTCAAGCGGGATGTGTATCAACAAGCCGGTCGGTGATCTGAAAGCCGGTCGGTGATCTGACTCGCCGCCGAACCCCAGCGACTGGCAACGACCGGCGGCAAGAACTTCGGAAAAAACGGGTTTCGAGGAAGCCCCGCAGTTCGGGTGTCAACGTTTTGCGGCGGTATTTTGTTATTCAAACGATATGTAATGAATACGTTAAATACCGCGTGAGAACTCGATTTATGATTGTTGTCTAGGCTTGCGTCCTCACGAATTGCGGTAGTATATAATCTATGCGAATCAGCAATACGTTTCGTTGTTATTTGGCTCTTGCAAAGGAACGCACCCTGTTGCGGTGCATTGGTTGCCAGCGGCATATTTACAATGCCAAAGCACGTGAAGACTAGTATTTCGGGCCCTTTGCGCGGAAGTCATTGCAGCATACCGGTCGGCTTCTCGGATACGCAAGGGCAACGCATCGTCGCCCAAAAGCGCCACAAGAAACGCTGGCAATGCCGTCAGGCGCGCCGTATCAAGGGTTTGGTCGGCTGGGTCAAAGCAAGACCCGGTGTGGCATGTTATCAACGGTATGGTGCCGATGTTCGTTGGGATGTGGCCCACAAAACCAGCCATGCGCTTGCCGGCGATCCGCGCTACAAACTGTTCGTGTTCGAGGTGCTTAAGATCAAAAACATGACCGTGAAGGCCAAGCGCAAACAGGATGAGAAGGGCTCCGGGATCAAGAATGGTGCCAGCGCCAAGTCCGGCCTCAACACATCTATTCTGGCATCCACCTGGGGACAGATCCAAAGGTATTTGCACTATAAGGCTTGCCGTCAAGGCAAGCTGGTTATCGAAGTGCCACCGTTCTATTCTTCGCAGGAATGTGCCGCAGGCGGCCACGTTCACCCAGACGATCCGGTATCACAGTCCGAATTCGTCCGCCTAAGCTGCAGGAACGCTGACGATGCGGATCACGATCCTGGCAGAGTTATCGCCAGGCGAGGTGTGGGGCAATTCCTGGAAGGTCGGTATATTCAGGAGGAGAAAAAACCGCGCGAGATTACGCGCATCCCGGTAGGGCCGGGAGGGTCCGAACCGACTGCGAAAACGCAACCTACGCGTGGGGAGACTAAGGTAAGCCGCAAGGGTGGTCATGTTCCTGTGCTCTGGTCTTTGAGCCAGGAAACCCTTGCTACGAGTCCAATAGGGATTTAGCGGTGGGAGACTTCATACCAACGAATCTCCGAGAGTGGTTGGCCTATGTTGAGCGCTTGCATACGCGCGAGATCGAACTTGGCCTCGACCGAGTGCGCGCCGTCTACGCTCGCCTTCCGCCGCTTTCTTGTCCTGTCATTACGGTGGCGGGGACCAACGGGAAGGGCTCGACCACCGCTTTCTTGGAGGCTATTTACCTCGCGGCCGGCTATAAAACCGGGGCGTATTTCTCTCCGCATTTGGTGCGCTATAACGAACGCGTGCGCATCCAGGGGCGCGAGGTGGAAGACGAGGATCTGTGCACGGCCTTCGCTCAAGTCGAGGTCGCCCGCGCCGACGTGTCCCTGACCTATTTCGAGTTCGGAACCTTGGTCGCGCTGGTGTTATTTGCTCAGGCCGCGCCGGATGTGGTGATTCTGGAGGTTGGTCTTGGCGGCCGACTCGATGCGGTCAATATCATCGATGCCGCCGTGTCGATCGTGGTGTCGGTCGGTACCGACCATCAAGAGTGGTTGGGTCCCGACCGCGAGACGATCGGGCGAGAGAAGGCTGGGATTTTTCGCGAGGGACGGCCGGCGGTGGTCGGTTTTGATGTGTCGGAAAGCGTGCTCGGCGAAGCAATCGCCAAAGGTGCTTTACCCGTGATCGCCAACCGGGATTTTTGGTATACGGCCGACCGTTACCAGTGGCGGTACACCGGCGTAAAAGGATCCCGCGATTTTCCTTATCCGGCGCTTCGCGGGGGCTACCAGTTGGGCAACGCCGCGTGTGCACTGGCGGCTATCGATGCCTTGGCGGCGTTACCGGTGAGTGCCGGGGCCGTGCGTCAGGGCCTTCAAGACGTACGTCTGGCGGCGCGTTTCCAGAGCTTGCCCGGAACCCCGCGGGTCATCCTCGATGTCGCCCACAATGAGGAGGCGGCCGTGACACTCGCCCAAGCCTTGAAGGAACAGCCGGTTGCGGGCCGGACGCTCGCGGTGGTGGGGATGTTTAAGGACAAACCGATCGCTGGCGTCTTCCGGGCCCTCCTAGGTTCATGTGACGATTGGTTTTTGGCGACGCTCACCGATCCGCGTGGGGCCGACGGGGCTTTCCTGGCCGCGCAGCTGGCCTTGTTTCAGTGCCAGGCGCGCGGCGTTTATCAAGACCCAGTGACCGCTTTTCAGGCCGCGCGAGCGGCGGCTTTGGCGGACGATAGGATCGTAGTTTTTGGGTCCTTTAAGACAGTCGGTGCTATACTCGAGGCTGAAGCAGGCAAGGGGGCGGGTGGTGGAGGAAAGGCCATTTGATCCACGGCAGAGGGTGATCGGCGCGGCCATACTGGTGGTGCTGGCGGTTGTGATTCTACCGATCCTTTTGCGGCGCCCTCCGTCCCATACGAAAGGCCAGGACGTGCTGACGATTAGGCGAACCGGCAATACCCTGGCGACCCACTGGGTGAGAGGCCAGTCAAAGAGCCTCGGCCCGCGAGCGGGGTCAGCGTCGACAACGGTCCCTATTTTATCGAAAAAGCCGGCTGCTGGTGCCGTGGCGGCCCCGGCTAGGCCACCGGCACCTGCGGCTTCGGTCGCGCCCAGACCCCAGAAGGGCGGGTGGTATGTCCAGGTGGGGGCCTACGTCAATGCCAGCGATGCGATAAGCTTCCGCCGGCATTTGCACACCCAGGGCTTCCCGGCGCATGTAAAGCTCGCAGAGCTTGCGAGCGGACATGGCGTGGTCGTGATTGTCGGGCCTTACCGGCACGCAGAGGCGCTTACGGCCAGGGCGGCGGTGGCCCGTCGTGACAAGATTCGTGGGTTTTTAATTCGTATGGCAGCGGGGGCAAGATGAATTGGCTTGATGTGGCGATAGTCGCTGTGGTTGGTTTGTTCGTTTTGGTCGGTGTCTTGCGCGGCTTCATTGCCGAGTTTTTGTCCATTTTGACTTGGACCGTCAGTTTTGCGGTGGCCTGGTTTTTTTCCGGTGACTTTACCGGATGGTTTGTCGGCCACGTTCAGGACGCGGATCTTCGCTCCGTGCTCGTCTTTTTCGTGCTCTTCTTCTTTACCTTTGTCGCTATGGCGATTGCGAGCCACTTTACCCGTAAGATCTGGCTTAAAAGCGGCTCCCAGGCTGCCGACCGGATACTGGGGGGGCTTGTGGGCTTCGTTAAAGGGTCTGCGGTCATTGTCATGATGGTCTTGCTCGCCGGTTTGACCCCGTTTCCGACCTACAGCACATGGCATGCCTCGGTTTTCGTGGGCTATTTCCAGAATATCGCGCTGTATGTAGCGCACTGGTTGCCTGCTGACGTTGCTCGTAATCTTCGCTACAGCTAAACTGAGCCGTTTTTAGCGCTCC
>JAJYGP010000041.1 GCA_021785035.1 Pseudomonadota bacterium
CGTGTAAACAACAAAAAACCCCAGAAACATAACGTCTTCTGGGGTTTTATTTACATATTTAGTGGGAGTGTTCCCTAAAACGGTATATCGTCATCGAAATCATCGCCACCCTTCGAAGCGGACGGAGGGGAGGAACTCGACTCCTGGCGACCACCGCTTGGACCGGATGACTCAAAAGACATATCCGGCGGCCCCTCCATAGAGCTCCCGGCCCCGCGACCGCCCAACATCTGGAGTTCGCTCCCTATAATTTCCGTCGTATACCGATCTTGTCCGCTTTTATCTTGCCACTTACGAGTCTGGAGACGGCCCTCGACGTAAATTTGCGCGCCCTTTTTCAGGTACTCGTTAGCGATCTCGGCCAACTTCCCAAAAAACACCACCCGGTGCCACTCGGTGCGCTCCTGCTTCTCGCCGGTGGTTTTATCTTTCCAAGACTCGGAGGTGGCAATGTTCAGATTCGCCACAGCTCCGCCACTGGCGACGTAGCGAATCTCGGGATCCTTTCCCAGATTCCCCACAAGAATAACCTTATTGATACCGCGAGCCATAAATCCCCCTCAGCGATTGAATAGCGGGCACGCCTATCACGCCACGAGAACCGCGTTTCGTGGCGCACCCTCAATGGGTCCCTGGCGCTAGTCTATGTGACTACGCGGGGCTTGGGTAGCTAGGACAACAGGCTCCTTCCCCCGCGAATAAGCCTATGTCCCCGCAAGGACAGCCAACGATGGCCAAGGTCCTAAGCCCTGTCATAGCTGAGCACCCCCTCTTGAATCCTCTGAGAGCGCCTTCCCGAAGATGGCCCGCCCCAAACAGCTTGATTGTTAAAAACGGCGTTCTGGGGGCCTATACGGAGCCTACAGGCCCCCCGAGAATACCTCTCTTGGTGGTACTCCAGACCGCGAGGCCGGGCGCTCATACCCAAAGCAAGCGGGTCCGCGAAACCACACGATCGCCTTAGGCCACCGCAGGGGCGGGTCGCTCCGGGTGCACGAAAACGCCCCCGTTTCAACATCCCCTCTCTTTGCCTTAGACCCGTAGCGCGCCGTATAGTAGGCAATTCACTTGTGGCTCGAAACGCATGGACTTCATTCGCTTGCGAGGTGTGCGCACGCATAACCTCAAGAATCTCGACCTCGATCTGCCACGGGATCGCCTGATCGTGATTACCGGCCTCTCAGGGTCAGGGAAATCCTCATTGGCTTTCGATACGCTTTATGCGGAAGGGCAACGACGCTACGTCGAATCCTTGTCGGCCTACGCCCGCCAATTTCTTTCGCTCATGTCCAAGCCCGACGTCGACTTGATCGAAGGCTTGTCACCCGCCATCTCGATCGAGCAAAAGAGTACGTCCCATAACCCCCGGTCCACGGTCGGCACCGTGACCGAAATCTATGACTATCTGCGCCTCTTGTATGCCCGGGTCGGCGAGCCCTGCTGTCCCGTGCACGGCACAGCACTCAACGCAAAGACCGTAAGCCAAATGGTCGATGAGGCCTTGACGCTCCCGCAAGGTACCAAAGCCATGATCCTGGCGCCCGTCATCTCCGGGCGCAAAGGCGAGGCTCTCAATAAAATCGAGGAACTGAAGGCCCGCGGCTACGTACGCGCTCGGATCGATGGCCAGGTGGTCGAACTGCAAGACGCCCCGCCGCTCGCCAAGACCCAGAAACACACCATCGAGGCCATCGTGGACCGCCTCGTCCTGCGCGCGGGCCAAGAGGCCCGGCTTGCAGAATCCTTTGAAAACGCGCTCTCACTATCCGAAGGCTTGGTCCGCCTCGTCACTCTCGTGGCAGCAGGGGAAACACCGTCTGAGCTGCTCTTTTCGGCGCGCTATGCCTGTCCCCAGTGTGGCTTTAGCCTAGCCGAGCTCGAACCGCGCACCTTCTCGTTCAATAACCCGGCCGGCGCCTGTCCCGCTTGTGACGGACTCGGCGTCCGCCAGTTCTTCGACCCCGAACGCGTCGTCCAAGACACAAGCTTAAGCCTTCCGGCCGGCGCGATTCGGGGCTGGGACCGGCGCAACCCCTTCTATTTCCAGATGCTCGAGTCGCTCGCCAAACATTACGGAGTCGACATCGATGAGCCGTTCGAGGATCTCCCCAAAAAGGTCCGCGACGTCATCCTATATGGGAGCGGCGATGAAACCATCACCTTCTCCTATGTCGAGCGCGGGCGACGGCATCGGCGCAAACACACGTTCGAGGGTGTTCTGCCGAACATGGAGCGACGCTACCGCGAGACAGAATCCGCGAGCGTACGCGACGAAATGTCCCGATTCATCGGTACTCAAGCCTGCGAGACCTGCCTTGGGAGTCGTTTGCGCGAGGAGGCCCGCAATGTGTTCGTCGACGGAAAAGCCATTCATCACGTCACCGGCCTCTCAATTCGTGAAGCGCACACCTTCTTCTCCCATCTCCTGCTCCCCGGACAGCGTGGCGTCATAGCGGCCAAGATCGTCCACGAGATTGGCGAACGCCTGAAATTTCTCGTCAACGTCGGTCTCGATTACCTGACGCTTGCGCGCTCGGCGGAAACATTATCGGGCGGGGAGGCTCAGCGTATCCGCTTAGCCTCGCAAATCGGCGCCGGGCTGGTCGGCGTCATGTACGTCCTCGACGAACCCTCCATAGGACTTCATCAACGCGATAACGGGCGGCTTTTAGCGACCTTGGAGACGCTGCGCGACATGGGCAACACCGTGATCGTAGTAGAACATGACGAGGAGGCCATCCTGGCCGCGGATCAAGTAATCGACGTCGGCCCTGGTGCCGGCGTCCATGGCGGATATATCGTGGCGCAAGGAACGCCGGCCGAGGTCATGCAAAACCCTGAATCCTTGACGGGCCGCTACTTAAGCGGCGCCGAAGAGATCGAGATACCGAGCACGCGACGAACGGGGCACGGTGAGATCGTAGTCTATGGCGCCCGGGGACATAACCTCTGTGGCGTCGACGTTCATATCCCCGTGGGAACCATGACCTGCGTGACCGGGGTGTCTGGCTCCGGCAAATCCACTTTGATAAACGACACACTCTATGCGGCGGCCGCAACCCTTCTCAACAAAACGCGACTCGATGTCGCGGCCTACGACACGATTACCGGACTTGAGCACTTCGACAAGGTCGTCGACATCGACCAAAGCCCGATCGGCCGGACCCCGCGCTCGAATCCCGCGACCTACACCGGGCTTTTTACGCCGCTACGCGAACTCTTTGCCGCCACCACCGAGGCCCGCGAGCGCGGCTTCAACGCCGGGCGCTTCTCCTTTAACGTGCGCGGCGGTCGCTGCGAGGCCTGTGAAGGCGACGGACTCGTCAAAGTCGAGATGCACTTTCTGCCTGATATGTACGTTCCCTGCGATATCTGCAAGGGCATGCGCTACAACCGGGAAACGCTCGAAGTCCGCTACAAGGGCCGCACAATACACGAGGTGCTGCAGATGACGGTGGAAGACGCGCTCGCATTCTTCAATGCTGTCCCCGTCATTCGCCGCAAACTCGAAACCTTGACGGACGTAGGGCTTTCCTACCTCACCCTAGGGCAGTCCGCTACCACCCTGTCGGGCGGCGAAGCGCAGCGCATAAAGCTCGCGCGTGAGCTTTCAAAGCGCGATACCGGCCGCACGCTTTATATCTTGGACGAGCCCACGACGGGCTTGCACTTTCACGACATAAAGCAGCTTTTGCGCGTCCTTCATACTCTTACCGAGCGCGGAAATACGGTCGTCGTCATAGAGCACAATCTCGACGTCATCAAAACCGCCGATTATCTCATCGACCTAGGCCCTGAGGGTGGAAGCGGCGGAGGACGCATTATGGCGACAGGTACACCAGAACAAGTGGCGGCCCACCCCTCTTCACATACCGGGCGCTATTTGCGGCACAGCCTCGAAAAACATGCGCACGCGAAGGGCACCTCAATCGCCACTGACCACAAACGGGTCGGCGAGATGTAGATTGAGAACTGCGGCCGCCGATCTCCCGTAGGCCGCGATCTCGATCAGACCATTGGCGTTTTCGTAAAAAAACGGCTCGCTGTTTGGCCTGTCCGCAAACGTGCGGGCGCGGGTCAAAGTTCGCCCTCGTACGGTCAAAGCTCGATGCCCAGGACGCGCGCGGACCCCCGTTATCGCATTACCATAATGATCGATATAAAGGATCTTGTAGCCGTCGTCCGGCCACCCGGGAAAGCGCGTGAGAGACCCTAGCGCCTCGCCTACCGAACCGCCGCGAGCCAGAGTCGCCGCGGCCGGCGCAAACACATCGCGGCCATGAAAGCTCGCTGCGGCATCAGGCGGGATAGGTAAAGACACGCAGGCACGCACTTGCGCCTGGCGCGCGACCATCTCGAAGAGCCCGTTGTCCGGCCCCACATAATGGCGTCCTTCGGCTTTAAAGGCGATCGCCCCACGGGAACCGCCTACCCCCGGATCGACCACCGCCATGATGACGGCCCCCGGCGGAACGTGCCGACAGTACGCGGGCACAAGATAGGCCGCGGCCTCGATCGCAAAATTTGGAAGACCATGAAAAAGATCGATGACGGGTACGCCTGGGGCCAGGACGCCGAGCCGGAGATGGACTTGCCCTACATAAGGGTCGTCGATACCAAAATCTGTCAGTAATACGATCATAGGACATCAGTGTAACGACAGGACACGGATGACGGAAACTTTCATTCCCAAAAGGAGGAGCTGCTTGCAAAGATAAGCTTTGTGGCGTCCACTTCACACTTAGCGACGGTCGTCGGCAGCTGCTGGTGGTAGACCTGTGAAGGTAAAAGTCCGCAGCCGCCAGAGCGCGTTGTGGCGCCAACACACCCTTTTGCAGTGGTTTTAGGGTTCGTGCCAGAAAAAAGTCCCCGCCGCACGCAGACAGCTAACCTCTGTACAAGACACAGCCGCCCATCCATACCATCTGACCTTTGCGCGTCCCTGAAACGCGATCAGCTAGATGGTAGAGGTTTTCGGCATGAGCGAGTGTGTAGCGCTCCCGGGCGCCTGCCGGCGCCCCCGCTTCGGGTCGCAGAGGCTCCGTCCAATACTCGCTTTTTTTCACGTCAACGCGCATCGTTCTAGTAGCGTAAGCCGATACGCCCATAACTCACGAAACCGTACGCTTTCTCTTCGAACGCAGCGCGAAAAAAAGCGAGGCCCGGGGAGCCGAAACAATGTCATCGTGTAGAAATGGCGGAAAGCGCGAGTGGGCTATGGTAAGTGGAGATAAGAATATCCGCTTATCAGTCTAGGCATCGCCACGGATCCGCGCGATAAACCCGGTCATGAATTCCGATTATCGATGCACGCCCATCGTGCCCGGCCGCCTCATTCCTGGACCAGGCGCTTCGGGGAGGGTCTGAGCCGCATAGTCGCCGCTCCTCACAAAGATAGCGGGGCACATAAAACAACTAGCGGCATGGGCCGTCTTGTCGATCCTGAAACGTTGAGCCTGGGCTACCTCGACAAATTCGATGCGATCGGAAGGCGCGTCGCGCCCACACTAAGCCGCTTTAAGACCTCGCCCAAATGCCGCTTTACGATCCGCGGGTGCGTATCTCGATAGCGCTTTAGAAACTCTGAGTCCACAGGCACCGAAAGACCTTGCGCGCACAAGCTCTGCAACGCCTCAGGGACCGCGGGGCCATGAGACCCAAGTCAGAATCGGATACGACCACACTGTCGCACTTTGGGGCCGACCGATAGAGGGCGGGCGCGACTCGACGGGGCCTCTCTGCGGACAAAACGTCGGAGTCGCCGTCATCATCAGAAGAACCGTGCGTCCGGAGAAACGCTTTCGCATGCCGATGAGAGAGTGGGCATCAGCCATCGGCTACCTCCCGCACCGTCTCCCCCAAAAGCCCCATGACCTCGCCTACGACATCGGCCGGCGCGATGGCGAGACACTCGCGATCATAGGGGCATTCGGACCGGTAACACGGGGAACAGGCCGTGGGTCGGCGCAGCAGGTGGGCCGGTGCGCCCCGCGGGCGCCACGGCTTTTTAAGCTCGCTTCCGGAATATAAAATCACCATAGGACACGCGACGGCGTCCCCTATGTGCATAGGCCCCGAGTCATTCGTGATTAAAAGTCGCGCCCGACGCAAAAGCGCCGCTAAATCAGCTAAGGTGGTCCACCCGCAAAGCGACACGGCCCCGGGGACCGCCGCGACAATGGCGTCCCCCGCGGCTTGGTCACGAGACCCGCCGACCACAACCACACGATGCCCGGTCTCTTGCAAGCGAGCGGCTACATCGATATACCGAGCAAGGGGATAGCAGCGCGCGGTACAGGTGGCCCCTGGCGCTATCACCACAAAGCCTCCGCGAACACCGCGTGCACGCAACAGAGTGTCCACACCGGTCTGAACGTCCTGGCCGATCACTACCCTGAGGGCCGTCGCCCCCGGCCCGCCCACCGGAATTCCGACCTCCTTCAGGAGCTGAAGATTTCGGTCCACTTGATGCGCGGAATCCGGCAACGGCCGCACCCAATGGGTCAAAAGCCCGCCGCCGAACGCTTGCGACTGGGCGATGCGTAAGGGTATCCCGGCGAGATAGCACGCGTAGGCTGAAGGAAACGGACTTTGAAAAAAGCTCGTAAAAAGAAAAGCGGCCTCAAAGTCTCGACGCCTAAGCTCGTTAATAAAGTCTTGCTCGCGGGCCGGGTTAAAAGGCATCCCCTGACGGGCTTCCTGCCAAAGAGCCCGATGAACAAAGACCTCGTCCACTTCCGCTAAGAGCCCAGCCGCGGCCGCGCCAGCCCGCGAGACCAGAAGCGTAATCTGGGCCTTGGGAAACGCCCGGCGCAGCACCCGGACCGCTGGCGCGAGCATAATGACGTCCCCGATACCGGCGAGACGGACCACGAGAATCCGGGTGAGATTTTCAAAGGCTTCCATGCCGGCGGTACCCCTACGAGAGGCCTGATTACATCGTTAACGCCGCTTGCTGGGAATCGGCCTAAGGGACGGGGTACGACCCGCTAAAACATAATCGCGCTGGAAAGAAAGTCCGCGCACCGCGGGTATCCAAGAAAACCCGCGGCAACACAGGGCCCCTATCGGCGCCCGACCGGCCAAGGACGTACCCTGTCGACTGCTTTGGGAATAAGGAGACCCGGCCCGCGATCGCAAGCCGGGTAACACGTAGAACATGCGTCTGGCACTCGGGATTTTAAGCCCGCCGCACCGATCCGCCTCTTTACTTTTGGGCTATCTCGCCCGAATCACCTTGCGCGTTCTCCGGACGATCCATCAACTGCACGACCGCCATAGGCGCCGTATCTCCGGCACGCAGACCGACCTTCAAAATGCGCAGATAACCGCCGGCGCGTTCCCGATAGCGTACACCGAGCTCATCAAAAAGCTTGGTGACGATCTCGCGATCGCCCAGGCGGGCAAACGCTAAGCGGCGATTCGCAACCGTAGCCACCTTAGCCATGGTGATAAGCGGCTCAGCTATACGCCGCAGCTCCTTAGCCTTCGGCAAGGTCGTGATGATCTGCTCATGCCGAAATAGCGATGTCGCCATATTCTTGAAAAGCGCCTTTCGGTGCGCGCTTGTGACGTTAAACTTCCGCCCACTCTTACCGTGCCGCATGACTTATCCTCGCCCCTTTACCGATCCAGGCTCTCGCCCGGAATCTTGTTCCTAAGCGAGGCTGGCGGCCAATTTTCCAATTTCATCTCCAAGCTGAGCTCATGGGAAGCGAGCACATCCTTGATTTCTGTCAGCGACTTCTTACCAAGATTTGGCGTCTTCAAAAGTTCCATCTCGCTTTTTTGCACGAGATCGCCGATATAAAAAATATTCTCCGCCTTCAAGCAATTCGCCGACCGCACCGTCAATTCCAGGTCGTCCACGGGCCGCAACAGGATCGGATTCACATCCGGCTCCTCCTCAACGTGGATCTCGCTCCCCTTGCTCTCGAGATCGACGAATACCGCCATCTGATCGCGCAAAATATTTGCGGCGCGGCGCACGGCGGCCTCAGGATCAATTGCACCGTTGGTTTCGATATCCAACACAAGCTTATCAAGATCAGTGCGCTGCTCTACGCGAGCGTTTTCAACGGTATAGGACACCCGCCGAATCGGACCAAACGACGCATCGAGTTGCATGCTGCCCAAGGCCCGCTCCTCGTTGACGGCCCGGGCGGGAACCGCCTCGTAGCCGCGACCCGCGGTGACCGTAAGCTCCATCTTGAAAGGCACGGCCTTCGTCAAGGTGGCTATCAGGTGTCCGGGGTTCACGATCTCCACGTTCTGATCCACGCGCACATCGGCAGCCGTTACGACGCCGGGGCCCATGGCCTCCACCATGAGGCGGACCTCACCGCGGCCCTCCATTCTCATGGCCAGGCCCTTCAGGTTCAGCAGGATGTCGATCACATCCTCCTGCACCCCTTCAATCGTGGAATACTCGTGCAAAACGCCTTCGATACGTGCCTCGGTCACGGCGCAGCCGGGCATGGAGGACAACAGAATCCGGCGTAAGGCGTTACCTAAGGTATGACCAAACCCGCGCTCTAAAGGCTCTAGGGTGATACGGGCGTGCGTAGGACCGAGCGTCTGGACACCAACGCTGCGAGGCTTAAGAAATTCCGCTGCCGAACTCTGCATATTATCCCTCTATGGCCACGTTATTTCGAGTACAAGGCAATAACGAGCTGCTCATTGATTTCACTAGGCAGATCCCGGCGCTCCGGAACGGCCTTGAACGTGCCCTTCATGGCCTTGATATCCACATCAACCCACTCCGGAAACCCACGCTGCTCCGCCGCCTCAAGCGCGGCCTTGACCCGCAGTTGCTCTTTCGAGCCGGACGCCAGTTCAACCACATCCTGCGCCGACAGCTGATAGGCGGGGATGTTGACGCGCTTCCCGTTTACCAACACCGCATTATGGCGCACAAGCTGCCGGGCCTCCGACCGCGATGCCCCGAAACCCATCCGGTGCACCACGTTATCTAAGCGGCATTCCAGCAGCTTCAACAAATTCTCGCCCGTCGAGCCGTGCCGCCGATCGGCTTCCGCATAATAGTTTGCGAACTGCGCCTCAAGGACGCCATAGATGCGGCGCATCTTTTGCTTTTCGCGCAGCTGCGTGCCGTAATCCGACAAGCGACTGCGTCTTTGCCCGTGTTGCCCGGGCACGTAGGTCCGCTTGGACACCGGACACTTGTCGGTAAAACACTTCTCGCCCTTCAGAAAGAGCTTACCGCCCTCGCGCCGACATTGGCGGCATTTTGCATCGGTATACCGGGCCATCTCTCTCTCCGTCAGCTATACGCGCCGGCGCTTCGCCGGACGACAACCATTGTGGGGTATGGGGGTCACATCTATGATGTTGCTTATCTCAAAACCGGCCGCATGCAGGGCTCGCACCGCGGAATCGCGCCCGGGCCCCGGCCCTTTTACGCGAATCTCAAGCGCCTTGACCCCGAACTCCTGGGCGGCGCGCCCCGCCTTATCCGAGGCCACCTGGGCCGCAAAAGGTGTACTTTTGCGTGAGCCCCTAAACCCCGCTCCGCCGGCGGTCGCCCAGGACAAAACATTACCCTGGCGATCCGTGATCGTAATCACCGTATTGTTGAACGATGCCTGGATATGCGCAACGCCCTCCGCGACATTCTTCTTGACGCGCTTTTTGACCTTGCTGGTGGCGGGTGTGTTAGTGGCCATACATGTCCTTCATCATTTACTTCCTTATGCCCTTGCGCGGTCCCTTACGAGTCCGGGCGTTTGTCTTCGTCCTCTGGCCCCGTACGGGAAGCCCCCGCCGATGACGCATCCCGCGGTAGCTCCCGATATCCATGAGACGCTTGATGTTCATCGAGACGGTTCGACGCAAGTCGCCTTCTACGACATGCTTGCCGACCTCGACGCGGATCTTTTCGACCTCAGCGTCCGTCAGGTCCTTCACCTTGGCGGTGGTCGCAACGCCAGCCGCACCGCATATCTGCCGCGACCGCTGCCGACCAATGCCGAAGATGGACGTAAGCCCAATCTCAACATGCTTATGATTGGGAATGTTGATGCCTGCAATACGGGCCATCGTACCTTATCTCCTAAACGCCTCTTCACTACCGAAAAGCGCGCAAGCCTAGCCTAGAACTGCGTTGAGATCAAGCTTAGCCCTGGCGCTGCTTATGCCGGGCCTCGCTACACACGATCCGCACCACACCCTTCCGTCGTACGATCTTGCAATTGCGACACAATTTTTTCACTGATGCCCTGACTTTCATGGTTCCCTCTACTTAGGTAGGCCACTCATCCCACCGGTGAGATTTGCCTTCTTCAACAGACTTTCGTACTGATGTGACATCAAATGGGCCTGAATCTGCGCCATGAAATCCATGCTCACCACAACGATAATGAGCAACGATGTTCCCCCGAAATAGAACGGAACGTTCCACTTCAGGATCAAAAATTCCGGTAACAACGACACCAAAGTGATGTAAATGCCACCCGACAGGGTGAGCCGCGACATGACATCATCGATATAACGTCGGGTCTGTTCCCCCGGCCTGATCCCCGGGATAAAGGCCCCGGACTTCTTCAGATTGTCGGCCGTGTCCTTCGGATCCATGATCATGGCGGTATAAAAGAACGAGAAAAACATCACTGCCGCCGTAAACACGATCAAATATACCGGCTGTCCAGGTGCCAGCGCCCCCGAGACGTCCTGCAACCAACCCATACCCTTGGCCTGCCCAAACCAGTTAGCCGCCATGGTCGGGAACAAGATAATACTCGACGCAAAGATCGGCGGTATCACGCCCGCGGTATTCACCTTCAGCGGTAAATGGCTGGTTTGCCCGCCGAACACCTTGCGCCCTTGCTGACGCTTGGCATAGGTTACGGTGACGCGCCGTTGCCCACGCTCCACAAACACCACAAAGGCCGTGACCCCTAAGGCCACCACAAATAAGAGCAGCACGAACAAGGGCTGGAACGAACCATTGCTGGCAAGCTCCAAAGTGCTCCCGATGGCCTGGGGCAAACCGGCCACGATCCCGGCAAAGATGATCATCGATATGCCGTTACCGATCCCGCGCTCCGTGATCTGCTCGCCCAGCCACATCAAAAACATCGTGCCGGCAACCAGCGTAATCATGGTAAAAAGCTCAAACCCAATCCCGGGGTTGATGACGATTGGCACGCCGCCTGCAGTCTGGTGCTCGATAGCAATCGATATCCCCAAGCCCTGGAACGCCGCCAACATGACCGTGCCGTAGCGGGTATATTGGGTCAGCTTCCGACGGCCCGCCTCGCCGCCGTCCTTACGTAACTCGTCTAGCTTCGGTATGACCGGCGCCAACAGCTGAATCACGATCGACGCCGAGATATACGGCATGATCCCTAGGGCAAACACCGACAAGCGCTGCAAAGCGCCGCCCGAGAACATATTGAAAAGCCCGATGATCGACCCGCTGGCGCGCTGGAAAAGCGATGCCAAAGCAGTGGCGTTGATGCCGGGAACCGGGATATGGGTCCCGACCCGAAACACCACAAGCGCGCCCAGCAGGAAAAAGATCCTCTGCTTGAGATCGCTCAAGCGCCCCATCATACCCGGCGTCAGAGACGGCCGCGCTTTGGCATCCTTAGCCGCCATTAGTCCTCAACACGACCGCCGGCTGCTTCGATCGCGGCACGCGCGCCCTTGGTCACCGCTATGCCTCGCACAGTGAGGGCCTTCGTGATCGACCCTGACAAGAACACACGCACCCGGGTAATCGCCACCCCGACCACGTTCGCGGCCTTCAAGGCCGCGAGATCCACCGTGCCATCCAGGGCGCCCAGCTCGCTCAAGCGCAGTGCATGGGTCTCGGCGGCCATCGCCGACGTAAAGCCAAACTTTGGTAGACGCCGCTGCAAGGGCATCTGTCCGCCCTCGAACCCAAGCTTATGGTAGCCGCCGGCCCGCGCGCGCTGCCCCTTGTGTCCACGGCCGCAGGTCTTACCAAGACCGGACCCTCCACCCCGCCCGACCCGACGCGGGGCCGTCCGGCCGGGGGCCGGCTTCATGGTATTCAGGCGCATCATGACACTTCCTCACACTTGACCATGAAGGATACCCGCTCCACCATGCCGCGCGTGGCCGGGCTATCCTCGACCATGACCGTATGGTGCATCCGCCGCAGCCCAAGCCCCCGTACGCACGCCTGATGGCGGGCGCCCGTCCCGAACATGCTCCGGACCAGGGTGACTTTCAACTGCTTCTTTGCCGCTGCCTGCTTCTTTGCCATGTTCTCTCCTAGCCGCCCGTGATCTCTTCCACGGTCTTACCGCGCTTGGCGGCGATCTCGGCTGGGCTGCTGATCTCCAACAGGGCCTTAAGCGTAGCCCGCACGACATTGATCGGGTTCGTTGAACCGAGACACTTCGCTAACACATTGCGTATGCCGACCACCTCAAAAAGCGCACGCATAGCACCGCCGGCGATAATGCCCGTACCTTCCGAGGCCGGTCGCATCACGACCTTTGATGCACCATGGTTCGCGGTCATGGCGTAATGGAGGGTCCCATTCTTCAAATGGACTCGCACCATGTTCCGACGCGCATCGTCCATCGCCTTTTGGACCGCTACCGGGACCTCACGGGCCTTACCCTGCCCTATGCCCACGCGACCATCGCCATCACCCACCACCGTCAGCGCGGCAAAACCGAATTGGCGTCCGCCTTTGACAACCTTCGCCACACGATTGATGCTGATAAGCTTTTCTTGGAGGTTATCGCTATAACCTTCTGAATCGGATCCGCCTGCCACTTTGCCTCCTTAAAACTCCAGCCCGCCTGCACGCGCCGCGTCTGCCAGCGCCTTAATGCGCCCATGATAGCGAAACCCCGACCTATCAAACGCGACCTTCACGACCCCTGCGGCCTTGGCCTTCTCCGCGATTCTCTGTCCGATGAGCTCGGCCGCCTTGACGTTCCCGCCGCTCGCCAAGTCCTTACGGACCTCGGCCTCAACGGTGGATGCGCTTGCGATTACCCGACTATCGGGCCCGATGATTTGGGCATAGGTGTGCCGTGGCGTCCTATGGACGCACAACCTCTGGATCCCCAGATCACCGATCCGTTTCCGGATACGGAATGCACGCCGTTTCCGTGATGCCACCTTATCTTTCATATGGTCGCCTTACTTCTTCTTCGCTTCTTTCTTCGCTACCTTTTCATCGCTATAACGCACACCCTTGCCTTTATAAGGCTCGGGTGGCCTGTATGAGCGAATCTCGGCAGCCACCTGGCCGACGCGCTGCTTGTCGGCCCCTTTGATAATGATTTCAGTCTGAGTAGGGGTCTCGATCGTAATTCCCACCGGGATCGGGTAGACCACGGGGTGGGAGAAACCCAACGTCAGGCTAAGGTTGCGGCCCTGGACAGCGGCGCGGTAACCCACCCCGATAATCGTTAGACGCCGTTCAAAGCCACGGGTTACGCCCGTCACCATATTCTGTACCAGGGCCCGCGTGGTCCCGGCCAAGGCATCGGCAAACGTGCTTTGATCCGAGGGAGCAAAGCGCATGGCCGACCCGTCCTGCTCGACGCCCACCAAGGGGTGGACGCTGTGCGTCAACTCGCCCTTCGGCCCCTTGACGACGAGATTGGCCCCGCTCCGGGTACAGGCGACCCCGGATGGCAAGCTCACTGGATTTTTTGCAACTCGTGACATGCCCTGCTCCTTAAACGATCACGCACACGATCTCGCCACCCAAACCCGCTTGGCGCGCAGATCGGTCAGTCATCATGCCCTTAGAGGTCGATATGATCGCAACCCCCAAACCGCCTTCGACAGACGGCAGGGCATCGTGCCCGCGGTACACGCGGCGACCGCCGCGGCTCACGCGGTCAATCCGCGCTATTACTGGCCGGCCCGCGTAGTACTTAAGGTCGATCTCGAGTTCCGGCTTCACGCCCGGGATGACACGAAAATCCGCGACATAGCCCTCGTCCTTCAATATCTTCGCCAGTGCCCGCTTTGGCTTCGAAGCGGCCATTTTGACCGTGACTTTCTCGGCACTCTGTGCGTTGCGGATCCGCGTTAACATGTCCGCAATGGGATCGGTCATCATATCTGCACCACCTACCAGCTTGCCTTCACGACACCAGGGACTTCGCCACGCATCATCATTTCGCGTAACTTATTCCGCCCTAAACCAAATTTCCGATAATACCCTCGCGAGCGACCGGTCATATAACACCGGTTGCGGACCCGGACCGAGCACGCGTTACGCGGCTGCTTTGCGAGCGCTGCGAACGCCTGTTGGCGCTCCTCTTCCGGCAACCGCATGTTCACGGAAGCTGCTTTGAGCTCCGCGCGCCGCTGGGCGTATTTTGCCACCAGTGCGATCCGCTGCTGATTCCGCAATATCTTCGACTTCTTCGCCATACCTGCCCCTTAAGTCCGAATCGGGAACTTGAAGGCCAACAGCAAGGCCGAAGCCTCTTCGTCGGTCTTTGCCGTTGTCGTAATCGTAATATCCATGCCCCGGATCGCGTCGATCTTGTCGTACTCAATTTCCGGAAAAACGATCTGTTCCTTCACGCCCATGGAGTAATTGCCCTGCCCGTCAAAGGACCGGCTCGGCAAGCCCCGGAAATCGCGAACCCGCGGAATCGCGACACTGATGAGGCGATCCAGAAAGTCATACATGCGCGTGCGACGTAGAGTGACCTTACAGCCGATCGGCCAGTCCTCACGCACCTTAAAGGCCGCGACCGACTTGCGGGCCCGCGTCACAATGGGCTTTTGGCCACTGATGGCCTGCATATCCGATACCGCGTGTTCAATGACCTTCTTGTCCGCCAGGGCTTCGCCTACACCCATGTTGATGGTCACTTTGACAAGTCGCGGCACCTGCATGGCGTTCTTGTATTCGAACCGCTTCATCAACTCCGGGCGAACGGTCTTCTCGTAATATTCCTGCAGCCTGCTAGTCATCGCCTTCCCCTACGCGTCCACGACTTCGCCGCTGCGCTTAAATACGCGCACCTTGCGGCCATCATCCAGGGTCCGAAACCCAACCCGTTCGCCTCGCCCCGCGGTCTTATTAAAAAGCGCGACATTGGCCGGGGCGAGAGGCGCTTCCTGTTCCACGATCCCGCCCGTGACATTCTTCGCGGGATTCGGGCGCACATGGCGTTTCACGCGGTTGATATTCTCGACGAGTACACGGCCATCAGCCAAAACCCGCAAGACCTGACCCCTCTTGCCCTTGTCCTTCCCGACTCGCACCACCACTTCATCGCCTTTTCGGATCTTCTGCATGACGCACCTATATTACTTCTGGGGCAAGCGAAATAATCTTCATAAACCGTTCGTTTCGCAGCTCGCGTGTCACGGGCCCGAAGATACGGGTCCCGATCGGCTGATGTTGCGGGTTCAGTAACACCGCCGCGTTGCTGTCGAAACGGACAACCGAGCCGTCCGCCCTACGCACACCCACCTTGGTACGCACGATCACCGCGTCGTACACATCGCCTTTCTTCACGCGCCCACGGGGCACCGCTTCCTTGATGCTGATCTTGATAATGTCGCCGATCCCGGCATAACGGCGCTTCGAACCACCCAGCACCTTTATGCATTGGACCTTCTTGGCTCCACTGTTGTCCGCAACGGACAAAACGCTTTGCATCTGAATCATGGTGTTCCTTCCGTTTGGCGCGCGCTGGAAAGCCCGCCATCATAACATCGATTCCGTTACCACCAAAGGCCTTAGACTACAGACGGCCTATCGAGCACCTTCACCAACCGCCAGGTCTTAGTCTTCGATAAGGGCCGGCATTGCTCGACCAATACCAGGTCGCCTTCGCGCCCCTCGTTGTTCTCGTCGTGGGCGTGGAGCTTCGTGCTCCGACGCACGAACTTCCCGTACACCGGGTGCGGGGTCTGGCGCTCGATCAAGACCGTGATCGTCTTATTCATCTTGCTGCTCGTGACCCGCCCAGACACGGTCCGGGCCGCCTTTACTGCACTCGCTTCGGTCATGCCCGACTCTCCGCCTGTTTGATGATCGTCATGATCCGGGCGATATCGCGCCGCACCTTGCCAATCTCACTCGTATTGCCCAATTGACCGATTGCCTTCTGCATACGCAAGGTGAATTGGCGCTCCCGCAAGGCCTCTAACTCGTTCTTTCGATCGTCGGCCGAAGCCGCCCGCATCTCTTTTAGGTCCATGACTCAGCCCCTTAAAATACTTGTCGCGCGACAAACGCGGTCTGCACGGGCAGCTTGGCGGCCGCCAATTTGAACGCATCGCGAGCCACGGCCTCGGTCACGCCCTCCATCTCATAGAGCACCTTGCCGGGCTGGACGAGAGCGACCCAGTACTCCGGGTTACCCTTACCCTTACCCATACGCACTTCCAAAGGCTTTTTCGAGATCGGCTTATCCGGGAATACCCGAATCCAGACCCGTCCGCCGCGCTTGATTGAGCGCGTCAAGGCGCGTCTGGCGGCCTCGATCTGGCGGGACGTCAGCCGCCCGCGGCCCAAAGCCTTCAGTCCAAACTCCCCGAAGCTCACTTTATTCCCGCGCGAGGCGAGCCCGCGATTCCGGCCCTTATGTTGCTTGCGAAACTTGGTTCTTTTAGGTTGCAGCATTTCGTATTGGAATTAGGCTGTCGCCTTCTTCCCCTCCGTCTCCGCATCGGCGGCGTTAAGCTGACCATAGATCTCGCCCTTGAAGATCCACACCTTGATCCCGATGATTCCATAGGTGGTATGGGCTTCGGCGACGCCGTAATCGATATCGGCACGCAGCGTATGCAGCGGAACCCGGCCCTCGCGATACCATTCGGTGCGGGCGATCTCCGCCCCATTCAGCCGCCCGGCGCACATAATCTTGACGCCTAGGGCCCCAAGACGCATGGCGTTCGTTACCGAACGCTTCATAGCCCGGCGGAACATGATCCGCTTCTCTAACTGCTGGGCGATGTTCTCGGCGACCAAAGCCGCATCGAGTTCCGGCTTACGAATCTCTTCGACATTGAGCTGCACCGGTACGCCCGCGAGCTTAGTCAGCTCTTGACGCATGCGCTCAATATCCTCGCCCTTCTTCCCGATCACGATCCCAGGCCGCGCCGTCCGGATCGTAATGTTGACGCTCTGGGCCGGCCGTTGAATCACGACCGAGCTCACGGCGGCATGGGCCAGCTTCACCTTCAACCAACGGCGCAGATCGACGTCAGCACGGATGTTCGCGGCATAGGCCCCGCGGTGGGCGTACCACTTCGCGGTCCAGTCCCGAACGATCCCCAGCCGCATTCCGATTGGATTGATCTTTTGACCCATATTATTTGCCTCCCTCGGACGCCACGGTGACGCTGATGTGGCTCGTGCGCTTAAGGATGCGGGCGCCACGACCCTTGGCGCGCGCATGGAACCGCTTCAGACTTGCAGCGCCGTTGATTTGGATCTCCGAGACCTTCAATTCGTCGACGTCCGCGCCGTTGTTGTTCTCAGCATTCGCGATCGCCGACTCCAGGACCTTTTTGACGATCCGGGCCGCCTTCTTCGGGCTAAACTCGAGCACCTCAAGCGCCCGACCGACCGGCAATCCGCGCACCAGATCCGCCACGAGCCGTCCCTTCTGGGCGGACACGTGCACGTTCTTCAAAATCGCCTTGGTTTCCATTATGCGCCCCCTGAGGCCTTTTTATCGGCCGTGTGACCCTTAAAGGTCCGGGTCGCCGCGAATTCGCCGAGCTTGTGTCCGACCATATTGTCGGATATCAACACCGGCACGTGCTGGCGGCCGTTATGCACGGCGATCGTCAAGCCAATGAAATCCGGCATGATCGTAGACCTGCGCGACCACGTCTTGATCGGCTTCTTGGCCCCTGTCCGTTGCGCTTCGCCGACCTTTTTTGCCAGGTGGGCATCCAGAAACGGTCCTTTCTTAATCGAACGTGGCACTGTGCGCCCTCACGCTATCCATTACTTCTGAAATCGACGACGGACAATCATGCCATCGGTCCGTTTGTTCATACGAGTCCGGTAACCCTTAGTGGGCGTACCCCACGGGCTCACGGGATGACGGCCACCTGACGTCCGGCCTTCACCACCACCATGCGGATGGTCGACCGGGTTCATGGCCACGCCACGTACGGTCGGGCGGATACCGCGCCAACGGGAGGCGCCGGCCTTTCCGAGCTTACGCAAGGAATGTTCGTTGTTGCCGACCTCGCCTATAGTCGCGCGGCATTCAATATGGACCTTACGGACCTCGCCCGAGCGCAACCGCAGCTGAGCGTACTCGCCCTCGCGCGCCACATACTGAAGGGCGGCCCCCGCCGAACGTCCGATCTGGGCGCCACGACCGACTTTCAGTTCGACGCAATGGACGGTCGTACCCACCGGAATATTGCGCAAAGGCAGGCAATTGCCGGCCCGTATCGGCGCACTGCTTCCGGACAAGACTTCCTGCCCGACCTCAACACCCTTCGCCGCAATGATGTAGCGACGCTCGCCATCGGCATACAACATGAGAGCAATGTGCGCACTGCGGTTCGGATCATACTCCAGGCGTTCGACCTTGGCGGGGATACCGTCCTTATCGCGCCGAAAATCCACGAGCCGATAGTGACGCTTGTGAGCCCCGCCACGATGGCGAACGGACACGCGCCCGCGGTTGTCACGGCCGTCGATCTTGGCCTTCTTTTCCAAAAGCGGCGCGTGCGGCGCCCCTTTGTGCAGCCCTGGGGTCACGATCTTTACAAGACCGCGTCGCCCTGCCGAAGTCGGCTTAACCTTAATAATTGCCATGCGTCCCCCTACTGCCCGGTTCCGAACTGAATATCAAAGCCAGGCTTCAAAGCCACGTAGGCCTTCTTGACGTCGGAACGTCGTCCCGGGATCTTGCCGCCTTTCGTCTTACCCTTCAAAAGGGCGATCCGAACCTCAGCCACTTCCACTTTAAAGAGTTTTTCGACCGCCGCCTTCACGGTGGCCTTGGTCGCGTCCTTACGAACACGAAACACAAACTGCTTATGCTTCTCCGCTAAGCGCGTGGCCTTTTCCGAGATGTGGGGCGCCAGCAAAACTTCGTACAGGTCGGTTGTCACGCCAGCATCTCCTCAAACTGTCTGACCGCACCCACAGTCATAATGACCTTCTCGTGCGCAATCAGCGAAACAGGGTCTACGCGATCGCTGGGGCGCACCGCGACCCGAAACAGGTTACGCGCTGCCAAAGCCAAGGAATCGTCGACTTTATCGGACACGATCAGGACATTAGGCGAGCGCTCGTTGATACCAAACGCCGTCAGCCGGGCCAAAAGATCCTTGGTCTTCGGACCCGACTGGATCTCGTCGACCGTAATCAAACGCCCTTGGCGAATCAGTTCGGAGACAATCGACCGCAACGCCACCCGCCGCATCTTTTTATTTACCTTCTGACTAAAGTCCTGCAAGGTCGCGGGGAAGGTCTTGCCGCCGCCGCGCCAGATGGGGCTGCGGATATTACCGGCCCGAGCGCGCCCCGAGCCCTTCTGGGCCCACGGCTTTTTGGTGCTGCCGCTCACTGCGGCACGATTCTTTTGGGCGCGGGTACCAGACCGTCCGCCGGCCTGATAGGCGACGACGATCTGGTGGACCAGCTGCTCTTTGAAAGGCACCCCAAACGTAGCTTCAGCAATGTCCATTTCGGCCGTACCGCCCGCCGCTTTCACTATGGTCATCTTCATGATTTCTTGACCTCAGCCTTTCCGGCCTTCACTGCGGGCCGCACGACCACATCCGAGCCCTTGGCCCCCGGCACCGCACCGCGAATCAAAAGGAGGTTGCGTTCGGTGTCTACGCGCACGATCTCAAGATTCTGCTGAGTCCGGATCTTGGCGCCCAAATGGCCTGCCATCTTCTTGCCCGGAAACACCCGACCTGGGGTCTGGCGTTGTCCAATAGAGCCTGGGGCCCTATGCGACAGCGAATTACCATGCGAGGCGCGACCGCCGCCAAAATGATGGCGCTTGATCACCCCCGCAAAGCCCTTTCCGATCGTCGTCCCTTGGACGTCGACCATCTGTCCAGCGCTAAAGATATCAACCCGGATCTCGGCGCCGAGCTCAAGGCCCTGACCCTCGTCCCCTTCGAGACGAAACTCCCAAAGGCTCGCGGCTGGCTCGATCTTGGCCTTTGCAAAATGCCCGGCCAAGGCCTTGGTCACCCGTGACGGGCGGCGTGTGCCAGCGGCCACTTGAACGGCGCGGTAGCCGTCGGTCGCCACTTCTTTGATCTGGGCGACATGGTTACGCTCCACTGCCACGACCGTGACTGGTGCCACCATGCCATCGGCCGCGAAAACGCGGCTCATCCCAATCTTTTTCCCTACAATTCCCAGTGCCATGACCGCTCCTAGCTAACTTTAATCTCGACGTCCACACCGGCGGCGAGATTGAGCTTCAAGAGCGCATCCACCGTTTTTTCGGTGGGCTCAATGATGTCCATGATGCGCTTGTGCGTCCGAATTTCGAATTGGTCTCGTGAACTTTTGTCCACGTGCGGCGACCGCAAGAGCGTGTAACGTTCGATCTTGGTGGGAAGCGGGATAGGGCCCTTTACGATGGCCCCGGTCCGCTTCGCCGTATCGACAATCTCCATGGCCGAACGATCAATAAGCCGATGATCGAACGCCTTAAGACGAATTCTTATTTTCTGATTGGCCATGGTCTACTCGAGTATCTTCGCTACGACACCAGCACCCACCGTACGGCCGCCTTCACGGATGGCGAACCGCAGGCCTTCCTCCATGGCGATCGGGTTGATGAGGCTGATCGTGAGCTTGACGTTATCGCCGGGCATCACCATTTCGGTGCCGGCGGGAAGATCGCAAGACCCTGTGACATCGGTCGTGCGGAAGTAAAACTGGGGGCGGTAGCCCTGGAAGAACGCGGTATGACGGCCGCCTTCCTCTTTGCTCAAGACATAGACCTCGGCCTCGAAGCGGGTATGGGGCTTGATGCTGCCGGGTTTGCACAAGACCTGGCCGCGCTCCACTTCCTCGCGCTTGGTGCCGCGCAAGAGCACGCCGATGTTGTCGCCAGCCTGGCCTTGGTCCAAGAGCTTACGGAACATCTCGACCCCGGTCACAATGGTCTTGACGGTGTCGCGCAAGCCGACGATCTCGACTTCATCGCCGACCTTCACGATCCCACGCTCCACCCGCCCGGTGACCACCGTCCCGCGGCCGGAGATCGAGAACACGTCCTCGACCGGCATCAGGTAGGCGCCGTCGATGGCGCGCTCGGGTTGGGGGATGTAGGCGTCCAGGGCATCGGCCAGCTTCAGGATCGCGCCCTCGCCCAGATCGGAGCTGTCGCCTTCCAAGGCCTTCAGGGCCGACCCGATGACGATCGGGGTCTTGTCGCCCGGGAACTCGTAGCGATCGAGGAGCTCGCGCACCTCCATCTCGACCAATTCCAGGAGTTCCTTGTCATCGACCATATCGGCCTTGTTCAGGAACACCACGATGTAGGGTACGCCCACCTGACGCGCCAACAGGATGTGTTCACGGGTCTGGGGCATCGGGCCATCGGCCGCCGACACCACCAGGATCGCGCCGTCCATCTGGGCGGCGCCGGTGATCATGTTCTTGATGTAATCGGCATGACCCGGGCAGTCGACGTGGGCGTAGTGACGCTTCGTGGTCTGATACTCCACGTGGGCCGTTGCGATCGTAATACCGCGGGCCCGCTCTTCCGGGGCGTTATCGATCTGATCATAGGCCTTAAACTCACCCCCGAACTTCGAGGCCAAGACCTTGGTCAGGGCCGCCGTGAGCGTCGTTTTGCCATGGTCGACATGGCCAATCGTGCCCACATTCAGATGGGGCTTCGTGCGTTCAAATTTTCCCTTGGACACCGTGGGTACCTCGTGGAATGAGTCGTTTTCGTTCTTAGCTAGCTTTCTTGATTACTTGTTCGGCGATATTGCCTGGCGCCACCGCGTAGCGCTTGAACTCCATCGCATAGGTCGCCCGGCCCTGGGTCGCCGAGCGCAACGACGTGGCATAACCGAACATCTCGGCTAAAGGCACCTCGGCCCGCACGATCTTGCCCGCCGGGGCATCCTCCATGGCCTGGATCACCCCGCGACGTGAGCTCAGGTCTCCGTTTACGCTGCCCATGTAATCCTCAGGGGTCACAACCTCGACCGCCATGATGGGTTCGAGCAAGGCCGGATCGGCCTTGAGACATCCCTCGCGGAAGGCCATGCTGGCGGCCATCTTGAAGGCATTTTCCGAGGAGTCGACTTCGTGGTAGGAGCCGTAGTACAGACTGACCTTGACATCGACCACCGGGTAACCCGCCTGGATACCGCGATCTAGCGCCTCGCGTACCCCCTTCTCGACCGCCGGAATATATTCCCTGGGGATGACGCCGCCCTTGATTTCGTCGACAAACTGGAACCCCTTACCCGGCTCCTGCGGTTCGATACGCAAAAAGACGTGCCCGTACTGGCCACGACCGCCGCTTTGCTTCGCAAACTTGTGTTCCTGTTCGACCTTCTTGCGAATGGTCTCGCGGTAAGCGACCTGGGGCTTGCCGACGCTCGCCTCGACGCCGAACTCGCGCTTCATACGATCCACGATGATCTCGAGATGGAGCTCGCCCATGCCCGATATGATGGTCTGCCCGGATTCCTCATCACTGCGCACCCGGAACGAGGGATCTTCCTGTGCCAAGCGCCCCAGGGCAATACCCATTTTTTCCTGGTCGACCTTGGTCTTCGGTTCCACGGCCTGCGAAATCACGGGCTCGGGGAACTCCATGCGCTCGAGCGTAATGACCCGCTCGGGATCGCAGAGCGTGTCGCCGGTCGTGATGTTCTTTAAACCAACCGCGGCCGCGATATCCCCGGCATGAACCTCTTTGATCTCGTCGCGATGGTTCGCGTGCATCTGCAAAAGACGGCCGACCCGCTCCTTCTTGCCTTTCACAGGATTAAAGACGGAGTCGCCGCTCTTTAGGACACCGGAATAGACTCGGAAGTAGACAAGCTGTCCAACGAAGGGATCGGTCGCAATCTTAAAAGCCAAAGCCGCAAACGGCGCGGTGTCGTTGGCCGGGCATTCAGCCAGGCTCTCGGCCTTGTCGTCGAGATGGCCCATGATCGCCTTTTTCTCTTTGGGCGATGGCAAATAGTCGATGACGGCGTCCAACATAGTCTGGACACCCTTATTCTTAAAGGCCGACCCGCACAGGGTCACGACGATCTGCGAGGCGAGACTGCGCGCCCGCAGGCCTGCCTTAATCTCTTCGGGCGTCAATGTTTCGCCGCCCAAGTATTTGTCCATGAGGTCCTCGTTGGCCTCCGCGGCGGCTTCCACCATCCGTTCGCGCCACTTTTGGCATTCGGCCAACATTTCAGCCGGAATCTCGCGCTCTTCGAACTTGGTGCCTTGGGTCGAGTCATCCCAAAAGATCGCCTTCATCTTCAGAAGGTCGACTACGCCCAGGAAGCGCTCTTCAGCGCCGATCGGCAATTGGATGGGCACGGGAACTGCGCCCAGACGCACGCGGATCTGCTCGACTACGCGCAGAAAATTAGCGCCTGCGCGATCCATCTTATTCACGAAGGCGACGCGCGGTACGCCGTATTTATTGGCTTGACGCCATACGGTCTCCGACTGCGGCTCGACACCGCCGACTGCGCAAAACAGCGCGCACGCGCCATCCAAGACCCGCAGCGAACGCTCGACTTCGATCGTGAAGTCCACGTGCCCCGGGGTATCGATGATATTGATGCGGTGCTCAGGGTAGTTGGCTGCCATACCCTTCCAGAAACAGGTCGTGGCCGCCGAGGTGATCGTGATCCCGCGTTCTTGCTCCTGCTCCATCCAGTCCATGATGGCCGCACCCTCATGGACCTCGCCAATCTTGTGCGAAACGCCGGTATAAAACAGGATCCGCTCGGTGGTCGTGGTCTTCCCGGCGTCGATATGCGCCATGATGCCGATATTGCGGTAACGCTCAATTGGGGTAGTACGAGCCACGGCCTGATCCTTACGCTAGGTTCAATGTGTTACCAACGATAATGCGAGAATGCCTTATTGGCTTCCGCCATGCGATGCACTTCCTCGCGCTTTTTGACGGCATTGCCACGACGCTCGGCGGCATCAAGAAGCTCACCGGCCAAACGCGCGCCCATGGACTTCTCGCCGCGGGCCCGAGCCGCCTCGACCACCCAGCGCATCGCCAGGGCCGTCTGCCGACCGGGACGAACCTCGACCGGAACCTGATAGGTGGCACCGCCCACACGCCGACTTTTGACCTCTACGAGCGGCCGCGCGTTGTCGATAGCCTGTTGGAACACCGTCAGCGGCTCGGCCTTGCCACGCTGCGCTATGACATCGAGCGCGCCGTAGATAATCTTCTCGGCGACCGACTTCTTGCCGCTTTGCATGACGACGCTCATAAATTTCGTGAGCGTCTCGCTCCCGTACTTGGGGTCCGGGCGCGTGGGCCGTTTAGGAACTTCTCTTCTTCTCGGCATATTCCAACCTTCACAACATAAAACGAGAAAACGCCGCACAATGGGTGCGGCGTACCTAGTCTAGAACCGTTCTAAGACTTCGGGCGTTTTGCGCCGTACTTGGACCGGCCTTGGCGTCTATCCGCTACTCCCGCCGTATCCAAGGACCCGCGTACCGTATGGTATCGAACGCCGGGCAAGTCCTTCACGCGGCCACCGCGAATGAGGACGACCGAGTGTTCCTGCAGATTATGGCCTTCGCCGCCGATATAGCTCGTAACCTCGTAACCGTTCGTCAACCGGACGCGCGCCACTTTGCGTAACGCCGAGTTCGGCTTCTTCGGGGTCGTCGTATAAACGCGCGTACACACGCCACGTTTTTGAGGACAGGCGTTCAAAGCCGGTACGGTCGTCTTCTTATGCGGCTGTACGCGCGGCTTACGGACCAGCTGATTAATCGTGGGCATTTATAGCTCCGATGCAAACACTAAGCCAAGACCCCCATGTCTAAACGGGCCTGGCTTCAAAGGTGCGCGATTCTAGGCATAGTGGCCGCCCCTGTCAAGCTGGGGCGGCCCGCCCCTTAAGCGGAAACCGCTTTATCGCCGTTGTCAGACTTCTCACGGGTCGGCAACAAGGCCTCCCGCAACGCGCTCGCCTCATCCTTGTCATCGGCGCGCTTACGCTTGCGCTCCTGATGGTGAGCTAGGCCGCTGCCGGCCGGAATCAGTCGGCCTACGATCACGTTTTCCTTCAAACCGCGTAGGCGATCACGCTTGCCGCTGATCGCGGCCTCGGTCAGCACCCGCGTCGTCTCCTGGAAGGACGCGGCCGAGATAAAGGACTCGGTGGCCAAGGAGGCCTTAGTGATACCGAGCAATAGCCGCTCAGCCGTCGCCGGACGCTTACCAGCCGCTTCCACCGTCTCGTTGGCATCAAGTAGCCGGGCACGCTCAACCTGCTCACCTGGGAGGAACTGGGTATCCCCGGCGTCGATGACCCGCGCCTTACGCAACATCTGGCGCACGATCACCTCGATATGCTTATCGTTGATCTTCACGCCCTGGAGACGATAGACGTCCTGGACCTCGTCAACGATAAAGTTGGCCATCGCCTCGACACCCAAAAGCCGCAAGATGTCCGACGAAACCGGCGGTCCATCGACGATCGCCTCGCCTTGTTCCACGGTCTCGCCCTCGAACACCACAATGTGGCGCCCCTTCGGAATCAGGTACTCGTGCTCCTCGCCCGACTTATCGGTGATGAGTAGACGCTGCTTACCCTTGGTGTCCTTACCGAAAGACACTACCCCGCTGGTTTCCGCCAAAATCGCATGATCTTTGGCCTTACGTGCCTCAAACAACTCGGCCACACGCGGCAGACCGCCGGTGATGTCGCGCGTCTTCGAAGTCTCTTGCGGGATACGCGCCAGCACGTCGCCGACCCCGACCTTAAGACCATCTTCAACCGTGATGATGGCGCCTGGCGGCAACATGTATTTGGCCGGGATGTCGGTGCCGGGAATAAAGAGACCCTTACCCTTGTCGTCCCACAATGCGATCATCGGCCGAATATCCTTGGCCCCCGAGCGATGCTTGGGATCCAGCACCACATAGGTACTGAGACCCGTGATATCGTCGGTCTGCTTATTGACGGTCACGCCGTCAATCAAGTCAGTAAAGGCGACCGTGCCCGCAACCTCGGTGATGATTGGGTGGGTATGGGGATCCCAATTGGCCACCACGCGCCCGGCCTTCACCTTATCGCCCTCGCTCACGCTCAAAGTCGCACCGTAGGGCACCTTATAGCGCTCACGGTCGCGGCCGTGGTCGTCCACCACCACCAATTCACCGGACCGGGACACGGCTACGTTATTGCCGCTCGCGTGGCGAATGAGTTTCAGGTTGTTGAAGCGAATCGACCCGTTCGACTTCACCTCGACGCCACTCACAGCGGTCGCCCGCGAAGCCGCGCCGCCGATATGGAAGGTCCGCATGGTCAGCTGCGTACCCGGTTCGCCGATACTTTGGGCAGCTATGACCCCGACCGCCTCGCCCTGGTTCACGAGATGACCGCGGCCGAGATCGCGGCCATAGCAGAGCGCGCAAATCCCGTAACGGGTTTCACAGGTCACGGGCGAACGCACGATGACCTGATCGATATTGCGCTCCTCCAAGAGCCGTACCTTGCGCTCGTCGAGAAGGGTGTTGTGGGGCACGAGCACGGTATTATCGGCCGGATCCACCACATCGCCGATCACCACGCGGCCCAAGACGCTTTCGCGTAAAGGAACCACGACCTCGCCCCCTTCAACCAAGACGCTCTTACGAATGCCAGTCTGGGTCCCGCAGTCGGTATCGGTCACCACCAGATCTTGACAGACGTCCACCAAGCGGCGGGTCAGGTAGCCGGAGTTCGCGGTCTTCAAGGCGGTGTCGGCTAGGCCCTTACGTGCGCCGTGAGTCGAAATAAAGTACTGCAGAACATTGAGGCCTTCCCGGAAGTTCGCGGTGATCGGCGTCTCAATGATCGAGCCGTCCGGCTTGGCCATCAACCCACGCATTCCAGCGAGCTGGCGGATCTGGGCCGCGCTACCGCGCGCCCCGGAGTCTGCCATCATGTAGATCGAGTTGAACGACGGCTGGGTCACGGTCTTGCCCGTGCTGTCGACGACGTCCTCGACACCCAACTTGTCCATCATGGACTTCGCCACCCGTTCACTGGTGTGGGTCCAGATATCGACCACCTTGTTATAGCGCTCGCCGTCCGTCAAAAGCCCCGAGGCGTATTGGGTCTGAATGCCACGCACCTCGGCTTCGGCGTCGCCTATGATCTTGCTCTTCTCCACCGGCGTCACCATGTCGTTCACGCCGATCGAAATCCCGGCGCGAGCGGCAAAGGCAAAGCCCGTATACATCAGTTGGTCAGCGAAGATCACCGTTTCCTTCAAGCCCACCTGCCGATAGCAGGCGTTGATCAGCTCGGAAATGGCCTTTTTCTTCAGATCGCGGTTGACGAGCGAAAACGGAAGTCCTTCCGGCAAAAGATCAGACAAGAGCGCACGGCCGACCGAGGTTTCCATCAACCGGATCGTACGCACCTTCTTGCCTTCGTCGTCGAACAACACCTCGGGAATACGCACTCGGCAGCGGGCATGAAGCGCCACTTTACGGGTCTCGTACGCCCTATGGACCTCGGCAACATCAGCAAAGATCTTACCTTCGCCGAGCGCGTTGATGCGAATGCGGGTCATGTAATAAAGACCCAGCACAATATCCTGCGAGGGCACGATGATCGGCTCGCCGTTCGCGGGCGACAGGATATTGTTGGACGACATCATGAGGCTGCGCGCCTCAAGCTGCGCCTCAAGCGACAGCGGAACGTGGACGGCCATCTGATCGCCATCAAAATCGGCGTTATATGGTGCACACACCAAGGGATGGAGCTGGATCGCTTTGCCTTCCACGAGCACTGGCTCGAAAGCCTGGATACCCAAACGATGCAAGGTGGGCGCCCGATTCAAAAGCACCGGGTGTTCGCGAATCACCTCCTCCAAGATATCCCAGACCTCGGGACTCGCCTGCTCGACCATCTTTTTGGCGGCCTTGATGGTGGTGGCAAGCCCCCGCAGTTCAAGCTTACTGAAGATGAACGGCTTAAAGAGTTCGAGCGCCATCTTCTTCGGTAGGCCGCACTGATGCAGCTTCAGGGCGGGTCCCACCACGATCACGGAGCGACCGGAGTAGTCGACACGCTTGCCAAGCAGGTTCTGACGAAACCGCCCTTGCTTCCCTTTGATCATGTCCGCCAAGGACTTCAGCTGGCGCTTGTTCGCGCCCGTAATCGCCTTGCCGCGCCGGCCGTTATCGAGCAGCGCGTCGACCGCCTCCTGAAGCATGCGCTTTTCATTGCGCACGATGATGTCAGGGGCATTGAGGTCCAAAAGCCGCTTCAAGCGATTGTTGCGATTGATCACGCGCCGATACAGGTCGTTTAGGTCCGATGTCGCGAACCGGCCGCCATCAAGCGGCACGAGCGGCCGCAGTTCGGGCGGCAACACCGGCAGGATCTCGATCACCATCCATTCAGGGCGGTTGCCGGAATGCAGAAACGCCTCGAGCACCTTAAGACGCTTGGCCAGCTTCTTGATCTTGGTCTCGGACGTGGTGCCCGAAAGCTCCTCGCGCAACCGCGCGGCTTCGGCCGGCAAATCGATGCCGCGCAAGAGATCGCGAATCGCTTCGGCACCCATGCGCGCGTCGAACTCATCACCGTACTGCTCGATCGCCTCAAGATAGGAGTCTTCCGACAAGAGCTGGCTGCGCTCGAGCGGCGTCATTCCCGGGTCGACAATGACATAGGCCTCGAAATACAGAACCCGCTCGATGTCGCGCAAGGTCATATCGAGGACGAGCCCCATACGCGAAGGCAGCGACTTCAAAAACCAGATGTGGGCGACCGGGCTTGCGAGCTCGATATGCCCCATACGCTCTCGGCGCACCTTGGAAAGTGTCACCTCGACACCGCACTTTTCGCAAATGACCCCGCGATGCTTCAAGCGCTTGTACTTTCCACACAGGCACTCGTAGTCCTTAATAGGACCAAAGATCTTGGCGCAAAAAAGGCCGTCGCGTTCGGGCTTGAAAGTCCGGTAATTGATGGTCTCCGGCTTTTTGACCTCGCCAAAGGACCAGGAGCGGATTTTATCGGGCGATGCCAAGCCTATGCGAATAGAATCGAAATCTTCGGTCTTGCCTGACTGCTTAAATAGATTGAATAAGTCTTTCAAGTCGATCTCCTCAACGCGGCCGGTTAGCCGGCCTCTCGTTTCCGATCAAATGTGGCCCAACGATTTATCCCTGGTCGAGCTCAATATCGATGCCGAGCGAACGAATCTCCTTAATCAGCACATTAAACGACTCGGGCATACCAGCCTCCATCTTGTGGTCACCCTTCACGATGTTCTCGAACATTTTGGTGCGTCCGGTGACATCGTCTGACTTGACAGTCAGCATTTCCTGCAAGGTATAAGCGGCGCCATAGGCCTCCAAGGCCCAGACTTCCATTTCCCCGAAGCGCTGGCCTCCGGACTGCGCCTTTCCGCCCAAGGGCTGCTGCGTCACGAGGCTGTAAGGCCCGGTAGAGCGGGCATGCATCTTGTCGTCCACCAAGTGGTTTAGCTTCAACATATACATGTAGCCGACCGTGATGGGGCGATCGAACACTTCGCCCGTGCGACCATCGTAGAGCGCAGTTTGGCCAGTACGCGGCAGACCGGCGAGCTCCAGAAGGTCCATAATTTCCTCTTCCGTCGCACCGTCAAACACCGGCGTCGCCATGGGCACGCCGCGAACAAGATTGTGCGAAAGCTGCACGATCTCATCGTCCGTCAACGAATTGAGATCTTCCTTCTGGCCGCTCCCGTTATAGACCTTGTCGAGAAAGCCCCGAAGTTCGCCGATCGCGGCCTGACGCTTGAGCATCTCGTTGATCTTGTCGCCGAGACCACGCGCCACCCACCCAAGATGGGTCTCCAAAACCTGGCCCACGTTCATGCGCGAGGGCACACCGAGCGGATTTAAGACGATATCGATCGAGGTGCCATTGGCCATGTACGGCATGTCTTCAACCGGCACAATACGTGAAATCACGCCCTTGTTGCCGTGGCGCCCGGCCATCTTGTCGCCCGGCTGGAGACGGCGCTTCACGGCCACATAGACCTTGACCATCTTCAAGACGCCCGGGGGCAGATCGTCGCCCGAGGTGAGCTTTTGGCGCTTCTCCTCAAGACGCGCATCAAACTCGATCTTCTGTTGCGCCAATTGATCGCGAATGGCGTCGACGGCGTCGCTCGCCTCGTTCTCGCGGGCTCGCACCTCGAACCACTGGGCGTGGGTCAAGCCATGGAGGTAGGACGCTGTGATCTTTTCCCCTGCCTTTAGCCCTTTGGGTCCGCCTTCCGCCACCTTCCCGACTAACAACCTCTCGATACGGCCGAAGGCGTCGTTCTCGACGATCCGGTATTGGTCATTCAAATCCTTACGGATGCCGGCGAGCGTCTGCTCTTCGTTCTGGCGGGCCCGGGCATCCTTCTCGACACCATCACGCGTAAACACCTGAACATCGATCACGGTGCCTGACATGCCCGACGGAAGCCTCAGCGAACTGTCCTTCACGTCCGAGGCCTTTTCCCCAAAGATTGCTCGCAAGAGCTTCTCTTCCGGGGTCAACTGGGTCTCCCCTTTCGGCGTAACCTTGCCGACCAGGATGTCGCCAGGGTTGACCTCGGCGCCTATGTAAATGATGCCAGACTCGTCCAACTTCCCAAGAGCGGTCTCGCCCACATTCGGGATATCCCGGGTAATTTCCTCAGGCCCCAACTTGGTATCACGGGATACCGTGGACAGCTCCTCGATATGGATAGTCGTGAACGTATCGTCTTCGACGACCCGCTCCGAGATCAGGATCGAGTCTTCGAAGTTGTAGCCGTTCCACGGCATGAACGCGATCAGGATATTCCGCCCGAGGGCCAGTTCGCCCATATCGGTCGAAGGACCGTCCGCGAGAACATCGCCCTTGGCGATCACATCGCCTACGCGCACCAACGGCTTTTGGTTGATGTTGGTGTTTTGGTTCGAGCGCGTGTACTTGATCAGGTTGTAGATATCGACACCGGCCTTGTCAGCCTCGGTCTCGTCGTCGTTGACCCGCACCACCACTCGGCTCGCGTCGACCGAATCGACACGTCCGCCCCGGCGAGCGATAACGGCTACACCCGAGTCCACCGCGACCGTACGTTCCATCCCGGTCCCGACTAAGGGCTTTTCGGCCCTCAAAGTCGGCACCGCTTGGCGCTGCATGTTCGATCCCATCAAGGCGCGGTTCGCGTCATCGTGTTCAAGGAAGGGAATCAGCGAGGCGGCGACCGACACAATCTGGGCCGGCGCCACATCGATATAATCCACCTTAGACACGGCCGACAGCGTAAATTCATTCCGGTGCCGACAGGACACCATCTCGTCGGTCAAGCGTCCGGACTCATCCACCGCTGCATTGGCCTGGGCGATCACGAACTTGCCTTCCTCGATCGCCGACAAGTATTCGATCTTGTCCGTGACCCGGCCGCCGTCCACCTTGCGGTAGGGAGTTTCAAGGAAGCCGTATTCGTTAGTGCGTGCATAGACCGCAAGCGAGTTGATCAAACCGATGTTCGGACCTTCCGGCGTCTCGATTGGACACACCCGCCCATAGTGGGTGGGATGCACGTCGCGCACCTCAAACCCGGCCCGCTCGCGGGTCAAGCCACCCGGCCCAAGCGCTGACACGCGGCGCTTGTGGGTCACCTCTGACAACGGATTCGTTTGATCCATAAACTGCGACAACTGGCTCGACCCGAAGAACTCCTTGACCACCGCCGACACCGGTTTCGCGTTGATCAACTCTTGCGGCATGAGGTTCTCGGACTCGGCCAAGCTCAGACGCTCCTTGACCGCGCGCTCGACGCGTACAAGCCCGATACGGAACTGGTTTTCGGCCAACTCCCCCACCGAACGCACTCGCCGATTGCCCAGATGGTCGATATCGTCGATCTCGCCCTGGCCGTTTTTTAGGCCAATTAAAATCTTCATGACATCGATAATGTCGTCGCGGCTCAGGATGCCCGGGCCCTCATCGCTCGTGCGGCCCAGGCGACGGTTAAACTTCATCCGGCCCACAGCCGACAGATCATAGCGGTCCAAGCTGAAAAAGAGGCTCGAGAAGAGGTTCTGGGCGGCCTCGCGCGTCGGCGGTTCACCCGGGCGCATCATGCGGTAAATCTCGATCTGGGCCTCTAGGGCATCGCGCGTCGAATCGATGCGGAGGGTATCCGAGATATAGGGGCCCCGGTCCAGCTCGTTTGTGTAGAGAGTGCGGATCTCCTGAATCCCGGCCTTCATCAACTTCTGAATCAACTCGGCCGTCACGACCTCGTTGGCCTGGGCGAGCAGTTCACCGGTAGCCGCATCTATCACGTCCTCCCCCAAGGGGCGGCCGGCCAAAAACGCAACCACGTTTTCTGGCGGAATCGCGAGCTCGTCCATCTTCGCCTTATCGATTTCGCGAATGTGACGGGCCGTAATGCGCTGATCCTTTTTGACGATCACGTCGCCGTTCGGCAGCTTGATGTCGAAATCCGCTTGTTCACCGCGCAAGCGCTGGGCAATCAGCTTCAGCCGCACGTTGCCGTCGGCCAAAACAAAAGTGTCCATCTCAAAAAACGTCTGAAGGATGTCTTGGCTACTCATCCCCAGCGCCCGCAAGAGAGTGGTCGCCGGCAATTTGCGGCGACGGTCTATGCGAACGTAAACAAAATCCTTGGGGTCGAACTCGAAATCGAGCCATGAGCCCCGATAGGGAATAATGCGCGCGGAAAACAGCAGCTTTCCGGACGAATGGGTCTTGCCGTAGTCGTGATCAAAAAACACGCCCGGCGACCGATGCAGCTGCGAAACAATGACACGCTCCGTGCCGTTGATGATAAAGGTGCCGTTGTCGGTCATGAGCGGAATCTCGCCCAAATAGACCTCTTGCTCCTTTATGTCGCGCACCGACTTCGTGCCTGTGGTCTCGTCTTTCGAAAACACCACCAAACGCAACAACACCCGCAAGGGTGCTGCGTATATCAGGCCACGCTGTTGGCATTCCTTCACATCGAACAGCGGCGTGCCCAATCGATAGCTGACAAACTCAAGCGCCGCCGATCCGTTGTACGACTCGATCGGGAAGACCGACTTGAAAGCCGCCTGTAGCCCCTGGTCAACGCGCTGGGTGCGCTCGACCTCGGCCTGCAAAAAGGCTTGATATGACTCTTTCTGCGTGGCGAGCAGATAGGGAACTCGCAAAAGGCTTGGCCGTTTGCCAAAACTCTTGCGGATGCGCTTTCTCTCAGTGAATGAATAGCTCATAGGTTCCTCAGCTCTTAGTGTCCGGAAGATCCCGAACAGCAAACAAAGACGGACAGGCCAGTTTGCACTAGCCTGTCCTAACGATCATTCCTGCCGCCACCGCTGTGGGCAATCGATATCTACCCTTACTTCAAGTCGACTTTGGCGCCAGCCTCTTCCAACTGCTTCTTCATCGACGCGGCATCGGCCTTGGCCACCGCTTCCTTGACGGTCGCAGGTGCGGACTCGACCAAGTCCTTGGCTTCCTTCAGACCGAGGTTCGTGATGGCGCGCACAGCCTTAATCACACCGACCTTGTTTTCGCCGATCGCGGTCAATACCACATCAAAGCTGTCCTTCTCAGCAGCCGGGGCAGCTGCGGCGGCGCCAGGGGCGGCAACCGCTACGGCCGCTGCGGCGGCGGACACGCCAAACTTCTCTTCCATATCCTTAATCAATGCAGACAAGTCAAGGACCGACATGTTCGCGATTGTGTCCAACAGTTCTTGCTTCGATACCGCCATGATCTATTCTCCTCGAAAGATAACCTTTAAAGCCCTGTAAATCGAAAGTTAAGCTTGTGCCTTGTCGCGGATAGCCGCGAGCGTCCGGACAAACCGAGCCGGAACCTCGTTGAGCGTCTGAACGAAGCGCGCAGCCGGCGCTTGCATCGTACGCATGAGGGTAGCCAACAAGACCTCGCGACTGGGCAACAAAGCCAGGGCCTGTAGCTGTTCGCCGGTCATGAGCGCGCCGTTCATGGCGCCGACCTTGATGATCAGCTTGTCGTTGGCGCGCGCAAACTCACTTAGTACCTTGGCCACCGCGACCGGATCCGTCGATGCCGCGAATGTGAGCGGCCCCTTCAGATGGTCGTCTAGACACGCGAACGAAGACCCCTCCACCACGCGCCGCACCAGGGAGTTCTTGACGACCCTGATGTAGACGCCGGCGGCGCGCGCCTGCGCCCGCAATGCCGTCATTTGCGCGACCGTTAAGCCCCGGTACTCCGCGATCACGGCCGCCTGGGCGCCCTTGATCGCGGCCGACACCTCGGCCACTACCGCCTTTTTCTGCTCAAGATTTAAACTCAACGAATCACCTCCTTCACTCCCCCGCTTGGGGGTCGGTGATCCGCGGCTTTAAAGGCCCCGGACACCATCTGCGCCGGCCTAAAGACGATTAAGCGTATGCACCGGCGGTCTTCGACATCTACCCCCACGCGGGGGTAGTCCTAGCCTTACAGCTACTGCGGTAAAGATCCTTGATCCACGCGCACCCCGGGGCCCATCGTGGCCGAAAGCGTCACACGTTTCACGTAAATGCCTTTCGCGGCGGTCGGCCTCGCCTTCTGTAGGGCGGCGACCAGAGCCAGGAAATTCTCTTTCAGGGCGTCTTCGGTAAACGATATCTTGCCGATTGCGCAATGCACGATACCGGCCTTGTCGGCGCGATACTGCACTTGACCGGCCTTCGCATTCTCCACGGCCTTGGCCGGGTTCGGCGTGACGGTCCCGACCTTGGGATTCGGCATGAGCCCGCGAGGCCCTAAAATCTGGCCCAACTGCCCCACGATGCGCATCGCCTCGGGAGTCGCTATCACGACGTCGAAATCGAGCTTGCCGGCCTTCACTTGATCCGCCAAATCTTGAAAACCAACCACGTCCGCCCCGGCCTTGCGCGCCGCCGCGGCGGCCTCGCCTTCGGCGAACACCGCGATACGCACCGTCTTCCCGGTGCCGCGCGGCATAACCGCCGATCCACGCACGTTCTGATCGGACTTGCGAGGATCGATGCCGAGGTTGATCGCAACGTCGACGGACTCGTCGAATTTCGCGCTCGCCGTCTTCTTCACAAGCACCAGCGCCTCATCTAGGCCATACACGCGGGTGCGATCTACGAGCGGACGCAGAGCCCGCAGGCGTTTGCCGCCCTTGACGATCTCGGTCATTTATACGCCCTCCGTTTCGAGACCCATGCTCCGCGCACTACCGGCTATCAAACGCACGGCGGCCTCGAGGTCGGTGGTATTCAGGTCAGGCATCTTCACGCGTGCGATCTCTTCTAGCTGCGCGCGCGTGACCTTACCCACCTTATGGGTATGCGGAGTCTTACTCCCGCTTGTGATCCCGGCGGCCTTCTTCAGCAGAATACTGGCTGGAGGCGTCTTGGTGACGAAGGTAAAGCTCTTATCGCTATACGCCGTGATGACCACAGGAATCGGCAGGCCTTCCTCGATACCCTGAGTGCGGGCATTAAAGGCCTTGCAGAACTCCATAATGTTCAAACCACGCTGTCCCAGCGCCGGTCCGATCGGCGGGCCCGGGGTCGCTTTCGTTGCCGGCACCTGCAACTTAATGTAGGCGTCAATCTTCTTTGCCACAGTGGCTCCTTCGGGGTGCAAGCGCCTTGCGGCTCCCCCTGTTGTGTTTTGGCCTAAAAACTCAGGCCTTTTCTACCTGACTAAAATCGAGCTCGACCGGCGTCTGCCGGCCGAAGATGGACACCGAAACCTTGAGCTTGCTCTTTTCGTAGTTCACATCCTCGACAGTGCCGTTGAAGTCGAGAAACGGCCCATCGATGACGCGCACTTGTTCACCGCTCGTAAACGAGAACTTCGGTCGCGGCTTCTCGACGCCATCCTGGACTTGGCGCAGGATCATCTCGGCTTCTTTGTCGCTGATCGGTGTCGGCTTGGTGCCCGAACCCCCGATGAAGCCACTCACCTTGGGCACGGCCTTCACGAGATGCCAGGACTCGTCGGTCATCTCCATGCGCACAAGCACGTATCCCGGGAAAAACTTGCGCTCGCTGGTCCGCCGCTGGCCGCTTTTCATCTCGACCACCTCTTCGGTCGGCACCAAAATCTCGCCGAACATGTCCTGCATCCCAGCGCGAGCGATATGTTCTTTCAAGGTTCTTTGCACCTGCTTCTCAAACCCCGAGAACGCGTGCACCACATACCAACGCATCGACATCGGATCAAGACCTCCCGGTCAACATGCTAACGCCCTTAATCAAACCTAGGTCCACGATCCACAAAAATATCGCAATCAAAACCACCAGAAGAATAACCACGAGGGTGGTCTGCACCGTCTCCTTACGGGTCGGCCAGATCACTTTACTCAACTCGACCCGCGACTCCTTGACGAAGACCCAGGCCGAGCGGCCGGTGGGCGTCTGCATGGCCGTCGCGACGGCTAAACCCAGGCCGACCAGGATGGCCAAGACCCGCCACAGCTCGGGCTGTCCGACAAGAACATAGTATCCGGCCACTCCCGCCGCCAAAAACAACATGGCAACGGTCAGCTTCAACTTATCTACCATCAACACAAACCACCTTTACAAAGACGAATGGCAGGCCAGGAGGGAATCGAACCCCCAACCTTCGGTTTTGGAGACCGACGCTCTACCAATTGAGCTACTGGCCTAAACCCGGATCGCCGAAAACTCCCTCTACTCGAGTATCTTCGCTACGACACCAGCACCCACCGTACGGCCGCCTTCACGGATGGCGAACCGCAGGCCTTCCTCCATGGCGATCGGGTTGATGAGGCTGATCGTGAGCTTGACGTTGTCGCCGGGCATCACCATTTCGGTGCCGGCGGGAAGATCGCAAGACCCTGTGACATCGGTCGTGCGGAAGTAAAACTGGGGGC
>JAJYGP010000036.1 GCA_021785035.1 Pseudomonadota bacterium
TAAACGCCGGCCTGCTACCGAACCCGCGTTTTTCCTACGGAATCGGCGTGCCTATGAGCGGTACTGGGCTCAGTAAGGCGTTTCGCGTCGGGTTGGGGCTTTCGATTCGCACTCTTGTCACTCGCAGGGCCCGCCTAAGGGCCGCCCGCTATCATGCCCAGGCCGTTGATCTCATGGTGGCGTGGCAGGAATGGCAGGTTGCGGCACGGGCTAAGGCCCTGGTCTACGAGCTTTTGGTTGGCCGTCGCGAAAAGCGCCTACTAACACGCGAGGTACGGGCCTTGCGGCGTAGTGTCGAATTGCTCTCGGATGCCGAGGCTGCCGGCTATGTCACCATTGGTGTGGCGGGCGCGGCCCGGCTTACACTTCGCGAGACAGAAATGGCGCGGCTTACGATGCGCCGGAATTGTGCGCTCAAGGGTCTGCAGCTACGAGCGCTGCTTGGGGTTGGAGCCCGTTCGCCCTTGTCTTTGCGTCGCGGCTCGATTGCAGGGCGCTTTGTCAAACCCGTGTCGCCGGCCTTATGGTTGAGAGGCCTTGCGCATCGGCGCCTTGATTTGGTGGCGCTGCGACGCGGTTACCAGAGTCAAGACGCCGCGCTTCGGGCGGCCATTGCTGGCCAGTTTCCGGCCATTACCATCGGTATTAATCGCGCGCGCGATACGAGCGACATCAATACTTTGGGCGGCGGAGTGAGTGTAAATCTCCCGATCTTCAACCATAACCAGGGGCGGATCGCGATGGCCCGGGCGACGCGCCGCTTGCTGTTTCGAACCTATGTAGCGCGGCTGTATGGGGCCCGCGCCGAGATTCACCACCTCCTTGCGGCCATGTACTATCAGCGCCTTGAAATCCGCAGGGTTCGGTCGTCGGTGCGCGCGCTGGCCCACCTTGAGGCCGTGTATCACCAAGCGCTTGCACGAGATCGGATCGCGGCGCTCACCTACTACCAGTTGCTCGGTCGCGCGATGGCTGAGCGGCTCTTACTTCTCAAGGATAAGGCCCGCCTCGCCCAGCTCGGGGTCGCCCTGGAGGCGGCGAGTGGGCGCTTTGAATGGCCGAAGACGGCGGAGAAGGGAGCAGTGACGTGAGACTTCGGCGTGGGATTGGGTTTGCGATTGTGCTGGTGGCGCTCATCATTGCGTGGCGAGTCTCCGACTCGGAATCGACGGCGCGCCGGGAGGTGCGCGCTGTGCCCACGGCCACCGTGCAGGTCGCGCCGATCCGCAAGGCTCCCATCGTGAATCGCTTAGTGGCCTACGGACGCGTGGTCGCCGCCCCGTGGGCGGTCCATGCCTTGGTCCAACCCTTTGAGGTGTCGGTCTCCCAGGTGTTTGTGAACCGGGGGCAAAGCATTGCCCGGGGAGCTGTGTTGCTCGCACTCACGCCGGGGCCGAAGGCCCGCTTGGCCTTGTTGGAGGCGCGTAATCGGTTGCGTTTGGCGGGTCTTGCGCTCAAGGAAGAGCGTATCCGCATGCAGCTGCGTCTCGCCACGCGCACCGGCCTATTGCGGGCCGAGAGGGCCTTCGATGATGCCGCATTGCAGATGCGCGTGTTTCATGAGGAGGGGTTGGAGTCCTCGCTAAAAATCAGGGCCCCGGTGGGTGGGGTGGTGCAGCGCATCTTTGTTCAGGAAGGGACGACCATCGAGCCTGGTCAACCGCTCATCGATATTGTGGCCGGTGATCGCCTGGAGGTGCGCCTAGGGGTTGAGCCCGAAGACGTGCCGAGTATTCGGGTCGGCGAAAATGTGCGGCTATCGTCCTTCGAGGGGCCGAACCAGGCCCATGTCCACGGGCTTGTGTCCGTGATTTCGCGGGTCATGGACCCGGCCACGCATATGATCAATGTGTTCGCCACCTTGCCCGCCCATAACCCTTACTTGCTTGGCGAATACGTCGAGGGACGCTTTACGGTCGTGTCGCCACTCGGCTTGGTCGTAGCGCGCTCGGCGGTCGTCCCGGCGGGCCATCATTATGTCCTGTACACGGTCGTCGACGGCCGCGCGCAGGTCCATAAGGTCCGTCTCGGGGCGCGTAATGGACGCTTCGTTCAAGTGATCGATCCTCACCTTGCGCCCGGAATGGAGGCGGTCGTCCTTGGCAATTACGAGTTGAAACCGGGGATGCCGGTGCGCGTAAGCCGATGACGTTTACGGCTTGGATACAGCGGCACCGTAGATCGCTGCTTTTCCTTTTGACTTTGCTGGTATTGGGTGGCGTGTTTGCGAGCCCCCGATTGCCGGTGGCGCTCTTTCCGCATGTGGCGTTTCCGCGCGTCGAAATCTACGCGACCGCTGGCGACCGGCCGGCGAAGCGCATGTTGATTCAAGTGACCTATCCGGTGGAAGAGGCGCTACGCGGTATCCCAGGGGTGGTCGGTGTGCGTTCGACGACCAGCCGTGGTAGCGCCGATTTTTACGTCAATTTCCGTTGGGGCGAAGACATGACGACAGCGACCCTCGAGGTCCAGGCGGCAGTCGCCGAGGTCGACCGACGGCTGCCGGCCGATGCCAGTCTTGTCGTGCGGCGCATGCGCCCCACGGTCTTTCGCATGTTGGCCTACACTTTTACCTCACGGCGCGTGTCGCAAGTGGCGCTTCGCGATATGGCGCGCTATCGTTTGCGCCCGCTTTTATCTTCGATCCCGGGGGTCGCTCGGGTCGGAATCCTCGGAGGGCGCACCGAAGAGTACCGAGTGACGGTTGACCCCGCGCGGCTGGCCGAGTACGGACTCACCATAGGCGATGTCGGGCGGGCACTTTCGGCCAGCAACGTGCTAAAGACAGTAGGCCGCCTTCAGGAAAATTATCGGTTCTATCTCGTCATCTCCGATACCCGCTTGCGCCGCTTGCAGGATATTAAGCGCACGGTGTTGCGTTCCGGGGGCAATGGCATCGTGCGCCTAGACGAGGTAGCGACAGTGGCGCGGGCCTTAAAGCCGCAATGGACGCAGGTAGTGGCCGACGGGCAACCCGCAGTGAGCGTGCAGATTTATCAGCAACCACGGGGTAATACGGTCGCCATTACCCGCGCCGTGAAGAAGGTTCTGCATCGTTTTGAGCGCCAATTACCGCCGGGCGTTCATGTCCAGAAATGGTACGACCAGAGCACCTTGATTCAGTCGGCCGCTCAAAGCGTGCGTGACGCGGTGCTGGTCGGAGCGCTGCTCGCGGCCTTGGTCCTGCTCGCATTTTTACGCAACTTTCGCGTCACCATGATCGCGCTCATTGCCGTACCGAGCGTCTTGGCGGCTACGGTCTTGCTACTTTTCGTGCTCCACATGAGCTTCAATATCATGACGTTGGGCGGCATGGCGGCCTCGGTCGGGCTCATTATCGACGACATGATTGTCATGCTCGAGCACATTATGCGTCGGCTGCGCGAACGGAAACGAGATCCGACCACCGCTTGCGTGATGGGGGCGGTGCAGGAATTCACCAAGCCGCTCGTAGGCTCGTCTATGTCGACTGTGATTATTTTTGCGCCGCTCGCCTTTTTGTCCGGAGTGACTGGGGCGTTTTTTCGGGCACTGTCTTTGACGATGGCGGCGAGCCTTATCATCTCGTTTTTGGTGGCCTGGCTCGCGGTGCCGATTTTGGCCGACCACTTCTTGCGAGCGAAGGACTTCGAGGCCCAGGAGGAGGGGGGGCGGATGGTGCGCGTCCAGGCGCTCTACGAGCGCCTCATGCGTGCGGTGTTCGCGGCGCCGCGGCGCGCGGTTGCGGTTATTGTGATATTTCTGGTGCTGGGCACCCTCGGTTTTATTATGACCGGCTCGGGTTTTATGCCCCCCATGGACGAAGGCGGATTTGTCTTGAACTATCGCGCTCCGGCCGGAACCTCGCTCAAAGAGACCAGTCGCCTGCTTGATCAGGTCGAGCGGATCCTATTGGCCAATCCGGCTGTGAAGACCTTTTCTTTGCGCACGGGCCTCCAGCTCGGCGGGGGTATCACCGGGACCAACGAAGGGGATTTCTTCGTGCTGCTTGGATCCCACCCCCGGCCTTCGGTTTGGCGCATTATGGCGAGCGTGCGGCGTAAAATCGCGGCCTCGGTCCCAGGCCTTAAGATTAGTACCGACCAGCCCATGCAGGATTTGATCGGTGATCTCACGGGCGCGCCGCAACCGGTTGAGATCAAAGTCTTCTCGGGTAATGGCCGCTTGTTGCAGCGCCTGGGTCCGAGGATTGCTGCCAAGCTTCGTCGTATCCGCGGTATCGTGAACGTACGCGACGGTATCGTGTACGCGGGAAGCGCGATCGATATCCGGGTGAGCCGCGCGCGAGCCGCCATCGAGGGCGTCTACCCGCGTAGCGTCACGCACCAGCTGAACGCCTATTTAAACGGCGTCGTAGCGACTCACGTCCAGCGCGGCGTGCGGATGATTGGGGTGCGAGTGTGGGTACCGCGGCCCCTGCGCCATTCCTTGCGCGCGATCCGTAACCTGCGGTTGCGCGCCGCGAACGGCCGACTCTTTCCGTTGCGTGCAGTGGCCACGGTGAGCCTTTCGAATGGCCAGCCTGAGATTATACGCGACAACCTGAAGCGCATGATCCCGATAACGGGACGTATCGCCGGACGGAGCCTGGGCGGGGTCATGCACGACGTTAAACGGCTTATCGACGCGCCGCATTTTTTACCGCCCGGGGTCTATGCAAGCCTGGGGGGTTTGTATGTCCAACAGCAGATCGCCTTTGCCGGACTTCTGGGTGTGTTTGTGGCCGCCGTGGCGCTGGTCTTTTTGCTGTTGCTGTTTTTGTATGAACGCTTTTTGGTGGCTTTGGCGATCATGGGGACCACCTTGCTTGCGATTGCGGCTGTCTTTGTCGGGCTCTGGGTGACTGGCACCGAAATTGATATCTCTTCTATGATGGGTATGACGATGGTGGTCGGCATTGTGACCGAGGTGTCGATCTTCTATTACTCCGAATATCAGGAGTTGGATCTTGGGCTGCCGGTGGCCGTGCGTCTGGTGGCGGCCGGTAAGAACCGGCTGCGACCTATTGCCATGACCACTTTGGCCGCCATTCTGGCGCTTCTGCCGCTCGCGACCGGCTGGGGCCAAGGGTCGGCCATGCAGCAGCCTCTCGCTATCGCAATTATCGCGGGGCTTTTGGTGCAGCTGCCGCTCGCACTCGTGGTGTTGCCGCTCTTCCTTTCGGTGGCGGCCCGCGTCCGTCCGTCAGCTGGGCAATAAAAACCCGGCAAGGCCGGGTTCAAGCTGCTAATATGGAGGCAGTGGATTAGTGGAGTATTTTAGAGGGGGCGTATATTGGATGCCTGCGGTCCTTTGGGCCCATGCTGGACCTCGAACTCGACATCCTGACCTTCCTTTAAGGTCTTATAGCCTTCCATCTGAATTGCGGAAAAGTGGGCGAACACATCATCTCCGCCCGTGCTTGGCGAAATGAAACCGTAACCCTTGCTTGCATTGAACCACTTCACAGTACCTGTTGCCATCCTAGGTCCCCCTACTGGTGTCGTGCAGCCCGCGCATGGCCGTGCTTGAAGGCGGGTCGTATTTTAGGTCATGCTTATATTCAGGCGGTGGTGCGAGCCCATCACTATCTTGCGTATTTCCTTTGTCAAGTCAAGACGGGGGATCCGGCGCTCTTGTGCCTAGACGTGGGGCCGGGATCAGACGACAATTTCTGCCACGATCAGGGTTTCTCAGGAGGAGGTTCGGTGCAAGTGGTGGGGGCATGTAATGGCCGTTAGACAGCCGCATTACCGCGATGATCTGGATGTGCAGGAGGCCAAGCCGAAAGTCGCTTTGCCGCCTCTGTATAAGGTTATTATCCTAAACGACGATTATACTCCTATGGAGTTCGTGGTTCTCGTGCTCGAGCGTTTCTTTGCCAAGAACCGCGAAGAGGCAACTCGTATCATGCTACACGTTCATCAGCGCGGTGTGGGGGTCTGCGGAGTATATACAAGGGAAGTTGCCGAGACTAAAGTAAGACAAGTGACAATGTTTTCCGGTGAGAATCAGCACCCGCTGCAGTGTACGCTGGAGCCTGAGTAGGGGCGGTCCTTACGCAATTTGGAGGTGTTCCTTTCCATGTTATCCCAGGAACTCGAATTTTCTCTCAATATGGCGTTTCAGGAGGCGCGTGAGAAACGCCATGAGTTCATCACCGTCGAGCACTTGCTGGCAGCGCTTCTCGATAATCCCAGTGCTGCTCGAGTTTTGCGAGCCTGCGGCGGGAACATCGACGAGCTGCGTCGGAGCCTGACAGCCTTTCTGCGGGAGAATGTTCCGACCTTGGCGCCCGGTAGCGCCGTCGAGACTCAGCCGACACTCGGCTTTCAGCGGGTGATCCAGCGGGCCGTCCTCCATGTGCAAGGGGTCGGGAAGAAGGAGGTCACGGGCGCAAACGTGCTTGTGGCGATTTTTAGCGAAAAGGAATCGCACGCCGTCTACTTCCTCCAGAAGCAAAATATAACCCGCTTTGACGTCGTTAATTACATTTCGCATGGCATCTCCAAGGTTCCGGGCGAGGGTCACGAGCTGTCGGCTTCAGAAGAGACTGAAGAAGGGGCAACACCGGGTGAGCGCGGGGCGCTCGATGTCTTTGCTGTCAATCTCAATGAGCAGGCGCGGCTGGGGAAGATCGATCCCTTGATCGGTCGCGATCATGAAATGGAGCGTACGATCCAGATTCTTTGTCGGCGCCGCAAGAACAACCCGCTTTACGTCGGAGAAGCGGGAGTCGGGAAGACGGCCATTGCGGAAGGTCTTGCCAAGAAGATCGTCGATGGCGAGGTGCCGGAGGTTTTGGCGCACAGCACGCTCTACGCGCTCGATATGGGCGCACTTTTGGCCGGCACCAAATATCGCGGCGACTTCGAGAAGCGCTTGAAAGCAGTCATCTCGCATTTGAAGAAGCACGAGAACGCGATTCTTTTTATCGATGAGATCCACACCATTATTGGGGCTGGCGCGGCATCCGGTGGGGCGATGGATGCCTCGAATCTTCTTAAGCCGGCTTTGGCTTCGGGCGAACTGAAGTGTATCGGCTCTACCACCTACCAGGAGTACAGAGGGATTTTCGAGAAAGACAGGGCCTTGGCGCGTCGCTTCCAGAAGATCGACGTACCGGAGCCGTCGGTGGAAGAGGCGGTGCTTATTCTCCGTGGTTTGAAGGGGCACTTCGAGAAGCATCATGGCGTGCGTTATACCCAGCAGGCGTTGCGGACTGCGGTAGAGCTTTCTAGTCGCTACATCGGAGATCGACATTTGCCGGACAAGGCGATCGACGTAATCGACGAGGCCGGTGCCAGCGTGCACCTGAGTGCGCCGAGCAAGCGCAAGAAGACCATCGGCGTGCCCGAGATTGAGGAGATCGTTGCGCGTATTGCGCGTATCCCGCAAAAGCACGTCTCGAGCTCGGACCGCGAAGCGCTGAGGAACCTGGAGCGCGATTTGAAACTCGTTGTCTTCGGGCAGGATGCCGCCGTAGACGCTCTGGCGGCCTCGATCAAGATGGCGCGTTCGGGATTGCGCGAAGGGGAAAAACCCATCGGCTCCTATCTGTTTTCGGGTCCCACCGGAGTCGGCAAGACCGAGGTGACGCGCCAACTTGCTTACATTTTGGGTCTTCAGTTGATCCGCTTTGATATGTCCGAGTATATGGAGCGGCATACAGTTTCGCGGCTGATCGGTGCACCCCCCGGTTATGTGGGCTTCGATCAAGGCGGGCTTTTGACGGATGCGGTGAGCAAGCATCCTCACTGCGTGCTGTTGTTAGATGAGATCGAAAAGGCCCACTCGGGCGTATTCAATCTGCTATTGCAGGTAATGGATCACGGGACCCTCACCGACAATAACGGTCGCAAGGCTGACTTTCGACACGTCATTATTGTCATGACCACGAATGCCGGCGCAGAACAGATGGGGCGCAATAACATGGGCTTTATGCCGTCCGATCGCGTGGGAGAAGAATTTGCAGCCATCAAGCAGACTTTTACCCCTGAATTTCGGAATCGCCTGGATGCGATCATCAGTTTTGGGGCGCTGTCTCCGGCCACAATCGCCCACGTTGTCGACAAGTTTGTCGTCGAGCTCGAGGGACAATTGGAGGAAAAGGGGGTGACGATCGAGATCGAGCCGTCGGCGCGTATATGGCTTGCGCATCATGGTTACGACGTAGCGATGGGCGCGCGACCCATGGCGCGTATCATCCAAGATCGCATCAAGAAGCCGCTAGCCAACGAACTTTTGTTCGGACGGCTTGCGAACGGTGGCAGCGTGTCTGTTCGAGAAGCGAATGACGAACTTGTGTTCGACTATGCCGAAAAGCCCGTGGACGTCCAAGAGTAACGTTGTCCCGTTTCGGGGCCACGACCTGCGCGCTAGGAGCCCAGGGCTCTATGCGTCTGGCCCGCTCTACGAGCGGTTGCCGACGCGCGACGAAAGTGGACACCTGCTGGGCGATTTTATGATGCTGTTCCCGGGGTTGAGGGAGCGGCCGAGCAGTGAGTGTCGGGAGCGCGTGGCGCGCGTCAACGCGATCCTAAAGGGCTTTCCGGAAGTGGTGTTCGCGGACATTAACCTCAAACTCAATCTCCTGTGGGTTAGTGTCCGAGCCCGGCCGGGCGTGATTCTCGATATCGCCTGCTGTATGAAGTTCCATATGCCGGAGGCGTTGCTGGTGGCCCCCCGCTATACCTAGCTTAGCGGGCGCGAAAGACGATGCGTCCTTTGGTGAGATCGTAGGGGGTGAGCTGGACCGTCACCTTGTCGCCGGTCAGGATGCGGATGTAGTTCTTCCGCATTTTGCCGGAGATGTGGGCCGTAACCACATGGCCATTGTCTAACTTGACGCGAAATAAGGTATTTGGCAAGGTATCAATGATCGTACCTTCCATTTCGATATGTTCTTCTTTAGACACTCTCGAGCTCCCAGGGAAGGCGTGTATGATGCACGAAGGTCGAGGTCCCGTAAAGACATTTAGGTCTCTTGTCGGGCACGGCGAACCCCGAGGTCGTACCCCCGTAATCCACCACTCCCGTCCTTATCAAAAAATGACGTCGCGTGAAGCACTGACAGCGCGGGAAGGAAAGGTCTTTCGGCAGCTGGGTGGGACCTCCTCGCTGTGCGAACCTTAGGGCGCTACCGGGCGTGAAAAGAGGGCTCATCGGGTGTCGTTCCCGAAATGACCAGGGGGCCCCAACATCCGTTTTGGTAGCCCTCCAGGGGCTGGAAGCGGGATTTATACGCCATCTTCGGACTTTCCTTGACCCAGTAGCCTAAATAAAGATAGGGAAGATTGAGAGCTAAGGTCTTCTGGATCTGCCACAGGATGGCGTACGTTCCGAGACCGCGTTGCGGCGAGGCCGGGTCGTAGAAGGTGTAGACCGCCGACAGACCGTCTGGAAGGTGGTCAACGACGGCTACCGCCACCAAGGTTTTCGCGGCCCGAAATTCGAAAAACGTGCTGTCGACGTGGCGCCCCACAAGGAATCTGAGATAGGTCGGGGGATCCGGATTGGCCATAGTGCCACCCGGATGGCGAGCGTTCTGGTAGCGCAAGAACAACATAAAGTGTTCAATATCGAAGGCTGGCGCTTTGGCGATCACGATCAGATCCCTATTGTGATCGAGTGTGCGTCGCTGTCCACGGTGGGCCTTGAACGCGTCTACGGGAATCCGCACCGGCACGCAGGCCTGGCAGCTCTGGCAGTGCGGCCGATAGATCAGGTCACCACTGCGACGGAACCCACGGCGGTTGAAGTCCCCAAAGAGTTCGGGCGTAATCGGGAATCGCGGGTCCATGAAAAGGGTATTGGCCGTGTGCTCGGGTAAATAGCTGCAGCTATGACCTGTCGATAAAAACAGGTTCGGCGATTGTTTCGCGATACTCATGAAAAGGCTCTCGGTGTGGACGACCAGCGGCCAGGGCCCAGTGGCTGCGCGACAGCCTGCTTCAATTGCGCCAAGAACGCGGCGCGGCTAACCAGGGTCGCGCCGAACGCGGCCATATGCGGCGAGGGTACTTGGCAGTCGACGAGCGCGAACCCCAGTTGGCGGAGATGGTCAACGAGCGATACGAAGGCGATCTTCGAGGCATTGCTCATCGTGCCGAACATAGATTCGCCAAAAAACGCCCCACCAATCGCCACGCCATACACCCCGCCGACGAGCACGTCGTCTTGCCAGCATTCGGCGCTGTGGGCAAACCCCTGCCGAAACAACTCTTCATAAGCCTCTACCATATCTTCGGTGATCCAGGTCCCCGCTGTGCCCTTCCGGGGGGCCTTGCAGCCGCGAATCACCTCGGGAAAGGCGGTATCAAAAGAAAGCGAGAAGGTCGATGCGCGAAGCGCCCGCGCGAGGCTGCGGTTTTTTTTCAGCCGATCGGGCAAAAGAATCATGCGCGGATCCGGCGACCACCAAAGGATCGGAGGCTCGTTGTACCAGGGGAATATCCCGAGCGAGTAGGCGGATAAAAGCCGATCGACGGAAAGATCGCCGCCGATGGCGAGTGGGCCGTCGGCCGGCCCGAGCTCAGGTGGCGGGAACCGGGGTTCCTCCGGCAAAAGCCAAAGCATCAGCGCTCGTCCCCCTGATCAGAAAGCCACATCGTCCAGGAGGCGTGGTCCGAGACATCGACCCCGACCCGGCGCGCCTCGCTGATCAAGTGGGTCTGAAGATCGGCCAGCAAGTTGCTGTCCATAAGGAGCGAATCCCGGGAAAGTGCCGCGTGCAAGGTGGTATAGATTCGTTTGAGATCGGCAAGTGAGTAGTGTGTGAGCGGGTTCATGATGACTTATGGAATGGAGAGTGGTCGGTCAATTCGTTGATGGCCAGTTCCAGGCCCTGGTTCTCGCGCAGCAAAAATTCTTCCACGGCCCGGTTGAATTGGGGGTGGCGAAGCCAGTGAAGGGAGTATGTGGGGTTCGGAAGAAAGCCGCGACTCAGCTTATGTTCGCCTTGCGCCCCTGCTTCAAAGCGCCTTAAGCCGTGGGCTAGGCAATACTCGATCGCCTGGTAGTAACAGGTTTCGAAGTGCAGGCCGGGAACTCCAATGTTCGTTCCCCAATAACGTCCGTAAAGAGTGTCATCGTCCCGAAAATACAAGGCCGTGGCTACTATTCTTCCGCTTTGCTTGGCCATAAGGAGTATGACCCCTGGGACGTTTTTCCCGATCAAGGAAAAGAACTGCCGAGTGAGATAAGGGATGGCCTCGTACTTTTGGATAGTGGTGAGATAGAGTTCGTAGAAGGTGTCCCAAAGCGATTCCGTGAGGGCGGTTCCCTCGTAGGTGGTATAGGTGATACCGGCATCGGCGACTTGCCGCCGCTCGCGTTTGATATTTTTACGCTTGGGAGCGGACAGCGCCGCCAGAAACTCCTGAAAGTCTGACCATCCCGCGTTCGCCCAATGAAATTGAAAGCTCGTGCGCCGCAAAAATCCCTCGGCTGACAACAGGGCGCATTCCGGTTCAGGACTAAAAAGCCAGTGTAGGGATGAGGCGCCCGTGGCACGCGCGTGATCTCGCAGCGCCGTGCTCACGATATGGGCGATCTCCGGGGTCGGCGTGCTGGCCGTCAAGAGACGCCGGCCGGTCACTGGGGTAAAGGGAGTGGCGGCTACGAGCTTCGGATAATAGTTGAGGCCGGCTTCGCGGTAGCTGTGAGCCCAGGCCCAGTCGAACACGTATTCGCCGTAGGAGTGCGATTTACGATAGAGCGGGACTGCGACCTTGAGTTGCCCCGCATCTTTCATGATAAAGGTTTCGGTTTGCCAGCCGGTGTGTGGTCCGACCGATCCGCTCTCTTCAAGCGCCATAAGAAACTCATGACGCAGGAATGGCTGGGGCCCCGATATCGTGTTCCACGTATCGCGAGGAATCTCCGTCATGCTGCTAAGGAAAGAGGCGATCATGCCGGCGAGTTTACCATCGGTACCATGGCTTAACCGCGCGATCCGACATGGCTGCTCCGGGGGGAGGAGCCGGATGGCGGCCTAAGAAGGGCGTTGAGCTGGCGGATATCGCCTACGGTCAGTTCGCTCACGGCGGCCTTGAGGCTGAGGCGGCTTAGTAAATAAGCAAACACTGCACGCGCAAAGTCCCGCCGCGCCTGATAATAGTTCTGTTGCGCGCGCAAGACCTCGACATCGTTGCGCACACCCACTTTAAGCCCGAGCCGGTCAGATTGTAGCGCAACGTGCGCCGCCTTTTCGGCTACGCGCAGCGCGCGGACTTCGGCGTAGCCATTGCGCTCATTGAGAAAGGCTTGGCGTACGTCAAATTCGACCGCCCGTTCGGTGCGCAATACCGCCACGTGGGCTTTATAAGCGCGGGCCTCGGCCCTGGCGCTTGCCGCTGAAAGTTCGCCCCCTTGGTAAATGGGAAGCGAGAGGTTAAGGCCGATTGATTTTTCTCGGATGACTGAACCAAAGCCAAATTGGCTATTGCCGGCGCGATTATAGGTGTAGGCCGCCTCGGCCGTGATGGTGGGGTAGCGGCCGGCCGCTGCGGCCGAGGCGCGAGCTCGGGCTGCCCGAGCCTCAGCCCGGGTGGCAAGGAGAACGAGGTTGTGGCGGGATGCACGACTTTCTTCCAGGAGCACGCTGCCGCGACTGGGGGGCGGTGGTAGTTTGCCAAGCGCAAGCGGCCAGACGTGGCGCGCCCGGGCCCCGGTCATTTGCTCGATACGGCTGCGTGTGATGCGCACCGCATTGGCAGCGTCGAGCGCCTGGGCCCGGACCGCTTCATATCGGGCGCGGGCATCCTTGGCGTCGATAACGGTGGCGGTCCCCAGGCGGAAGCTGCGTTTTGCCCGGGCCAGTTGCGCGCGCAAGGCGTGCTCTTCGGCCTGTCTTAAACGGAGTTCGCTTTTTGCAAGAAGCAGATCGAAATACCGTTGGGCAACGGAGAGAACCAAACGGCTTGCGGAAAGTCGGTAACGGATTCGCGAGGCCTTGAGGCTTTGGCCAGCGGCCCGATAGTCATAAAGCGCCTGCACGTTCAAAAGGGTTTCGGTCACCGAGATGCCATAGCCGTTTGAGTTAAAGGCGAAACGACCGCTCGGAAACGTAAACCCGGTGGTGCCGCCAAGGATCGTAGACTGGAGGATGTTGTAGGCCGTATTGGCGTTCGCCGAGACGTGGGGAAGGAAGGCTGAGCGCGCGACGGGTATCAGTGTGCGCGCCTCGCGGTAGGAGGCGCCCGATTCCGCGTAACGCATATCGTGGACCACGGCCTCGGCATAGAGGTGCGTAAGGTTTAGGGCGCGAGCCGCGTCTGGTGTCAGCGTGAACGCTCCGGCGGCCATGACAAGTAGCAAAAGGTTTTTCATTTTGAGGTTTAGTTTCCTTTGGGTATGCGGGCGTTTTAGACCCGGATACCGAAGCACGACTGTGTGCCGCAACATTTACATTCTGGTATGTCTCCCGTCTACCGGTCCGCTACGCTTGACGCTCGCGCGTGTCGGTCCCTAATGTCGCCCGCTGATCCTCACCCGGGTCCCGTTGATGAGGGATTGGCTGGGGTCCGTGACGACGGTGGCGCCGGGCGCAAGGCCCGAGGAGATGACCGCCAGCCGACGAAGCCTTGCAGCGACCGTCACGTTTTGCATGCGCACGATTCGATGATGGAGCACAAAAACGACATCGCCAGAGCGCCGAAGCGCGACACTTGATTTTGGCAACACAAGAACGGGCCTATCCGCTATGACGACATCGGCCCGTACCGGACTCCCTACGACCCATCCGTGCCGTGGCGGTAAGGTGATTATCGCGAAGATGGCATGGTGTTTGAGGTGCGGTATGAGGCGTGCGATGGTTCCAGTGACCGGCGAACGAGGGGCTAGAGGGCTATGGAGAAGCACCGCTTGGCCGATGTGCAGGTCCGGGCTGAGTGTTGCCGAAAATGGTACTCGGGCTTGCCGCACGGTCGCCCCCCTCCAACCGAAAAGGGCCTGCCCTTGATGAATTCTAGTTCCCGCCGGCACCAGAATTTGGGTGATGACCCCGGGTGCTGGCGCGACAATCGGAGCCAAGTGCCCCCCGGGGCCTTGGGGTCGTATATAGGCCAATGGGGCGCCGGCGGCAACAGATTGATCGACCGCGACCCGCAGGCGCGTCAAACGACCCGCGATGCGGGCATTGATCACGGGGGAAAGCCCGGGCCCCACATCCCCTATGGCCGTGACAAGGCGTGGGACGGGGCGGATAACAGCGAGAGCGGTATGGACCGTGACTTGGCGCCGAAGCGTCCCGGGCGAGTCGTGGGAGCAGGCACTAAGACCTGCGGCGAGAGCGATGAATGCGACACGCTTGATATCTACGGCCACTGCGAGTCCTCTTAAGGGCGCCATAGTAGTCGGGCGATCGCGGCTCTGCAAGCCAGCGGCGCTTGCTATGGCATAATAGCGTTTTGTGACCGGGATAATAAGGAGAGTGCGGTGCGTCTACATGAGTACCAGGCTAAGGCTCTATTTGCGCGGTATGGCCTGCCAACGCCTGTGGGATCGGTAGTAGCGACAGAAGACGAGGCCGCGCGCCTCTGTGCGCGTTGGCGGTGTCCGTCGTGCGTGGTTAAGGCCCAGATTCATGCCGGGGCTCGCGGAAAGGCGGGCGGGGTACGCGTTGTGCCGATAGCCGAGTTGCCCAAGACCGTGCGTCAGTGGCTGGGATCGCGACTCGCCACCGCGCAGACCGGACCCGGTGGACAACTCGTGACGCGTGTGTTGGTCGAGGAACCGGTTGCCGTGGCATCCGAGCTCTACCTTGCGTGCGTTGTTGATAGGCGGCTTGGCAAGCGGATGATTCTGGCCGGGACCCAAGGCGGAGTCGGAATTGAGGAGGGATCCGCGCCGCTTCAAATCCCGATAGATAGCCTAAAGGGGTTCTCGCCCTACCAGGGACGCGCGCTTGCCAAGGCCCTTCATCTCTCTGGGCGCCTAGTCGGCGCCTTCGGGGATTTCGTGGCGCACCTCGTCGATCTGACGATAGCGACGGATGCCCTTTTGGTTGAGATCAATCCCCTTATGGTGACGACGGAGGGGACTCTGGTGGCCGGAGACGGCAAAATCGAGATTGACGACAACGCTTTATGGCGCCAACCCGAACTCGATGCTGAGCGTGATCCGCAACAAAGCGATCAAAAGGACGAGCAGGCACGTGCATTAGGGCTTCAGTATATTGCTTTGGACGGGGATATTGGTTGCTTGGTCAATGGCGCGGGCTTGGCTATGGCGACCATGGATTTGATTGCGCTGGCGGGCGGTCGACCAGCGAACTTTCTCGATGTCGGAGGCGGCACGACCGCGCAAAAGGTCGCCGAAGCCTTGGCGCTCTTAGTGTCCGATAGGCGCGTGAAGACCGTGTTAGTCAATATCTTTGGCGGTATTGTGCGCTGCGATCTCATTGCTGAAGGCCTGGTGTTGGCGGCCAACGGTTTTGGGCGCTCGCTTCCGATCGTGGTGCGGCTCGTGGGTACGCGACGCGAAGAGGGTCAGAAGATCCTGGCGGAAAGTGGCCTGGAGGTGGATGTGACGGACAGCTTGCAAGACGCGGCAGAAAAGGCCGTGAGACGTGCCGGGGCAATCGTATGAGCGTGTTGATTCATAAGGGGACGCGGGTCATTTGCCAGGGCTTTACCGGCAAGCAAGGCACGTTTCATTGCCAACAGGCGATAGAGTACGGGACCAGTTTGGTGGGGGGAGTGACACCTGGGAAAGGCGGTACGCGCCATCTTGATCGTCCGGTATTCGACACCGTGTCCGAGGCGGTGGCGGCCGTGTCCCCGGATGCCTCCGTGATCTACGTACCTCCTATGGCCGCTGCAGACGCCATTTTAGAGGCCGGCGCTGCGGGTATCGGGCTTGTGGTCTGTATCACGGAAGGCATACCCGTCGCCGACATGGTGCGGGTGAAGGCCCTCTTACCGCAGACGACGCGGCTAATCGGACCCAATTGTCCGGGCGTCATTACCTCTGGGGAATGCAAGATCGGCATCATGCCCGGATCGATCCATCAACGGGGCGTGATCGGGATCGTGTCGCGTTCTGGAACCCTCACTTACGAAGCCGTCGCGCAAACCACCGCGGCCGGCCTTGGCCAAACCACCTGTATAGGGATAGGCGGTGATCCGATTCATGGCTTGAGTTTTATCGACTGCCTGCGTCTCTTCGAGGCCGACCCAGCCACTGAGGCTATTTTGATGGTGGGCGAGATTGGTGGCGAAGAGGAGGAGAAGGCGGCCGAGTTTATCCCGGACCACGTCACTAAACCGGTGGTCGCCTATATCGCGGGGCTTACGGCGCCGCCTGGGCGGCGCATGGGCCATGCCGGGGCCGTAATTGCGGGGTCGCGCGGCACGGCGCAGGCGAAGAAGGCGGCGCTGGCCACAGTGGGCGTGACGGTTGTGGAGTCACCGGCCCATATGGGTCAAACAGTCGCGGCGCGCTTGAGGTCGTCGTGACCACCATTGCGCTCGGCCAAATGCGTTGTGAGGTGGGTGATCTTCGCGGCAACGGCGATCGCATGGAGGCTTTGGCGCTGCGGGCAATCGCTGAACAGGGCGCGGACCTCATCGCTTTTCCGGAACTGTCTCTCACGGGTTATCCCCCCGAAGATCTCCTTCTTAATGCCGGTTTTGTGGCGGAGGCGAAAGCAGCCCTTCTGGCGCTTGCGGCGCGCGTGGACGGCATAGATATGCTGGTGGGCCTTCCCTGGGCGGAGGGCGGACAGCTCTTCAATGCCGCGGCCTGGGTCCATGGGGGTCAGGTGGTCGGCCTCTATCGCAAACGGCTTTTGCCCAACTATGGGGTGTTCGATGAGCGGCGGTATTTTGCGCCCGGGGACGCGGTGTTTGTGCGGTCTGTAGGGGACGTGGCGGTTGGCGTCACTATCTGCGAGGACTTATGGGAGCCCGGCCCGGCGCGGGCGGCAAATGAGGCCGGGGCTCGCGTCCTTATCACCATAAACGCCTCCCCTTATCACCGAGGAAAAGATCTGATCCGTCTCGAGACGGGGCGCGCCCGCGTAGCGGAGACCGGAATGGCGATCGTCTACGTAAATATGATAGGGGCCCAAGACGAACTGGTATTTGACGGGGAATCGTTTGTTTTGGGATCGGACGGGCGGGCCGCGGTCCGTGCGCACGCATTTGAAGAGGATCTTGTGGCGGCTCGTTTTGGTTCCAAAGGCGAGACCCTAGACGGCGAGCAGCGAATCTGGCCGATGCCCATCGCCGGGGTTTATCGAGCCCTGACGCTCGGTCTGCGCGAATATGTCCAGAAGAATGGTTTCACTGAGGTCGTGCTGGGTTTATCGGGAGGGGTGGATTCCGCCTTGGCCTTGATTTTGTGTTGCGATGCGTTCTCAGCTGACAGGGTGCAGGCGGTTATGATGCCGTCTCGCTACACACTACCCATGAGCATCGAAGATGCGCGGACCCAGGCCGAAAACATCGGTGTTCGATTGACGATGGCGCCGATAGGTGAGATCTATGGGGCTTTTGCGCAGGTATTGGATGGCCATTGGCAGGGTCCAGGACACGGCTTGGCTACTGAAAATCTTCAGGCACGTATTCGTGGGACGCTTTTGATGGCGCTTGCCAATGCTCAGCGGGGGCTCGTTGTGGTGACCAGCAACAAGAGCGAACTTGCGGTCGGTTACACGACGCTCTATGGAGATATGGCGGGCGGATACGCGCCGCTTAAGGATGTCTTTAAGACCGATGTGTATGCCTTGGCCAACTATCGTAACGGCGTCTCGGAGGTGATACCTGAGCGGGTCCTTACTCGACCGCCCACGGCCGAACTTCGTTTTGATCAGAAGGACACCGATAGCCTTCCTCCGTACGAGTTACTCGACGCCATTCTTGTGCGTATGGTGGAACAGAATTGCGGGCGACAAGATTTATTGGCCTCCGGCTACGATCCCGCGATTGTCGATCGCGTCCTAAGCCTCGTTCGGCTTGCGGAACATAAGCGCAAGCAAGCTCCACTTGGCACCCGCGTGAGCGCTCGCGCCTTTGGGCGCGATTGGCGCTATCCGGTGAGCGCGCGCTATGGCGTCGGTAAGATGTGAGCGCCCCGAAGTTTGGCAAGGTAAGGGCTTTGGGGAAAGTTGCGTGCCAGTATCCGTGCGGTGTCCCGGCTTAATCCCGCCATACCCATGCGTTCATAGGCCATCGCCATAAGACCGAGGGCATCGGCCACGGCCGGTGTGCGCGGATAGTGTTCTATGACGAACTTGCAGCGATCGGCGGTAGCGACGTAAGCCCCGTGGATGTAGTAGTAGCGGGCGACCGCGATGTTGTTTCGGGCCAGCATATCCCGGAGATAATTGATGCGTTCTGCGGCATCGATCGCGTATCGGCTGTGGGGATATTTGGTAACAACCGTTTCGAAGGCGCGCAAGGCCGCGCGCGCCGCGCTGTTATCGCGCCCGCGTAGCGGGTTTACGCCAAACGCACGTTCGATAACGCTCTGATTCTTATTGAAATCAATGAGGCCTTGCAGGTAGTAGGCATAGGCCACGCGGCGGTCGGTTGGGTGAAGGCGAATGAACCGCTTCGCGGCATCAACCGCGGCCACCGGTTCCGAGGCCTTATAGTAGGCGTAGGCAATGACGATTTCGGCCTGAGTGGCGTAGCGTCCGTAGGGGTAGGCCGCTTCGAGGCCTTGAAAGAGCCGAATGGCGCGTTCATAGTTGCCATTTTTTAGCGTGGCCACGCCTTGGGCGTAGAAGCGCTGGGCAGACCAATGATGCGTCTTGTGGTGGTCACGGCCGCAAGCGGTTAGGCTTGCGAGCCCTACGATGAGACAAAAGCGGATCAGGCGACGCATGGCGGTTCCTCTGGCATTCGAGGGCAAGCTTAACCGGATTTGCACCGAGCGGAAAGACCGTGGACCCTGAGCGACACTTTTGGCTACAATTTTCCGACGCCGAGGCGGGATTACGACTTGATCGAGCGCTCGCGTTGCGCTTGCCGCAATTTTCCCGGACGGCGCTCCAGGGATGGTTGCGCGAGGGACGCGTAACCCTAGACGACCAGCCGGTGGCGGCGACTCGCCAAGTCAAGAGTGGGGAGCGCTTGTGGCTCAATCTCCCAGAACCAGTCCTATCCAATATCCAGGCAGAAGAGATCCCCCTTACTTTCATCTTCGAAGACGACACCGTACTTGTGATCGATAAGCCGGCAGGTCTCGTCGTGCATCCTGGCGCCGGTTGTCGCGCGGGCACCATGCAAAACGCGCTTTTGTATCATGCCCCCGATCTCGCCGCCTTACCACGTTCGGGGATTGTCCACCGGCTCGATAAGGACACCTCGGGCTTGCTTGTGATCGCGCGGACCGAGATCGCAAGGCTTGCCCTTATCGAGCAACTGAAGACCCGTGAGATGGGCCGTGAGTACGAGGCCTTGGTAGTCGGTACGCCGCCGGCCCGGGGCCATGTCGAGGCCCCTATTGGGCGCGATCCTCGTCATCGGACCAGGATGGCGGTAACGGCGCACGGCCGGCCGGCCCGTACTGAATACGAGCTTATTGAGCGATTGGGGCGCTTTAGTCTTTTGCGTGTGCGGCTTAAGACGGGTCGCACGCATCAGATTCGGGTGCACATGACGCACATAGGCTTCCCGCTCGTAGGGGATGCCGTGTACGGTCGAGCGAAGACCCGCGATATTCTGCCGCGGCAGGCACTGCATGCGCGGCGTCTTAGCTTGGTCCACCCAAAGAGCGGAGAGCGCCTGATGTTTGAGTGCCCCATGGCCGCCGACTTCGCAGACGCCCTGCAGCGCTTACGCAAGGAGGCGGTGTGATCGAGTGTGTGGCGGCCGCATGGCCGATCCGGGGAGTGCGTGTCTATACCACAACGCGCCACGGCGGCGTCAGCCGTGGGCCTTATACCTCACTGAATTTAGGGATCCATGTCGGGGACTCCCCCGAGGATGTTCTGGTGAACCGGATAAGGCTTGGGCAGGCGCTTGGGCTTCCGTCGGTACCGCGGTGGCTTAATCAAATCCACGGGTCCCGGGTCGTAGACGCAGGACGGGTGGAATCGGCGCTTGATGCCGACGGCAGCGTCACAAGCGAACCGGGGCTGGTGTGTGCCATTTTGACTGCCGATTGCTTGCCGATTGTGCTCGCGGATCGGCAGGCGCGCTGTATTGCGGTCTTGCATGGTGGTTGGCGGGGGCTTGCGGCGGGCATCATCGAAGCGGGAGTCGCGGCTCTCCCGGTGTCTTCGTCGGAGCTGGTCGCATGGCTTGGGCCCGCCATAGGTCCGCTTCATTATGAGGTCGGTGAGGCGGTCCGTGACGCCTTCGGAGACGGCGCCCGGGCGGCCTTTCGGGCGGTCAGTAAGGGGCGCTACCAAGCGGATCTCTACGCTCTCGCTCGTGTCCGTTTGGCGGCCTGCGGTATTAGCGAGGTGTACGGCGGGGGTTTTGATACCCTCGCCGATCCGCGTTTCTACTCTTATCGGCAAACCCAGGTCTGTGGGCGGATGGCGACGTTGGCGTGGATAGAGGGACACTCTTCGTAGGTCTATTCCATCCTGTGAAGGAACAGCTGACGAGGGGAACTTTGCGGGGTGAGCGCGTTGCCATGCTCCTTACGGACGGCGTCGAGCAAGTCGAATACGAAAACCCCGGCAATTTTTGGAGGAGCAGGGCGCCACTGTCGATCTCGTGTCCTTTCAAAAGCGTGGTGCGTCCGTACAGGCCTTTAATCACCTGAAGCCGGGGTCGCAATTCACAGTCGAAAGACCGTTACGGAGGCGCGCCCAGAGGAGTATGACGCCTTGGTATTGCCGGGAGGCGTCGCGAACCCGGATCAGTGACGCCTGAGTACGCAGTCGGTGGACTTCGTGAATCGTTTTTCTCAAACCGGCCAACCGCTGGCCACCATTTGTCATGGCCCCTGGCTTTTGATCAATGCGGGTTTAATGTTCGGTCGTCATGTGACGAGTTGGCCGAGCTTGGAGGCCGATATCCGTAACGCCGGAGGCCATTGGACGGACGAGTCCGTGGTCGTCGACGGACTATGTATCACGAGCCGCAATGCCGATGACATCCCCGCCTTCAATCACCAAATCGAGAAGGCGCTTCTCAAGCCGCACGCGGCCAGTGTCTAAGCTCGCAGCTAGCCGCGCCCCCCAAACGCAGGCCCCGTGAAGCGCAGAGAGAGGTCGAGGGCGCGCGCGTTTTTGGTGATATCGCCGATGGAAATAAAGTCGACACCGGTCTCGGCGACCGCGGCGATTGTCTCTAATGTGATGCCGCCCGAGGCCTCGAGCTGAGCTTGGTCGTGGCTACGCGCGACCGCTAAACGCAGATCGGGCACCGAGAAATTATCGAGGAGAATGCGTGAGGCCCCGGCGGCGAGGGCCTGATCCAGTTCAGCTAGGGTCTCGACTTCGATCTCGACTAATTTGCCCTGGGCGATCTTTTGCGCGTGGCGTAATGCTGCCTCGATGGATCCCGCGGCGGCGATGTGATTTTCCTTGATCAGCACGCCGTCATAAAGACCAAGACGATGGTTCTGACAGCCTCCGCAAAGCACTGCGTATTTTTGGGCCAAGCGTAGGCTCGGGAGCGTCTTGCGGGTATCGAGGATGCGGGTCTTGGTGTGGGCGACCTGGTCGGCGTAGCGGCGCGCCGCCGTTGCGGTCCCGGAAAGGACTTGAACGAAGTTAAGGGCCGTGCGTTCGCCCGTAAGCAGGGCGCGGGCATCCCCTGAGAGTTCGCACAGCGTCATACCGGCGGAAACCCGGTCCGAGTCTTGGGCGTGCCACTGAATCTCACAGTGCGGATCAAGACGTCGGAACGTGGCATCAAACCACGCTTGGCCGCATAAAACACCGTCTTCGCGTGTGATAAGGACCGCTGAGACCGACCTTTTAGGAACCAGAATTGCGGTCAGGTCGCCTGGTCCTGTGTCTTCCTCCAAGGCGGCACAAACGGCTTTTTCAACAACCGCTGGTGTGAGATACGAGGTGAACACAATTGCCTCCCAAAATGCCATGGCCTGATTGCAAATAGGATTGGACCCAAAGGCCGAGTGTCCCTAATGGGTGTGTCCATGCTCGTCGTCGAGCGCGGACTTACGAGGATAACAGTTGCGCGCCAGAACGCGGCCATCCTCTTGTCCCACAAGCCCCTTTTGCGGGCCCACGACCGCCTCATACCCGATTAAGTCGCCTGTGGGCGCCGGTAGCGCGGGCGTTGAGTGGATGATGGGCCCAGGAAGGTTTCCTGCCCGAAAGATTACGTGACGCTGCAGTCCGGGTGCAACATTTTCTTATGATCGGCGATATCAAGATCAGTACGGATCCACCCTTCTTTTGGCCCAAATCTAGAAAGGAAGCCTACTTGCGACAGCCGGCCGGTTTCCAAAGGGTGCCCTCCATTGCTTCCCGTGCGGTCTGTGCACGGCTAAGGCGTCGCTGCCCGCATCACCGTTAAATCTTGCAGGGAGCGCGCCTCCTGATCTAGGCCACGACAGATAGGGAGGACGAGCATTGCTCAGGACATAGAAGTCGCCGCCTTCTTGACGGTCCATGAAATGCGGATATAAATTATCTAGATTAGAAAAGCCTTGATCAGGCTTCTTGAATAAAACGTAGGCGTGAGGCCTTAGGGGGACAGATCATGCGGATGGGTGAAGGGGTGGAGTGGGGGCTTCATTGTTGTTTAACGCTCGCCTGGATTGGCGACCAAGAGCCTATTTCGACCGCGAAACTTGCCGAGCACTTCGGCGTTCCTCCCACCTATCTCAATAAGTGTCTGCAGGCCCTTGTTCGCGCCGAGATTCTAAGGTCCGTATCCGGGGCGCGTGGCGGGTTTTGCTTGGCGAAACGGCCAGATGAATTGACTTTTCTGGATGTTGTGATCGCGGTCGAGGGGCCGGATGCAGCTTTTCGTTGTACCGAGATCCGACAGAATGAGGGCTGCTCGCGCGACGAAAAGAGACGGCCTTGCGCTATTGCAGGGGCCATGCAGGAAGCAGAGGAGGCGTGGCGCACAGCACTCAAGGCCCAGACTTTGGCGGATATTATGCAAAAGGCCCCCGCAGCCGCGGCTGAACGCACGCGCCGTTGGTATCAAGAGGTGCGACGCTAGCTGCATGGCTATGAAGCTACCGGGCTTGGCGGCTTCATAATCTGGATAAAATATGTCCTTAATACGCAAAAGCGGGGGGGCCTATGGATGACAAACCGAGTAGTGAACGTGCCCGGGAAAGAGGCGGTTTGACGCCGGTTGTGATCTTGTCGCTGGGTACTTTTGCGGTCGGCACGGATGCCTTTATCGTGGCCGGATTTTTGCCCTCCCTGGCTGCGAGCTTGCATGTCTCTGTGGGTGTGGCTGGACAGAGCGTCACAGTCTTTGCGGTCACGTATGCTGTGTTTGCGCCTATCCTAGCGACACTTGCCGCGAGAGCGCCTCGTCGCACCCTGTTGGTGGCTGCGTTAGTCGTTATAGCCGGCGCAAATCTCGGCGCGGCCGTGGCCCCCGACTTTACCGTCCTGATGGTGTTTCGCACCCTGGCCGCACTGGGGGCCGCCGCGTATACGCCTACTGCAAGCGCGGTGGCGGCATGGCTTGCGCGCTCCGCTTTGCGCGGCCGGGCCTTGGCTTTGGTCCTAGCCGGTTTGACTTTCGCTACCGTGTTGTCGGTGCCGATTGGGAGTCTCATGAGCGACTGGACGAGCTGGCGGGTTGTTTTAGGTTTGGTCGCTGGGCTTGCGCTTTTGAGTAGCGTCGCTGTATTGCGAGTGTTGCCGGTTCTTGGCGGTGGACCCTTTGTTCCGCTTCGCGATCGGCTGGCCGTTTTGCGTAAGCCCGGCGTGATCAGCCTACTGCCGCTGACCGTACTTGGCATGGCGGCGAGCTACGCAATTTATGGGTATTCGGTGCCGGCGCTGCAGGGTGTGGGAGTCGAGCCCGCGGGAATAGGGGGATTTTTATTTCTCTATGGCCTTGGGGCTATATTAGGCAGCGGCCTGTGCGGCTATGTCATCGACCGGTGGGGGGCTACTCGTATGTTATCGGTGACCTATACCATCATGACCCTTTCTCTAGGGCTGCTTGGCTGCTGCGCGCTGCACACGCGCTTTCGGGGGCACCATATCGACGGCGGTTGTGGGTCTTCTGGTTAGTCTCTGGGGCGCGAGTACATGGTCGCAGACGCCGCCCCAGCAGCACCGGCTTATCGCTGCCGCACCGGAGATCGTATCGCTCGTTTTGTCTTTGAACGCCTCAGCAATTTATTTAGGAATCGGATCGGGTACCGCCTTGGGGGTGTCGCGCTTACAGCCGGCGTGCCTGTGCTCTATGGAGTCGCTACCATGATCGCAGCGATCGCTTGGCTTTATTTTATTGGCACGCTACGGCGTAACAGGGTATGAGGCGCCTGAGGGAATAAGGGAGGCGTCGATAGGGGTGCGTGTCGCTCCGTAATTCTGGCAAAAAAGGTCGGTACTGAGGGTCGAGACCGTCACTTTTTTGGAAGAAACAGGCATGTGTGCGGTATCACGCGTGCGCAGAACGCTTTGGGTGGTCGGATACAATTACACGATGAGCTTCCATAAATCACTATGATGATGGGTTGCACTGACAGGAAAGGACGGTGATTACTAAGACAATCCGGGCGGCGCGTTTTCAATTGAATCGCGGCGGGCCGGGATCCGGTATTTCGGTATGGAAGATGGAGCGTGTTTGATGGAGGTAGTAGGTCCTGCTACGCTGGTAGGCCGTTTAGATAAAAATCTTTTTATGCACAACTGAAGGTTGCGGAGTTTATGCATCAGGGAATATTCGGCGAATAAACAGCCGATTTGGAGTGAAGGCGTGAGCGTAAACAGATATCATCTACCCGCAACGGATTTTCTTCTGAATGCCGAGGTCGTTGACTGCAATCATCCGCAGATTCAGGACCTGGCGGCCTCTTTGTCCGGTCGGACACCCCTGCTAACGGCTAAAAACTGCTTTGATTGGGTGCGGGATCAGATCGAACACAGTATGGATTTTCGCCGTGAGGAGGTTGTCTGTAGGGCATCTGATGTGCTGCGTGTCGGCACCGGCTTGTGCTTTGCCAAGAGCCACTTATTGGTAGCCTTATGGCGCGCGAGCCGCATACCTGCCGGGTTTTGTTATCAACGATTAACGTTTGATGGTCCTCGTGCGCCCTATTGTACACACGGTTTCACCGCTGTCTGGCTAGATAATTGGGGCTGGTATCGTTGTGATGCGCGCGGCAACAGCAAGCCCAATATCCAGTGTGAATTCACGCCCGAACGGGAGAACTTGGCCTACCCGACCAGTCATAACGGCGAGATGACCTATTCTGATGTTTGGGCAGAGCCTTGGCCGGATTTGATCGCAGCCATGGGCAAGTTGCAAACCATGTCGCAGTATCGGCGCTGTCCCATTGACGCCCGCCCGCCCGTTGCGGACTTATGCGTAAGTGAGTCTGCGGCGCCGAACATTGAATAGCATGGAGACGAACCATGTACTGCCCCGGAACGTTTGCGGAAACTCGTCCCGAAGTGTTACGGACACTGATTCAGCATTATCCCCTCGCAACCTTGATCACCATAGGTAGCGAGGGACCAGAGGCCGACCATATCCCGCTGTATCTCTTGCCCGGGAAGGGGCCGCATTACGTGTTACAGGGACATGTGGCGCGCGCTAATCCGCTATGGCAAAAGGCGTCCCCAGGCAATGAGGTGTTGGCCATCTTCCAGGGGCCACAACACTACATAAGTCCTTCTTGGTATGCCACAAAGGCGGAAAACGGCAAGGTAGTGCCGACTTGGAACTATGCCGTCGTCCACGTCCATGGGCTGCTTCACGTCAAGGACAATCCCGATTGGGTCCGGCAACAGATGGTCGGCCTGACCACGCAGCAGGAGAGTCGCTTTGCGCGGCCCTGGCAGGTGGATGATGCGCCTCAGGGTTTCACGGAGTCGCTTATCGGACAGGTGGTGGGCATAGAAATCCCGATCTCGCGGTGGGCTGGTAAATGGAAGGTCAGCCAGAACCAGCCGCTTTCCAACCGTGACAGTGTCGGGGCGCACCTGGAGAGGCAAAATCAGTCTGGCTCCTTGGCTATGGCTGAATACGTTCTGGCCTGCGCAAAAAACGGGGAAAAGGACCATCCTGAATGACGACTCGTGTCGGTTTTTTGGTCTTCCCCGGCCTCCAGCTTTTGGATCTGGCGGGCCCGTATGAGATTTTTAGTGCCTTATCGGATTGTGAGGTGCATCTTTTCTGGAAAACCCGAGAGCCTTTGGCCTGTTCAGCAGGTATGCTATTTCAGCCGACGGCCACCCTCGACTACGAACTGCCGGTGGATGTTCTCTGTATACCCGGAGGCGTCGGTCTCAATGTTTTGTTGCAGGATGAGGAAATTCTAAGCTGGATACAGCGCCAGGCGGCAACGGCGCAGTTTGTCACCTCTGTATGCACCGGGGCGCTGTTGCTCGGTGTGGCAGGATTGCTTGCCGGACGGCGCGCGACGACACATTGGCGTTATCTTGATCTCCTCACTGAATGTGGCGCCATACCTATCCGGGAGCGTGTGGTTCAAGACGGCAATCTGATCACCGGTGGCGGTGTTACTGCCGGGATAGACTTTGGTCTTGTGCTGATTGCAGCCTTGCGTGGCCAAGGTGCGGCTGAAGAAATTCAGCTTGCCATGAAATATGCGCCGGAACCGCCTTTCCAGGCTGGTAGGCCGGATGATGCGCCCAGGGATGTCTTGGAGGTCGTCAGATGCCGCACTGAAGCACTGCATGCCGAACGTGAACGGATGATTGGGACCTGGCGGAATATTCCCCTTAGCTTGTCAGATAAGGGCGAAGACGTGATCTGCGCCCCCCTCGTTCGCGAACTAGGGCAGGACGACGATTTCGCTTATCGCTCACTCTGGCAGGATGCCATGCAACAACACGCGCAGTATTTCCGCATAGCGGCGGGAGATGATGTTCCCGTGGGTATTCCCACGCGAGGAGCAAATGACAGCTTTACCTTAGGCGCCTTCGAGAAAAATGTGCTAGTCGGGATTGTCAGTCTGGAGCGGGATCGCGGTCTGAAATTGCGGCATAAGGCGTTACTTTTTCGCATGTTCGTGGCGCCGGAGGCGGCCGGCCGTGGTCTCGGTAGGTCGCTTTTGCAGGCGGTTCTCTCCCGTGCACAGGAGATCGATAATTTACGGTCCGTTCGTTTGACTGTTCTGGAGCGAAATCATCGGGCCCGAGCGCTGTATCGGTCGCTGGGTTTCGTAGATTTCGCACTGGAGCCAGATGCCGTTCACATGGACACAGATTATGTGGCTGAGGTACAAATGATACGATTTCTCAAAAAATGAATACCGTGACGCTGATCCAGTATCAGATTGATGCTTTTAGTCACCGGGTTTTTTCTGGCAATCCGGCGGCTGTTATTCCTCTAGACCAGTGGCTCCCCGATGCGGTTATGCAAGCCATTGCTGAAGAAAATAATCTCTCTGAGACCGCCTTTTATATCCCGGCAGAAAACTCTGGCACCTTCCATTTACGCTGGTTCACACCGGTGGCTGAAGTGGATTTGTGCGGCCACGCTACCCTAGCAACAGCACACGTTCTCTTTCACGAACGGGGATTTCAAGGAAATAAGGTCACCTTCGAAACCCGTAGTGGTGGCCTGTATGTGACCAAAGACGGCAATAAGCTCACTATGGATTTCCCCGCCTGTTCGATCCATCCGGTTGAGATGCCAAACGCATTGCGGCAAGGGTTGCGGCTTACACAAAAGCCTGCAGCGATTCTTGCCGGAGACGACTATATCGTGGTACTTGAGAACGAAGAGGAGATCTGCAGCGTTCGTCCTGACTACCAATTTCTGGCGCAACTCGATTTACGGGGCGTGGCAATTACGGCACAAGGGACAGAGGCGGATTTTGTTAGTCGCTTCTTTGCGCCGAAATTTGGCGTTTCCGAGGATCCGGTTACCGGGTCCGTGCATTGTGCGCTAGTTCCCTATTGGGCAAAAATACTGCATAAAGATACCATGTGCGCGAGACAGCTATCTAAGAGGGGTGGCACTATAACATGTGTGTTTGATGGCGGTCGCGTGCACCTTTCTGGCCACGCCGTCACCTTCATGGAAGCGAGGATCATTATTGACGCCGCATCGGGGCCCACGGCGAGTCATAATCCGACAGCGCGGGGCGAATTAGCGCAGAACCCAACGAAATTATGAGATATTGAGGGTGACTATACGCGACGGATATCTGCTCATTATGTTGGGAGGTGGATTAGTCGCCCCAATAATCTATTTTTTGAATATTCTTTGGGCGGCTGCCGTTTATCCTGGCTATCGACATCGGAGCCAATTTATCAGCGAACTTGGTACCCGTATTTCTCCGGGCGCCCGCTACTTCAATAGATGGCTCAGCGTTACCGGGACAATGCTGGTAGTGTTTGCTTTCGGTGTATATGTGAGCCTCGGTAGTCAAAGAGAGGCACTGGGTATCCTGCTAGGACTTGTGTTGTTTGGATTGACCGTGGTGATTATGGCAGTTTTCCCTTGTGATTCTGGGTGTCCGCGTACTCCGCAATCGCGGGCAGGAATGGTGCACGGTTTTTTTTGGTGTCTTGGGCGCGCTTGCGTTTGTGACTTCCGTCGCACTGTTTTGTTTCGTCTGGTGGCTGATACACCCGATATTCGCCATATATTCTTTTATCACAGTTCTTACGAGCACCATTTGTCTGGTCATTTTAATGCTGGAGCGAACATCGGGTTGGCAAGGGATATGGCAGCGAATTTATGCGGGCGTAGTATTCAGCTGGGTACAGGCGCTAAGCGGGCTGATCTTGATATCGGGCAGGAGCCTATTAGCATTTCATTGAGGTAGCTTAAGACCACTCGGGAATTGAGCTACTGCGCCCGCGCCACGATGACTTGTACGGGCAGTAGGCTCGGATCGGAGTGAGCGGCAGGACGAGGTCCGAATACGCTACCAAACAACAATGAGGCCTTTACAGGCGTTCTTGTGGGGAGGAAGCCGGGTATTGGGTTTATGTAGGGTGTGTCCGCGGGTACGTACGGCGCCATCTCTACGCAATCGCGGGACGTTGTGTTCTCTATCCTGCGGGGTGTGCGCCGTGAGGCGTTTATGGACCACTGACACGACCCTGAAGACTTTTTTATCAAGACGCTCTTAAAACAGTACGCTGGCTTTTCTGAGCGACCTTCGAGATAGGTCACTTGGGTGGTCAGGATACGGCTTGTCAGGACCATAGGCTGGCTTTAGGCTTGATCATTGGCCATATAGGGCGACAAGATGCGGTGGTGAAAGTTACAGATCGACGGCGCCACAGGCTTCACGCGGCTTTCGCGTCATCGGTGCGGTTCCTAGGGTTACCCACCACAACCAGTCGTACTCATGGCGCGACTATACAAGGTCGGTGAAAGCGGTCATGAAGATACTTGCCCAGCCATGTACCCCGATGGTTGAATAGGACAAATGCCCATGGATCTTATGCTTGTAAAATGCGGTACATGCTTTCGAAGCCCGCTGAATTGTGATACCGCCTTTTTGCTCTCAGACCCAGAGGGCGCATGCGTTTTCCTGGAAAGAGTGCAGGCAGTCCTTGAAGAGCAGGGCGTAGGCCTCGTGGAGGTCGTATTCAACCAAACCAAACGTAAGGCCAAGTGGCGGTATGCGACATCCGAGGACGACGATGACAGCGTGCTTCTCGACCCACTGCTTAGAATCAGTAACCTACAAATACCTGCAGCGACAAGGTTTCGGATCGAAGACGCCATCAAGGCGTCCGAGTTTCCGACCTCCCTATTCTCGGAGCACAGTGTCGAACTCTACGTCTACGACAATCTCTTTGGTATGTTGGAATGGGATTTTACGCTTCGATGCCTGGGGCGCGACATAACAGCCGCAGACAGGTCGGAAATAGAACTCTTGATCCATACCATTTCCGTTGAACTGATGGAGGCTATTACTCAGACTGACATATTCAGCCAGATCCACGCTGCGGCCGCGAGCACTCTTCCAATCAAGGCCTTGAGGGGACGACGGTTTGGCCCCTTGTATTTGGAAAGAGAGCAGGACTACATCGATCTTTTAGTGCGCAATAAAGAAACTAAGGTCACAGCGCGGCGCCCTGTTATCGTACCAAGTATTTTATGGACGGCGCGGCTTTATATTTGGCCGCATGGGGGAGTGAGCCAGGAACAAAAGCAATTTTTGCTGGCTTTATTGCATAAGGATACGGTCTGTGTGAGCGCAAGCAATTGCCGAATTTATTGCGCGTGGGGTTCGAGCGCCGTCGCAAGCGACACCGAGGTCGACGAAGGGGTCGTGGAGCGGATTTCCGCCATTCGCAGGGAGCTTCAGTACATATTTGCTGTGACCAACGAGTACGCGAAAAAGACTGGTAACGCCTATTTTCGATCTTTGGGGGGGCTTGTGCGCAGAGGTACGGACGTGTCGGATTGGCTGGAAAGCGCCAAGACGCACTTGAGCCAGATGCTATACATCTGCAAAGACCGAGACATGGGTTTGCAAGGCTGGAAAAGCGAGTGCTTTGTCGCGTATATGCGGCTATGGAAGGTCGAGCCTTATATTGTTACCACGATCAACAAAGTGGATACGGCCCGCAATCTTGTGGACGCCATGCGCGCGAGACAGGGCAGTCGGATGCAAAAACAGATCAAGAATATTCTTGCGGCTCTCGGGCTCATGGAGGCGCTCGGCGTCATCACCGAAATTACTGAGTATTCTCATAGCCCTGACTATCGCCCCAGCACGACTTGGGGAATTCTTCGTGTGTTTCACTCATGGAGACCTGATGTAACGATTTCGGTGGCAGCTCTTCTTATACTGTCATTCTTGGTGGTGGCAATTTTGTACATAGGGACCCTGAAGGAGTAAGTGAATGGACACGCCATACCTGAACCAGTTGCTAGAGGCCTCCGAGCGGCATGTGCTGCCGCCGGCGGTGCTTGAGGCGGCGGCGAGAATCGCGGCCGAGCGTGCGTGGGTGGAGGAATTGCTGCAGCAAGGGCACGTTAATTCGATTTACGGGTTCAACACGGAACTTGGGCATCGTGATTTTGTGACGGTCGATCCCAAGGCCGGCCCCGATTTCCAAAAAGCGATCTTCGCCAGCCATCACATGCGGCCCAGTTATGCGCGTGGTGTGTATCCGCGGGCCGTAGCCTCACTTATAGGTTATGTAAAGGCGTTTCAATTGAGTCGGGGCGGGAGCGGAATTTCCTCGGAGGCCTACGCGCGTATCGTGCAGAAGGTGACCAACCCCGAGTTTTGTCCACGCATTCCGGCCGGGCAGTCGTACTCCTCGGGTGATGTGTTGCCCGCGACCCACTGGGTCAGTGCGGTATTTGACCTCGATGGTTCGGCGCCCTATGCCCTGAAGCCGGGCGACATGATCGCCTTGATCAACGGCAATTTCGTACACACGGCCTTGGCTGCGGACAATTATCGGGAATTGAAGCAGCTTACTCAATATGTGGTCGTAAGTGGCGCCTATGCCGGTCGCCTCTGTGAACTGGCCCGGATCAACTACCTACGGGATTTGCCCCGGGATAAGGAAGCGGCGCAGAAGTCCCTTGACTATCTCGTGCGTACGGCAGACGGTCGGAAAAGTCTTTCAACCTCTCCCCAGCGCGCCGTCTCGATACGGGCGATTCCTGACGTGATTATCGAGTTTTGTAGTGCGCGCCACGCGCTTGGTCGGGAAATCGAGATGTTGATTCCAACGCAGTCTGCAAATCCTTTATTCGATCTTGCCCGTAAAGAGGTTTTTTCCAGCCCGGGTTTTTTGGCGATCGGACTGGCCTTGGCTCAGAACAAGATGATCGAGACCTTACTGCTGGTGTTGCGGGCATCGGTCGCTAGGCTCAGTTTCATTTTGTCGGGTCGGGTGGCAGGTATCCCTGAGGATGGCTGGGACCCGACTGCGGAGGCGGGCCTCGGTTTTATCCAGGTTCCCAAGGAATTGACAGCCGTGGTCGAGGCCGCATATCAGGCCTATGGCCGGCGCGGGTTTGCCTCGGGGGGCGCCACCTCCTACGGTATTGAGGACTTATGGACCCAGGGCGAGGCCTTGTCTCGGGATATCCATAAGCTGAGCCTTATCGCCCGAGACGTATTGCGGCGCGAGATTGCGGTCTATGAGGTCGTAAGCCGGCGCTGCGTACCCGCCCGATCTATGGGTTTGTGCCCGGAGGGCTCGCGGAAGGGCTTAGGGATGGTGGCCGAGCTTCACTTTGTCGAAGATGTTTTGCGGGGGCTTAAGGGCCTCACGACTGAAGACCTTGGGGATTAGCGTGGCGGGTCCCGGGCGATTGTGGGAAAAGGGCGCAAGAAAGCTCAAGTTAGCGCATTCCTAGAACGATCCACTCTTTCGGACAGGGATCGGGCGTCGATCCGGTTCATTGAGGTGGGTGTGGGGCCTTTTTCTGTGCTTGCTCCCGCGTCTCCGGGACTCATGCCTTGAAACTCTGGCCTTTCTCCCCCATTTGTGAGGGCATCTTACGAAGTAGGTGGCTCTCATGCGCATGGACAAACTGACCAATCGGTTCCAACAGGCGTTGGCCGATGCCCAATCTCTGGCCATTGGTAGGGACAATCAATTCATCGAGCCTATCCATTTGCTCGCGGCTCTGTTGGATCAAGAGGGCGGAGGGGTGCGGCCCTTACTCGAAAAGGCGGATGTGGCCGTCGACGCCTTACGCACTCAACTGAACCAGGCGCTTGATCGCTTACCGAAGGTCGAGGGATCGGAGGGGGAGATTCATATCGGCAACGACCTGTCCCGACTTTTAAACCTGACCGATAAGTATGCTCAGAAGCGCGGCGACCAATATATCGCGAGCGAACTCTTTTTGTTGGCGGCCATGGAGGACAAGGGTGATGCGGGTCGGCTCTTACGTGAGGCCGGTGCATCCCGGACCGGGCTTGAGAAGGTTATTGAGGAATGGCGGGGAGGGCGTAAGGTCGATGATCAGAATGCCGAACAACAGCGTGGCGCGCTCGACCGCTATACGATCGACTTAACCGAGCGGGCCGCTCAAGGGAAGCTTGATCCGGTCATTGGCCGCGACGATGAGATCCGCCGTGCGATTCAGGTCTTGCAGCGCCGGACGAAGAACAATCCGGTGTTGATTGGGGAGCCGGGCGTCGGTAAGACCGCTATTGTCGAGGGTCTGGCGCAGCGCATCGTGAATGGTGAGGTGCCCGAAGGGCTTCGCGGGCGCCGCCTTTTGGCGCTGGATCTTGGGGCTCTGATCGCAGGGGCGAAGTTCCGCGGGGAGTTCGAGGAGCGCCTGAAGGCGGTCTTGACCGATCTTGGGAAGCAAGAGGGTCGAGTCATCCTTTTTATTGACGAATTGCATACGATGGTCGGCGCCGGAAAGGCTGAAGGCGCGATGGATGCCGGCAATATGCTCAAACCGGCGCTCGCCCGCGGTGAACTCCACGCCATTGGCGCCACGACCTTGGACGAATACCGGCAGTACATTGAAAAGGACGCCGCGCTCGAGCGTCGCTTTCAAAAGGTGCTGGTCGATGAACCGAGCGTCGAGGACACGATTGCGATCCTGCGCGGCCTCAAGGAAAAGTACGAGGTCCATCACGGAGTGAGTATTCTGGATCCAGCCCTGGTGGCGGCGGCAACCTTGTCGTATCGCTATATAACGGATCGCCAGCTGCCGGATAAGGCCATAGATCTTGTGGACGAGGCCGCCGCTCGTATCCGTATGGAGATCGATTCCCGTCCGGAATCGATGGATCGTCTCGATCGTCGTTTGATTCAACTGAAAATCGAGCGGGTCGCCTTGCGTAAAGAGACTGACGAGGCCTCGCGTAAGAGACTTGCGGCCTTGGAAGAGGAGATCGGTAAGCTCGAGCGCGAATATGGGGAGTTAGAGGAGATCTGGCGGGCGGAGAAGGCCGATCTTCAAGGCGAGCAGCACATCAAGGAGGAGCTAGATCGGGCTCGGGTCGAGATCGAGACGGCACGCAGGGCCGGAAATCTTGCCCGGATGTCGGAACTGCAGTACGGGCGGATCCCGGAACTCGAAAAACAGTTGGCGGCGCGTGCGAGGCCTGTGGCCCCGAAACTGTTGCGTAAAGAGGTGGGGGAAGAGGAAATTGCCGAGGTGGTATCGCGCGCCACCGGGATTCCGGTCTTGCGCATGATGGAAGGCGAACGCCAGAAGCTGTTGCGTATGGAAGAGGAGCTGCATCGCCGAGTCGTAGGCCAACAGGAGGCGGTTCAGGCGGTAGCCAACGCGATTCGTCGTTCACGGGCGGGTCTCTCCGATCCCCATCGCCCGAACGGCTCTTTTCTTTTTCTCGGGCCAACGGGGGTTGGCAAGACCGAATTGTGCCGGACTCTCGCCTCATTTCTGTTCGATGCAGATGATGCCATGGTCCGCATCGACATGTCCGAGTTTATGGAACGGCATTCCGTGGCGCGTCTGATTGGTGCACCCCCTGGTTATGTAGGCTACGAACAAGGCGGTTACCTGACCGAGGCCGTGCGCCGGCGGCCGTATTCGGTCATTTTGTTAGACGAGATCGAAAAGGCGCACTCGGATGTGTTCAATGTCCTTTTACAAGTTTTAGACGAAGGACGACTTACCGATGGCCAAGGTCGGACGGTCGATTTTCGCAATACCATCATCGTGATGACATCCAACCTGGGTTCGCAGGTCATTCAGGAGCTGGCAGGCGAAGATAATTACCAGCGCATGAAGCGCGAGGTCATGGAGATCGTCGCTCAGCACTTCCGGCCCGAGTTCATCAATAGGGTGGACGACGTTGTGGTTTTTCATCCCTTGGGTCGCGACGATCTGAAGCGGATTACTCGTATCCAGTTGGGTTATTTGGTCGAGCGCCTGAAGGCGCGGGATCTCGGGCTGGACGTGACTGAGCCAGCAGTAGAGAGGTTGGCGCAGACTGGTTTCGATCCCGTCTACGGGGCACGGCCTTTAAAACGAGCCGTGCAGCAGTATTTGGAGAATCCACTTGCGGAGGAAATCTTAAAGGGGCAGTTCGCTCCTGGTGACAGCATAGAGGTTGGGGTACAAGACGACCGATTCACTTTTTCCGCCCGACCAAACGGAGGGAGCGATCGCAGCATACGGACGGCCTAAGCCTCGGGACAGTTCTTGGGAACCGGTCGCGGTTTACGGTCCTGGCCCATAGCGACATAGGTTAAGGTCGCCTGGGTGACGCGGACGCATTCGGCGTGGCAGGCGTCCCGGAAGCGTTCGGCATAGACAGCGACCTCGACCGTAAGCGAGGTGGTCCCGACGCGAGTCACCTCGGCGTAGAGGCTGACTAGGTCACCTACGAACACCGGTTGGTGGAACTGGACCGCGTTGACCGCTACCGTGATCACGCGCCCTTGGGCACGACGATGCGCCGCTACGCTGCCGGCAATGTCGATTTGGGAGAGGATCCAGCCCCCGAAGATGTCTCCGGCGACGTTTGTGTCAGCTGGCATGGGTACGACGCGAATCGTCGGTGCGCCCGGGGGAAGGGGGTCTGACATAGGTTCTCCTGGTGTAGCCGCTATATTATCAGTAAGCTTATATATCCGGCTATCGATGGGCGCATATCAGAGGTGTCGCGTGGGCCCAACACTCTCGATCGGTGGGAACCTATGCATATACTAACAAGTCAAGTAAGGATGAGTTTCTCGATCTGCTCGACGAGGCCCTATTCGAGACCCGGGACATGCTGAGCGCCATTGAAAGCGGGGGCAAGGAATGCGAACTCGTTCACTCTATCGGAGTTTTTGAAGCGCTGGGGAATATCCTTGTCGGTTTATATGCGGATGTGCGCGATCACCGCCACGCTGTCGGCGGACGGCCCCCTGTCCTACATGGATTTGCTGACGCGTTTTCGATCGCGGATCCCTTTTGCGGACGTTTTGGAGACCATAAATAAGGTTAAAAGGAACGGGTTCTAGCGTGAGCGGAAACACTTTTGGACGGCTTTTTTCTGTGACAAGCTTTGGCGAAAGCCATGGCCCGGCGATCGGTTGTGTGGTCGACGGCTGTCCGCCTGGCTTACCGCTGACAGAGTCCGATATTCAGCCCGATCTCGACCGCCGTAAACCCGGGACCTCTCGTCACACGACGCAACGCCGCGAAGAGGACAAGGTGCGCATCCTCTCGGGGGTCTTTGAGGGGGTGACGACTGGGGCACCGATCGGCCTCTTGATCGAGAATACCGACGCCCGGTCCCAAGATTACAGCAAGATTGCCGAGACGTTCCGGCCGGGC
>JAJYGP010000054.1:0-6048 GCA_021785035.1 Pseudomonadota bacterium
GGCGGCTGCGGATCAAATCCTGTGGTGCACGGCGCAAGGGCCGCGCATCACCGCCCGTCGGCCGCAAGATATCGCAGTCGAGGCCACGGACATGGTGGCTTTACTGCAACGCTATGCCGACGGCACCTTGGATTTGCCGCCGAACTCGATCGCCTTGTCGGTCGTCGACCGGGTTCTGGTGATGGGCTCGACCGGGCTTTTGAAGGCCTTTCAGGGCGCCATGAAGGGTGTGTTGCAACCAGTTTTCAAGGACGATGTCCAGGCGATTGCGACCGTGGGTAGTCCCATGCAGTGCATGATGAAGGGGGTTTGTGCTCAGTGCCTGCAATGGCAGATCGATCCGGCAACTGGTTTACGGACCCGGGCGGTGTTTTCATGCGCCGAGCAGGATCAACCCTTGGCCTGGGTGGATCTCGATAATCTTGCCGCCCGTCAAGGCCAGAACCGCCTGTCGGAGCGACTCAGTAATCAATGGCTGTCGACGGTTTTGGCGGCGGCGGGCGCCCAGAAAAGCGGGGCTAACGCTTAGGTTCAGACATGGCCTAAGCGCGCCCACGCAGACCACGGGGCTTCCGTGGTCTGCGTGGGCCCTGTGGCCTTATCGGCAAGGGGCCGCGCCTGAACTGATTACGGCACCCCGAGCGCCCAGTCGTACGCACATTGGTTATTGAGCATTCGTGCGTCCCGGCCTGTGAGCAGGATACCCACCTCCCGGTTGTGGTGAAGGCTTGTGGCGGTGAAGTTCTCGGAGCCTATGAAGGCTTGGTGGGCTGCGGCAATGAGTTTGGCGTGTAGGTAGGGCTTTGTAAGGTAGCGGATGTGGACACCGTAGGATGCGACGAGTCGCGCGATGGATCGATCGTAGGAGCTCAAGCGCGACGGGAGAAGAAGGCGTATGGCCGCTCCCCTGCGTCGGAGCGCAGCCAGTAAGGCCCGATCTCGACCCAATTCCTCAGTTTCGATGCAGATTCGCCCCGGTCTCTTGAGGACGCGGACTAAGGCCGCGGTCGCGCCGGGCGCAAGCACAAGGCGTCTGCGCGGCAAAGGGCCCGCTGGCGTACGCCGCCAATCGGCTAGAAAGACGGTGTGCAGGGCGTGCGCTACCCTCATGTTATGACCTATCCAGACATACTCCCGGTTTTTGTGAAAGGCAGACCAGGTGAGGTTGGCGCTGCCTATCTCCGCTGTGTCTCCGGACACCATGTACTTGGCATGGTCAAAGACATAAGGACCGCTGAAGCGGCGTGGGGCGAAGCGCACTTGGGCCCCGCTTGCATCCAAGCGCGCGATCTCTCCGTGTGGCCGGCCGCCGTAGGGGCGGCGTGCCACCAATACACGCACCGTGACGCCGCGATCGACAGCGGCTCGTATGGTCTTTACGACCTTGCGATCGGTCAGGAGATAGGCGTTGATGTCGAGCGCGCCTCGAGCGCCAGCAATGAAGCGGACGAAAGGCGCGATTCCGGCGCGGGGTTCAATAAAGAGCACGGGCTATTCCTGTATGTGTGTTGACGATACCCACTGAGCGGGTTGAGTGAAGCCGAAAACCCGGCCCCATGCAAGCCCGAGGCCGGCCTTATGCCCCCGCCCCCTTGTTTCCCGTCAGATTCGATGTTTAAGTACGCGTCCGCAGGCCCCAGGGCGGTCTTTAGATCGAGCCTAGGTATTGGTTTTAGTGGTCGGGGGGATGGGGCGGTATAAGGGATGGCCAGTCGTAACGCCTCTATTGTCTCGTATGTCGCTGTGAAATAAGCCAGGGAAAAGCGCGGCGGTCCCCTTGACCTCTGTAGGTTCGTCTATAATTAGGCGGAGAGAAGGAGTCCTGAGGTTTGCGTTGGGGCAGGGAACGTGCGCTAACAGCCAGATTTCAAAAAGATTTTTTTTATAACGTTCGAATTGGTGCCGGGCGGCCCGGTTGGCAAGATCGCTGGTCGTTTTTGAGTATTCTAAGAAAGATTAGGGTGACGCATGAGTAAGATGTATGAAAAACGAGGGCAGCTTCGCCAGAAGGGGTTTACGCTGGTGGAGATCATGGTCGTCATAGCGATTTTGGCTATCATCGCGGCCATCGCTATCCCTGTTTATTCGAATTACGTGAAGGACGCCAAGTTTGCTCAGGCCAAGAGTAACTTGGTTTTGCTGTCTACGCTGATGGAGCGCTATTACCAAAATCATAACGTTTATTACGCCACTACCACCGACCTTCAGCCGTACACGGTGGCGACACCGACCCTCCGGGGATGGGATCCGGGCAACAGTTCCAACCCCTTATTTACTTATAATATAGTGAATCCCGATAGCGGTATGCCACCGGCTGCTTGCAATGCCGGGGCGATTCCGAGCCCCAGCTATTTGTTGAGTGCCATACCAACCGCCACATCGGGGCTTCCGACCGGAGATGTCTTGTATCTCGACAGCGCTAATAATCGCTGCGAGGCGCAGGCCAATGGCACGGTCGTGGTGGGATGGTAAGCGAGGCCCGATGCCCATGAAGATCCTGCGTCGGCATGCCTCATATGAATCCGGCATGACGCTTGTCGAGTTGATCGTTGTGATGGTGATCATCGCGATCCTCATGGGGGCGGGGTTCTTGGGGCTTTTGTCGTGGCTTGCCACGGATAACGTAAACGAGGCGCAGGCCCGTGTACGGACTGCGCTCCAGATGGCTATGGCTGAAGCCCTTACGCATCCCGCGGCCCTGATGTCGACGTCGCTCGATGGCAACTGGTCTCTGCAGCTTGTGACGCAGGGTACGACCCAGGAGCTGTATGTGTGCACGGGAAGCGGCGGTGGGTGTGCCGGTAACACAAACCCGACGGCCGGGCCAGTCGAGGTCCATGCAAGCGCGATTCCTCTGAATGTGAGTATCACCATCAATGGTAGTCCCTTGACATGTCTTGCCTTTAGTCCCTTGGGGCAGCCGCTTTTGGCGGTGACGACCGCGACCCCTGCGACACACAGTACGTGCGTCTGGCCCGCCGCTAATTCCTCGGGTGAATGGGTTTTCCAGTCCTCAGTGAGCGGCGGCAAGCTTGGGAGTAGCTCCTATGTGTTCTGACCGCGGATTCACCTTAATCGAGACCCTGGTCTCTTTGGTGATCTTTCTTTTTATCGCGCTCGGCGTCACGATGGGCCTTCAGCACGCGGTGGACGGAAACGTTTTTGATAGTCAGCGCCAAGACGTTTTGAATGAGACCTTAGCGGTTCTGAATAGTGCTCCGCCTACCCAATACTGTCCGGCTGCGGGCGGCACGAACGTGGTGTCCGCCACCACCTCTGCGGGCCTTGCGTTCACTATTGATGTTCAATGCAACATTGATGACGTGGCGATGCCGTATCCGAGCAACACCCCGAATATTCCCGTGACTCAGGTTACGGCCACGGCGAACTGGACCACCTTTGGAGTGCCGCGCAGTGTCGTCGTCCAACAGTAAAGGCTTTACTTTGGTTGAGCTTATGATCGCTATGGTCATAGGCGCGCTTTTGGTGTTGGCAGCTATGGTCTTATACGTCCCGGTATCGCGTTCGCTGATCGATCAAGGGGTGATCGGCCAGCAGACCTTAGGGGAGGCGCTGAACTACGATTTTGACGTAATGAATAGCGGGAATGCGGGTTATGGCATTACGGCGCCTCAGGTCAATACCGACCTCGTTTTGGTGAACGGCTCAGGACCCGGGGCGAATGTGGCTGTGCCCATACCGGCCAGCGGGAGCGCGCAAGGGAACGGGATTTTTTGGGATTGGGACTCGCCCGTCGGCGGTGCGACAGTCAGTTGTGCCGGCTTGCAGGTGGTGAAGAGCTCCAATCCTCAGAGTAGCAACGACCGCCTGGTCTATTTCGAAGAGGCTCCGGCTAACGGTACGAGCGCGGGGGGGTCTTGTACAGCGACCGCCATGAACACGGCCGCGAACTGGGATGTCGTAACCGTTCTGCCCAGCGTGGCGACGACCAATCTTACCCCCATCGTCGTGACGGCTGCCCAAAATTGCGATCTGCGCGGATCGCAGATCCTTCTTACTAACCCGAGCGCGCCTCCCACCAGTCCCATTTTTCACCCTTTGGTGAGCCTGCAACTGCCGGTGGCGCAGATCCTGACTGGGGGCTTTTTTAGCCATACGGCCGATATGGCCCCGGTCAACGTGTGTATGCGAAATCTGCCCTGAGAGAGGCTTTTATGACGCGTCAGACTTTTAAAAAACAGCAAGGCGTCTCGACCCTCATTATGATTTTGGCTATAGGAGCCGCCATGGCGGCCAGCCTGTACGGGGCTTATAGCCATATGGAGGCCAGCGGCAAGTCCCAAAATACCAGTACTGCGCGCACCCAGGCCCGTGCCCTGGCGCAAGATGCGCTTGCGGCCTCGGCGGCCTACTTCAATCAGTTGTTTTGTGGTTCGACCAGCAGTACGTGTGCGAGCGGGAATGCCGAGAATCTGAGCGCGACAGCCATACCGGCCGGCATGGTACTCCTCGATCAGACCACGGGTACCAATACCATGACGGCGCAGGTGGTGAGCAACACCTTTGCTACCAACGGCGACATTGAGATCGATGCGACGGGGCAGACCGCGAGCGGTTTGGCGCAGATTCGCGCCTATCTCCATGCCGCCACGATCTACTCCTTTACGCCGCTTCAATATGCATTTTTGATCAACGGGAGCCAGGTCCTGACCGGTAACGTTTCGATCAATACCGGGACAAATTCTTTGACGGTGGTCGGAAACCTCGGGATCCAGGGCAGCGCCAGCATCACGGGTGCCGCTCAGGCCACGGGTTTAATTACGGATAGCACCGGTAAAAGCTGCGGCTCGACCGCCACCTGCACGCAGAATATCTCTCAAAGCTCGGTCGTTTCGCCGACCATCAATGCGTATAACCTCAGTTCTGAGGCCAATGCCGTATTCTCCGTCAACGCGAGCGGCGAGCCCCAGGTGACGTTCGAGAACGACGCCGCCCTTGTGCCGGCGGGCACGACCTTATTGAGCGCGTTTCCGTCAAGCTCCACATCTCTGTGTGTCGCAGGCGGAGCCAGCTGTATTTCAGGGCCGTCGCCGACTGATCCTAATGGAGCCTGGGCCATCACGAGTACTCCCACTCCAGGCGTCTTATTCTTTTATGGCGACCTGTCGGTGGCCTCGGGCGCGATTGGGAATGCGCAATCGGGAACCGCTGGATATGCCACCCTGATTACAACCGGGAATGCGCTTGTCGCCACGTTAAACAATATCGTGTCTTATGGGCAGATGCTTAATGTCTGCAATCACACGGTCATTCCGACCAATGTCTGTCCGAATGGGGCGACTACAGCCAATAATGGTGAGGGGACAGGTGCGGTCGCGAATGCTGTACTCATTAGCGGAGGGAGTGTCGATTACTCCTATGCAGGGGGTAGTACGGTCTATGACAATGGCAAAGCGACCAATGCGGTACCGATCGTTGGTGATACTACTGAGACCGCCGCGAGCGACCCGACCCAGCCGAGTGGCACGGTGACGGGGTTGTTTTGCTCGGGCGTGGGGTCCGCTGGGGCTTGCATCAGCCCGACACCGACCACGGGCGTGATAACGGGCGGTGACGTGACTTTGCAGGGGAATGGCAGTCTTACGGGGGTCGTGGCGGCTGGGGAATCGCTCACGGCCAAAGGGGACGGCACCATTACCGGCATGATCGACACCGCGAACGCCAATAATCTCTCGACCTCAACGCTCGGCGGTAAAAATAACGCGAGCCTTAATAGCATTAAAGGTAATCTCAAGATCGACTATGCGCCCGGGGTCTCGAACGCAACAAACTTTGGTGGGGGCGGCCAGACCCCGGAGATGGCTTTTATGCCGGTGTGGCAACGCTACTATTAGAGGGCCCGAGGGCCATGTGTGATGGCAGAAAGGGGGCTTATGCGACCGGCAGCTGATCGGCGTCCTTGCTGGATGGGGCGGCAAGGTCTACGGTAGTCTTAGAGAGACTATTGGGCTTAAGGGTTGACAGGTCTGCCTAGCCCCGCAAATTCCTGTCGGCCGGAGCGGCCGGGCCTGGGTGTGTGTCGGCGAT
>JAJYGP010000054.1:6058-8367 GCA_021785035.1 Pseudomonadota bacterium
CTTAGGCTTTCCTGATTCCCCAAGCGCGACTCGATATCTGTTGTATGAAGAGGATGATGTATGGCAACCGTGGCAAAAGCCGATAGCGAAAACGCTGTTCCCGTCTCCCGGAAAAAGGGTCCTAAGACCGTAACGTTTCAGTGGCAGGCTCGACCCGCGACCGATGCTAAGGGCGCTATCCAAAAAGGCGAGCTGGAGGCGGTGTCGATCGCGGTTGCCCGCGCGACCTTGAGAAAGCGTGGCCTTACAGTTATCTCTGTCAAAAAGAAGGCGAAGCCGCTTTTTTCAACCACGGCCGGGATCAAGGAATCCAATATTGTGGTCATGATCCGCCAGCTCTCGACCATGATCAACGCTGGCGTCCCCATGGTGCAGGCCTTCGAGCTATTGGCATCGGCAAGCGATAATAAGGGGATGAAGGTCATGCTTGAGGGGATACTGACGCCCATTAAGGACGGCGAACGGGTGGCCGATGCCTTCAGTCGTTACCCCAAATACTTCAATAAACTGTTTGTCTCCCTACTCGCGGCCGGCGATCAAGGCGGTATTCTCGACACCATCCTGCTACGCCTTGCGGATTACCGCGAGAAGTCGCTCGCTTTGCAAAAGAAAATCCGGTCGGCCATGATCTATCCGGCCTCCATCATCACTGTCATGTTGCTTGTGACCACCATTTTGATGGTCTTTGTGATCCCCGTTTTTGCCCATCTTTTTGACAGCTTCGGGGCGACGCTGCCGGCCCTGACGCAGGCTGTGATTGACATCTCGGACTGGATGCGCGGGCACTGGTACCTGGTTGTGCTGATCCCCGTCGCCACCCTATGGGCCTTTATTATGGCTTATCGCAAGAGTCTGTCTTTCCGGACCGCTGTGGATAGGATCTCCTTCCTTGAAGCTGCCAATCATAGGCGACGTCATTTTGAAGGGCTCGGTGGCGCGTTTTATGCGCACGTTGGCCACCATGCAGGCAGCCGGTGTCCCCATCAATGAGGCCTTGGAGACGCTCTCCAAGATATCGAACAATGTGATCATCGAAAGATCGGTCAATGCTGCGCGGGAGCGGGTTTTGGAGGGGGGTTTCATTACTGATTCCCTGAAGGAGACCAGAGTATTCCCGGCCATGGCCGTCCATATGCTGGCGATCGGCGAGCAGACCGGCGCCATTGAGATCATGGCGGAGAAGGTAGCGGATTTTTACGAAGGGGAAGTGAGCGAGACGGTGGCTCGCATGTCGACCCTTATGGAGCCCATCATCATGGTTGTTTTGGGTATTATCGTGGGGACCTTGGTCGTGGCCATGTACATGCCGATATTCGAGCTGGGAGCGGTTGTCACCCATGGAGGCTGATTGTCCGTCTTGTACCACATGTTCAAGGTTCCCCTGACTTCTAAGCGCCGGTCCCGCGCAAGCCGACTGTAAGTCGCCTCGGGACTGAAATGCAGGGGCGCCTGTCCGCAGCAGGCTCATCTGTCATGTTGCTATAGGCACTGTGTGTGCTATATATAGGAGGAGGTGTGTCCCACTGGTATGACGCCCGGGAGGGGCCGCTGACTTTTGCGGTGGCCGCACGCGCTTGACCGGAACCCGGGAGGCGAATCGTCGGTGTTTGGTGTCAAGCCAAATACAGAGTCGGGCGATCGGTACTAGGCTTATCGAGAGGTCACCGCGGGGCTCTGGGGAGATAATTATATGGTCGCGAACCGTTCGATAAAAACGCGATCGCGGATGAAGGGCTTTACGGTCATTGAGTTGATGGTCGCGATCGCAATCGTCGCCATCGCCATGGCCGTCGCGATTCCAGATCTTTCGTCATGGGTAGTCAACAGCCGGATTCGCGAGGCGGCGGGCCATGTGGAAGAGGATATGCAATGGGCCCGGGCCTATGCCCTCAAGACTGACCAACCGGTGTATTTTCAGACCGGGTATGCCAGTGAATCCAACGGCGGTACCGCGTGCTGGTGGTCTGCGACGGTCTACGAAAACGGGATATGGGTCAAGCTCAATAACGCCCCCGATATGACAGCCGCGCTTTTTCAGCAGCGCTACCCCGGTGTGTCCTGCCGGTATGTCCAACTTCGCAACGGTTCGCCACCACCGACCCTGGGCGCGTTTTATTACCTTGAGTTTTACCCGGACGGCACGGTCCTCTATTCGAGCACCGGGACCCCCACGAGCTATACCTTGACCCAGGGCGCGCTCTTGCTCACCGCGCGCGTGGATCCCGTCAAATATGTCCAGTGGCTTTCCTTGTACTATGGCGCTGGCGAACTACGCTCCTGCATTACCCAAAACGCAGGCGCCCCTCCCT
>JAJYGP010000010.1 GCA_021785035.1 Pseudomonadota bacterium
AAGAGTCCGGCACTCTACTAGCCATTTGGTATGCTGTAACTTCTTGATTTTACAAGGAAATTGGGGTGAGCGATGGGATTCGAACCCACGACAACCGGAATCACAATCCGGGACTCTAACCAACTGAGCTACGCTCACCAAAGAACCGTCTCCCCAGGGGAGTGGTACGCCCGGCAGGAATCGAACCTGCAACCAACGGCTTAGAAGGCCGTTGCTCTATCCATTGAGCTACGGGCGCCTCGCTGCTGCCTGTTGGTCGGGGTAGAGGGATTCGAACCCCCGACAACCTGCTCCCAAAGCAGGTGCGCTACCAGGCTGCGCTATACCCCGACGCTTCCGTCCGATTCCGGCGAAGGGCCAGGAATATACGCGGGCCCACCCCTATGAGTCAACGCCGGACGCTAGGATCGACCTCCGGCGCTGAGGGCCGATGATCGTATTTACTGACCGGTTCACGAAATAGTGCGTAGTATGTTATACTGTGCCGCATGCACAAACAAAACGATGCCCGGAAATTGGAAGCCTCGGCCCTGGATCTGTTGCGCCGACAGGTGGTGCAGGCAGTGCGCGCTGGGATGACGCAAACCGAAGCCGCGCATACGTTCGGCGCAAGTCTGCGGGCCGTGAGCAAATGGATGCGGATCGACCGGGAAGGCGGCCTGCGCGCGCTCAAGTTGAAGCGCCGGGGACGACGCCCGGGCACGGGGCGGCTGAACGGCAGGCAGGCCACACGCCTGTGCGCCATGATTGTCGGCAAAATGCCCGATCAACTGAAACTCCCATTCTATCTGTGGACGCGCGCGGCCGTGGCCCAGCTGATTCAACGGGAATACGGGATCGAGGTGTCGCTCGTTACCGTGGGGCGTTACCTGAAGCGCTGGGGCCTCAGTCCCCAGAAACCGGTACGGCGTGCCTACGAGAGAAACGATGCCGCCATCGCCCACTGGTTGAAGCGGGAATACCCAGCGATTGCCCGTCAGGCGAAACGCGAAAAGGCCGTGATGTACTGGGGGGATGAGATGGGATTACGCAGCGACCACGTGAGCGGCACGTGCTACGCCCCCGTTGGACAAACTCCGGTAGTGCGGGCCACCGGACAGCGCTTTGGCTGCAACATGGTCTCGGCGATCACCAATAAGGGTGCCTTGGCCTTCATGGTGTTTCAGGGAAAGTTTAAAGCCCCTGTCTTTGTGGCGTTCTTGCAGCGGCTCCTGAAGCAGATCCCGGGTCGCATCTATCTGATCGTGGACGGGCATCCGGTCCACCGCTCCGGCGACGTTCGGCATTTTGTGGAACAGCACTCGCAGCGGCTGCGGCTCATCCGGATGCCGGGCTACTGTCCGGAACTGAACCCCGATGAGCTGCTCAACCAGGACGTCAAGACCAATGGCCTCGGCAAGAGCCGACCGACCAACCGGACTGAACTCGTGGCCACCGTGCGCAGCCATCTACACCGACGCCAGAAGCAGCCGCAGGTGATCAAGAATCTGTTTCAAGAGAGGCACGTTCGCTATGCGGCATGAGAAAGTGCGCACTATTTTGTGGTCGGCTCAGTAATGTGAACCGTGATTGGGCGCTATCGCCGGGACACCTACACTACCACAAGAGCCTCTGGAATTGCCCCTATCGCTCTATGGGCGCCCGAAAGAAGCGAGTAAAGGGACTTGGCCGGGCCCACGGGCCCGTGGGATGATGGTTCTTTCACAGCCTCTAGAGAAAAAATGAGCGCACGCCTTATTGATGGCAAACACATCGCCGCCGATCTCTTGGCAAAGATTAAAACCGAGGTCGACAACAGGCTCGCAACCGGTCTGCGGGCACCCTGCCTTGCGGTCGTTCTGATCGGAAAGGATCCCGCTTCGGAAATTTATGTCCGCAACAAGACCGAGGCCTGTCAGCGTGTCGGAATTCGATCCGTAGCTCATAAGATAGAGAAAACCCCGACTGAAAACGCTCTTTTGCAACTCGTGGATGAGCTCAACGCAAATCCGGACATTGACGGGATACTTATTCAGCTTCCCCTGCCACCGCCATTACGGGCCGATCTGCTCATAGAGCGGATTAGACCAAGCAAGGATGTGGATGGTTTTCACCCCTACAATGTCGGGCGCCTGGCGGTCAGACGGCCCGCGCTGAGGCCTTGCACTCCAGCCGGGGTCATGACCCTTTTACAACACACCGGCGTCGATCTCCATGGGTTGCATGCGGTCATCATAGGCGCCTCAAACCACGTCGGCCGTCCCATGGGCCTCGAACTTCTTCTGGCCGGCTGTACCGTCACCACCTGCCACCGCTTCACAAAAAACCTTGAGTCCCACGTAGCGGAGGCCGATATCTTGATTGCTGCAGCGGGCAAGGCACGCCTTATTCAGGGTCACTGGATCAAGGAGGGAGCCATTGTCATTGACATCGGCATGAACCGGCTGGCCGACGGTCGTCTAGTAGGAGATATCGATTTTCAGGAGGCAGAAAAACGAGCAGGGTGGATTACCCCGGTACCCGGTGGTGTGGGCCCTATGACAGTTGCCACCCTGCTCGCGAACACACTTGCGGCCGCGTCATGCCCGTAGACGTCATAACCCGACCAAACGCATGCGTGGGTCCGCACGCTTATTGTTAATACAAGACCGTGTAAATCGCAGAGAGCTTACTGGCTCGATGCGCTCTTCTTCGTCGCCGTAGAAGACTTTGAAGCCGTACCGCTAGACTTAGTCGTAGTCGTCGACCCGGTGCTTGGGGTCTTTGTGCTGCTCGGAGCGGCCGTGGTCGTGGTCGTGGCGGCGTTGCCCATGGAGGAGGTGGTGCTAGGCTGTGCAGCCTTGGCAGACGAGCTGGACTGGGGCGCCTTATGGCAGCCGGCAAGCGCCAAAAGAACAACGGAGGCAAGTACGAGTTTTTTCATTATCATCTCCAGAAAAAGTATAGGAGGAGCCACTGCTCCCCGCCCCATTATATCTAATGCTGGGGTCGATTAGTGCAAGCTTTTTTTGAAGTCGCGCTTTTTTGACACCCAAAGGCCGTCCTTAAAGCCTGTCCCACGGCTCCGGACGGACGATAACACCGATGAACAAGCAGTGTATTGGTAAGTCCAGCACGGTCATAGGCAGACCATTGAGAGGCGGGTCGCCGTAAACGCTGTGAGGACCTTAACAGGCGGTACCCATTTCCAAGTCGCGTACCCTGAGACCTTAAGGCTACATTGTCCTGGTATCCCGACAAGAACTTACCGGTAACGCTCTCGTAGGTAGGGCAACGTCCAGGGCCTAAGGCGCTCCCTGACTTCGCGCGGGAGATGACGGAAAGACTGGACGATTTTTCGGCAGGATGGGACACCGCATGCACACGGAAAGCCCCCAAAATCTTCCTCGTCAATGGCGCAGGAGTAATCCCAGGTAATTTCCTCGTGGGCCTTTATGGGCCGCAGGGCACTGAGCGTGAAGCCCGAGACGAAGCCCGCATTGGGGGCGCAGGAATGGTTTACGTAATCGTCAGCCGCGCCCGAGGGACCCAGATAGAGGTCGTCCCCTATCTGAAGGTGATAGTCATGGGGATCGAGATTCGCCCGGGTCAGGAGCGGTCCGGTAAAGGTCATTAAGAGGGCACCTGTGACGATAGGTGCCTCGGCAAACACCCCCCGTCCATGCTGGGGGCTCTCTTTCACATAGATCATGGGTGCTTGCTCCTGCTACACTACTTCGGTGCGCCAATACCTAGAACTTATGCGTCACGTCCTAGACCACGGGACCGCGAAGAGCGATCGCACGGGCACCGGCACGCTGAGCGTGTTTGGTTACCAACTGCGCTTCCCGCTCGCCGCGGGTTTCCCGCTGGTCACGACGAAACGCCTCCATCTGCGCTCCATCATCCACGAGCTCCTTTGGTTCCTCAAGGGGGACACGAATATCCGCTATTTGCAGGAGCACAACGTTCACATTTGGGATGAGTGGGCGGATGAAAAAGGGAACCTGGGACCCATTTACGGTGCCCAGTGGCGGTCGTGGCCAGCCCCTGACGGCCACGTCATCGACCAAATCCAAGAGGTGGTCGCGGCCATCAAGCGCGATCCCGACTCTCGTCGGCTTGTGGTCTCCTCCTGGAACGTGGCGTCATTGCCCGATATGCGCCTAGCCCCCTGCCATGCGCTGTTTCAGTTCTATGTCGCCGATGGCAAACTGTCCTGTCAGCTCTACCAACGCAGTGCCGACATCTTTCTCGGGGTACCGTTCAATATCGCCTCTTATGCCCTTCTCACCCATATGGTGGCCCAAAGCACGGGGCTTGCAGTTGGGGAATTTGTGCACACCTTGGGTGACGCCCACTTGTACCGTAACCACCTTGATCAGGCGCGGGAACAACTGAATCGTGCCCCCCGCTCGCTTCCAAGGCTCGTCTTGAATCCCTCCATCTCCGACCTCTTTGGGTTTCGGTATGAGGACATTACGATCGAAGGCTACGACCCCCACCCCGCCATTAAGGCACCAGTTGCGGTATGACGATAGCTTTGATTGTGGCGCTTGCGCGCAATGGCGTCATAGGAGTTTCTAACACCCTCCCCTGGCGCCTCCCTGACGACCTGAGGCGGTTTCGCGCCCTAACGCTCCACAACACCGTCATTATGGGCAGACGGACCTTTGAGTCGCTCCCGGGCCCTCTCAAAGACAGGCACTGTGTGGTCATATCCAGGGATCCGGCATTCGTGGTGCAGGGCTCCGACACCGAGAAGGCCGCGTCGCTCGAAGAGGCCTTGGCGCAGGCGCGATCGCCGGAGATATTTATTGCCGGCGGGGCCAGCCTTTATGCTCAAACGCTAGCCCGGGCGGACAGATTATATGTCACCGAAGTGGATGCGATCGTAGCGGGGGATGCCTTTTTCCCCCCCTACGATCCCAAAGAGTGGCTCGTTGCCACCGAGGAACCGCACCCTGCGGATGCTCGCCACCCCTACGCCTTTCGGTTCTTGGTTCTAGAGCGATCTCGTTAAGTGATCCCGGAAAGCATGTTTTCCGCCACGGCCTTTTGCGCGGGTGTTCCTTCACTACCAACCTCCTCGAGAATACCGCGCGCCGCCTCACCATCTCCCATCTCAAGATAGGCCCGAGCGAGATCCAATTTCGTCTCTACAGCGTCTCCATCGGCATTCTGAACCTCCGCCTCGATGAGTAAGTCGCCCTCTTCGGCCGCACTACCGGAACTGGTATCAAAAAGCCCGCTAGCCCTTTCAGACTTTCCTAATGACTGTTTACCTGCTTGCATATCGAGGCCGGCCGTACTGAAACTAGCTAGCTCCTCTTCATCGAACTGCAGCGCAAACTCGCCTTCCGACGACCCATCAGTCTTTTTGGCGCCGCCCCCATCCTGAGAGGGAGTTTCCCATTCAAAATCCAGGCTGTGACTGGCACCGTCGCGACCGGTCGGGAGTGACGTCGTACGAGCCCCGCTATCGGTCAGCTCCCCTGAGGAGCCGCCCGTAAACTCCAGCGAAAAGTCCAATTCTTGTTCGCCGCTATCGGCCGCATTGGCATCGGAGGAGACCGCACCGGCAGCAGGCTTCCCAGCGCCAATACCGGCGCCACCAGTCCATTCCAGCCTGTCGCCACCGTCGCTCAAACCGGTGACCGCCTGCGGACTCGACACTTCGGCGAGGTCGCGCGCGACCGCCGCAAAATCGATGCGATCAGCGAGCCCATGCGTACGCGGAGCCTCGTCATCCGGGCCTCCTACGCCTTGCGAGGGAGATCCTTTCTGCTTGAAAAGCGGGTTTGCGGGATCAAGCTTACGGCCCATCTCCTCCACTTTTTGCCAACTTGAGCCGCGGCCACTCGAGGTGGCATACACCTCTTCGGCTATAATCTCAAAGGCCTTGGTGTCGTTGCGCTGGAAATAGATTTCAAGGAGCTTCAGTTTCAGTTCAACTCGACCCGGGTCCTTCAGCACGGCCTCTTTCAGGATTTCTTCAGCCTGCTCGTCGCGCCCATAGGCCAAATAGACATCCGCTTCCGCCAGCGGATCGACCTCGTCGGTGTGGACACCGCTGCCGCCTACCTGACTAAACTCGCTCAAAAAGGACACGTCCGGGGTCTTTGGTAGGCCCGCGGTGTCCGACATCTGGCCTTCGGAATTCAAACCCCCTCCGGACAAAATGCTTTCCTCAAACTCGGCCATGGTTCGCCGCCGACGCTGGATCAACAACACACCTCCCCCAACGACGATCACAAGCAGTGCCCCCAAGATCGGGAGACGCTCGGAGGAGAAGAGTGTTGAGATAAAGGATGGCGCGGGGGCCACGGGTGGCACCACTACCGGCACCACAGGATGCTTTATGGGCGCGGGCTTCGCGAGAAGCGGCCGTCTCGGGTTTACGCCCTTGGCTACGGGGCGCAACGGGACTTTATGCAAGCCGCCCACGACGGCCGCGTGAGGGGCGCGGGACGCCTTCTGGGCTTGATTTTGGAGCATGGCTAGCTCCTGATCCTCTAGCATCATAAGGTGCCGAGTCTTTTGCAGCTCTTTTTGGATACGCGTCATCCGCGCCGCTAAAGCCGGCGGGGTACCCTGTGGCGCCCCACGAGCGCTCGCCCCCGGGATACCCCCTGCCGTCATCTTTGTGGCCTCGATTCGCAACGCTTCCCGGTTCGCGGGCAGGACCCGCACTGTGCGCACCGTGCCGCTGATACCGTGGCTACGGCCTGCGGCCATCGCTGGATTGCGGGCAAGTTCGGCCTTGTAACGCGACCACGCGCTGTCCTGCGCAGCCAGCCAGCGCTGAGCCGTAGGCGCCGAGGTGGCGAGAATTTGCCGCCTTGTCGGGACCCGCAATATGGCGCCGACCCGAAGGTCATTAACGTTATGGTGGAAAAAGGCACCCGGATTCTCATGTAAAAAGGCCGCTAAGGTCTGTGGCATGGCCTGGGCGTCGGGTGACGTATGCAGTGCAACAACCCAGAGGGTTTCGCCGGACCGGATAGGGCCTGTGGTGCCTGTCCTGCGACGCGCGGCCATGGCATGTCTCTTGGGGCGGTACGCAGGCTGGTAAATCGGCCGGGTGGGTACGCGACGGACCCGAAGGGACAAGGCTCGTGTGCCACCGGAGGAGGCCAAGGATGTCACACCGCTACTCGGATTCAAGAGCGCCGTGTATTCGTGCAAAAGCGCACCACCGGACCACTTTAAACTGAGAAGGAAATGCAAAAACGGCACATCAATCGGCGAGTTGCTCTTGAGCAGAACCACGTACTGCCCCTGAGCGTTGCGCTGTATATTGCAGCGAATGCCTCGCAAAGTCCGGGATTTGCGAATACCCGCCGCCGCAAACGCCCCACTTGACGCCAATCGCGCATGCACCGAATGGCGATCACCCGCATGAAAGGCCAACAAGGAAACTTCGGCCCGCAAAGGCTGCCCAAGGCTTGACTCAACCGTCAGCCGACCCAGACCGAACGCCTGAGCCAACGGCGCATACAGAAGCGCTGTGGCCCATATGACGGGCACAAGCCCCGACCGCTGCCATCCCTTCTTACCCATTCCACCTTCTCCTGGAGACCGATCACGTCCCCGAGATTCTCTTGAGTTACGTACACTTCCTGAGAAAAGTCTCGAAGTGCTTTGACTATAGCCTATAAAAACCGGTCTACCAAATACTCCGCGATTTGGATGCTATTTAGGGCCGCTCCTTTACGCAAATTGTCCGAAACCACCCACAAATCCAGGCCCCGCGGGTGGGAGATGTCCTCGCGGATGCGACCGACATAGACCGCGTCGCGACCGGCCGATTCAGTGACCGGGGTGGGGTAACCCCCGGGAATCCTTTCGTCCACAACTACGACCCCGGGGGCCTTCAATAGCAATTCCCGCGCCCCGGAGGCGCTCAGTTTCTCGCGGGTCTCGATATGCAAGGCCTCGGAATGGCCATACATGACCGGAACGCGCGCCGTGGTCGGGTTGACCCGTATGGACGGATCTCCCAGGATCTTGTTGGTCTCCCAGACCATCTTCATCTCTTCCTTGGTATAGCCGTTCTCCAAAAAGACATCAATGTGCGGTAGGACATTGAAAGCAATAGGTTTTGGATACACCTTGGGGGGCTGAGTCGAACCTGCGAGCACCGCGCGGCTTTGGTTTACGAGTTCCTCGATGGCCTCTTTCCCAGTCCCCGAGACCGATTGGTAGGTACAGACATTGATGCGCTCGATCCCGACTGCATCATAGAGGGGCTTCAAGGCCACCAACATCTGAATCGTAGAACAATTAGGATTGGC
>JAJYGP010000062.1 GCA_021785035.1 Pseudomonadota bacterium
ACCTACGAGTCCTACAACAGCATCGTCAAAAACAACGTCATCACCAACGACCAAAGCGCTTGTCTCGCCGAGTCTTCGTCCTATAACGCTGAGATCTACAACAACTCATGCTACAACACGGCGATCGCCCGCCATGGCGGCATCATGATCTCGAACGAGTCCGCCCTGGGTCAAGCCGGGACCAACGTCTATATCCGCAACAATATCCTCTACAATCTGACCAACCGGCCGGCCGAGGTAATCGCACCCCATGCCATGACCAACTACGCCACCCTACATATTGACCACAATATGTACTTCAATCCCTATGGCGTGACCTTCGAGTGGGACGACAAGAACATCTATGGCATGGCCTTTGCCGCCTGGCAGCAGACCACGGGGCTTGATAAGTACTCGCTCGTGGCCAACCCCTTCTACGCAAACACCGCGACCTTGACACTAAACGCCAACAGTCCTGCGCTCAATGCTGGGATCGTACTGCCTTCGGTGACCCACGACTTCAACGGGATCGTCCGTCCGACGAGTGGCTCCTATGACCTCGGGGCCTATCAGTCCTTTCAATAATTATCTCCTTCCTGGCGTCATCTTGACCCCGGCTTGCCGGGGTTTTTTTGGTTCAAGCGTTCTTGCGCCAAAGGCCGTCTATCTTACTTTTCGGTTGCCAATCGCCATGAGAAGCTCTAGTCTTTGCGGGCTTTGCCCGAGTGGCGAAATAGGTAGACGCAAGGGACTTAAAATCCCTCGGTCGTAAGGCTGTGCCGGTTCGAGTCCGGCCTCGGGCACCAATAAAATCAATTGGTTACAATGGTTTTTTGAAAAAACTTTTAACTCAGTTTGATTTTTTGCTCCAAATTTGCGCCACTGGCTTTTCGTTGACAGCCAGAATCGGTAGCGAAAATGGCCTCCCTTAAAAAGCGTGGCGATCTCCAATAGGAGGCTTACGCCTATCAGCACGGTCAACCTATCCCTTAGAAAACTGTCACCCCAGAAGCGAAGACAGGGTCTTTGTTGCAACACAGAGACAACGAGAGGGATGAAGGGGTTCTTGTCTCCTGCGGCACGGCCCGAGCCACACGCTTGCGCACTACCCTTATCCGGTATCGCACAGCAATCCCCCACTCAAAAGCCGTCTCCCCACACACGGGAAGAGAACCGCGCGGCGGTTTTAGTGCGATCCTGCTCGCCTGGCGGTTCCGCGCATCCCTTCAGGGCTCGGACGTCGCTACGTTGATCCGTGGCCGACAAGCGCCGGGTCTCGGAGTCCCCACCATCCGCCCGCCTCTCGTTCTGTTTGTGCCTTTGCGGGCGAAGGATGTGGCGAAGCAGATGAAGTGAGGGGCATCGCTTGTCTGTGGCACTTGCCCGTATAAGTCCGACGCGAACACCTTGCCAACGCAATCCGTTCGCTCTTGCTTCATTGCTGCCGTTATGTGCGGGGGCGGCTAGCGCGTAAAGTGCGCAAGACAGCTTTTCGCACCCAATATGAATACGCCCCTCCTTCGCCGCCGCTCTCTCTATCCGCGTCTATGTGTCAAAAAGACGCGGATCTTGATGATCGCCTACACCGGCCGATCCCCATCCCATGCTCGCCCGAGCCTCTGTGGCGCGCGTATAGGATGCCAGCGCCCTTTCCTTGACTTGGGAGGCCCTGCTCCTGTTTATGAAATCCATGATGCCGCCTATCGGTGACTTCACATTAACTTCCAAAAATCCTCCCACATCCCAGAAAACCCTGGAAGCCCGCCTTGCGCGGAAGAAACGTTACTACGGCGGAGGCAAAACTAATTCCCATCGGGTGCAGACGCCTGAACGGCCCGGAAGAGCCGGATCGCAAACCGTTTTGGGACTTCGGTGCGCACAAGCTTCCAGGCGGCGAGTGCGCGCGTAAGAAGGGCAATCCGCTGTGTCGTCAGTGCCTGGAGACGCGCGACCTCGCCTTCCGTTCAGGGATAATCACTCTATCGGAGGTTTATATGAGTCAAAAACAGAATCTCCAGAATAACCAAAAAGTCATCTATACGACGGAGTATCGCGCCCAAGTCGTGCCATTGGCACTAGGCGCAGTCTCCATTGCTCAAGCCGCCTGGGATCTCGGAATCTCAGAGAAAACGCTGCACGGTTGGGTGGCCGCCCAGAAAAATGCCAGTGCCACGGGTACGACCGTTGAGGCTAATAAAGCCGCCGCCAGTGCACACTCTCGCCTCCGCCGAGAGTGTGCACGTTTGCGACAGGAGAGGGATTTTTGCTCGAAGCGGGAGCGTTCTTGCGCCTGAACCGAAATGAAATACCAAGCCATAGCGGAGGATGGTGCCCGCTTATCCCGACGCCTTCGCCCTGCGTCCTTTGGAATGTGTCGGTGTCTTCAGGTCTCACCAGCGGGTTTCTATGCCTGGCATGAGCGCCCGGAGAGCCTACGCACAAAGGCCAACAAAAGACTCTTGACGCTCGTCACCGTGACGCATACACAGAGTCGCCAAACCTATGGCAGCCCACGTATTCATGCGGCCTTGCGAGCCGAAGGGGTAGAGGCCGGACGCCATCGGATTGCGCGATTGATGCGTAGCCATGGCATTCAGGCCAAGACCCGTCGGAAGTTCAAGGCGACGACCCCATCAGACCATAAGTTGCCGGTGGCGGAGAACATCTTGAATCGCGAGTTTGTCGTCAATACACCCAATAAAGCCTGGGTTGGCGACATTAGTTATGTTTGGACCCAAGAAGGATGGTTGTATCTGGCGGTGCTCTTGGATCTCTTCTCGCGCAAAGTTGTCGGATGGGCGCTTTCAGACCGCATCGACCGGAAGGTTGTGCTCCAGGCCCTCGATCAAACGATCATAGCCCGTGAACCTTCTCCGGGGCTTTTTGTGCACTCGGATCGCGGCAGTCAATATGCGAGTCATGATTACCAAAAACGCTTGAGCGATCAAGGCCTCATTTGTAGCATGAGCCGTAAGGCCGAGTGCTGGGATAATTCCGTTGCCGAGTCGTTCTTTGGGACCATCAAACAAGAACTTATTGATCATCGCACCTACACGACAAGAGAGGAGGCCACAAAAGAGATATTCGAATACATCGAAGTGTTTTATAATCGTCAACGCCGCCATTCGACATTGGGATATATGAGCCCTATGACGTTTGAGGCTACCATCTCCTGAATGCGAGGTGTCCACGAAACCAGGGCAAGGTCAATCAGTGCGACGGATCGGAGCGTAAGCGACTTAGGGGATCAGGGGCAGGGTGTAGTTGCTGAAGCGCTTACAGGAGGGCGTATAGCTCATTCTGATGTCCTGGTCCTTTCTTCATATCATTGGCGCGGTTCCGAATGTCTTTGGGAGTGGCGGCCTGCTGTTAGAAGGGCTGTCACTCCTGCGGCAGGGGCGGCGCACACACAGCCGCGTGTTGCGGATATCGCATAAACTGCCGAGGTCTCGGCAGCGGCTTTCTTTATCGGCAATTTGTGCCGGTTATTAGCGGATGTCGGGCCGACTTGGTTTTAGCTCGATTTTAGCGCCCGAACGGCAAATAAAGCGTGGTGAAAGAGTCGACACAGGCGATAAACCCGTAATGCCGATAGAATAAAGCGGCGTTCTCATCTTTGGCATCCACGACCAGAGCATAGGCGGCGACCTCCTCTCGGGCCCGCAGGCACCGTTCGACTGCCAAACCTAGAAGGAGCTTGCCGAGTCCTTGGCCTTTCCGATCCCGATGGACAGCCAGTCGACCCATCCGAAAACACGGCAAGGGGAACCGCGGCAAGTGTCGGCGACGCTCTTCGGAGATCTGTGCCGTATCAATCTGCGCCGCGCTTAAGGTGTAATAACCCAACACCATGGAGGGCCTATCAGAGTCTGCAAGGACGTAGATTTGGGTTAGGCCGCGCCGGCGATGTTGCGTGGCGAACCGTGCGAGGTATTCGTTCAGGACGGGCGTACCGCAATCGAAGGCCTTGCTGTCGTGAACCTGGGATTCAAACCGCAGCTCCTCAAGCACGGCGCGTGATTTGGCCCGCGCTCTTGAGTGCGTCCTTTAGCGCCTTATTAGGTGCAAACGGCTTGGTCAGAGCTACCGCAAGCTTCGCAAAATCCTGCGCCGATAAGGTCACCCGGATCTCCTGCTCCACGAGCATTCGCGCCTTTTCCTTGGCGGCGGCCCGCACGAATCCCGCGGTCGTCGTCCCCATCAGTTCGGCGGCCTGCGCAAACAGTTCTTTCTCGTCTTCCCTGAGCTTCAGCTCAAAACGCGCCCCTACGGTCATCTTCTATTCTCCTTAATGGGGTACTACGCGCACGTGTAGCTTTTCATACGGTATTTTACCGTACCATTGGGATTTGTCTAGTAGGCTCTCCAGCTGCGCCTTTCTCTGTTGCGCCTCCCTGGGTAGTGGGCTCCTCACGGGTGGAACTGGCGGATCACTACCATACGACGGTGGATTTTCTGTTATCGGGACTTGGTCCAGAACCCACTGAGGTTACTCCGGGTGAACCGGGACCAAAGCTGGGGCACATCCCTCACCTGACGTGGGCGGCTGTCATCCCGTGGATCGAGCAAGGCGCAGGGGTACCCGCGGACATTCACGGTTATCTCCCCGGGCAGGATATCGTGGGGCCTCGCGGGTTTGGGGTCTCGGTCCCCGATGACACGATGCTCCCCGACTTTCCTGAGGGGGGCGTCTTGTATGTGGACCCTGAGCCGACAGCGGTCTCTGGGGACTACGTGCTGGCGCGCACGGATACGGGGGAGATTACATTCAAACGGTTAATCCGAGACGGTGGGCGCACTTTCTTACGCCCCTTAAATCCTCATTACCCAGTGCGGCAGGTCGTCGATGTCCGTACCTATGGGGTTGTGAAGCGGCTGATGGTGATCCGGGATTTTCGCCGCTAAGAGCCTAGCGCACCTGAAGGTCGCCACGATGAACTCCGGTCAGGATCGCGTGCCTGCGCTTCGCCTCAACCTTGCTCCGGCCTTGACGAACAAGGCGGGCGCTGTTGTAATAACTGTTACTAATAGATAGGAGACCCGCCATGCCGACTAGCGTCGCCCTAGGCAGCCACTTCGAGACCTTCATCCACGAGCAACTGCAAAGCGGCCGCTTCAACAATGCGAGCGAGGTCGTGCGCGCTGGTCTGCGCTTACTGGAAGAGCACGAACAGCGTCATCAGGCCGAGTTGCAAAGCCTGCGCGCCGACATCATGGCGGGCAAGGCCAGTGGCACACGCAAACCCGCCGACGAGGTGTTCGCACGGCTTGAGGCCAAGTACCGCGCCCAGTCTGACGACCAACCGCGTTGATCCATCTGACCTTTACCCCCCTCGCCGAACAGGATCTGGAGGTCATCGGCGATTACATCGCCACCGACAATCGCGCGCGAGCCGCAAGCTTCATCCGAGAGCTGCGCGTTCAATGCCAGCGAATCGCAGCCAACCCGCCCGGCTACCGTCTACGGCCAGAGCTCGGGGATGACATCCGCTCCTGCGCCCACGGCCACTATGTAATCTTCTTTGTGGCAGCGCGGGAGGACGTCACGATCGTCCGTATCCTCCACGGTGCCCGCGATATTCCCGCAATCTTGACGCCCGACGACCGTGGAGAGTGACCCAGAGCTCCCATTAACAGCGTGACCGGTCATCCGGGCATGGTCTCGTCAGCAGATCATGAACTCACACCAAAAAGCAGGGGTTCGCGCACGGAAAGGACCCATGCCGTTTGCTCCAATTTTGCTCCACTTGCTCCAACCTCTCACACCGTCCTATACCTTCTTATACCTCAGTAAGTCACTGGTTTTACAATAAATTATTTTCTAACACCATGATAATGAAAGGGTATTTAAGGGCCTTAAAATCCCTCATCCGTAAGGCTGTGCCGGTTCGAGTCCGGCCTCGGGCACCAGTAAAATCAATGAGTTACTGTATACCATTAGCCAAGCCCTGCCTCATTTGGGACACTGCCGGGACAGTAACAACCGGGAGTGTGTGAGATGGCTACCTTTATTCAACGTCCGGGGCCTGGTGGTCGCCGGGTCTGGCAGGTCAAGATCCGCAGGAAGGGCTGGCTTCCCCAAAGCTCCACCTTTGACACTAAGGCGCAAGCTGAGGCTTAGTCACGTCAGGTAGAGGATGAGATGGACCGAGGTGTATTCACCTCTCGCGCCGAAGCTGAGAACACAACCTTGAGTGAGGCATTAGACCGTTACGCTCAAGAGGTTACCCCAACGAAAAAGGACTCCACGGCCAAACGGGAACGCGACCGGATTCTAGTCTTTAAGGGTCTTACCATTGCCCGCCGTTCGCTCGCATCAATCCAAGGTGCCGATATCGCGGCTTTCATGCGCTCGCGTCAATTAGAAAAGATCGGCGCTAACGCGATCCGCCTAGACCTTGCCCTCCTCTCCCATCTCTTTAACACCGCTCGCACCGCCTGGGGTATCGAATCTCTGACGAACCCCGTGGACCTTGTGAAGGGTCAGCGCCCCAAGCTCCCGGGCGGACGCACCCGTCGCCTCGTGGATGATAAACAAGCCCATCTCATAGAAGCCGCCAAGGTTCAGGATAGCGATATCGGCCCCCTCATTACGTGGGCCATCGAGACCGCCATGCGTCGGGGTGAGATTGCCGCGATGCGATGGGAACACCTAGACCGCAAGGCGCGGGTGTTACTCATACCGGAAACCAAGAATAGGACGCCACGGCGGGTGCCGTTGTCCGTGGCGGCGCTGGCGGTCCTCGACGGGCTTCCCCGGCGTATCGATGGCCGTGTGTGGGGTATGCGCCCCGATTCCATAAGCCAAGCCTTTGAGCGCGTCTGTGAGGCGTCTGGGATCGAGGGCCTGACCTTCCATGATCTGCGCCATGAGGCGACCTCACGGCTGTTTGAGAAGGGCTTAAACCCTATGCAGGTGGCCACCATTACGGGGCACAAGACGCTCCAGATGTTGAAGCGGTATATCCATTTGAGGGCGGAGGACTTGGTGGGGATGTTGGGATAATCATTCATAACATAGGCTCCGTACGTGAAGACAGTGACCTTGATGCCATAATAAAAAACAGGAGGGAGGATGCAACGGCTTACTTTAATGCGCGTAGTCCATGGCGTTGCCCGGATCGCGGCGGGGTGCCTAGCACTCAGTATCCTATTGGTCTTTGGGGTGGTTTTGTTGATGGCCCTAAGCGATGATCCAGGTTCCATCACGTCAACATCCATTCGACTCCATTATTTGGATTATATAAAATCCGTGGGCTTTTTTTTCTGGGTTTTGGGTGTGGGGGCGCTATCCTCGCCTGCGCTATTGCTCCCTCCATGCCGCAACACGTGTTGCCGAAGCGTTGGAAAATATCCAATCGCGCAGGTCTTTTTGTTGTTTACGGATCTCCCGTCTTAGTGTGGCTATTCCTATATTTGGCGCAGCGTTGGGGGTGATGGCGGTCTCGGATAGCATCCCTTGACGCATGAGCCATACGGCCCACAATGTCGACGGGAGTGTGTGGAGCATGCGTCCCGATTCCGTCTTGCGGGCCTTTGAGAGAGTCTGTGGGGCGGCTGGGACGAGGGACTGCTTTCATGATCTGCGCCATGAGACGACCTTACGGCTGTTTGAGAAGGGCTTAAACCCTATGCAGGTGGCCGCCATTACGGAGCACAAGACGCTCCAGATGTTGAAGCGGTATATCCATTTGAGGGCGGAGGACTTGGTGGGGATGTTGGGGTAATAGTATCCAGAAACTAGGACTATTGCTTCTAAACACAGCGTCTTACTGATCAATCCACTAAATAGTGCGTAGTCTGCTATACTCCGGAGTATGCACAAACAAAACGATGCCCGGAAATTGGAAGCCTCGGCTCTGCACCTGTTGCGCCGACAGGTGGTGCAGGCAGTGCGCGCTGGGATGACGCAAACCGAAGCCGCGCATACGTTCGGCGCAAGTCTGCGGGCCGTGAGCAAATGGATGCGGATCGACCGGGAAGGTGGCCTGCGCGCGCTCAAGTTGAAGCGCCGGGGACGACGCCCGGGCACGGGGCGGCTGAACGGCAGGCAGGCCGCACGCCTGTGCGCCATGATTGTCGGCAAAATGCCCGATCAGCTGAAACTCCCATTCTATCTGTGGACGCGCGCGGCCGTGGCCCAGCTGATTCAACGGAAATACGGGATCGAGGTGTCGCTCGTTACCGTGGGG
>JAJYGP010000053.1 GCA_021785035.1 Pseudomonadota bacterium
GCATCCGACGGGCACCTCTCGGAGACCACCCATAGCTCAGGGCTGATGACAGATGCAAGCGTCCGCCCCACCCAAAGCCGCTCGGGATTGGTCGGGGCCGGCGGAGAAAGCGGCGCGCGGTTCAACGCATTGTCACATGGCCGCGCTTACATTACCCGGGCGGAAGCCCGCCGAGAGGACCCCACACTCTATCGTCACTTCAAGCGCTGCGACACCTTACGAGACGGGCGCGTCACCCGCACCGAGTTCAAAAACTGTCGGGGCGGCCGAGAAAAATGAGCGCTTGGGTCCGGTTTTAGGCCCCGGGCTTCAGGCTATCCCGGACCGCCTCGAGCTTGGCCCGCACCTGCCAACCCAACTCCGTGACCTCGGGGTTATTGACCAGCGCCAACACCGCCACGGGGTCCATGAAAGACACCTTCACAGTACCTGGGGCCGTTTCATTCACGAGGACGTTACAGGGAAGGAGGAGCCCGATATCGGGCTCGGCGGAGATGGCCTTATGCGCGAGTGTGGGGTTACAGGCGCCGAGAATGTTGTAACGGGGCATATCCTGGCCGAGCTTGGCCTTCATGGTGGCACTGACGTCGATCTCGGTCAGTACCCCGAAGCCCTGCCCTTTCAGGGCCTCCACAACCTGGGTCCGAACCGCATCAAAGGCCCCCGCGATCTCGACATCAAAGCCATAGGCAACCTCACCTTCCTTTAACATAAAACCTCCTGAAATTGTTCTTAGATTAGACCGTTTTTAGAGTCGTTTCCCTTCCGGGGATCCCACTCGGCGAACGAGAGGGGCGACGCAGTGGCTGCCAGCGCCTGACCATTTCGCGAGACGCGCCTCGAGGGCCACCGCCAAACACTGCGGGGCATGGCCCGCGAGCAAGCCGGCATGGAAATGGTAAAGATGAAGGCGACAGGGGACGGGCTCATGCAAACCGCGGTCCACAACCTGAAACCCGAGCCAGGCCATCAGGGGGATGTCATTGATCAATGACCGCCCGAGCCACACACGGCGCTCCGCGCGGATCGACATACGCAAGGCTGGAAGCTCGACCTCGAGAGGCTCCCCGAGCCGCGCCAGGGCCAACAGCACCCGATTATAGCAGCAGGCCTCTATGGTCTTTGGCAGTGTGCGGATCGGGACGCGCGTTCGTGGATCGAAGGTCACAATCGAGCCCCTGTGCTTTCACCAATGAAGTATGCCACGAAACGCGGGCCCTGCGACAGGGGCGCTGCCACCCGGTCTCGAGCGGAGCCAAAGACCAAAAAAAACCCGGCGGATAACACCTCCGCCGGGTTATGTTGACGCTTGCCTCTAGGGCTGTAGGGCTATAAAGGCCGCGGCTAATTGACGCGCGGGTTCAGTTCGCCCTTGGTGTAGCGCTTGGTCATGTCTTCGAGATCGATCACCCGGATCTTGGACGCCTGGCCCGCCGACCCGAAGGCCTCGTAGCGCGCCTTACAGATATCCTTGCCGGCCTGGACCGAATCCTTCATAAACTTCCGGGGATCGAAGTTCTTCGGATTCTTCGCTAGATTGCGACGGATAGCCCCGGTGATGGCCAAACGCAAGTCGGTGTCGATATTCACCTTACGGACGCCGTACTTGATCCCTTCTTGGATCTCCTTCACCGGCACCCCGTAGGTCTCGCCGATATCGCCGCCGAACTCGTGGATGATCTTCAGCCACTCCTGGGGCACGGAAGACGAACCGTGCATGACCAAATGAGTATCGGGGATGCGGCGATGGATTTCCTTGATGCGCTGAATAGCCAAGATATCGCCGGTCGGCGGACGCGAGAACTTATAGGCGCCGTGACTGGTTCCGATTGCGATGGCGAGCGCGTCGACCTTGGTGTTTTTCACGAAATCTGCGGCCTGTTCGGGATCGGTCAACAGCTGGTCGTGAGACAACTTCCCTTCGGCCCCCGAGCCATCCTCTTCGCCCGCCATGCCGGACTCCAAGGAGCCAAGGCAGCCCAATTCGCCTTCGACCGAGACGCCCACGGCGTGCGCCATCTCCACGACCCGGGTCGTGACATTGACGTTATACTCGTAGGACGATGGGGTCTTCATGTCCTCCCTCAAGGACCCGTCCATCATCACCGAGCTAAACCCGGAGCGAATGGAGCGCTGACAAACGGCCGGGCTCGCGCCGTGATCCTGATGCATGACAATAGGGATATGCGGGTACTGCTCGATGGCGGCCAAAATCAGGTGCCGCAGGAACGGTTCGCCGGCATAGCTGCGGGCTCCGGCGGAGGCCTGAACGATGACCGGGCTGTCGGCTTCGTGGGCGGCCTGCATGATGGATTGAATCTGTTCCATATTATTGACGTTGAACGCCGGAACACCGTAACCGTGCTCCGCCGCGTGATCCAACAACTGGCGCAGGGATACCAAAGACATGTTCTTCTCCTTAAACTTTGCTATGAAATGATGAACTCAATCGACCGCGGCAAAATCTCCGACACGAACAATTTTCATGGTATTCGTGCCGCCTGGTTTGGCCAAAGGCTCACCGATACTCAGGATAACGAGATCGCCATCGCGGACCGCGCCGCGCCTACGTAACTCGTCGATCGCTTCAGTCATGACACGAGCAGGATCGGCGGAGGTAAGCGAAAATCCTACCGGATAAACACCACGGTAAAGAGTCACCTTTCTACGGGTTTCCACATGCGGCGTCAAGGCATAGATCGGTACCGCAGAGCTAATCCGGGACATCCAGAGCGCGGTCGATCCCGATTCGGTGAGAGCCGCTATCGCCCGCACCGGCAGATGATTGGCGCTATACATGACGGCCATGGCAATGGCCTCATCGACCCGCTCAAAGTGATTCGACATCCGGTGCATCGAAAAGACGGCCTCGTCTTCCTTCTCGGCCTCGCGGCAGACTCGATCCATGGCGGCAACGGCCGCGACCGGGTGCTTGCCGGTCGCGGTCTCGGCCGACAACATCACGGCATCAGTTCCGTCCAAAACCGCATTAGCCACGTCCGAGACCTCGGCGCGCGTCGGAATCGCGTTTTCGATCATCGATTCCATCATCTGGGTGGCGGTGATGACCACTCGGTTCATTTTCCGGGCCAGACGAATAATGCGCTTTTGAACGGGAGGAAGCGCGGCATCGCCGATCTCCACCCCAAGATCGCCGCGAGCCAACATCACGGCATCCGACACCCGAATGATCTCTTCGATGGCCTCTACCGCCTCGGCGCGCTCGATCTTCGCGACGATGCCACCGGTCCCGCCGGCCGCCCGTAAAAGCGCGCGCGCCTCCTCGATATCCTTCGCGTTTCGAGGAAACGAGATGGCCACGTAGTCGGCCTGAATTTGGGCCGCCCATTTGATATCTTCGCGATCCTTATCCGTCAAGGCGTGCGCAGACAGCCCACCGCCCTGGCGATTGACGCCCTTATTGTCCGAGAGTTCGCCTCCGACCACGACCCGGCAGATGATCTCCGCGCCGCTCACCTCGTCGACCCACAGCACAATGCGGCCGTCGTCGAGCAATAAGGTGGCGCCGCGCGTCACGTCCTGGGGCAAGGCCTTATACGTGAGACCCACCCGGGTTTCGTCCCCGGCCCCCAGCGGGAAATCCGCATCGATCACGAAACACTGGCCCTCTTCGAGGTGGACACGCTTGTTTTTAAAGCGCCCAATCCGGATCTTCGGGCCCTGCATATCGGCAATCACGCCCACCTGGCGACCGTGCGCCTGGGCTCGGTCCCGCACTAATTCGGCGCGCCGCTTGTGCATCTCAGGCAAGTCGTGGGAAAAGTTGAGGCGCACAACGTCGACCCCGGCCTCAATGAGCTTATCGAGAACCTTAGGGTCATCTGTGGCAGGTCCCAAGGTGGCGACAATCTTTGTTCTACGCTGCATAGCTAACCGACACCCTCGTTAATCAACACGGGCGGTCCCCCACCTTCTACCAGATCGACCGCCCGGCCTGCCTAGCAACCCTCACAACAGCTTAGGAACCGCGCTCCTCAAGCATCGCCACGGCCGGCAAGACCTTACCCTCGAGAAACTCGAGAAACGCCCCGCCACCGGTGGAAATATAGCTGATGCGATCGGCGACCTGATACTTGGCGACCGCTGCCAGGGTGTCGCCACCGCCGGCGATCGAGAACGCCGAGCTTGCGGCAATCGCCTCGGCCAAGGCCTTGGTTCCGGTTCCAAACTGGTCAAACTCAAAGACCCCCACCGGGCCGTTCCATACGATCGTGCCGGCGTTCTTCAAGATATCCGCGAACAGCGCCATGGTCTTTGGCCCGATATCAAAAATCATATCGTCGGCACTGACGGCCTGGGCGTCCTTTAAGCTCGCGCGGGCATCGGCCGCAAACTCCTTGCCGCAGACCGCGTCCACTGGCACCGGTATGGAGGCGCCGCGGACAGCCATCTCGCGCATCAGGGTCTTCGCGGTATCAATCAGATCCGGTTCGGCAAGCGATTTGCCGATCGGATAGCCGGCCGCGGCCATGAAGGTGTTGGCGATACCGCCGCCCACGATCAGCTGATCCACACGCTTAGCCAAGCTCTCCAAGACCACAAGTTTGGTCGAGACCTTGGAACCGCCCACAATCGCCACGAGCGGCCGCTTCGGGTTCTTCAAAGCCCGCCCCAAGGCGTCCAGCTCGGCCGCTAACAAGGGGCCGGCACAGGCCACCGGCGCATACTTGGCGACCCCGTGGGTCGAAGCCTGGGCTCGGTGGGCGGTGCCAAACGCGTCCATGACAAACACGTCGCAGAGATTCGCCATCTTGCGCGCCAAGTCGTCGTTGTTCTTCTTCTCGCCCTTATTGAAGCGAACATTTTCGCACAACACGACATCGCCATTCGCAAGCCCCGGCACCCCGTCTAACCAGTTGGCCACGAGCCGCACTGGCTTACCCAGGAGTTGGCCCAGATGGTCGGCCACCGGTTTGAGCGAATACTTGTCGTCCGGAACCCCCTCCTCGGGACGCCCCAAATGCGACATCAGCATCACCCGGCCGCCACGCCGGGCGGCCTCGGTGATGGTGGGAAGGCTCGCCCGAATGCGACTATCGTCGGCGACCTTACCATCCTTTAATGGAACGTTCAGATCCTCGCGGATCAAGACCCGCTTGCCGGCAAGGTCGAGGTCGACCATGTTCCGTATCGTCATACCGATCTCCTGCGCCTCTTAGCGCGCCTTCATCAATGCCACGGTGGTATCGAGCATCCGATTGGAGAAGCCCCACTCATTGTCGTACCAAGCGAGCACCTTCACGAGATTGCCTTCCATAACCTTGGTCAGGCTGGACTCGTAGGTTGAGGAGGCCGGATCGTGGTTGAAGTCCATGGACACGAGCGGCTTGTCGTTATAGTTCAAGATCCCCTTCAACTCGCCATCGGCGGCGGCTTTCATGATCGCGTGGATCTCGTCTTTGGTGGTAGCGCGTGCGGCGGTGAAGGTCAAATCGACGAGCGACACATTGATCGTCGGAACACGTACCGCGAAGCCATCGAGCTTGCCATTCAAGTCCGGCAACACCAGACCCACGGCGGCTGCCGCCCCGGTTTTCGTCGGGATCATGGATTGGGTCGCTGACCGTGCCCGGCGCAGGTCCGAATGATAGACGTCGGTCAGAACTTGGTCGTTGGTATAGGAGTGCACGGTCGTCATCAGGCCGTGCTTGATCCCAATCTTCTCATGCAAGGGCTTGACCAAGGGGGCCAGGCAGTTCGTGGTGCAGGAGGCGTTGGAGATGACGGTATCGGTGGCCTTCAGGACCGCGTGGTTCACGCCATAGACCACCGTCGCATCCACGTCTTTGCCGCCCGGGGCCGAGATAATGACCTTCTTCGCGCCGGCCTTGATATGGGCTGAGGCCTTCTCCTTGCTCGTAAAGAAACCCGTGCATTCATGGACGACATCGACATTCAGCTCTTTCCACGGCAACTGGGCGGGGTCACGATTGGACACCACGCGGATCTTGTCGCCGTTGACCACCATGTAATCGCCTTCGACCGAAACCTGGCCCTGAAAACGGCCGTGGACGGTATCGTACTGAGTAAGATGCGCATTCGTCTCGGCGTTTCCGAGATCGTTAATCGCCACGATCTGGATGTCCTTATTGCGCCCGGACTCATACAGGGCCCGCAAAATATTGCGGCCAATGCGGCCGTAACCGTTAATCGCGACTCTAATTGCCATCGGACCATCCCCTCTGAATGAAATATCTGGAATAGGTAGCACAAGGCGCGGCGTCGTACCCTACGCGCACCTAGGCCACCTTGAAAAAGGCTATGCGAACAGCGACGCCACGACCTCTGCCACATGCGCCGCCGTGAACCCGAAATGCTCGAATAAGACCTCGGCTGGGGCCGATTCGCCAAAGCGATCTATACCCACGACGGCGCCCTCGAGGCCTACATATTTCCGCCAAAAGCTCGTCACACCGGCTTCGACGGCGACACGCTTTTTGACCGCCTTCGGGAGCACCGCCTCGCGATAGGCCGCATCTTGGGCGTCGAATACCTCGGTATTCGGCATCGACACGACGCGCACCCGGCGACCCTTTGCGGTCAGGGCCTTATGCGCCTCCATGGCAATCCCGACCTCGGAACCGGTCGCGATAATGATAGCCTCGGGTACACCGGCCGTATCGGCCAAAACGTAGCCGCCCCGGCGGACCTGTTGCAAGGTTTCCGGGGAACGGGTCTGATGGGTCAGCTTCTGGCGCGAGAAAACGAGACAACTCGGGCCGTCAGCGCGATACAGGGCTTCTTTCCAGGCGATCGCGGATTCGACCGCATCGGACGGCCGCCACACGGACATATTGGGAATCATGCGCAAGGTCGCCAACTGCTCGACCGGTTGATGGGTCGGACCGTCCTCGCCCAGACCAATGGAGTCGTGCGTATACACGAAGACCACGCGCTGCTTCATAAGAGCCGCCATCCGCAAGGCATTGCGGGCGTACTCCGAAAACATCAGGAAGGTCGCGCCGTAAGGTACGAAGCCTTTATGCAAAGCGATGCCGTTCATGATCGCCGACATACCGAACTCGCGGACCCCGTAATAGAGATAATTGCCCCCCGGGTTCTCGGCCGACACCCCCTGGCAACCCGGCCAGATGGTGAGGTTAGAACCCGCCAAGTCAGCGGACCCCCCCATCAGTTCCGGCAGCTTAGGCCCGAAGGCGGCCAAGGTGTTTTGGGAGGCGTTGCGCGAGGCGATGCTCGCCCCCTTGGCGTCCAGTTCTTTGATGTAGGCATCGGCATGGGCCGCAAAATCCGCCGGCAATTCGCCGCGCATACGACGTGTAAACTCGGCGGCCAAGGCGGGATAGGCCTTGCGATACGCTTCGAAGCGCTGGGTCCAAACCTTTTCCGCCTCAGCACCGCGATGACGCCCATCCCACGCCTTGGAGATGTGCTCGGGGATTTCGAACGGGGCATAGTTCCACCCGAGCCGTTCGCGGGTCGCGGCCACTTCCTTCTCTCCCAAAGCCGCGCCGTGGCTCGCCTCTTTTCCTTCCTTATTTGGAGAACCGAAGCCGATAATAGTCTGGCAACAAATCAGCGAAGGCTTGTCGGTCACCTTGCGCGCCGCCTCGATCGCCGCCTTCACGGCCTTAGCGTCATGGCCATCAACCCGCGGTATCACGTGCCACCCGTAAGCCTCGAAACGCTTCGGGGTGTCGTCGGTAAACCAGCCGTGAACCTCACCGTCGATGGAGATTCCGTTGTCGTCATAAAAGCCGATGAGTTTGCCGAGCCCCAGGTGGCCGGCCAAGGAACACGCCTCATGGGAGATGCCTTCCATAAGGCAACCGTCACCCATAAAGACGTAGGTGTGGTGGTCGACTATAGTGTGATCGGGCTTATTGTACTGAGCGGCCAAAGCCCGTTCGGAGATCGCCATGCCCACGGCGTTCGCCAGACCCTGGCCCAACGGCCCGGTAGTCGTTTCGACCCCCGGAGTATAGCCGTATTCCGGGTGCCCCGGGGTCATGGAGCCCATCTGGCGAAAGCGCTTTAGTTCTTCGATCGGCAAGGCATAACCGGTCAGGTGAAGTAGGCTATACAAAAGC
>JAJYGP010000096.1 GCA_021785035.1 Pseudomonadota bacterium
GAAAGGCTGGGCTTGGGATAACTGGTCAGATAATTTCCACAAGCGCTTTTGGGAGAGGTACATAAGGCCCTCGCGGGCAAAAAACCGCCCCCCTCCCGGAACGTTGACTTGCGTGATGCCGCGCCCATGGCTACGTAGCCACGCGGCTAGACGTCCTGCGTCCTCACGCGCTAGGGCCTCGGACCCGCTGTGCACAACCACCAGCAAGGTCTTGTTTAAGCCGGGGAAGGCCTTATTGAACCGTTGCTGAGCGCGCTCGAAGGGTAGATCTTGGGACAGCATCTTCCCCATATTGGTACTAATGGCGAAGTGAGTAACAGTGTAATAAAGAGCGCTCGCACTCAGCAGAAGGGAGACTGCGATCACCCACCACGCCCGACGTCGAGAGAAATCGGCAAGGCCTATGAGGGCCCCAAAATAGAGCCGGTCAAGCCAATAAACACTGCCTGACTGGCGTTTTTCGCCCCTAGGCATCGTTCGCTTCCTAGACTAGATCACAAAAGCCGAGACACGGAACCCCAAGCGCCTCTATAGCTTGACGCACACGGGGACTCATCAAGGCCATGAACTCAGCCTCTTGCCGATAACCGAGCCTGCGTGCCCCGGGGTCATCCTCAATCGCGGGATGAAAATACATCTCGGTCGTTCCCTCTGGCAGGTTTTGCAAAAGACCCAGCACCGTATCCTCGTCCATAGCCCCCGAGGCTCCGAGCCCCAAGACGCTGTCGTTGTGTCGAACATCGGCGCGTTTGAGCCGCCAGCGCATAAGCGCCGCCCACGGACCAGTCACAGCAACGCTCGAAAGCCGCGTCCCAAGTTTCGCAAAGGACCGGCCTACCGGGGGTTCATAAGGCAAGCGCACCGCGCGCATACCATACTCGCTCCCTATCTTTAAGATCATACTGAGTACCGTAGGGTGAAGATGCATGTGCTTGTGGGCATTAACGTGGTCAAGGGCCAAGCCGGTCTTCGCAAAAGCCGCGAATTGGGCATGAATCTCCGCCTCCAGTTGCCGGGCAATCGACCGACTGAAGAAAAACCGGAACCCAGCGCGTACAAGGTGGCCATCCAAGCGACCCCGATCATCCACAAGGCCGGGAATCTGATCCGCCGGGAGCACCGGGCGCCCTGCGGCCACCACCACATGCAAGCCGACACGCAGTGACGGGAGCTCGCGCGCGCGCCGCACGGCATCGGCGGCGGCATCCTCCCCCATCATTAAGCTCGCGCACGTCAGTATCCCAAAACGCGACGCCTTCTCTATCGCCTCGTTAACCGCCCAAGACAGACCGAAATCATCAGCGGTGACTATGACCCGGCGCGGCACATGAGAACCTAACGCTGCCTAAAAAACCGCAAGAACTCGACGCCTTCTCGTAAACGGCGGCCCATCATCTGAGGGCTCTTGATCATCTCCCCCACCATCTCGGCCACCTTGCCCGAACGGAAGTAGAATTGCTTATAAAACGTCTCCACAGAATCGTAAATTTCGGTGTGGTTCAGGTGAGGATAGCTAAGGGCGCTCATTTGAACCCCTCGGTCATTCACCAAATGATCACTATCCTCGGCCTGTAACCAACCGTTCTCTATGGCCTGCTTATAGAGAAAGGTCCCTGGGTAGGGCGCCGCAAGCGACACTTGCACGGTATGCGGGTTGATCTCCTTCGCGAACCGAATGGTCTCTTCGATCGTCTCGCGGGTCTCACCCGGCAATCCAAGAATAAAGGTCCCATGCACGGTGATGCCCAGGCTGTGGCAATCTTTGGCAAAACGCCGAGCGATATCGAGACGCACACCCTTTTTAACGTTATTCAAGATCTTTTGATTGCCCGATTCATAACCGACCAAGAGCAGGCGCAAACCGTTCTCGCGCATAATCTTCAAGGTCTCATAAGGAACGTTGGCCTTTGCGTTGCAGGACCACGTGACGCCAAGCTTCCCCAACTGACGTGCGATCTCCTCGGCGCGCGGGGCATTATCGGTAAAGGTGTCGTCGTCGAAGAACACCTCCGCGACTTGCGGAAACGAGCGCTGGATCAGCTTCACTTCCTCTACGACATGCTCAGCGCTGCGCACGAGATAGCGGTGACCGCCCACCGTCTGCGGCCAAAGGCAAAATGTGCAGCGCGATTTACAGCCGCGACCGGTATAAAACGACACATAAGGGTGCTTCAAATAGCCGATAAAGTAGTCTTCGACGCGCAGGTCCCGCTTATAGACCTCAGTCACGAACGGCAACTGGTCCATATCCTCGATCGGGGCCCTATGGGGAGTATTCACGACCTCCCCCCGCTCCCCGCGGAACGTAAGCCCGTCGATCTCGGCATAAGGCCGCCCTTCGGCAACCTCCTTAATCGTAAAGTCGAAATCCTCGCGTGCCACGAAATCGATCGCCGGGGAGGCCGTCAACGATTCTTCGGGGGCGACCGCCACCTTGGCGCCCACAAGCCCGATCTTCATATTGGGATAGGCCTTCTTCAGCGCTTCGGCAACCTTTACGTCATAGGGAAACGAGGGTGAGCTCGTATGGAGCACCGCCAGGTCGTATCCCTCCGCCATCGGCAAGACCTGCTCGAGGCTGAGACCGGCTGCCGGGGCGTCTATCAATTTGCTTCCGGGGACCAAGGCGGCCGGCTGCGCAAGCCAGGTCGGATACCAAAAGGAACGCACTTCACGCTTGGCCTGATACCGCGATCCGGCACCACCGTCGAATCCTTCATAGGAAGGCGGGTGAAGAAAGAGGGTTTTCATCATAGTCCTTACTCCCGATTGGCTTTTATACTTCCATCCGCACGCACGACGAGCGCCTGGCCGCGCCATCTTACGCCCTGCCCCAAAAACCCTAGCCCCCAGAGCCCACAGAGTAAAGCATCTGCCAGGGGAACGAGCCCGGCCCGGAACCGTGTCCGAAGGCGCTTACAAGCCCGGAAATGTAGCATGAGCCGCAGTAGCAAGGCCAGGAACGCGAGGACCGACACCGCGTCTTGCCGGGCCCATAACGCCGCCCCGGCCGCTAAGGGTAATCCGAACGTCACGACCGAAAAGGCATATCCCCAAGGATTAATCACCCGGATCGTGCGCAGCCAGCGCAATTGATGCCCGATAAGATCGCGAAATCGGGCCTCGTTTACGGTGGTCTCCACAAGATAAGCCGACAACACGGTCCGAAGGCCGAGCGCGCGGCTGCGGGCCCCGAGTTCGTAGTCGTCGGCCAAGTGTGAGGCGATGGCCTCAAACCCGCCCATGGCCTCCAAAACCTCGCGGCGCAGGGCGATCGTCGCCCCAAACGCGAAATCTGAGGACCCAAGCGCATGGGCCAATAACACCTGGGGCACAAACCAATCCTGTATAAACAAGGCCCCCAGACGCGCCCACAACGTAGCGACCGGCCGGCCGCGGTAAAGACAGGTCACGATCCCGACCCCCGGCTCCTGAACCGGGCCCGCCAAGGCCTTGAGATAATCGCCTCCGACATGGATATCGGCGTCCGCCAAGACCAGAATATTGTACCGCACATGCGGCATCATATTCGCCAAATTGCTGACCTTGGCATTAGCCCCGATGAGCCGCGGATCGACCACCAATACGACCTCACGCTCCGGAAACTCAGCTTGGAGGCGCCGCACCAGGGCAACAGCCGGGTCTGTCGCCTCCCGTACGCCAAACACCAATTGATACGCGGGGTAATCCTGACAAAAAAACGACCGCAGGCCCTCATACAGCCACGGTTCCAGCCCGCAGAGCGGCTTTAAAACCGACATCGGCGGCAGCGCACAGGCCGACGCACGCGCCCGCGGCCACGACTCGAGGGCCACAAGTTGGGCCAGCAAGACCCCCACCCCCAGGCTCGCAAGTCCGAACGGGACCCACTGGAACAGAATCCCGATCACACCCCGCCCCGCCCCAATCCTGTGTTCCGGGCCAGGCCTTCAGCCTCGAACCAAGCAACCGCATCGGCCAAGGCCTCCGCAGCCGGCCGGGCTCGAAAGCCTAATTCGCGTTCGGCCTTCGCCGAGCTATAGAACATATGCTTTTTCGCCATTCTGAGCTCGTCGAAGGTCACCAAGGGTACGGCTGTCTTGCGGGCCCGGGCGTACAACTCGGAGGCAGCGGCGATGGGCCACAAAAGATGCCGGGACAACCGTACGCGCGGCGGCTTACGATGAACAAGAACAGCAATCAGGGCCAGAATGCGTTGCAGACTGAGATTCTCGCCGCCCAAGATATAGCGCTCGCCCAAACGTCCCTTCTCGTAGGCCAAGCAATGACCCTCGGCCACGTCATCGACATGGACGATATTGAGACCAGTATCGACATAAGCCGGCATGCGCCCGCGCGCGGCATCGCGCACAATGCGCCCCGTGGGCGTAGGCTTGATGTCGCGCGGCCCTACGGGCGTCGAGGGGTTGACTATAACCACCGGGAGCCCGAGCCGCGCCAAGCGCTGCACTTCCGCTTCGGCAAGGAATTTTGATTGCTTATAGGGTCCGACCATATCCGCCAAACTCACTGGCGTCTCTTCGTTTGCCACACCATCTGCGACCAAACCCAACGTCGCGACACTGCTCGTATACACCACGCGCCTTATCCCTGCCGTCAGCGCCTCCTCCATAAGGACTCGCGTACCCTCGACATTGGCCCGAAACATAGCCTCCTTGTCCGGAACCCACAGACGATAATCGGCGGCGACATGGAAAAGCGCATCACAGCCCGCCAAGGCAGGGCGCAAAGAGGCCGGCTGAGTCAGATCACCCACCACCCGCTCGACGGCCAGCGCGGCAAGGTTTCGAATGTCGCTCTGCGCCCGCACGAGCGAGCGCACCTCATAACCACGAGCAAGCAAAGCCCGCGCTACTGCCGAACCGACGAATCCCGACCCGCCCGTCAACAAAACCTTCATGGCGCCTCTCTTGAAATCTCAACCACCGGGAGCGGGAGGCCTGACCACAACCCCCTTTGTCAGCCACGGACTTCGGACCGATGGCCGACGTTTCTGCGGCAAACGCCGAGCCGCGAGCGGCGCGGGATCCGGTGCATGTGAACTCGGTGTCGCTTGCGGCGGCAACATCATCTGCTCCACCGCCTTCAACGGCAGATGGCCGCCATGGAGCAGGTAGTCTCTGTGCTGCAGATAGGCATCGCGCGTAAAGATATACTGGTCGACGGCGTTTTCACGCACATAGCGCAAAGACGAACTGGCGTTGGCGCGGCTATTGATGACATCAAACACGGTGAGCGGGACCGTAAGAGCACTGTTCCCGACGTAAAAAAGAACATTGGTCACGACGCCCATAATTAGGCTTGGAGTATTGCGCAATGTGTCGGGCCCAACGAACGGCAGCACCAGATACGGTCCCCGGCCGACGCCCCAATGGGCCAACGTTAGCCCCGCGTCCTCGGTATGGGCCTTCAGGCCGACATGGCTTGCCACATCGAAAAGCCCGAACACACCCACGGTGCTATTCATCAAAAACCGGCCTATGTCGCTCATCCCCTGCCGCAAACGACCCTGCAGAAAGTCATTCACGATGACGTCCGGGTAAGCGGCGTTACGAAAAAAATGGGTCAAAGATGCCCGCAGCGGCCGCGGTGTCACGGCGGTGTACATATGAGCCACGGGAGTCATAACGAGGCGGTCGGCAGCGCTGTTGAAGGCATAGAAGCGCCGGTTCATGGGCTCGAGAGGGTCGACTCGGTGCCCAGCACCGCTGCCGGTCGTGGCGCACCCAACCGCAAGGAGGGCAAGACAACCACAGAGCACAAGCCTCCAACACCCCCGCCTCCTAAAGCGCGGTACGCCATCAGCCATGGCGCCCCGAGACATCGACCCTATCCACCTCTAAGCCGCCTTTCGGGCGCGGCTCAGTTGGGCAACCTTACTGCGCAATAGGCCCAAAAGCGCAGGAAAGCCTTTTCTTTGAATGATCGCCGTATATTGGGCGCGCTTGAGCGCGAGATCGCTCACACCGTTTGCGACGATATTAACGATCTTCCAATCCGCCCCGCTCGGTGCCAAAAGATAATCGAGCGTTGCCTCCCTGTGTCCGTGAGCCACAAGCTTCGTCTCCACCAAGACATCCCCCCGACCGACGGCGTGAGCCGCCGTTTCCTTAAAATGCTCGCCTGAATAGCTCTTAAATTGGGCCGCATAAGTGGCTACCGTAAGGCGCGTAAAAACCTTTATAAAAGCGGCGTGCTGCGCCGACGAAAGACGTGGCCAATAAGGCCCGACCGTAATTTGCGCAATATAAGCGAGATTATGACTTTCGCGAACCGCTGGCGCGAGGACCCGATAACGACCCTGAAACCCGATCTGGGGGCCTTTCTTCATCGCGACAAGCAAAGTGTTTTGGAAACGTGCAATCACCGCCACGGCGGGCGAAACATTGGTCGCCTCGGCCACGGCTGCCACAAGACACAAGCTCACAGTCCACGCCCAGGCCGCAAGCCGCCCGCTCCTCTTATACCATTCCATAGCCTCTCCTTTTGCTTTTGTTATGGGTACCGAAATCCTTAGACCTGCTATCGATCATACGCCCGGCCTTTCCATTGAGAACGTGTTCCGCGAGCATACCATAGGGCCGAAGTGTAGGTCATAAGCAAAAACGCGACGCCGGCACAGGGAAGCGCCAAGGAAGCCCACAAGGATTGGTGATAAAAGCGGGCCGTGGGAAGGTAACTGCCAGCCATAAAAAGCCAAGCGAGCCAAGCCGTCATGCGAATCATTGAGTTCCCGACGACAACCCCGATGACCGGAACGACGAACATCAACACCATAATAATGCTGCAGGCGAGGAGCAACAAAACAGAATACCGCAGCTGAGTAAAAGCGGTCCGCGCCACCATCCGCCAAAAACTCCCGAGAGTGGTGTCGCGCATCATAGTCGCCCCGTGCGTAACCCCCACCCAGGTGGGTCTTCCGGCTTTGCGCTTTATGAGTGCCGCCAAGGTGCAATCGTCGATGACGGCGCCGCGTAAGGCACCAAACCCCCCGATATCAGTAAGAGCATCGCGAGCCACCAAAAGACAACCACCGGCCGCCGCCGCATGGCGCGAAGCCGGAGCGTTAGCGAGGCGAAACGGGTAGAGGAGTTTAAAGAAATAGATAAAGACCGGCATAAGCCAACGGTCCCAGAATCCACTCATTGCCGGCGCCGCCATGAGCGACACCAGCGCCAAACGCTCGCGTCGGGCCTTCGCAAGCAAAGCCGCAACGATGCCTGGGGCCAAGAGAATATCGGCATCCAGCAATAAAACATACGGAGTCGTGGCCAAGGCCCGTCCCTGCTCCAAAGCCCACAACTTGCCGGTCCAACCGGCAGCCAACTCAGGGGCCTTCAAGATTGTGAGTTCGGGAAGACCCGCGCCATGCGCCCTTTCCGCCGTGGCATCCGTCGAACTGTCATCTATGACGATAACCGGAAACGGAAACCCTTGCTGGCCCAGAGCCGCGAGCGAACGAGCGATGACCTGCTCTTCATTGCGTGCGGGCATCAGGACCGTGACAAGCCCCGCCCCTTCTTCCGGCTTCACGGGCTCAGATCCGGCCTCCAAGCATTCGGTCAGCCGCCACGGCTGCCAGGGAGCAATGAGCAACGCGAACCACAATATCGCCGCTAAGGCACTTGCCCATGCCATCTTGCGGCCTACCGAATCGTAATTAGCCCGCGCTCTTGGTCGACACCGTGGGCACCGCCACGCTGATCCCGGAATCGCGGTAAAGGGGTTCGGGCTCCGGGGCCATAGGCCCATCCACGCGCGGGCCCCCCAAGAAAACCCGCAAAGCTTTAAGGGGGTGAGCAAAGGTGTCATTGACCGCGGTACCCTCGTAGCCGCAGTGGACCATGCAATTATCGCATTTTGGATGGCGGCCGGTCCCGTAACGCTCCCAGGGGGTGGTCTCGATCAACTCGGAAAACGACGTCGCATACCCCTCATCGCTCAAGAGAATACCGGGCTT
>JAJYGP010000023.1 GCA_021785035.1 Pseudomonadota bacterium
GAAGGCAAGCTCGATTTCGAGCTGATCGCCGATCCCGATGGCGAGACGGTGGCCGCGAAGCCGGGGCGCACCAAGAAAGCGGGAACAAAGCGGCGGCGCAGCAAGGCTCGCCGTGGATAGCAGCCCCGAAGACCTTATAGTCGGTTTGCACGCTGTACTGGCGGCCTTGAAAGAAGCCCCGGAGGCGGTCGACTGCGTATGGGTTGATAAGGACCGGGATGATGATCGTATTCATGCGGTTCTCAGTTGTGCGCGCGCCGCTCATGTCACGGTTCATAGAAATCCGCGGGTGGCGCTAGACCGTGTGGCGCCTGGACTCCCACACCAGGGGGTGGTCGCCCGTAGGCGGCCCCAAAGTCGCCCACAAGAACAGGATCTTTTGGCTCATCTGGCCGGCATTCCGAAGCCCTTACTGCTCATACTGGACGGCGTCCAAGATCCGCATAATCTCGGTGCCTGCCTGCGCACGGCAGAGGCGGCCGGTGTAAACCTCGTGATCGTCCCTCGGCACGCCCGAGCCCCGCTGTCGGCGGCCGCATGCCGGGCCGCCAGCGGCGCTGCCGAACGGATCCCTGTCTATGAGGTGGCAAACCTCGCACGGACCCTGAAAATCCTGAAGGAGGCGGCCATCTGGCTTATAGGGGCGACCGCCGACGCCGATATGTCTTTACACGAGTGCCAAGTGCCGGATTCAGTGGCCTGGATACTGGGTGGGGAGGGGTCGGGCCTACGGAGGCTCACGCGATCCTCTTGCGACCTTCTAGTGCGTATTCCGATGCAAGGGGGGGCGGAGAGTCTCAACGTCTCGGTGGCAGCAAGCCTGTGCCTCTACGAAAGCGTTCGTGCCCGGGGCCGCACCCGGCGCGAGGTATCCCAGTAAAAATTGCGTTAGTGGCGACAAGTCTCTAAAATGGCGCGGCCTTCCTTGCCTGCGGCAATGGGTTGCAGGCTTTACAGCCATAAGGGGCCACAATGCGTCATTATGAAATCGTCTTTTTGGTCCATCCCGACCAAAGTGAACAAGTGCCAGCCATGATCGAGCGTTATCGATCCCTCATCGAGAACGGGGCCGGCCGTATCCACAGGCTTGAAGACTGGGGCCGCCGGCAACTGGCATACCCTATCAATAAGGTCCACAAGGCCCATTACGTGCTCATGAATATCGAGTGTGAGGCGGCTGTGTTGCAAGAGCTGGAAACCGGATTTAAGTTCAACGACGCCGTGATTCGTACCTTGACCTTGGTTCGCGACGAAGCCGTGACGAGTCCGTCTCCGCTTGCCAAAGAGAATCAGGATGCCGCGGCCAAGGCCGCGCGTCCGCGTGCCGACGAAGATGGGCTCGAGCGTGACAGCGCCGATGCCTTGATATAAGGAGAGACTATGTCACGCTTTTTTAGACGTAAGAAGTTCTGCCGATTCACCGCCGAAGGGACAGTTGAGATCGATTATAAGGATTTGGCCACGCTCAAGGCCTACATCACCGAGACAGGCAAAATCATCCCGAGCCGCAATACCGGGACCAAGGCACGATACCAGCGGCAGCTCGCACGCGCGGTCAAGCTTGCGCGCCATCTGGCGCTCCTGCCTTACAGCGACGCCCACAACTAAAAGGGACGGATTTATGGAAATTATTCTTCTCGAAAGGGTCCGCAACCTCGGCGATCTGGGCGACCAAGTCACGGTGAAGCCGGGTTTTGGCCGCAATTTCCTGATACCGACTGGAAAGGCCGTGCGCGCTACCCCGGAAAACAAGGTCAAATTTGAAGCCGAGCGCGCCGAGCGCGAACGTCGCCAGCAGGATCACCTGGCGCGCGCCCGGGCCCGCGGTGAGCATATCAAAGGGACCACTGTCCAACTTGTGCGCAAGGCGGGGGAGGAGGGCAAGATCTTTGGTTCGGTGGGAACCTCGGATATTGCTGAGTCCATGGTGGCCGCGGGCTTTGAGCTCGCCAAATCTGAGATTGAGCTTCCCAACGGTCCCATTAAGGCCATTGGCGACCATGAGGTTCAAATCAGTTTGCATCCCGAGATTACGGTCAGTATCACGGTATCCGTTGTTGCGGAAGACTAAAGGGTCAGGCCCGCAGTCTCTATGATAGAGAGCGGCCATGGCCGATAGAGATCCAAACCACGCAAACGGGCGCGGAGGGCTTGAGGCTCGGCTGCGTATGGCCCCCCAGTCTTTGGAAGCAGAGCAGGCTGTTTTGGGGGGCCTGCTGCTTGATAATCGGGCCTGGGACCGAATCGCGGACCGGCTGTCCGAGCAGGATTTTTATCGGCGCGAGCATCAGCTTATTTTTGCGGCTATAGCGGCCCTGAACGCCGAGAGCCGTCCGGCCGATATCGTCACGGTCAGCGAGCGTTTAGGGGGGGTACAGCTCGAAACCATCGGCGGCCTCGCTTACCTTGGGGTCTTGGCCGAAAATACCCCCAGTGCCGCCAACATCGGCGCCTACGCGGACATTGTTCGGGAACGCTCGGTCGTCCGGCGTCTCATCGAAGTCGTCAACGACATCGGCGAGAAGGCCTACCAGCCGGAGGGCCGCAGCGCCATGGAGTTGCTCGACTACGCTGAACGGGGCGTCTTTGCCATCACCGAAAGCGGAAGCCGTCGTGGGGGATTCCGACCCCTTAAAACTCTGCTCACAGCCGCTGTTGATCGCATCGATGCCCTATTTCGATCAAATTCATCGATCACCGGCGTGGCGACGGGGTTTACCGACCTCGATAATATGACCTCGGGGCTGCAGGCGGGCGATCTTGTGATCGTGGCCGGTCGGCCATCAATGGGCAAAACGGCTTTTGCACTCAATATCGCCGAAAATGCCGCGGTCGGTTTGAAACTGCCCGTGGCGATCTTCAGTTTGGAAATGCCGGGCGAGCAGCTCGCCATGCGTCTCATGTCGTCTCTGGGACGCATCAACGCCCATCGCCTGCGGACCGGGAAACTCGAGGATGAGGATTGGCCACGGCTCACGTCGGCGGTCGGGATGCTCGCCGAGTCCTCAATCTATATCGATGATACTCCCGCCTTAACGCCGCTCGAACTACGGGCCCGCAGTCGTCGGCTCATGCGCGAGCATGGACTAGGGCTCATCGTAGTCGACTATCTGCAGTTGATGCAGGCTTCAGAGAGTACGGAAAATAGAGCCACGGAGATCTCTGGAATTACTAGAGCTCTCAAAGGCTTAGCGAAGGAACTTCATGTTCCTCTTATTGCCTTGTCCCAGCTGAATCGCTCCTTGGAACAACGCCCAAACAAGCGTCCCGTTATGTCTGATCTGCGTGAATCAGGGGCCATCGAGCAAGACGCCGATGTGATCTTTTTTATTTATCGGGACGAGGTTTATAACGAGGAGAGCGAAGACAAGGGGACGGCCGAAATTATCATTGGCAAGCAGCGTAATGGACCGATTGGGAAAACGCGCCTCACCTATCTCGGGGAATACACGCGCTTCGAAAACCACGCCGAGGCGCGCACGTACGACGGGTCCTATGCATGAGGCCGGCCTGCGCATCGCTTGACGGCGATGCCTTGCGTCACAATTTTCACGAGGTGCGTGCACGCACGCGGGCGCGCGTCATGGCCATTATTAAGGCGAACGGCTACGGTCACGGCTTGGTATGGGTCGCCAAGAACCTCCCGGATGCCGATAGCTTTGGCGTGGCAAGCTTGGAAGAGGGACTTGAGTTGCGGGCCGCAGGCATCGCCAACGACATCTGTTTGCTTGAGGGATTCTTTGAGCCCGCGGAAATCCCTCTGATAGTGAGCGAGCGCTTGACCCCCGTTATCCACGAATCCCACCAAGTCGCAGCACTCCAGCGATTTCGGGGGGCCACAGTCTTGGATGTCTGGGTCAAAGTGGATACCGGCATGCATCGTCTCGGTTTTCCCGTCCACGAATTGACCAGGGTCATGGCTGACCTTCGGGCGATCCCCTATATTCGCCAAATAAACCTCTTGTCGCATTTGGCATCGGCCGAAATGGCATCATCGTCTACGACGGGGCAACAGCTCGCTATGTTTGCTGGTCTCGAATTGGAAGCTGTTCGCAGTCTCGCCAACTCAGCCGCGATTCTCCAGTGGCCCGCTGCCCACGGGGATTGGGTGCGCCCAGGCCTTATGCTGTATGGCGCCTCGCCGATCCCGGGCAAGATTGGCGCGGACTTCGGACTTAGGCCGGTGATGACTCTGCGCAGTCGACTCATCAGTGTGCGCAGGCGCGCCCGAGGCGATGCCATAGGTTACGGGGGGACCTATCTTTGTCCTGAGGATATGCCGGTTGGTATCGTCGGGTTGGGTTATGGAGATGGATATCCCCGCGAGCTGTCGTCGACGGTTTCGGTTCTTATACGAGGCCGGCGAGCGCCCCTGATCGGACGAGTCTCCATGGATATGCTCAACGTCGACCTACGGTCTATACCAGAAGCACAAATCGGAGATGAGGCGATCCTTTGGGGTCAGGATCTGCCGGTCGAGAACATCGCCGAAGCGGCCGGCACGATACCCTATACTCTTTTGTGTGGCCTCACCCAGCGATTGCCGAGGCGCGATCTCTGGTGAAGGGTCGGGCGAGCTACCAGTGCCGGGAATGCGGGGCACAATCCGCGCAGTGGGCTGGACGGTGTGACGGCTGCGGCGCCTGGAACGCAATCTTCGAGGTGGGCGGGGCCTCGGGGGGGCCGGTTGCGGCAAAGCAAGCGGTCCTCTTGTCGAACGTGACCTGCGAGGACGTGCAACGATGGACCTCAGGCTTAGATGAGCTCGACCGAGTTCTAGGCGGGGGAGTGGTCCCAGGATCGGTCATCCTGCTGGGAGGCGACCCCGGTATTGGAAAATCTACGATCCTGATCCAAGCGCTGGCGCGCATGAGCCGAGAATTGCCGGCGCTTTATGTCACAGGGGAAGAATCCGCAGCCCAGGTCGCGCTACGTGCCCAGCGGCTGGCCTTGAGCGCACCCCAGCTCAAGCTTCTTGCTGAGACCAATGTGGAAACGATCATAGCGCAGGCTCGTCAGGAGCGACCTCGTGTCATGGTCATCGATTCCATCCAAACCATCTATGTCCCGATGTTGTCACAGGCGCCCGGAAGCGTGACCCAGGTGCGGGAGGCCGCGGCCGCCCTGGTCAGATTTGCCAAGGACACAAACACCGCGCTGTTTTTGGTGGGCCATGTTACTAAAGAGGGGCAGCTCGCGGGGCCGCGCGTACTCGAACATATGGTCGATGCGGTGCTCTACTTCGAGGGCGATAGCGGTAGCCGTTATCGCCTCATTCGAGCGATCAAAAATCGGTTTGGCGCGGTCAACGAACTCGGTGTCTTTGTCATGACGGAAGGCGGGCTGCGCGAGGTTAACAATCCTTCCGCCTTGTTTTTACGCCAGGATGCGGAGAATGCGCCGGGTAGTGTCATATTGGTGACCCAGGAGGGCACCCGGCCATTGCTCGTAGAGGTCCAGGCCCTGATTGATGAGAGCCCGTCTGCAAACCCGCGGCGAGTGGCCTTGGGTCTGGATAGCCAACGTCTTGGTATGTTACTTGCACTTCTTCACCGTCATGGGGGCCAAGGCACCTACCGCCAGGATGTCTTTGTCAACGTGGTGGGCGGAGTAAGGGTCACGGAGACCGCAGCCGATCTCGCTGTCTTATTGGCGTGCGTCTCGAGCTTGACCGACAAGGCCGTAGGACGCGATCTGGTGGTCTTTGGGGAAGTTGGATTGGCGGGGGAAATGCGCCCGGTGCCGCGCGGACAGGAGCGCTTAAGGGAAGCCGCGAAACTTGGATTTAAGCGCGCCATCGTGCCGGCCGCCAATGTCCCTAAACGCGGCGTGGACATCGGTCTCGAGGTGTTTGGGGTAAAGCAGTTGAGTGAGGCCCTGGAGCGGTTTCGCAGCCAATAGGCTCAAGTGCTTGTGACCACAATCCGGCTGTAAGCGAATAAACCACAAGGTCGAGGCGTCTCAGGTTAAACGGGTAAGTGGAGAGGACTAACGCGTGCGAATGAACTATAGTCATAGCGAAGGATCGGCCCAGATCGACCTGAGAGGGGATCACTTGAGCGCAAAATTGCGATTGGCCGCCAAGCGCTACCGATGGATTGGAATCGGCATGGTTCTGGGCGCAATGGCCTTATACCTACTCGGAACCTTCGTCACCCAAACGGGCGTTCCGTATGTCAGGCAAGCCATTGCTTCGATCTTCATAAACCTCCCAACATCGACCAATATAGACTTGCTCTTCTTGGACGCGATAACGATTCTTGCGATCGGGTTTCTCGTCACAAGCTATCGGCTGCAGACCGAAGAGACAGCCGCGTCGACGCCATCGATCTTCGGGTACCCATTGCGGGCTCCGCGCGCCGAATTCCTGCACACCATAGAACGCATCGTCACCGAACATCCGGATATGAGCTACAGCCTTGCTTTGTTCGATATTGACGGCTTTAAGGTCATAAATGATCGCCATGGAACCGCGTTAGCCGATGAGGTCTTGCTCCATGTATGCGACAACCTTCCTATGTGGCTTCCGAAGACCGCGCGCGTGGCGCGATTTGGGAGCGACGAGTTCCTGGCATTCTTACCTAATACAACCCTGGACGAAGCCCGCGGGCTGGTGCAGGCGGTACTGGACGGAATCGGAGGACAGCGCGCGGCAAGCGCCAGCGGGCAAACGGTGATCGTCACCCTGAGTTCCGGTATCGCTTCTTACCCGGGTACCTCTCAAGACCTGCGCGACGCGATCAGTCAGGCCACCTCCGCGCTCCATGACGCGAAGGAACAGGGGAGGAGCGGGGTAGAGCTTGCCCGCAAAAACAATGTTGGTCTCTGCCGCCTCGGGGCACAGGTGGAGTCGGCGCTCAGCGACCAGCGCGTGCGACCGGCCTATCAACCAATTATCAATTTGCAAAACGGACGACTAGTGGCAGAAGAGGGCTTGGCGCGCATCGTCTTGCCCGAAGGTCAGATTCTTGGCGCCGATCTTTTTATGAACGCCGCGACCGATTTGCGGCTGACGAGCCGTATTGATTGCTGTCTTATCGAGCAGGCCTTAGCTCGGTGTCGAACCCAGAGTGCACAGGGCGACCGTCGTTTACGCTTCATGAACGTGTCTGCAGCATTTTTGAACGAGCGGCGGATTCTGGAAAAGATCGCCTTCTCTTTTACGAGCTGCGGCATCTTGGGCGAGCTCTTGGGGGACGCAAATCCCTTGGTGGTGGAGATCACTGAACGCGAGCTTCTGCGCGACCCTAAAGGCGCACTTGAGTGCCTCCAACCGCTTCTTGATCTCGGAGTGCGGCTTGCGATTGACGACTTCGGAAGTGGCTATTCGTCATTCCTGTATCTGACGTCGCTTCCGGTATCGTTTTTGAAGATCGAGATGGAGCTCCTCAAAACGGCGCGCTCAAGCCAGCGTGCGCGTTCAATCTTAAGAGGCATAAGGGCGATTGCGAATGACCTCAATATCGTAACCGTAGCTGAAGGCATCGAGGACGAGGAGTTGGCCGCTATTGCCGTCGACCTCGGCATGGACTGGGGGCAGGGATTTTATTTCGGCAAACCGACATTTGGTGAGCCGGTGAGCACCCCTACCAGTCTTGCCGTCAGTCGTTCGTCTAACCTTAAGTACGACGGATTTACCATGGCGCGCAGGTAGTAAGAAACGGGCCCCGGTTTCTGGACACTGGCTGAGAAGAATACCTGCTTCTTCAATCCCGGAGGCGCAGCGCTACTTCTCCTTCTATAACCCTGACAGACGACATCACGCATCAAACCGATAGACACTGCGGCATAAGCCGCGTGATCGCCACGACGAATATTCTCTCTAAGAACCGGGA
>JAJYGP010000055.1 GCA_021785035.1 Pseudomonadota bacterium
CAAGAGGCTCGCCCACAATAACTGGACGGCGTGTCGATGTCCTTGCAGGTGGCCTGCGGCCACCCGCCCGGACCTACGCCTCCCGCGGACTACGCGCCTCCGCTTCGCTCTCCCTGGCGCGCAGCGACTGAGCCGATGCGTGAAGATAACAGTGTCTTTACTTCATAGCACCTAACGATAGGCCTATATAGAAAACACGGTTGCGTACAACTCACGCATAACATCATTGCCATTTGCAGGCCTATATCAGCATTCAGTACGGGGGATCGTTTTATGTCTATATGGCTAGTTCTTTCTCGTTGCTATAGAGATCTTTACCGCGAGGTGCTTTCTTGTTCTCCTGTTATGCCAGACTCTGCGTTCGATATTGCGTTTCGCTATTAGAAGCGCTCAAGCGCTATGACGGGTTCGGCCAGATTAGGCGGTAGAGGGCCAGAAACGCTACCCGCGGCCAGTTTCGAGGCGCGAGCGCGCTACGATCGCCAGATGGGGCCTACGTGCGTTTAATTTCACGCAAGTACAAGGGAATAGGGAATGGACGCATCATCGGAAAAGTCGTCGTTCTTGACGCTTATGTTTGTAGACGCCAATACAGTTGAGTTAATAAACGCCCTAAATGGCCACGAGACTTGAGATTGGGTCTTAAGGACGGCCGGGCCGGTGCTTTAACTGTGCGGGCGGAAAGAAGACACAGTCAGTCGCATTGGTGGAGACGAGTTTTTGCCTTCTGATGGAAATAGGCGAAGATGCGCCCGTGTCACGCATTACCGGTCTTACGATAGGAAGAACCGCCCAAGCCTGCGTATTTGAGACAGAGGGATTGCCGTGAAACCGAGCGTGGTATCGCACTCCATGCTTGGGACGGGACGCGTACGAAGATTCTGCTCAAACAATTTGACCGAGCTATGTACGGCGCGAAGGCCAAAGGAAAAGAGCATCAGTTCTTTCCCGAAGGCGACGCCACAGAATAAGCGGATCTTGCCCTAGCTCGGGGACAGGGCGCATTCCGGACCGTGAAGAAAGCCGCCGGGATTATGGCCGATGCAAGATCTTGGCATACGAAAAAACCCGTCCCGCGACGCTTGGTCTGGCGCATCCCAGGACCGTCGGTTTTAGGCGCTTTTAGCTAGGGAGTGCGCTACCACAAAAATCCCTTCTTCCGTATTCAAGGAATGCCTGCCGAGCCATTGGGTCAGCCACAGAGGAATGGCCTCCGCGACCATCGGATGCGCGATTGCAAAGCCCTGCGCGAGATCGCAGTCCTGCGCTATGAGCCAATCCCATTGGGCCTGAGTCTCTACTCCCTCCGCCAATACACGCCGGCCGAGTTGATGGGCCATCTGGATGACGCCCGCAACAATAGTGCAGTGTTGCGGGTCGTGAGGAAGAGAGGCAATAAACCCTTTGTCGATTTTGATCAGAGCAGCCGGGAGATCCGTTAGGTAGCTGAGAGACGCTTGGCCGGTACCAAAATCATCAATGGCGAAGTGAAGACCCCGTTGCTGCCATGCATTCAGAGTGCGTTGGGCTCGGCCGGGATCGGCAAAAGCGGCGCGCTCTGTGATCTCCAGGGTGATATGGTGCATAGCAGTGCCGCTCGCCTGCAGTGCATCGCACACTCGGTGATGGATATCGGGATCCTGAAATTGACTGGGCGAAAGGTTGACAGCAACCTGAAGCGTGAGGCCTTGCTCCATCCACGTTTTTTGTTGGCAACAGGCCTCTCGCAAGACCCATTCTCCCAGCGCAACGATGAGGCCCGATTCCTCCGCAATCGGCACGAACACCTCGGGAGACTGGGGCTGCTGGTTTGGATCGCGCCACCGGAGAAGGGCCTCAACGCCCGCAACGCGCCCGGTCGCGAGCTCAATCTGAGGCTGGTAATGAAGGACAAAGAGATCTTGTGCCAGCGCCGCGCGAAGACACTGCTGAAGTGCTTGGCGATCACGAGTGGCGTTATCGAAGGATGGTTCATAGAGACACCATCGATTGCGCCCTTGGCGTTTGGCCTCGTACATAGCCAGATCGGCATGGCGCAAAAGATTTTGAGGACCGGTCTCGTCTAGAGGGAACACCGTGAGGCCGATGCTAGCCTGGGTCGAGACTTGATCTGTGCCTATCCGTATCGGCGCGCGCGTCGCCGTGAGAAACCGGGCCAGGACGTTTTCGATATCGTCCATGTGTCTTGCGCGACGCAAAATGATGGCGAATTCATCCCCACTCAGTCGGGCCACAATGTCGCCACTGCGTGCGGTCTGCCGCAATCTGCTCGTGATTTCGATCAAGAGCCGGTCACCTGCGGCGTGACCAAATGAGTCGTTGATATCCTTAAACCGGTCGAGATCCAAAAACAGCAGGGCTTGGAGGGCGTCGTGCTCGGCCACATCTTCGACAATCTTTTGAAGAAGTCGCAAAAACAACGCGCGGTTGGGAAGGCCAGTGAGTTCATCATAATGCGCAAGAGCTCGCAGTCGATTTTGCGCGGCATCCAGTTCACAGACCGAACTGATGTCCCAGGATATCCGAACCAACCACTCTTCGGCTTCACTTGATAAGGTTTCTGGTATGAGGGGACGATAGGCGATAGCGCCGTAGTGAAGCCCGTTGTGAGTGAGTGGGTAGACGACACGATGGGGCGGATCAGGCGGAGCCAAAACCAAAGACATGGCGGTTTTTGTGTCGAGGCGCAGACGCCCCCCTTGGGCAATCGTTAAAGGGATTCCCGCCTCATCGACGCGAAGCATGGCAATCCACAATAAATCGAGATGGTCTGCAATCGCAGACAAGATTGCGCCTAGCGCCTTATCGGGACTTTCGTCGCGAAGGGAAGCATCAGTCAAACGATCTTTGAGTTGGCGCGCCAGGATCTCGCGTTTTTGCGTCGTGATGTCGCGTCCGATCAAAAGCGAGCCTCCGCCGACCGCAAGGGGAAGTTGGCAGCGCAAGAGGTCCAGTACGCGCGGCGCCTTGTGGGACTGCCGGAGGAGGATTTCTTCGCGAGCGGCGGTCCGCCCGGCGCTGCTCATGAGATGGCCCAGACTATTGCGGATATCGGGATCCTGGACTGTCTTTAGGAGCCGGTCGCGATCAACCTGTATTAGGTCCTCACGCCCTAGACCGAAAATTTCGAGCGTGGCTTTATTAGCGAGTTGCCATTTACCTTTATCGTCCAGCAATCCAATCAGGTCCGGGGAAGCCTCGAGAAGCGCGCGCACGGCCGCTTCGCGACGCTTCGAGCGGCGAGCCAAGCTATGGAGACGGAAGTTACGTAAAATTCGCTCTCGAACCGTGAGGGCGTTCAAGCGCGATATCATGACTGCCACGACTTGCAAGGCGAGAACGGCAACGGCCATCGATAGGCCATTGCCCCCGGCGTCGCGAGCATATTCACGCCACGCAAGTGCCAAGCCGGAGGGGATCACAAAGACCTCGTAGGCGCCTGGTAACATACTGAGAAAGGGTATTGGCCCTGACGTCAGTCCAACGATAATAGCGACCAAGAAAGGGGGGTTAGTGGCACCATGAGGATAGGGGATAAGGAAAATCAAAATACCCCATAGCAATCCGTCGAGCCCTTGCCAAGCAACAAGCCGCGCGTGCCGCGCGCGGCTTGTAAGGGCCGAAACCGGATGAAGAAGAGGGGTCGGAAAAAAGCGCGCGGCGGCGCTCGCGACCAACGCGCTCCACCAAAGCCCTTGCACCCTGAAAGCTACAGGCCTAGCAAACAAGACGAGACAGGCCGTCGCGACCGCAATATTGGCAACAAGCTGCCATGTAAAACCGTCACAAAAAATGCGCAGTTGCTCTTCGAGAAGCAAGGTCTTTAAAGAATGAACGACAGGGCCGTTTTTTCGGCCGCCCGTCGCATCCTTCAGCGTGATTTGGTCCATTCCTGTCTCGCCCTGGTCTGCGCCGCTTCAGGGCACAAAGCGCCTGCAAGGAGCCCTCGCCTGCCTCGGACGGCATCGGAGGGGCATTGTCACCTATAATGCTACCGGAAGAAAGTCGAGCGCTTAGCCAAAATGGGCGCTTCTTGACGGGAAAATGCGGGAGCCGGTGGGGGTAATCTTCCCGAAAAAGAGTGGGCAAAAAACGGATTCTTATAATAAATGGCAAAGAGAGCCCCATAAAGGGAGCTCCATAAAGACGTACCGCCACCCGGGCAGCCATGTGAAGCCTCTAAACTGCTGTAAATAGCCGACAGGCCTAAGGCGGTAGGTGTCACCGTCTCGATCCGGAGACGTGAGTCTCTCGACTCATTAGCCCCCATCATCCCGCCGCTTGTGCGCACCACCGCCGGGAATGAACAAAGACCCACAAATGGCTATTGGCGACACGACGTAGCGCCTTCCAAGCCCTTCTTTTATGACAAGGGAAAGATTTGTACCTATGCTGCAGCCACCGCACCAAATACTTATCCAGGTTTTTTCAGACTGCATCGATCGCAGAGCGGTGAAATTGCCTATAGTAGTTCATTCAAGTACGCAGCATTGGACTGAACATGCGAGATTGATCGTTGTTTTTCTTGGCTCACATAAACTGAAAATGCCAGACCCGGATGGTCTGCCGCATGGCGCGTAGCGCCTCACAGCTGACCGCGCGCGCGAATTTTACATATATTGGGCGGTTTTTGTCGACCGCCCGGCGCCGCGGGGCGGTACAGTTAGGTAAACGCACCACCGCATGGTCCGCCAAACGGCGGATGTTCCGGCAATAGACAAGCCGCGACTTTTTTGGATACGGCTCCAGGCCGCAGGTCTCGAAACGCTTAGCAACACAGTACGAGGCGTATGCTGACTGCGCCTCACTTTTTCAGCGGACGACGGCATTATTCGCGTAGCGGAAAAATCGCGCACCGCGCCGATGTTTCGTTTACAGGCGGTTGAAAGCAAAGTGCTGAAACAGGTTAACGAACGGATATTGTTTATAGCGCCGTTCACTCAAATGTTTTCTTTTTCACAATCTAAGGTGATTCAAAGAGAGGGCGCTGCGGATCAAAGCAATAATAGGATCCTGATTTATAGTCGATACAAAGCCTGTTCATCGCGCACCTGATACCGTGGGACATAGATATTGATTAATCAAGCTTGCGTCAAACCGTAAGGCACCGAAAGAAACGACGCGACATAGGCACCTACGATTTGTTATGGTCTTTTCGGGGGCCCACGAGAAGTTATACACTTCGACCACAATATCAGCGGACACGCCTTGCGTTCACGCTCATAGATATGAGATCGTTTCGGGCCGATAACTTGAGAGCGCGTCGCATTACTATGCACGACCAGCCTTCAGACGAGGTGATTGCGGTGGCCCCCTCCATGAGCGATACGCTGCGTGTAGCGAGCATGCCACGCCGGAGTCGGGCACTGGGACCCCGGGTCGCATGGATTACAGTTCTTTCCTTATTGCTCGGCGTGACAGCGAGCGGCGTGGCGTGGGGGCTTGTGGCCCTGATTGGGCTGTTTACGAATCTGGCATTCTATGGCCGTATCAGTACTCAATTCGTTCCGCCCACGATTACTTATATCGGCGCCTGGGTAATCATCGTTCCGGCAATCGGCGGCTTGATCGTCGGAGTTATGGCGCGTTTTGGATCCACCGCCATCCGCGGACACGGCATCCCCGAAGCCATGGAACGTATTCTTCGGCACGATAGCCGCATTCCTGCGCGCATAACCTGGCTGAAACCACTATCTTCTGCCATTGCCATTGGCACCGGCGGACCCTTTGGTGCCGAAGGGCCGATCATTGCCACAGGCGGCGCTTTGGGTTCCCTACTAGGTCAGGTACTGCGCGTAAGCGCCGACGAACGCAAGGTGTTGTTGGCGGCGGGAGCCGCAGCTGGTATGGCTGCGATTTTTTCCGCCCCAGTGTCCTCTGTGCTGCTTGCCATTGAGCTGCTTCTTTTTGAGCGGCGCGCGCGTTCGCTGATTCCGGTGGCCATCGCAGCCGTGGCCGCCAATGGGATGCGCGACATTCTTATAGGACCGGGACCGGTGTTCCCCATGCCCGCAGTGTCTCTTGTTCCTTTAGCGGCAGTCGGGGGCTATATGCTGCTTGGCGGCATCATAGGGCTCGCAAGCGTCGGGGTGACGCGGCTGACCTACGCGATCGAAGACGTCTTTGAGAAGATCCCCATACACTGGATGTTCTGGCCCGCCATCGGGGGCTTTGCAGTCGGAGCAATTGGTTACTTCGTGCCGGCGACACTCGGCGTCGGATACAACCACATAGACGCCATTATCGCAAGCCGCCTAAGCTTCGCTGCGCTTCTATCCCTTTGTGTGTCCAAGCTTGCCTCTTGGTCTGTTGCATTGGGGAGCGGCACTTCCGGTGGTACTCTCGCCCCTTTATTTATAATCGGGGGCGCCTTGGGCGGCGCCTTGGGAATGGGGGTGGCGACGGCGTGGCCGCAACTTGGAGTAACCCCGGGACTTGCGGCTTTGGTCGGGATGGCCGCGATGTTTGCGGGCGCATCACGGGCATTCATGACCTCGGTGGTTTTTGCCTTAGAAACTACAGGACAAATACATGCCTTGCCGCCTCTGCTAGGCGGGTGTGCGGTCGCCTTTCTGATATCCGGCCTACTCATGCAGCGCACGATTATGACGGAGAAGATCGAACGACGGGGCGTGCGCGTACCGTCCGAATACAGCGACGACTATCTCGACCGAGTCTTGGTCCGGGATGCCTGTACCCGGAGCGTGTCGAGTCTGCGCGCAACTCAGTCTCTCGGTGAGGCTCGCAAATGGCTTACCGGAAACGATACGGCAGCTTACTGCAGAGGATTTCCTGTCATTCAAGACGATGGCCAGCCTCTTGGCGTCCTCATGCGCAGGGCACTGCTTGATCCAGCATATAGCGAAGATCTACCCCTGGCCGACCTTATTCAGGGGCCATCGCCGTTCATTGCCGGGGACTATTCCTTGCGCGAGGCGGCCGACCATATGGCCGAAAGCGGCGTAGACATGCTGGTCGTAGTGGCAACAAAAACACCATACCCGATGATCGGCGTAATCACACCAACCGACATCATAAGGGCCCACAGAGATAGACTACGACAAACTTACACGGTCAGCACCTGACTGCTTACGCCTTGCGCAGTCACATTCAGCAATTTGTCCATGAAGAATCTCCGGTTTGGCTACACACTACCGCGCCATCATGCGGATACGCGAGGAGCGTACCACCACCTCCGACTGAAATCGGTCGGGGCTTTTTGCGACCGCAGGACCTTGATGCGGCGCTCCTTGAGGCGGGCCTGGACAGCTTCTTCGAGCCATAGGGTCTTGCCTGAGGGGAGGCGCACTGTCGGGGTGCGTACGCCTACGGCGACGGATTCGTTACCGTGACACTGTCAAATAGGGGGTTTTAGGTGGCCACAGCTGGGGAGTTGAGTGGCCGTCGGGGGCCCACCGTGGCCGGCCATGCTCTGAATGATAGTGCCTCTTATACCCGTCCGCCGATCTTTTTCAGGAGTACCCGCGTGATCGTGTCCGTGGAGCGGTGGCGCCTTTTCGCCCGGATCGCTTGGCGGTCCTTGGCAAACGCGCCGTGTAGTTGCTCAATGAGGCCTGGGTCAGAAAGGCCCAGTAGACCCAACAAGCGTGCGCCGGCTCTCGGTATGCGCGACGGGACGTCCAAGTCTCCCTCGCGCCCTCGATCTCGGCGCAACTCATGATCTCTTCGCTCCGCTACGAGATGCCGCGGCCGTCCTGCGGGCGAGC
>JAJYGP010000089.1 GCA_021785035.1 Pseudomonadota bacterium
CAAGGAACGCAAGGTGTCATTGACGGTGTTGTTAGCGGCCGCGGCGGCCCGGGCGGTGGAGCGTCACCCGCGCGTGAACTCCGTTTACCAACATGAAGATCGCATTGTCGAGCGGGCGCAAATCGATGTGGGTTTGGCAGTAGAGACCGAAGGCATGGGGCTTGTGGTTCCTGTGCTTCGCGATGTCCCGAACCGAAGCATCGAAGACCTCAATGCCCAATGGAAGGATTTGGTTGGTCGGGCGCGGTTGAAGCGCCTAAAACCCGAGGAATACTCGAACCCGACCTTCACTATCTCCAATATGGGAATGCTGGGAGTGGCTCAGTTCGACGCGATCCCGGTACCCGGCACGTCGGCCATCTTTGCGATTGCCAGCACCCAGTCGCAGGGCATGCCGGTGACCGTGACGGCCGATCATCGTATCGTGAACGGGGCCGAGGCGGCTAAGTTCCTCAACACCTTTAAGGGTTTGGTCGAGGCTCCCGCGTGGCTCTCCGGACAGGCTTCGACCGTGAAGGCGGCGACGGTTTCGGCTACGCGGCCGAACGCCGCGCGGGCGAGCGAGTCGGCACCGGTCGATACCAGCCATTATGATTGTGATGTTCTTATTATCGGCGGCGGTCCGGGCGGTGAGGATTGTGCTCGGGAGCTCGCAGATCACGGCAAGCGCGTCATCATGGTGAACGATGCGCCGTTGCCGGGAGGCGAGTGTCTGTGGCGCGGATGTATTCCCTCCAAGGCCTGGCGGGCGGCGGCCGACCGCATGCGTGATCGCAGCCACGACAGCGGTCTGGGCGTATTGAACACCGCGGCCCCGACCCTCAACTGGGTGAAGCTCGACCGGATGCGTAAGCGTGTTCTCGAGACGCGTGGCGATATGGCGATAAAGACCGACAAAGGCGTTCGCATCGATGTCCGCCAAGGTTTTGCGTATTTCGATTCGAATCATAGCGCGATCGTGGTAAAGAGTGATGCGACCAATCTGTACGAGCGTCAAGCCCCGAAGGCGGGTGTTGCCGGAAAGCGCATTACCTTCGGGAGCGCCGTGATTGCGACCGGAGCCCCGCCCTTTGTCCCGCCCATATCGGGTACCGACGAAGAGGGTGTTCTCACCTCCGATACGGTGTGGAATTTGAAGGCCCCTCCCAAGCGCCTTGTGATCGTGGGTGCGGGCGCGATTGGTCTCGAGATGGCCCAGATCTTTGCGGATTTCGGCACTAAAGTCATAGTTCTCGAGGCGCGCGACCGGGTCTTGCCGGAAGTCGAAAAGGAGGTTGCGGCCCAACTCGCGCTGCTTTTGGCCGAAGAAAAGCGGCTCACCATAGTGACGTCGGCATCGGTCCAGAAGATCGGCGGCGGGGTAGGCGCCATGTCGGTGAGCTATACGGTCGAAGGCACCCACCGCGTGGCAAAGACGGATTATGTCCTTATGGCGACCGGCAAGCGCCCGGTGACAGAGCCTCTGGCCTTGGCCCGGGCAGGTGTGAAGGTGGATCGCGGGGCGATTGTGGTGGACGCGCAGGGACGCACCAGTGTACCGCACATCTTTGCGGTCGGTGATGTGGTCGGTGGCTATATGCTGGCGCATACCGCCGGCCATCAGGGGCGGGTGGCCGCCCAGACCATCCTTGGGCACCAGGCGGCCTATGAGGAAGCCAAGGATTGTGGTGTGATTTTCACCCGCCCCCAGGCTGCATTTGTGGGTTTGACCGCCGATCAGGCGCGTGAACGTGGCCTCGATCCGGCCGAGATCAAGGTGCCGTTCTCTATAGACGCTAAAGCAATGATGACCGGCGAGACCGCTGGTTTCATCAAGATTGTGGCCGATAAGGCGACGCATAGGATCGTGGGCGTGCATTTTCTGGCCGATCATGCTGATACCCTGATCGGGGCCGCCGTGCTCATGGTGAGCGCCGATCTGACGCTTGAACAGGTGGGCTCCGCTATTCATCCGCACCCGACGCAAACCGAGCTTTTCGGTGATTTGGCACGGCGGCTCTTGGCGCGCTTAAGGCGCACGGCCCGTACCCCAGTCCCAGGTGGTTAACTCTATGGCGCATATCAAAAAAGTCGTGTTGGCCTATTCCGGTGGCCTCGATACCTCAGTTATTTTGCAGTGGCTCATCGAGCAGTATGGCTGCGAGGTCGTGACCTTTACCGCCGATATCGGACAGGGTGAGGAACTTGAACCGGCCCGTGAGAAGGCGACCAAGGCCGGTGTCCGGGAGATATTTATAGATGACCTCAAGGAAGAGTTTGTCCGGGACTTCGTTTTTCCGATGTTTCGAGCCAACGCACTCTATGAGGGCGAATACCTGCTGGGCACGTCCATTGCGCGACCGCTGATTGCGAAGCGGCAGATCGAAATTGCCCGGATGACGGGCGCTGACGCGGTGGCCCACGGCGCGACCGGCAAGGGCAATGACCAAGTGCGTTTCGAGTTGGGTTATTACGCTCTCAATCCCGATATCCACGTGATAGCGCCCTGGCGGGAATGGGATCTGACGTCACGTGAGCGCTTGCTCTCGTATGCTGAAAGCCACGGCATTTCGGTAGAACATAAGCGTAAGGGTGCCTCGCCCTACTCTATGGACGCCAATCTATTGCACATTTCCTACGAGGGCGGCGTTTTGGAAGACCCCTGGCAGGAGCCTGAGGCGACCATGTGGCGCTGGACCCGAGCCCCAGAGGAGGCCCCAGATCAGCCCGAGTGGCTCGAATTGACCTTTACCCACGGGGATGTGACGGGAATTGACGGCACCCCGATGACGCCGGCCCGCGTTCTCGCGAGACTGAACGAGGTGGGAGGACGGCACGGGATTGGCCGCTTAGACTTGGTTGAGAATCGCTATGTCGGGATCAAGTCCCGGGGTTGCTATGAAACCCCGGGGGGCACCATCCTACTACGGGCCCACCGCGCGATGGAATCGTTGACCTTGGACCGCGAGGTGGCACACTTAAAAGATGATCTCATGCCCCGTTACGCGGCCCTTATCTACAATGGTTATTGGTGGAGTCCTGAGCGCGAACTATTGCAGCAAGTGATTGATGGGTCACAGAAAACCGTCAATGGCCGAGTGCGGGTCAAGCTCTTTAAGGGGCAGGTGACGGTGGTTGGCCGCGAGTCGCTGAGCGATTCACTTTTTGATCCGGCCATCGCTACATTCGAGGATGATGGCGGGCGGTACAATCAAGCGGACGCCAGCGGTTTTATCCGGCTCACGGCCCTTCGGTTGCGGACCGCCGCCCGGCTGCAGCACCGGGACAGGTAGCTCCTCTCGCGCTCCACGGTTTGGCATATAACTTGCATATATTTCCCTCGACCAGGGGAGGACGAGGGTGGGAGCAGACGTCGACAGCGGCACGCGAGTCAGTGTACAGGACGCGTCCGAAGGGCAGTCCTTGTATCGAGCCCAGGTGCGCCTACTCTACGAGAACCTACGCCCTGGCCTTTTCGTCACGTGTCTGAATGCCGCAATCCTGAGCGTGATCGAATGGAACGTGGTGTCCCGGGCCCGGCTTTTAGCATGGCTTGGGTTCATGGCGCTCGTGACCGCGGGGCGCTACGTTTTGGTCGGCCGCTACCAAAAACAGGGCCCGACGGCGGATCCGATTTCCTGGGGCCGTTCCTATGCGGCCGCCACCGCAACCGCTGGTTTTGGCTGGGGCATGGCCGCGTTGCTGTTCTTCCCTGTCGCCCTGCTTCCCCAGATCTTCATGTTTTTCATGCTGACGGTCATGACGACTGCGGCCGTGGTGACGTTTGCGACGATCTTTCGGGTGGCGCTTTTATTTGTGATTCCAACGCTTGCGCCGCTGACCCTGCGGCTTGCCCTTTTGGGGGGCGATGTTCATCACGCCATGGCACTCGTGGCAGTCTTGTTTGTCACTGTGATGTTACTCACCGCCAAACGCATGGAAAAGACGATTACTGCCTCCCTCAGTCTCCGCTTCGAGAACCAGGATCTTATTAGCCGCCTGGAGAAGGAGAAGGCGGCTATCCATCGGCTGAACGGCGATTTGACGCGCGAGGTCGCCGCGCGTACCTGCATGACCGAGGATCTGAAGGAGCGCGAAGGCTATTTGCGCGCGGTACTGGAGAATGTCGAGGAGGGTATCGTCACCATCGATCAGCAGGGCGCCCTTTTTTCCTTGAATCGCGAGGCACTCAGGATCTTTGGTTATCGTGAGGACGAACTGCTCGGACACCACTTCTCTTGTCTTGTGCCGTTAGCGGAACGCGCCGAATACTCGCGGTTTCTCGAAGGGCAGGTGGAGCGCCCTGGGAGCCGCATGAGCGGCTTAGGGCTGCAGGTCAATGGTTTGCGTGCCGATGGGACGGTTTTCCCCATGGAGTTGGGCTTAAGTGCCATGACTGTGGGTAGGGACCGCCGCTTCATCGCCATTACCCGCGATATCAGCGCGCGCAAACGAACCGAGCGGCTCAAGAGCGATTTGATCGCGACCTTGAGTCACGAGTTGAGAACACCGCTGACTTCCGCGCTTGGCTCGCTTGGTTTGCTGGCCGAGGCGGTGGGACCGAAGTTGAGCGGCGAAAACGAGCGGCTCCTCGCTATTGCCCGCAGCAATCTTGACCGCTTGGTGCGGTCGGTCAACGAAGTGCTCGACGTCGATCATCGGCAGTTAATAGACATCAAGTTCAGCCCGCGCCCGGTTTCGCTGACCGAGCTCCTGCGGGAGGCGGTTGCGGCCGACGCCGATTATGCTCATGGCCGCCATGTACGCCTCGCTTTTGATCCCTACTCCTCGCCGGTTTTCGTGAACGGCGACAAGTCCTTGCTGTTGCGTGCCTTAAGTCATATTGTCACTAATGCGATCCACCTTTCGCCGCCCCACAGCACGGTCGAGCTGTCGGTCGTAAACCAGGGAGGGCAGGGTATCGTTTCGATTCGCGATTGTGGAACGGCAGTCCCCATTGAGGCGCGCCCGTGCCTTTTTGATGCCTCGGCTAACCTTTCGTCTTTCGGGATTGTGGCGCCGCGCGGGCTCTGCACGGCGCGCATTATTATCGAAAAGCACGGAGGGTCGGTGGGCTACGAACCGCGGGAAGCGGGTGGGTCTCACTTCTTTTTTCGCCTACCCGCGTTTGCTAAAGCCGCAGGGTCAATTTAAGGCCGGTTTGTCCAAGGCCATAGTAGTGGGGCAACTCGGGCCCCTCCTCAAAACCGAAAGCCGCGTAGAGGCGACGGGCACCCAGATTATCGATTTTGACCTCGGCTCGACACACATCGACTCCTTGCTCGCGCAACCAAGCGAACGCGGCCTCGAGGAGGCGGCGCGCGATCCCGCGTTGGCGAAACTGGGGGTCTACAGACAAGGAGTACAGGCGCCCCCAGCGACTGCGGCCGTTGCTGGCTATCAACAGGCAAGCGGCGCCTTCGAAATGTCCTTCCACAAGCCAAGTGGCGTGAGGGCTCGTCAGGAGATGGCGCAGCTGGCGGCGATTAAAGAGCCCGTCGTCGGGGCCAAAGCAGCGGGTCTCAAGAGCCATTAGGCCCTCGAGATCCGCAAGCCCTGCGTGCCTTAGCACGCCTCAGTGGGGACGCGGCGGTGTAGGATGACCTTTTCCCCGAACATCGCCGGACGGTAGCTCATTTTCACCCGCCTCAGGTTTTCGAACCCCAGATCGTCCCCGACATTGATATAAGTCGATTGGGAAAAGACCTTGGTGAATTCTCGAAACAAGTACTGAGCGGCCCCCTGAATATGGAAGTTGGTCTTCTCGATCAAGACGTTGGCCACGTCGGACGTCAATCGTTCCCCGAACGTGAATCCTTCTAAAACCCCATCGATAAAAAGGCTAAGTCCTTCGAGGCCCAGTTCTTCGTACAAGGCGATGGTGCGATTAATGGCCTTGCGTTCAAGCTCCAGGTTATATAGGAAGTCCTCTAGCGACCCTTCGGGCAAGGCTCGGATGCGGTTCTCCGTCCAGGTGTTCACGAGGCTGCGTGCCGCTTCGTGGTGGTCGCGCGAGAACGGGACCAATTGATGGTTCGGATAGGCGCGCCGGAACTGGTTAATCTCGTTCCGTTTGGTCTTGAAGGCATTACCACGTAGTTCGATCAGGTCCGACGTGCGATAGATGTAGTCAGGGTTTGTGACCTCGACATGCCACGGCTCGCCATTGATCAATGGTGTTACCCCGTCCGTGTCCTTATCCAGGATTTGGAGGAAGTCCTTATAAACGAAGTCCAGACGGGCTTGATAGGGTGACGGGTTGTACTGATCCATGATGCGGATACAGATTTTCAGGGCCCGCTTCTGACGGTAGGCCTCTCCCAGTGGGGGTAATAACATGGTGAGTCCGTTACCGGACAGACCGAAAAGACAAAAACATCCCTCGATGATCTGGTAAAAGCCGCTCGCTTGGTACAGCCATATGACGTTGTTCGCAAAGCTGTAATCCGAAAGTGCGACGCCCAGACGGGCCACGGCATCGTCAAAGTAGGGCTTGGCGCTCTTGTCGAACGGAAACAGGCGGTATTTACCTGAAACGAGGTAGCGAGCCTGGGGTTCGAGTCGCCGCGCGGTGTCTAGACCGACGGGCTGCGGGTTGGCGCCGGCCGGGGTCAAGAAGTGCGCATCCATTACCGCATTTACGGCATTTAGCATGCTTCCCCCCTCGTCTTGCGCAGGCGTGGGGGGAAGCTCCGTTCGGGAGGCTCGTTATCGGTCTTTTCGATATCAAGGGTCATGATGCGTTTCTCCAGTTAAGGCTGTAACGAGGGTTACGTTGCCCATAAAAAAAGGGGCCAGAGCCCCGTATCCATGTCACGGAATTATGTGCCTTAGAGCGGCTAATACAGGAGGGTCTCTGGTCTCTTGTCATGATGCTCTTATGTACTCCCCAGGAGGCCAGATTGCAAGGGGGCGGGTGTGGACGTGACCATCGGTTCATGACGAGCGGTTCGCCCCTTAAGGCAGTTCGCGCAAGCAGGTGATATAAGAGGCCTCGTCGGGCATCTGTCCTTGCTCTTGCGCCTCGCGCAGGGTTTCTTCCAGACACCCCATCATCAAGTGCCGGGCGTGGTGGAAATCTTTTACCTGTTCTTGGAGGCGTCGCCACTGGTCAGCAATGCCGGGGGGGCGGTCGGTCGAAATTTGTTCGGCCAAGGCGATGTGTAAGCCAAGGTGCAGAAAAGGGTTTGCCATCGGGTCGGAACCGCCTGGCGGGGGCTCCTGGGCGAACAGCGCGTGGTATTCGGGGTGGGCGAGCAAGGTCTCTACGATCAGGACTTCTACGCCTGCTAAGGGTTTTTGGTCTTGGAAGTGTTGCCAGGCCGTGTAAAAGACCTGACGCATAGCGGCCCGATCGTTCGACCACATCAGCCAGATTTCTCTTGCGAGTCGCGAAATAGGCCAAGGACCGCCGAGTACTGATAGAGGTGATTGGCGTCGTCGAGGGGACCGATCTCGCCGTTCCCGTAGATGCCAATGATCGGAAGGCCTGGAAACTGATGCTTCAAGAGATCCAGATCGCGGTCGGTGTCGCCGTAGAAGTGGGGCCCGCGACCTATACACGGGAAGAGGAGGCCAAAGTGCGGCGCGCCCTTAAGTTCGCGCGCGGCGCGTTCTATGGTGGCGCGCGTGTCGCGCTCGGCGGCCAGGGTGTCGCGCATGGCCCAGAACAGCCGTTCTCCACGCGTCAGGCGTTGGGCGAATGTGATCGATTGCTCGCTCAGATTGG
>JAJYGP010000035.1 GCA_021785035.1 Pseudomonadota bacterium
GCCTCCACCATTTCGCGCACGATCGCAAGGCCCATGCCTGCCGAGCCCTGAGCATCGGTGGCACCCTGGGTAAACCACTCGAATATCTGCGGGAGCTCCCCCGGGGGAATGCCCCTACCCGTATCGGCGACATCAACCACCACATCATCGGGCTCTAGGGCGGCAGCCGAGAGGGTAATCTGGCCATGCGGAGGAGTATGGCGCAAGGCGTTGGATAGCAGATTATTGAAGACCCAGCCGAGCTTCACCGGGTCGGCGTTCACGACGAGATCCGGTACGCAGGTGACAATCAAATCGACATCCTGCAGATCAGCTTGCAGCCGAAAGGAGTGCGCTTGTCGCTTCAGAAATTCGCAGAGCTCAAAACGCTTCAAATCGATGCTTGTCCTAGTCGCATCCGGACGGGATACATCCAAGAGGTCTTCGACCAGCATAGTCAGGCGCCCGACCTCCTCTTTGCCGACGTCCAGCAACTGACGAATCTGGTGCGGGTAATGTTCCTGCTCGGCGGTCTCATACAGCGTCCCTATACTGAGGCTCAAGCTCGTCAAAGGGGTCTTCAGCTCATGAGAGAGGGTTGCCAGAAGTTGGCTCCTCTGATGTTCGGCGTGCCTTAGCTCCGTGACATCTTGGAGGACGACGATAAGACCGATTGTGCTCCGCCCCTTATCACGGAACGGCACGGTCTTAAGGATGTAGGAGTGCAGGCGGCCGCGAATAGTTAAGGAAAATTCATTGCGACTATATTGAGGTTCGTCCTGATCCTCGCGGCGCAGGGAGACCAAAGCATTGCGCAGATTAATGTAGAACCGCGTCGCAATGTTTAAATCGTTGATGTTCCGCCCTAAAAGCTCGTTTGGCTCCGTTTGCAACAGCATGCCCGCCATGAAGTTCACATGCAGAATCTTCCCTTGGCGGTCCAGAAGAACCAGGCCATCGTCTATGGAATTGATCAAGGCGTCGATTTTCGCGTTTTCATAGACGAGCTTATCTGTGTTGCCGCGCTCATGCTTCTCAAGGCGCCGCAGCAGGCTGTTGAACTCCCGTGTCAGATCGTCGAACTCAGACAAGCCGTAACGCTCGATTTCGCGATGACCACCCCCGGGACCCAACTCGTGGATACCACGCGCCAATTGCCGTAGCGGACGCAAAATGAGCCGCACCATCCAAACCGAGAGGACCAAGACGATCAACAAAGAGACCGACAGCCCGAGCGCCGCGAAAATCGTCAGTTCCTTGATAGAGTGGATGGCTCGGGTCTCGCGATGCGCTATGGCGCGGCGACTTGCGACCCTAAGGGCCTCCAAATCGGCCTTGACGCGCGCCAGACCTGAGGCGCTAGGTGTGCGCTTGTCGTTCTTCCAGTCATGCCCCAGACGCTTGAGGAGACGTTGCAGCCCATGCGCCCTGGCCTCGTCTTCGGAGCGCTGCAGGGCGCGAGCAAAAGCCGCTATCGAGCGCGCCCTAGTCTTATGGTTCCTTGATAGACTATAGGCGGTGCTGGCCTCGCGCATCTTGCCGATCGCGGCCATTGCATGTGAGTTGGTTTGCAGAATAACGCCCGTGACTTCGCCGAGATGGCTAATTCGGGAAATAAGGAGCGCCCCCAGGACGCCCAGAAGCAGCACGACGGCGAGGATGGCAATAATGAGGCGATTACTGAGTGATCGAAGCATGGCTTACCCTAATTACGCGCCTGAGCGTCCCGCTCCGCGGTATCGACAATTTGAACATCCACCCCGTCCGTGTGGCTCAGGAATTCCAGCGTCAGCCACTTGAAGATGCGCAGCCGCCAACCCACGTGGCGGTTCTTACCGAATATGGCCATCGTGATGCCGTGCTCCTCAACGAAATTGACAAGCGCATCCAAGACGCTATGGGCCTCGAGAACTCTGAACTGGGCACCCAAATCTTCCGCTAGGCGCTCGAGCTTCAAGAACTCTTTGCGTACCGGGCTTAAGGCCTTACTGGGGGCAAGCTCGGGACGAACCACGGTCACCGCGAACCAGTCGGCGTTCAGGCGGCCTGCGACCCGCGCGCCGCGCCGCAAAAGCGCCAAATTGGCATCGTGGTCGGGACCCAAACAGACAACCACTCGGTCCGGGCGGCGCAAGGGTCCTGCCTCGCGCAATAGCCGTTGCTCTTCGGTCTGGTACTCGACCTTGCTCGCGACCTCGCGCAACGCCATTTCGCGCATGGCGGCCAGGTTTTCTGGGGTGAAGAACCCGCGCAACGCACTTTCGATCTTTTCGGTCGGATAAATCTTGCCGCGCCGTAGTCGTTCGCGGTGATCCTCGACCGAAAGGTCGATATTGATGATCTCGCTTGCGATCGCTAGCACGCGATCGGGTATGGTTTCGCGCACCTTAACGCCCGTGAGGCGCTCGACATATGGATTCAAACTCTCGATATGCTGGATATTCACGGCCGAAATAACATTGATGCCAGCCTTCAAGATATCCTCGACGTCTTGATAGCGCTTAGGATGCTCAGTGCCGGGGATATTGGTATGGGCGAGTTCGTCAACGATGACCACTTCGGGCTTGCGGGCGAGGATGGCTGGCAAATTCATCTCTTCGAAGACCCGGTCTTGGTAGCGAACCTGACGTAAGGCTATCCTCTCCAGATCCCCGATTTGGGCCATGGTCTCGGCCCGACCGTGGGTCTCGATATAGCCCAGCACCACGTCGACGCCCTCGCTACGGAGCCGCTGGGCCTCAAGCAGCATCTGATAACTCTTGCCGACGCCCGCAGCCGACCCGATATAGATTTTGAGGCGCCCGGCGGCGCGCTCCTTCAGGGTCCTCAGAATATCTTCTTCCGTGGACGCTCTATTCTCTATTTCACTCATCGTGTCCGCATGCGGTCCGGGGCCTTCCCCAATCCCTAGTTATAGGGCTTCTAGGCCCTCATCGTAGCATAAGGGGCGCTAGCGGCCATGTTCGGCGTTCTGTAAGGCCAGATTGAGCATAAGCACGTTCACACGGGCATTGCCGAAAAGACCAAGCCACGGACCGCGTATGTGGCTTGTCACCAGACGGCGTACGATAGCGACCGGGATTCCCCGTGCCCGCGCAACCCAGGGCGCCTGGAGATAGGCGGTGGCGGGACTTATGTCGGGGTCGAGCCCCGAGCCGGAGCTCGTGATCATATCCGCCGGTAAACGCTTACCAACAAGGCTCGGATGGCGGCGCTCGAGCCGCTGGCGACGCTCCATCAAATGACGAAAAAGTTTGGAGCTTAAGGGTCCGAGGTTCGAGCCCCCAGACGAGCGCGGGTCGTCATGGACCGCCGAGGGGCGACCATGGAACCACGCTGCTCCCGTAAACCGCTGCTCGATAAGCCGGGACCCGACCACCTGACCATGAAGACGCACAAGGCTGCCGTTGGCGGGCCCAGGGAATAACACTTGATTGATCCCTACCTCAAGCAAAGGATAGCCAAGCCCAAAGAGAAGCCACGTGACAATCGTAAAACGTACCGCACTGCCAAGATATTGCCGCATAGGGCCTCTCCTAATGCAAGAACGGGCTCAAGATGAGATCGATGGCCTTGATACCGACAAAAGGCACAATCAGACCGCCGAGACCATAAATAAGGACGTTACGCGCCAACATGCGGTTGGCGCTCGTGGGTTGAAAGCGCACTCCACGCAAGGCGAGCGGAATCAAAATCGGAATAATAATGGCGTTAAAAATCAGTGCCGAAAGGACGGCGCTCTCGGGCGTCGCCAAATGCATGATGTTGAGAGTCGCCACCCCAGGTAAAGCCAACATAAACATCGCCGGAAGCATCGCAAAATACTTGGCGACGTCGTTGGCTATCGAAAAGGTCGTAAGCGCGCCGCGGGTAATGAGAAGTTGCTTACCTATGGCGACCACGTCGATCAATTTGGTCGGGTCGGAATCCAGATCGATCATATTGGCCGCTTCCTTCGCCGGCACGGTTCCCGAATGCATAGCCAACCCCACGTCGGCCTGGGCCAAGGCTGGCGCATCGTTTGTCCCGTCTCCGGTCATCGCTACGAGGCGCCCGCGTGCTTGCTCGGCGCGAATCACCCGGATCTTGTCTTCGGGCTTCGCTTCGGCCACAAAGTCGTCGACGCCGGCCTGCTCGGCGATCACGCGTGCCGTGATCGGATTGTCACCGGTCACCATCACCGTCTTGATACCGAGGCTGCGCATGTGGGCAAAACGCTCGCGCATACCGGCCTTTAAGACATCGGAAAGACCGATCACACCGACCAGATCGCCATCGATCGCAAGCGCCAAGGGTGTTGCGCCCTTGCGGGCGACGAGTTCTCCAGCCTCTTTGAGTTGCGGCGGAATAGCCCCCTTAAACCCCTCTTGCACATAGCGCGCTACTGCGGCCACCGCCCCTTTTCGCGCCTTACGGCCATCGGCTAGATTCGTGCCACTCATCCGCGTCTCGGCGGTAAAATCGACGCCTTGAGCCTGGTCCCAGGCGGCATCGTGTTTAGCGCCCTTGGACACTGCCAAGGCGACGATGGAACGGCCCTCCGGGGTCGTGTCGTACCACGAGGCCAACAAGGCCGCCGCCGCGACGTCGGTCTCGCTATAGCCAGGCAGCGGGACGAACTCCGTCGCCTGGCGATTCCCCATAGTAATCGTCCCGGTCTTATCGAGAATCAGGGTCTGCACATCACCTGCGGCCTCCACCGCCCGCCCCGACATCGCTAACACATTAAAGCGGGTGGCCCGATCAATCCCGGCTATGCCTATAGCCGATAGGAGCGCGCCTATCGTAGTCGGCATCAGCGCCACGAGCAGGGCAATCAAAGTCGCCACGTCGAGGTTGATGTGTAGAAACGCCGCCATCGGCTTGAGTGTCGCCACGACGATCACGAAAATCAGGCTCAGCACCGCCAGCAGCACGGTGAGCGCGATTTCATTCGGGGTCTTCTGCCGCTTGGCGCCTTCGACCAAATGGATCATGCGATCAAGGAAGGTGTGGCCGGGATCGGCCGAGACCTTAAAGACCAGCCAGTCCGACAAGATCCGGGTGCCGCCCGTGAGCGTGGAAAACATATCCGTCCCCGGCTCCTTCAGGACCGGAGCCGACTCACCCGTTATGGCCGATTCGTCCACCGAGGCGATACCTTCTAGTATTTCACCATCGGTCGGAATGATGTCCCCGCGCTCGACGCGTACGCGGTCGCCCTTGCGCAAGGCACCCGCCGGCACCGTCTGAAAGGTGCCATCCGGCCCTATCCGTCGCGCCATGACATCGGTTTTTGTCTGCCGCAGCGCATCGGCCTGGGCCTTGCCGCGGCCCTCGGCCAAGGCTTCGGCGAAATTGGCAAACCACACGGTAAAAAAGAGAATGGCCGTCACCGAACCATTGTAGGCCGCACTGACCGATGTCTTACCGAACAGTGTCGGCTGAAAAGTGAGCGCCAAGGTGACGAACATGGACAGCCAGACGATAAACATCACCGGGTTGCGGACTTGGACCCGAGGGCTGAATTTCCTGAAGGCATCCATGAGCGCGCGCCCAACAAGGCCATTCGCTTCGGTATGGTAGGCCTCGGCCTTACGTTCAGATTTCTGCACGATGTCGCTCATCGCGGCCCCCAAGGCATATGGTGTGCGTGAAGCGCAAAAAATTCGGCAATAGGACCCAGGACCAGTCCGGGGAAGAAGGTGAGCGCACCTACGACGATGATGGTCGCCAACCAAAACCCGCCAAAGAGCGCCGTATCAGTGCGCAGCGTCCCCACGGTTTCTTGAACGGCAGGCTTCGCCGCCAGCGAGCCTCCGAGAGCCAACATAAAGATGATGGACACATAGCGACCGAACAAAATCACAAGACCTAGGCTTACGTTGTACCAGGGCGTGTTTCCGTTCAGGCCGGCAAACGCCGAGCCGTTATTGGCAGCAGCCGAGGTAAAGGCATAAAGGATCTCGGATAAACCGTGAGATCCGCTGTTCCCCAAGGACGACACGCCATAGGGGGCGATGAGCGACCAGGCCGTGGGAACGAGAATGATAAGGGGATGGATCAGCAAGGCGAGCGATGCCAACACGATCTCGCGCTTCTCAATCTTCTTGCCGAGAAACTCAGGCGTACGCCCGACCATGAGGCCGGCAATAAAAACAGCAAGGATCCCGTACATCAAAAAGTTGAGGGCGCCAACCCCTTTACCCCCAAAGACGCAGTTCAACATCATCTGAACGAGCAAAACCATACCCCCGATCGGGGTGTAGCTATCGGGCGTGGAATTCACGGTTCCGGTCGTGAAGGCGGTACTGACGGTATTGAAAATGGCGCTTTGGGTGACACCAAAACGCACCTCCTTGCCGACCATGTTGCCGCCCGCCTGACCATGACCGGCATGCTGCATGAGGCCCGCGTGCGCGAGCAAAGGCGTCCCCCCCTGTTCGGCCGATACGGCCACCACAAGCGCGGCCACAAGCATCAACGCCATCACGGAATACATTACTCGAGCAAGCTTCTTATTCCCAACGATGCGCCCAAAGGCGATCACCAGCGCCATCGGGGTCACCATCATCAAAAGCGTCTCTATGAAATTGGTGAGAGGCGTGGGGTTCTCGAAGGGGTGGGCGGAATTTGCATTGAAGAACCCGCCACCATTTGTGCCCAGGTGCTTTATGACCTCGAGATCGGCCACAGGCCCCATGGGGATGTGCTGAGTACCGCCCTGCACGAGATGGGCTACAGCCATGGCGCCCAGGGTTTCGGGAGAACCTTGCCACACCAAAATGGGGGTGATTAATAAACAGGGAAGGAGAAACACCCGCGTCAAGACGCGCACGAAGTCACGGTAGAAATTGCCCAGGTCTTGGCCGCCGTTGCGAGACGCTAGGGCGCGAAAAAACCCGATCGCCACGACAAATCCGGTCGCAGCCGAGGTAAACATAGGAAAGGTGATGGCGGCCATTTGACTCAAAAGCGAAAGAGTCGATTCGCCCCCGTAATTCTGCCAATTCGTATTGGTGATAAAGCTGGCCGCGGTATTAAAGGCAAGAAACGGATTGAGGTCGGGGAAATGTAGCGGATTGAGGGGAAGAGCCCCTTGCCACACAAGAATGAGGTAAATCAAAAGCCCCATTAGCACATTGGTCAGGAGCATATTGACCGCATAACCCTTCCAAGTCATGGGCACGCTTACGGTCTCCCGACCTATGATCCGATATGCAAGACGGTCGAGCGGATCCAAAACCGGGTCTAAAAAGGTTCGTTCGTTCATAAAGACACGGGCCAAATAATGGCCAACCGGCACACTCAGGCCGCCGGCCACGAGCAATACGATGGCGATCTGCCAAAAAGCGCTGGCTGTCATAGGCTAAAACCGCTCCGGATAAAGAATGGCGTAAACGAGATAAGCAACAACCGCGATCACTAGCCCCAGCAGGACATCAATCATGCGAACCCCCTTCGCGGGCTTTCATGATCCGTTCCGAAAACTTCACCAAGGCCGCGAGCAGTCCGTAGACCGCAACAAATACCAACGCCATAATCCAAGCCATATTCACCCACCCTTTTGTATCCGTTTCGTTCATAGCGCGATGTGCCGAGCACCGAAACAAAGGACCCAAAAGGGCCGCGTCGGCCGTTACTTGGAAAAGACCTAAAGATCGAATCATACCGAAAAGCGGTGCCTAGGGCCCGACGGACGGGAAAACTTACCACGAATGCCGGGCCG
>JAJYGP010000085.1:0-23237 GCA_021785035.1 Pseudomonadota bacterium
TTCATATGTTCAATATTTAGCACGGTAATGATAGGCATGGTGCCGGATGTGACGCACAGAATGTTGTTTTCGTGTCGTTAAAGTGAGCGACAAGAAATGTATGTAATGTCGGGATTCATAGAGCATTGTTAATAATGACCAGATTCAGATCGCTGAACAATTACGTCGAGCGTGGATATACGCTTGTCATCGGATTGCAGAAAAGGCAAGGCATAAAACGGAAGGAATTGGACGTTCATGCGTATTGGGATAAATGGCGACGTCCGAGACGATTGAATGCCTGTGTTATGTCGACGCGACATCCGTACTAAAGTCTGTCTACAGTTAAAAGGCGGATGCAGCCCAATGGGTAGTAACCGGTGGTCGAGCCCAGTTTTGGCACCTTGTGCTGTCAATACAAAGATAACGCGCCGAGGCAAGCGACAGCGGTTATGGGTAGACCAAGTAAAAGATTCGTATCAAGGCCCGCATTGAGATGTGGTGTTTCGTCAGGTCAGCAGCGGTATGTTATCCGCGGAGGATTGGGCGTCGCGAAGTCCGGGCAAGGTCAACTATCGATGGGCTCGATTGCGGTTTTTGGTATCGAAGCGGCAATTGGCTTTTGTTGGCCGCCAGCCCTCGAAATGATGGGCAAAGGCGGGGTGTTAAGGTGAGACCGCGGGGTATACTGCGGCGATTCCGACTTAGGGTACATGGAGATTGCCGTTTTCCGATGTCTGTTGCAAAAAGCTACACCTTTAGGAGGGCGCTCGCGCTAGGCTATATAGGCACAATAATGGTGCCTATATACATATATTTTCGCTAATCAATCAAAAGGAGCCTTTCATGTTTAGACTTCGGCAATTGCTTGTTGCTCTTGGCCTGATCTGTCTCAGCGGCACGGCCTTGGCGATGCCGGCTCACAAAACTATGCCGCTCAAAGGGCGAGCTTGCCCTATGATGCGGCCCATGATGAGGCCTCATGGTCTGCATGCCATGATTCCTATGCTGCTTCCGTTAGCCGAGATGCGTTCCTACGCCCTGCACTTGAGTGATCATCAGGTGAGCACCCTTGCGGTGTGGCAGAATCGACACATGCGCATGGCGGTGCCCCTGATGAAACGTTTGCGCACTGATAAATCGGCGCTTCGGGCGGGACTTATGGAAGGGGCACATAAAGGGGCTTTAAGGGATATGATGCAGCGCCTGAACAGTGACCGCGCCCGTATGTTGGGGCTTAAGGTCGCTCAGGTCCGCATAGTTCATAAGACCCTGTCTTCGGAACAGTGGCGGAAGCTTTTAATCATGTATCGGCATATGCACGCCTTTGCGATGGGTGGCGGCTATCGCTAATGCCGATCTCCGGCGAAGGTCCGGGCCCAGGGCCGATAGCGAGGCCGATATTTGCAAATTGGGCCCCGAGACCTTCGTGGTGCGGCTTTCCAACCGCCATGTATGGCCCTCCTGAGAGGCGTTTTGCCTTTAGGCGCCGAGGCGGTTAGGGGCTCGCCTGTTCGGTTTGGCCAAGTAAGGACTCAAGGGCTCGCCTCCCCCCAAAGAGTCTTTCTTCACCATACCCGAGCGTGTATAGTTAGTTCGGCATACTAACTATATGGTTTTGAGGAGACGCGATCATGGATCGAAAGGTGGGGGTGGTCGGCCTATGGCTTGCGGGCATCGTGAGCGCCCAGGCCTCGCTCGTGGTGGCGGCAGGCCTCGGTATTGCCAATGAACCTGGGCCCAAGTTTGGTATGGCAGGTATGGTTTACTATGCCGGATCCCAGTGGGAGACCGGGTATTTGAACGAGGGGGTCAATCACGGGACCGATGGGGTATTTGCCCAATACCGACTGGTGCGCCCCGTCACCAAAAAGCTTCATGTCGCGGTGGCTTTTGGTCCTGAGGTTCTCAATACGACCTACGATATTCACCCGGGGGTGCGAACGAACGGCTACCACGCCTCTCTGCTTGTATCCCTTGCCGCCTCCTATAGGGTAAATAAGAGGTGGCGGCTGGGGGTACGATGGAATCATATTACCTTTCAGCGTTCGGCGAGGTTCGGGTACCGCGATGCAGATATGGTGCTCATGACGGTGGGGTATGGGCGCTGATATTTGGCCGCCAGCGGATGGTGTGGGTGCGAACGCTATGACCTTATGAACGCCGCTATTGTTTTAGGCGCCTTGGACTTGGAGCCCGAGCCTTTCGGTATCCCGCTCGTTGTGAGATAGGTCGTCAATAGTAAACGCCATGCAGCCTCATTACGCAGCCTGCTTTGGTGCCCATGGTGAGCAACTCTTTGGATGAGGTGCGTGCCAAAAAGGCCCAGGCACTGACGCGTAACGAGCGTTCCCGGTAGGCAGTCGGAGACAGGAATTCTAATCGCGCCTGCGGTCATTGCCAGTTGTAAAAGGTTGTGATCGAGTGGGTGATCTCCTCGATGGCCTGGGCGCGGGTCTGGTACCGGAGATCATGAACCCATTCAGCTTTGAGAACACTCCAGAAGCTTTCGACCGGCACCCTGTCAACTTATGCATCCATCGTGCTGGTCGTCCCGTGCAGACCTCCTTGATCAAAGGTGTTGCGACGACCAGTTGAATCCGCCTTGGCTCCCGCGGTCTGCGTGGTGAATGAGGCACTGGGATGGCTTGTGGCGTCGGATAGCCTGCTCCCGCGCCTCGGTCACCAGCTTCTTCGTCATGCGCACTTTGAGCGCATAGCCGACGATGTCGCCGTGATAAAGATCCTTTAGGGCCGCGAGAGACAGAAATCCTTCAGCGGTGGCACGGTCTGTGAGATTGGTCACCCAGACCGCGTTGGAACGCTTTATGGTAAAGCGTCGTTTGAGCCGATTGGGGGCCTGGCACATTGTAAACCGAATTTGCGGTGGCCTTGAATCGGCGCAGCTGCCGACAGCGTAGCTCCCAGGCTGCGCGCAGCCGTTTGATACGGTCGATACCCACAAAGAAGCTCTGAGCGCGGAGTGTGGGCTTGCACCTATGCCAAGCGTGATAACCGCTTCTTGAGACATTAAGCGCCCGGCAGAGAACCGAGGGCAGAGAGTGCGCCACTGGGCCTTTAATAAAGGCGCCCCTCACCGCGATTTCTTGGCGCAGTCGGCCCGTGCTTTTTCCCATGTCTCGCCGCCTCTTGGTTTCCGCCCATGCCCGCTTGAGCCGGCTGACCTCGATCTTAAGATCGGTGGACGACCGGTGCGATTTTGTAGGTCTTACCCCCTGTCGGGTCGCCCCTGGTACAGCCCATTCGCCAAGGCCTTCACCGACTTCCGAGCCCCACGATCTGCCTGCGGCACTGTCTTTTTCTGTTCGGTTACTAAGCGCACCGCCTGAGCGCGATATTTGGCTGTATCTAGCTGTTTCGGTCGCTTTTGCATCACACACCTCTGACCGTCAATAGACTGCAATTGAAGGCGTGTGTCTTATTGAGCCTAGCTCAGACCTGCCGGACGCACCAAAAAAAGCCCCGGTCTAAGACCGGGGCCTGGAGACGCCGCAAAAGTCCTTTATGATGCGGACTGATAGGCTCCGAGATCGTAGGAACCGCTTGTAGGCCGCGCGACCCCGTTTATGTCATGGGTGACTGAGGGAAGTACAACGCCGGCATTGATAGCAGGGCTCGCCGCCCCCAAGGACAGAAGCGTGTTGCCGGTTATGCTTGGCATCACGGCTCCCACCGGTGTGACGTTCGCGTAGTCGGGGTTAGCGATAGTGCTGTTCAACTCAAGGCCCGTGGTCTGCTGCCACGTGTTGAACGGCATGTTGTAGATATTTTTATCGTCCCATTCGAAGGTTACTCCGGCCGGGTCATAGTACATATTATGATTTATGTGCAAGGTTTTGTAGTTCGTCATCGCGTCCGGGGCGATCACGACCATCGGTAGGGACGAGGAATCCTCGATGATGTTGTTGCGGATAAACACATTGGTTCCGGCTTGATGCAGCGCCGATTCATTGGAGATAAAAATCGCTCCATGATGGGCTATGGCGGCGTTATAGCAGGAATTGTTGTAGATCTCGGCGTTGTACGACGAGGATTCCGCCAAACATGCGCTTTGGTCGTTTGTGATAACGTTGTTTTTGATGATGCTATTGTAGGACTCGTAGGTCTTTCCCGGTTGTAGGAATTGGACGCCGGTCGACTGGCCCAGCATAATGCCGCGGCTACCAATGTTGTTCAGTGTATTGTCTTCGAACGTGATGTCGGTGGCGTTGCCTTTGCAATACAGGCCAATATCCGAAATATTATAGACGTTATTGTGGGCGACAAGCACGTTGACTGCCCCGACCATATCGACGGCCTTAGAGACGTACGCTTGCGCCGAGGCATGGTTGTTGTCGTGAATTTGGTTTCCCCATATCACGATATTGTGGGCAGTACTAACCAATTTAACGAGCGAGTAGTCTGAGTAGTAGATATTATTGTCGACGATCTTGACGTCAGGCGTATCGATTTGCACGCCGTATTGTAGGGCGCTACGAATCGTAAAGCCCTTCACCATCCAGTAGCTCGGCGCGTTCGTGGTATTGGTAAAGAAAATGTCGTTCATGGCCGACCCGCCGTCTATGACGACGGCTTGGTTCTGGTAGGGCTCCATGGTGATCCAAGCGTTGGCGGTTCCCGGCTTGCTAATGGTGATGCCGCCCGCGTAGGTGCCGCCCATGATTTCTATAGTGCTGCCGGGAATCGCTGTGTCTACTGCGTACTGTATCGTTTGGAACGGAGTTTGTGGGGTCAGGCCGTTATTGCTATTTGACCCCGTGGTCGCGACATAATAGTTGGGGCCTGTTCCGGCGCCCGGCACGACTAGCGCTTGGCTTATGGAAATCGTGCTACCGGTTATAGGTGTAGCGCTGCTCAGTGCTTGGCCGCCGGTACCGGACGAGGGTCCCCCGGCACCGCCGCCGACACAAGCGGATAGCGCAGCGGCAACGGCGATGGGTAGCAGAAGTTTCTTTAACGAAAAAGATACTGTTCCTGGCGTATTCACGATCTGGTTTCTCCTTCGAGACGCCATCCTGTCGGATCAAAGTCCTGCGGATGACAGGTTGGCGAAGCGCATTTTTAGGTTGTTACATCGACCCGGGCGCCATCGTGCCGGAGCAGGAAAGGGGTGGGATAATCATTTCTGATAAGAACGAAGCCGTGACGGATGGGTGGAACGAAGCTGTGAAACTAGGTGATAAGCGGTTGTTTTCGTTTATGGTTGAGCCCGGTTCTGGTGAGGCCTCAAGCAGGCGGTTTGTGCAGGCCGCTTTGCTCGACCTAAAGATGGCCAGACTCGGTAGGCGCTTTTTGAACGGTGGGCTGAGGGAGGTACCGCAGAAATATCAGGGCGGATACGGTCTTAGGCGTTCGCGATAGGTTCTTTATAGGCGGTAGTATTCTTTAACGGCAATGGTAAAAGCGGAAACTGGAGGTATGAGGATGCCGATTGATGCCACGGTTTCGCTCTAGGTAGTAGCCACCTAGGATTAGGCGACCGTTGCCATCAAGGCCTCGTATTCAGAGTATCATGTCGCGGGCGCGCGTATGAGGGTCCATGGGCAATCAGAAACGGACGGGATGACCTATAGCTATATGCAGACTATCCTAAAGATAGATAATTTATCAAAAGTGTACGCTTCAGGCTTCCAGGCATTGAAAAGCGTGAATTTGGATATCCATAAAGGCGAAATATTCGCTTTGCTCGGACCAAACGGCGCTGGGAAGACCACGCTCATCAGTATCGTCTGCGGTATCGCCAATGCCAGCACGGGGAGCGTCATGGTGGATGGCTACGATATCCGGCGCAATTATCGCGCTGCCCGCTCTTTGATTGGTCTTGTGCCCCAGGAATTGACGACCGATGCGTTCGCGTCGGTGTGGGCCACGGTTTCATTCAGCCGGGGTCTATTCAACAAACCCCCGGACCCGGACCATATCGAGAAGGTTTTAAAAAGCCTTTCCTTGTGGGATAAAAGACGGAATAAGGTGATAACGCTTTCCGGAGGTATGAAGCGGCGGCTTCTCATCGCCAAGGCGCTTGCTCATGAACCGCGAATCTTGTTTCTTGATGAGCCGACGGCCGGTGTCGACGTGGATCTGAGGCGCGATATGTGGAAGCTCGTGCGCGGCCTGCGCGAGTCTGGTGTCACGGTCATACTCACTACTCACTACATAAACGAAGCCGAAGAAATGGCGGATCGCATCGGGGTTATGAGAGCGGGCGAGCTTATTCTCGTGAAAGACAAAGTGGAGCTCATGCAGGATTTAGGCAAAAAGCGGCTGTCCTTACTGTTACAAGATCCGCTACGGCAGATTCCCAAAGAGTTGTCCATGTATCCGTTGGAGCTGTCCCCCGATGGTAGTGAATTGACATATACGTACGATACGCAGGCCGAGCGCATGAGCATTGTGGGATTTATCAATCGTCTCGGTGACATGGGGATCGAAGTGCGAGATTTGCGGACCACACAGAGTTCTCTAGAAGATATTTTCGTGAACTTGGTCAAGGAATAATCATGAACATTTATGCAGTGCGAGCAATGTATGCCTTTGAGATGGCGCGCACCGCGCGGACACTGATGCAAAGCATCGTTGCTCCGGTCATCTCGACGTCGCTCTATTTTATTGTGTTTGGGTCCGCCATTGGTTCGCGCATGCCGACCGTAGGCGGGGTCAGTTACGGCGCGTTCATTGTCCCCGGACTTATTATGTTGTCGCTGTTGACGCAAAGCATTTCAAACGCGTCTTTTGGTATTTACTTTCCAAAATTTACCGGCACGATTTATGAGCTTTTGTCGGCACCTGTCTCTACCCTAGAGATAGTTGTCAGTTATGTCGGTGCCGCCGCCACTAAGTCGATCATTTTGGGACTTATCATCCTCGCCACAGCAACTTTGTTTGTGCCTTTGCGCGTGGATCATCCATTGTGGATGTTGGCGTTTCTGTTTTTGACAGCCGTCACATTTAGCCTTGTGGGTTTTATCATTGGGATTTGGGCTAATGGTTTTGAAAAGTTGCAGGTGGTTCCGCTCGTGATTGTGACACCGCTTACCTTCCTTGGCGGCAGTTTTTACTCTATCGGGATGTTGCCGCCTTTCTGGCGCACGGTGGCTTTGTTCAATCCTGTGGTTTATCTCATCAGCGGGTTTCGCTGGAGCTTCTATGGGGTCGCGGAGGTCGGTGTCGGTATAAGTCTTATTGTGACCCTGGCGTTTTTTCTGGTATCTCTGATAATCGTGGGGTGGATATTCAAGACGGGTTACCGGCTCAAGACGTAAAGAGTTTGATGCGTTATGCGAGTCTTTTAAGGCTGCGGATTGGTCGTAAGTGCTCAATTAACCTTCCAATTCGCGCATAACTATATTTTTAACATCATAGAGTCTCAGGGCGGGGCGAACACGAAAGCAGCCTATTGTTTCCTCGATAATGATCGGGTCAGTGAGGCCGATATTCGGGCGGGGCACTTTGAAGCCACGGCGGATCGCGCAGCCTCGACCGACGGGCCATCGCTGGTGTTGCCCGACACCCCAGAATTTTACCGACCTACGGGACGATATCGAGGCGCTTGGTAAGATGCGCATCCATATGGCCGGTGTTCACCCGGACGGTATACCACGATAGTACACTGAAGCGCGCGGGTTTTGATGAGGCTCCCATTTTTGAGAGAATGGAGTCATGAACAAGTCTAACACGTTTTTTTCGGAAGTCCGCGAACGCGCGGTGCGGATGGTACTGGAACACCGCAGCGAGTATTCGTCGCTGCGGGCGGTAGTCGAGTCCATTGCGGCCAAGATCGGCGGCGTGTCGCAGACCCTCTTTGAATCGGTGCGTGTCAAGGCAGTTGTCACCTGAATTATGCGCTTTTGCGTTTCTCGTTTAACGGACCAAGAGCTGCGTGAGTCAGTGTCTCCTCCTCCGGATTGAGGGTTACGACCCCGATCAGGTCCCAATGACGCGTGTGTCGCGACCAGCGTCGTGGATGGCGGCTTTTGGCCTCCTGATACAGGGCATGACGGGCAGCCTGGATGGCGATGTCTTCTCCGGCATGGCGTTGTGCTGGGCTCACATAACGGATGCCACTGTGGGCATGGTCATGGTTATCGCCTTGCGCGCAGAGCGACCAATGCACGAAGGTAGCCGCCCAGTCGCGCGCGGATTCGAGATCCGCAAAGCCCCGTTCCGGGAACTCTGGCCGGTATTTGGCGGTGCGGAACAGAGACTCCACGAAGGCGTTGTCGTCGGAGACGCGCGGTCGTGAGTAGGAGGGCTTCACACCCCGCCAATGGAGCATGGCAAGCACCGTGGTGGCCTTGAGCGTTGCCCCATTGTCGCCGTGGAGCACGGGCTTGTCGTGAAGACCGTGGATCCCTTTCGCGAGCGCCGTACGCCGCGCAAGAGGCGCGGCATGATCAGAATCATCGGTGTCGGCGACCGTGGTGCCCACGACCTTGCGGCGGTAGAGATCGGGAATGAGATAGAGAGTAAACCCACGTCCTGTGACCTCGGCCGGTCAATACGTCATATCCCAGCACCAGACCTGGCGGGGGGCGGTCGCCACATGGGTGGTCGGCGGGCGTGTGGGCCTTGGTGTCTTGTCCCGGCCCCGGTGACGGGTTTGCCCTGCCGAGCGCAAGACCCGGCTGAAGGTCGATTCACTGGCGAGATATACGCCTTCATCGGCCAACTTCGGCACGATCCGCGCCGGCGGCATGGCTGCAAAGCGTGGTGTGTTGGCTATCTCCAGAATCCGCGCGCGTTCGGCCGCAGACAGGGCATGGGCCGGGGTCGCACGCGTGGCCTGCGGACGCCGGTCTCCCTGCGTGAGGCCTGAGTCCCGCTCCCAACGTGGCAGGGTGCGACTATCAATACCCGCGAGCGCACAGGCGGCGTGCAGGCAAGCCCCCGCAGCCTGCGCTTGCCGGATATTCTGGGCGAGAATGTGGCGATCGTTCAGCACAATCTGTCTCCGCACCCTCGCGCGTATCGCCGAGAGTTTTTTGAGGCTACCCGCAAGGCCGCGGTCTCGGCTAACGCCTTGTCTTTGCGCCGCATCTCGCGTTCGAGCTCCTGAATGCGGCCTCGATCCGTGCGGGTCTCCTCGGGTCGGGCCCGGGCCTCGGCTGGGGTGGCCCAGCCGCGATCGCCTGATCCCGCCAGGCTTCCAGATCCGACAGATACAGGCCCTGTTCGCGACACCAGGCGCTTTTCGCCGTCTCATTCAGTGCGGCGGTGGCGATCACGGCCTCCCACCGTGCCACCGCAGTCCAAGTGCGTTCTGTTCTTGGCGCTCCCAAAACTTCAGCCCGCCAGCGCTCCAAAGTGGCGACTCCGATCCCCAGCTCGTGGGCCACAGTGTCCACCGCAGCGCTCTCGGGCGGTAACAGTCGGGCCACGGCCTGGTCCTTCAATCGTTGTGCGTATCGTGCCATCGTTCTTTCACCTCGCCCCCAGATTATCGATTAATGGAGGCGACAACTACTGTGACACAGGGGGAGGGGTCAGGCATGTCGACATCGATGCCGAGGCACGTCCGAGTGTCACCACAGCGGAGATGATGCGCATCAAGGACTCTGAGCATAAGGTGGGGGAATGGCGCCGGGCTAAAAAGATCCTGAAGACGGCGAGCGCTTGTTTCGCGCAGGCGGAGCGCGACCGCCGTCTTCAGTCATAAATGCCTATATCGACCAGTACCAAGAGGCCTACGGGGTCGAGCCGATCTGCAAGCATTGCAGGTCGCACCGTCCGCCTACCGTCATTGAGCCCTCAGTCGGCAGTAATGGCGATTCCTGCGACAACGCGGGCCGAAACCATCAACGGTCTCTACAAGGCAGAACTCGTTCATCGGCGTGCCCCGGGACATTCCCCGAAGCGGTGGCGCGTGCTCCGCTCGCGTGGGTGTCGTGGTGTCATCACCATCGTCTTCTCGAACCGATCGGATATATCCCACCGGCAGAAGCTGAGGCAAACTACGATCGACAACTTGCGGGTCAAAGTACTGAAGCGGCATGACTTAAACCCAACAGCCTCCGCAAAACCCGGAGTGGTTCACAGCGATGCGTTGGTCACAGTGCCAGGCGAGGACGGAAACAGTTAGTTCCGAGTTTTGGCTCATTGATTGTATTGGTGCCCCGGGCCGGAGTTGAACCGGCGACCTGTCGCTTAGGAGGCGACCGCTCTATCCACTGAGCTACCGGGGCTGTGCGGCTTAGTATACCCGAAGCGCTGCGGGGTGCTAAAGGACAGGCGCCTTAGGGCGCGATGGCCCCCGGAGGCGCGCGGGCGTTTGCTAAGGACTGTGGGCCTAGCGGTCTTTACTAAGATCCAGTTCGCTGCGTCGCTTGCGATTGGGCGGTGGACTGGGTGATATAAGAGGCGATCATCCATCGTCTCTTATATTGCACGCCGATGTCACGTTCCGTAAGATGGAATAAACGGCCTAATGAAAGGCGTTTTTTAACGCGTGATAACGGCGCGGTCCGGGTCAAGGGCGCATGGCCTGTATTGAGGGTAGCGGGACATACTCCGAGTCATGAACACATATCGCAACAGTTTCGCGTGGCTTGACTTAACGGGGGGAGGGCTCAGAGAGGTGTATCCGATCGGTTCTCTCGGTGTCTGCGGTATTATGGGGCGAGTATCGCTGTGGAGTTAACGCTCACTCGTCCCGATGATTGGCATGTCCATCTGCGCGATGGAGCCGTGTTGTCTGCGGTTCTTACCGATACGGCCGCACGTTTCGCTCGGGCTATCGTGATGCCCAACCTGAGTCCGCCTATTCGTACGGTGGCCGAGGCCCGAGCCTATCGCGCGCGCATTATGGCTGCGCGTCCGGATGGTTCATGCTTTGAACCCCTCATGACGCTTTATTTGACGGACAATACATCGGTAGCCGAAATCGAGCGCGCCAAGGCGTCAGGATTTGTATATGCGGTGAAGTATTACCCGGCCGGCGCCACTACCCATTCGGAATCTGGGGTCACGGACATTCGGCGTTGCGACCAGGTGTTTGCAGCCCTGGCTGAATTAGGTCTCCCGCTGCTCATTCATGGCGAAGTGACAGATAGCGCAGTCGATGTGTTCGATCGCGAAGCCGTTTTTATCGACCGTCATCTCCAGCCTATCGTTGCGCGCTTCCCAGGGCTGCGGGTGGTATTGGAGCATGTAACCACGCGCGAAGGGGTGGATTTCATTAAAAGTGCCCCGGCTACGGTAGCGGCTACTCTAACGGCTCACCATTTGCTCCTGAATCGAAACGCAATGTTTCGCGGGGGCTTGCGTCCCCACGCCTACTGTCTGCCGATATTAAAGGCGGAGCAGCACCGCGAGGCTCTGGTGGCGGCTGCCATATCTGGGAACCCTCGGTTCTTTCTGGGTACTGATAGCGCCCCCCATGCCCGCCGCACGAAGGAGAGCACGTGTGGCTGCGCAGGAATTTATACTGCGCATGCGGCGCTCGAGCTGTATGCCGAGGTGTTTGCGGCGGCTGGCGCTTTGGAGAAATTGGAGGGGTTCGCCAGTTTTTATGGCGCCGATTTCTATGGGCTCCCGCGCAATCGCGATTTTGTAACGCTGGTCGAGGAACCGTGGACTGTTCCCGACGAGATGCCCCTCCCAAGTGATAGCATCCGGGATAGCTTGGTCCCCTTCCGTGCCGGCGAGGTGCTGCGCTTTCGCCTTAAGTCCGCGCTCACTTCGGCCACCAAGAGGTAGGGGGCAGGCTGTGACGCTGCGGGGCGTGCTGATTACGGGAACCGATACGGGGGTTGGCAAGACCCTCATCAGTACCGCCTTGGTCTTAGGGTATGGACGCCGCGGGGAGCATGTCGCGGGCTTAAAGCCGGTTGTATCGGGCTCAGTGGGCGGGCTTTGGGAGGATGTCGAATCCCTGCGTCTTGCCAGTAGCCCGCCACGTACGGTTGAGGAATGTACGTTGTACGGCTTTCGTTCCCCGATCGCCCCGCATTGGGCCGCCCGCGAAGAAGGCCGGACGATCGATGTCGAGGCTGTAGCGGGTTTTGTGTGTGAACAGGCACGGTCCGTAGACCGTATTGTGGTGGAGGGCGCGGGCGGCTTTTTGGTGCCCCTGAACTCCCATGGCGGATTTGCGGATCTGGCGCAGAGTCTGCAATTGCCGGTGCTACTTGTGGTGGGATTGCGCCTGGGGGCTATCAATCATGCGCGTTTGACGTGCGAGGCGATCGCGGCACGCGGCCTCGTGTTGCAAGGGTGGGTCGGAAGCGCCGTGGGTCCCGAGGTCGCCGCTGGGACTATCGAGGGACTCAAAGAGTATCTGCCCACGCCTTGCCTTGGGATAGTCCCGTACCACACCCCTGTTGATCCGGCATTTGCGCTTCAGCACCTCAGTCTTCCCTAACGGATATCAAAGGCGCGAGCCTATTGTTTCGCGTCCCGGGCCACAGGCCTCATCCTAGAGGCCCTCGGGGTGATTCGCGGAGCCTCTGTCCGCTTTTTTCCTAAGTTCGGAGTAGGCGTCTATTCCTCGGCTTGAATTCGTGCACACAAGAGGGTTTCGACCCTCTTACGGGTCTTCACGTAGGCGCTCGTATGCGGGCCTTTGTTCGCCAATCCGCGCAGCTCTTCGTGAGCCGCCCCCAGGACTGTGGTCTCGAGCCGTTTAACTGAGAGATAGTGAGAGAGAGCGCCAGGCTCGGCCATGACCGATTTGAGGAGGTCGGGACGGTCCTTGGCAAGACTAATTAAGGCATTGTGGAGAACCATGGCAGCGTAGGCCCCGAGCGCGGTCTGCGGCCTGCGGACATCGACGTTGAAGGAAAAATGCTGTTTCCACGGGCGCAGGGCGTTCGCTTTCATGGGTCGGCCAATTGCGTAGCCCTGGCCGGCGTCGGCCCCCAGGATCGCGGCGGCCTCGATCAATCCGAAGCTCTCAAGGCCCTCGACTACGACATGGATGCCAAGGTCATGGACTAGGCGGGTCAGATGATGGATAAACTGCAGGGCCTTGTGTGGCGCTTTCGCGGCCGTACTTACAAGGCCCTGGTCGATTTTGACATCGTCGACTGCAAGTCTATCCATGCGTAAAAGCGAGCTATAACCGGAGCCCAAGTCGTCTTGGGCAAGGCGCACGCCCAAGGCTCGCCATTTCGCGAGAATAACGACAGGGTTTTGCCGGGGATCGATTTCGTCGGTTTCCAAAAGCTCCAAGGTCAGGCGTTTTGTGTCGGTGGGGATGTCTTTCAGGATCAGTTGGGCGGTCGTCAAGTACTCGGGGTCGGTGAGCGCTTGAGCGGGGAGATTGACGGCCACGGCCGTCTCCAGCCCTTGTGATTCCCATTGATGCAAGTCCATTAAAGCTTGCCGAAGACCGAGGGCAAATAAGTGACGTAAGTCTTGTGCTCCAAATCCTGGTAAAAACTCGCCTGGTAACACATAACTGCCATCGCTATTGACGAGGCGGGCGAGTGCCTCGACCTTCGTGAGTTCTCCGGTGGCAAGATCAATGACGGGTTGATAGAGCATGGTCAGGTCCCCGCGGACCAGGCGCTCGCGATAGTGGGCGCGGACTGCGTGCGGGAGGACCGGCGTGTTATGGGTCGGGCGCGTATAGGCAAAGCGCAATGTCCAACAAAGGCGGTCAATGATGCTTAGGCGGTCAGTCGTCCTAAAGTAGCCAGGGACGCTATGATAGAGCGTGAGAATAGCTTGAGTGCGGCCTTCGATGTCGGCGATCGGGATGTTGGCTTGCGAGGCGTAGCCCAGTTCGCGCGCAAAGTTGTACCAAGGGGTAAGGGCTGGGTCGGTAAAAATACAAAGCGAGGTTTGAACTTGCCCCGATCGCCAGGCCCGCCCGGAAGGGCCTTCACCGTTCGGCGTGCCACTGTGGATCGTAGGGATTAGTTGCCACTTGGCTAGGAGCGCAGCATGGGTTTCAAATGTCTTGCCGACTACCATTTCGTATTGGAGATTGCCGTTCCCATCGGGCCGCGCCAGCGTTCCTGTCATCATGCCCTCAAGGCTTGTCATTGTTTCTAGTATCGTACGTATCAAATCGTTGCGGGGCATGGGTTGCTCGAGGAGGTTCATAATAGCGGCCACGATCCGCTGCTGCTGTTGTGAGACTTGCCGTTGACCTCTTATTTGATGACCGAGTTCGGTCATGAGTCGGGTTGTCAGGACCTCTTGTAGGGCCAGGCGTTGTTCCTCTGGCTGCGGCCATTGTGCAAGGGGGCGCACGAGCATCTTTAACGATTGACCGTAGGCCGCGACCAAGACCGTGCTCTCGATTCCAAGCAAGGCATACTTATGGCCAGCGTGGTTGGCCGCTCGTTCTTGAACGTGAGCGCTGAGATGGGGATCGATAAGACGGCTTAAGAGGGTCTGCGGTTGCGTTTCTTGAGAAGATCCGGATTGGATGGCGTTCAGAATATCCTTGGGCGTGTTGTGGCTTGAGAGGGTCCGATAGAAAGAACCCACAAAATCGCCTTCGATCGCAGCAAGATGCGGCCGCGCTAAGGAAAGGAGGTTGGCTGCATCAAGCCCGTAAATATCGAGATCGCTATTCATGCTGGGTCTCCGGCCAACTTCCAGGGCTCGTGATGCGTAGTCCAGGAAACGACTATTGAGCGGCCGTAGTCAGTCTATACTTTCGCAGTCCTTATAGCCCCTTACTTCCTGAGGGGGGGGGGAGTACTCTTGCCCGCCGCGCCTGTTTGCAGCCCATCTCCATTGTAAATAGGTTTGGTTCTATGGTCTGTCAAGGAAAGCGCCACAAAAGCGCGATCTTAGGGGATGATCGACTCCCGCGGGATCCGCGACGAGATCTGCGGTCAAGGCTCTCTAAGGAAGTGATGGGTGGGGGGTAAAGCGGGAGGATAGAGCCTTGGGCGAGCGGCGCGGAGCCTTGAATGGCGTTAAGTCGGCTGTGACTTGTCCCGCGAAAAGTATCGGCGCTTGCTCGTGAAACCCGATTATTCGTAAGGCCGCAGCGGTCCAGGTATTGCAGGTGTGCCAGGCGTCGTAGGTCTTAGATGAGGCGAAGAAGTCACCGCGCCGGGTTCTGGGTCCTATGACTACGAAGCTGCCCCGTGGCCCCCGAGTGAAGGATTGCAGAAGAAAGGCTTGGACGCGATGCCAACGGGGTGGCGTGACACCTACCCAGTAGAGGTGGCGGGCTCGACTGAGGGCGATAAGCTCCTGGGGTGATCGCGCGGTTACGTGGAGGACGCTTCGGGACGGAAACAGGGCGCGTAAGCCCGCGAGTAGACTCGGATGCCGCTTCCTATAATAGCGGCGATTGCCCCAGCCGATTCCGATGAAGGGGGCCTGTGGGATCACGTGACGAATCGAGGCGAGTGGGCCTGTGAGTTGGCGTGCCGGTAAAATAATAGCGGTGTGCCAGCCTTCACGGACGATTCCGAGCGTGTACGAGTGCGGAGCTAGAAGATGAGTTCGTTGCTCTGTTACGGCCGGTCCGGGCCTTACGCATCCCGCGCTGACTAATAGCAAAAGGACGCTGGCAGTGCGCCTTAAGTCGCCTCGCCAAGATCGGTGTTCCGAGGGCTTCGTGGTCTTGACGCAAGATTGTTCTGGGTTACCCATAGTACTTACGTTTTTGTCGGCATTTCTTCCCTTTCCATGGCCTCCAGCGTTTGGCCGGCGGGCTCTAAGGGGTAGAGATGGGTTACCCAGGCGCCTATCAGTGCGACAGCGCCCATCGCGATCAGAACAGTTGTTAAACCGAGGCCGGCCTCAAGCTGGGGAAAAATCACCGCAGACAGGACTGCACCCAGGCGCGAGAGGGCCGTGGCGATACCTCCTGCGCTAGCGCGCAGTTCCGTCGGAAATATCTCAACCGAGAGTGCCATGGCCGTTACCCCGGGACCTATGCCGGTGCCAAAAGAGTAAACGGCTGAGCCCATGTAGACGCCCCAAGCGTCGTGGATACTGATGCCCCAGGCAAAGAGTAAGAGACCTAAGGTCATGAGCACAAATCCGCCGGTTTGGAGGGGGATGCGGCCCCAGCGATCGAGACGCGGTAGGATCAGGATAATCCCGAGTGTCGAGATCAGAAGAAAGACCGCGTTAATGCCAGCGGCCACCATATTGTTGTGGGCGAGCCCCTGCATGCGCAGGACGACCGGAAAGTAGAGTCCGATCCCAAGACCCACCACGTCAAGACAAAACCACGGTATCACGCTAAGCCCCAGGCGCCGACGCCAAAACGGTTTGAACAATGTGGGCCAACGGCGAGCGGTGCCGGTAAACCCCTTGAGGGTGTCGACGATGTGTTCTGGTGTCCATCCCAGATGCAGCAGGCGTAAGGCGTCTGCGGCGGCTTTGGGTTGTCCGCGGCGCATAAGCCAGCGTGGCGATTCGGGGATGCGGCGTCGTAGCCAAAGCAGTACGAGGGCGGGCAGGATGGCGGCTCCGAGCATAAATCGCCATGAGGTCGGCCCTATGGGGAGCAAAGCCAGTCCCGCCAGGGTGGAAACCAGGGCCCCTGCGTACCAGGCGATATTGATCCAGGCAAAGCCCTTGCCGCGTTCGCCTTCGGAACTGTATTCGGCGACCACCGTGGACACCAGCGGATAGTCCATGCCGACACCAAGGCCAATAATGAAACGGCTTATCCACAAGAAGGCGAGATTAGGGCTCAGAGCGCTTCCTAAGGCGCCGAGCGCGTATAAGGCCACGTTAGGGAGCAGCAGGGCTCGGCGCCCGAAGCGATCCACCAAAGGACCGCCCACGATGCCTCCCACGAGCGAGCCGAGGAGCGCTGACGCCATAAGGCTGCCAATGGCCGCAGGACCGAGATGCCACACTCGGCGCAGGGGCAAAAGCGCAATCGCCATGATGCTGATATCAAAGCCATCCAGGAACATCCCCAAGCTTGCGGCGCGTAGCGCCTGCTTTTGGAGACGGTCGGTCACATGATCTTCGGGGCTCGTCAAGGACCCAGTCTCGGTCTCTGGTGGGCGTGGCCCAGGGGCTCCGATCCACGAAACGTTGGGTGTCTTACCATACCCAGAGGCGTTGCATGGCCGCAGCGCAGGATTTTACGGTAGGGCGGTCTGAACATCCGCTTACTATATCGCAGTTCCGGTAAGCGGGTCATGAGGGGCGTGACGAGGCGGGCTTGTATGATGACCGAGGATCCACGCCGAGCGGTGAAGGATGGGGGTGTGGCTGGCTCCTGGGCGCTTTTAGCTGCTATGCTCACCTATCCCGATTAAAGGTCCGAGCATCGCTCGCGCTTTTACGGAAACACGTTTTGCGGGGACCGTGTGCTTGGGGATACATGACGCCGGCTCTCTGCGATATGAGCCTCCATTTTTTGCTCGGACATCATGACGAAAGTGAAAAAATTGATAGCCGCGATAAAGAAACAGTGGTTGGCGGAGCGGACTCGCTGCCAAAGCTGTGGGATGCCCCTTATATACGATAAAAAATATCGAGCGGGAAGCATTTACTGTAGCTATTGCCACGATGGCGAGTCATTCGCGCAGGACATGAGCTTGGCGGACATGAGGAGAAAGGTAAACAGCCTTCTGCAAAGTCGCAAGGCGCCTTTGATCACTCGCATGTACATGCATATGCGTCTGGCAACGCTGAGACGGTGGCGCCGGGGTGGGGTGGGGAAAAGGGCCGGTTAGGCCAAGGCGGGGTTCGGGCTCATCGTTCTGGCGAATCGCTACGCGGTACCCATCAACGTGCAGACGCGGAGCCCGCGGGTCTTTCGGGAGGCCGCGGTCCGGCGCATAAGGGCCTCATGAAGCGCAATGATGATCCCACTGATTTCGCGCGGGGAGTGGCGTCCGGAGAAGTGGGGTGCGTGGTGGGGACGGCATTTATCGGCTATATCGTGATGGGCATCTTAGTCGGTCTCTTGGGCGGCATGCTTGGGATCGGCGGTGGGAGCCTGATTGTTCCGGGGCTCGTGTTTCTTCTCAGGCGGCAAGGTATTCCCTTGGATCTTGCCATGAAGATCGCGGTTGCTACCTCGCTTGCAAGCATCCTTTTTACCTCGCTTCGGGCGCTACACGCGCAGCAGAGACGCCAATCCATCGATTGGCATATTGCTAGCCTTCTCGGAGTCGCCGCCGTGATGGGGAGTCTTGTGAGCGGCTATGCTGCGGCTTACCTATCTGGGGCCGTCCTAACGGTTATTTTTGGCATATTTTTGGGAATCGTGGGTCTTCAGCTTCTTGCCGCGTGGCGCCCTGTTTCGCATTGGGCCCTGCCAGGGAGGCCGGCACTTTTTGCGGTAGGAATAGGGATTGGCGCGCTCTCGGCTCTGTTGGGTATCGGGGGCGGTAGTCTCACCGTGCCTTTTTTAACGGCTTGTCAGGTCGATATGCGACGGGCGATCGCGATTTCGACGACCCTGGGCGTGCCTATCGCGCTTTTTGGCGCGTTGGGTTTTGTCTCCTCTGGTCTCCAGCGAAGCGGTTTGCCGCCCGAGACCTGGGGCTATATCTATCTTCCGGCTTTCTTAGGTTTAACGCCGGTCGCGGTCTTAGTCGCGCCGCTTGGTGTATATTGGGCGCACCGGTTACCCGTCGGCAAATTAAGGCGCGTTTTCGGTGTCCTACTGCTCGCGACGTCTTCACAGATGATCCTTATGCGCTGAGGATCAATAACAGACGCCGGGATAGGCCGTGGACTTGGTTTTCAGAGTTCGGTCCGCGGCACGTCCGCAAGCGAGCCCGATCCGACGCTCGGGCTCGCTTGCTCATTTACGATTCCTCGGCTTAGACTCTCGCTACGCCCAGGATTCTGTCTATTCACCGAGGACTTTCTCTATGGGGTGTTGTGAGGTCGGTGGTGGCATAGGTCGGTTTTTTTCTCGTTTCTCCGGTCGGTATACGCGACGCTACGAGCGCGCGGGACTCGAGGCGACGCAAAGGCAGCTATTTAACGCACTCGGAGCGGTGAGCATAGAGGACAAAACCTTACTCGAGATCGGCTGTGGGGTTGGTTATCTGCACCAGTATCTTTTGACTCAGGGAGCAAAATCCGCTGTCGGTATCGATCTCTCGGCAGCTATGCTGAAGGAGGCTGAAGCGTTGGCGGTCAAGAAAGGGTTGGCTGACCGCACCCGCTATGAGCAGGGAGATTTCCGAGACATGGTCTCAAGGGTGGAACGCGCCGACATCACCCTTCTCGATAAGGTCATTTGTTGTTATCCGGATGCCGAAGGGTTGTTGGCCGCCGCTACATCGCGGACCAAGGTGCTTTGTGCGCTCACGTTTCCTCGCGGCCACGGCGCAAATCGCCTGGCGGCGTGGCTTGCAAGCCTTTTTTTACGGCTATGCGGAAGTAGTTACCGGCCGTTCGTGCATGATCCTGCGGCGGTGGATGTGTGGATTCGCAGCGCCGGTTTTCGCAGGGTCTCGGATACTCGAACCCCGTTTTGGCTTACGCGCGTTTATCAGCGTCTCTGAGTCGGGCAGCCGTCTAGGGTTTGTGATTGTCAGATCGGCGCGTGGCGGGTCCGTCTCCCGTCAGATTTCTCGCCGAATTGACGAGTGCCACATGAGTGAAGGCTTGGGGGAAGTTACCCACCAAACGTTTGGCGGCTGGATCGTATTCCTCGGACAAGAGACCCACGTCATTTTGGAGACTGATGAGCTGGGCAAAGAGTTTTTCGGCCTCAGCGTGACGGCCTTGAAGTACGAGATTGTCGACATACCAAAACGAGCACGGTAGGAATAGACCCTCGCCCTGGGGTAGACCGTCGGCGGATTGTTCGGTGCGGTAACGCATGACAAGGCCATCGACAAGAAGCTCGGCCTCGATGGCCGCAAGCGTGCCCTGTATACGGGGGTCTGTGGGCGGCAAGAATCCGACCAGGGCCATCATAAGCAGGCTTGCGTCCAGGGTTTCGCTCCCATAATGTTGCGTGAAGCTGTTTTTCTTATTATTGAAGCCTTTTTCGCATACGTCCTTGTGAATTTCGTCGCGTACCTTTTCCCATGTCTCGATTGGCCCTTTCAGACCATACTGCCGGGCATCTTTGACCGCTCTATCGAAGGCCACCCAAGCCATGACCTTGGAATGTGTAAAGTGCTGGCGTCCACCGCGCACCTCCCAGATCCCATCGTCCGGCAATTGCCAGTGGTTCTCCAAAAACTCCATGATCACGCACTGTATCTGCCAGGCGTGCGCCTCTGGATGCAGGCCGACACTGCGCGCCAGATGCAGGGAGTCCATAAGTTCGCCGTAGACATCGAGCTGGAATTGGTCTGAGGCGGCGTTGCCGACTCGTACGGGAGAGGAATTCTCGTAACCAGGAAGCCACGGAATCTCCCGTTCGCCAAGCCATCTCTCGCCGGCCACGCCGTAAACGATTTGAAGGTCGGCAGGACTTCCGGCAACGGCGCGCAGCAGCCATTCTCGCCACTCGGCTGCCTCCTCCGTGTAGCCTGTAGTCAATAACGACCATAAGGTAAAGGTGGCGTCTCGCACCCAGCAAAAGCGATAGTCCCAATTGCGCGTGCCGCCAAGTTTTTCCGGTAAAGAGGCAGTAAGAGCGGCGGCAATCGCTCCGGTCGGGCGACAAGTGAGCCCCTTTAGGGTAATTAGGGAGCGCATCACCGCCTCGCGCCAGGGGCCTTGATAGCTGCATTTCTGAGCCCACAGGCGCCACCACTGTTCGGTTTTCTCGAGGGCAGCGGCGGAGTTTTGGGCCTCGTAGCGAGTATGGTGCGTGGGCTGGTATGTAAGATGGAAGGTCTCGCGTTGACCCGCCTTAATGGCGAAATGGGCCACGGTCGTTTGTCCTTCGCCATGGCAAGGGACAGACGCCGCAAGGTATAAGGTGTCAGGACCAGCGACCGCCTTATGGACGCCGTTCATCTTTCTGACCCAGGGCACGGTGGAGCCGTAGTAAAAACGGATCGCGAGCGTCATGTGTACGTCGATTTCGCCGCGCAAGCCTTCCACGATGCGGATGAGATGACAGTCGTCGCCGCACGTTTCGTCATTTATAGGCATGAAATCGATGATGCGTACGGCGCCCTGAGTAGTTTCCATATCCGTTTCGAGGATTAAGGTATTTTTCCGGTAGCGACGTTCTATTTTTTTGACGGGGTCGCGCGGTGCGATTTGCCAATAGCCGTTATTTCGGTCTCCGAGTAGAGCTGCAAAACACGCGCTCGAATCGACGCGCGGGGCGCAGAACCAGTCTATAGAGCCGTTGCTTCCGACTAGGGCGCCAGTGACGGCATTGCTGATAAAGGCATACTGTTCAATCGCAAGATGGTTTGGTTTCAGCATAATCTTCCTTGAAAGAGTGACGTATTTGGGGTGAGCTTATAATCAACACCCGTGCGCGGACACGCATGGCGTCCCTGGGTCTTGCGCGTGCCTTAGACTAAGCGCGGATGGCTCGAGAGGGCATGAGGACCCGTTCGTTTGTCCATTTCTGTGTAGTCGAGATCGATATGACTTTTGTGGTCTTTATGTATACTCGCTCGGCTACCCAAAGATCAACCCGCATAAGGGCGCTGTCCTACGCTGTGGGTCTTTGCATTCCGGGCATGACCCCGTCTAGTCACCCGCGCTTTTATTGAAACAGGCTTGAGTTCTTGCCGTCGGTTCCAAAGAACGTAGCCTGAGTCCTCATCGTGTTTGAGTGCCCGTTCGATCAGACTACGTTCATCGGGGGCGAGGGTGCGCGCGGCGAGATAAGCACGGAAAAACCGGACATAGGCGGCGTCCGGATAGACGATGATCTGTCCGAGAACGGCTGTTGCCGCAGGGACCTGCGGCAACTCGTAGCGAAGTGTTCGCCGGGCGCCGGGGGCCAAGCGGGTATCGTAGTATTGATGACGCAAGTCCAAGCTGATGCGCCGGCCTATGACGATTTGCCGCATGCTGTGCGGACAGACCTTCGATCCGCACATCTGGCGCACGCTGACAACAACTTTAGGGGTCGTGTAGGTCGGAAAGTCATGACCGACCCCAGAGTTTATGACCGAGAGGCGAACGTGGAGCGGACCGCCCGGGAGGTCCGGTCTGAGATCCATGTGGATGGTGAGGGCGCGGCGGACGAAGCGGCGATTATGGATACCGTAAAAGTTGTGTCGTCCTTTCGGCATATGACAGCTTTGACAGGTGATATGGCGTTTCGCATAGGGGCTTGCCCGCCATTCGTTGTAGGTGTTTTCAAGCAACACGCCGTTTAGTCGCGCCCCACTTTTGTGGAATTGGTGGCAGCTTGCGCAGAAACGACTGCGGGTAAAATCCGATTCCGGTGTAAAGCCGTTATGGACCACGCGGCCGGCCGCCAGATAGGCCAAAAGCGGCGGCCCGAAACGTTGATAGTGACGTACGTGGCAGTCGGCACAAGTCACACCTTGGCGGGCCAGGGGACTGAGTGGGGCACCGCCCATATAGGCCTTTAGCATAAGCCCTTGGCGGTGACCTGGGGCATGACATGAGAGGCAATTGCGTACGAAGCGGGGATGCGCCCCACCGGCTGCCACGAGTTGACCTATGACTCCCGGTCCCATGGCCTCAGCGTGACGACTTTTGCGCCACTGATCGTACTGCGATTGATGGCAAAGGGCGCAGCTCGAACTCGACAGTTTTCGCTCAAAGACGGGCCAGGGAGGAGGAGGCGTGCCGCCTAGCGGTAGTGGCCGGCGCCAAAATTGGGTGAGAAATGGACTTGTCGGTAAGCCTTGGGCGGTCGGCACAAGACAAAGAAAGAGCAGCAGTGCCGTCACCCCCCGTAGGCCTGCGCGTCTCATCAGGCGACGGCCGAACAGCCTGCTTTGCCGCGCTTTGTGACAGTACGGGGGGGTCGGTCGTTGATCCACCCGTTGCGTGTTATTTGGTGTTCGAGCCGCACGCGTTCTTCATGTGGCCTTTTTGAGCCATGCGTGTGCCTTTCATGTGGCCTTTCTGCGAGGCGCAGGCGTTCTTCATTGCGCCACAGGCGTTTTGGATAGAGCCACTTGCGGTTTTCATGTGAGCTTCAGCTGTGGCGACCATGAGGGTAGCGGCTAAGGCGATTGCAGCATACCGGGCAAAAATCGGCTGGGTCATGTGGTGCTCCTTATTTATGTTGCGTTGTCAGTACGGTACTCAAAAAAATGAGGCGATCATGCTCAGCGTTCTCACACGATCGCCGCTTAAACGATCCCATCTTACATGAACCTGTTTCATGGTTTCCAGTTCCTGTCTTGTGTTCCTTATTTCATAGGAATGGGCCCGATGGTTTCCGTTCGAACGGTTTAGGGGAGGATAGACCTCGCGAAATAATAATA
>JAJYGP010000085.1:23247-33195 GCA_021785035.1 Pseudomonadota bacterium
GACCCCTTCGGCGATGGTGGTAATACTGAGGTCTTGATCTTGGCGTGCCATGTCGCACATCAACATGGCCACACGGCTCCTGAGTTGTTGCTCAATCTTGAGAAAGGATACGGGGAAGTCCGCGAGATAGAGGAGGGACGAGTAATTGCTTCCTCAATGATCCAGGGCTATCCGAAACCCGTGTTTTAAAAGCGATACAAGATGACGCTGTAACGCCATCCGATCTCTGAGAATCGCCCGTTCGGTGATCTCGATCACGGACGGTTTGTCACGATCGCATTCAAGGACCATGGCCCGGGCGCGTTTCCGGGCGTTCCTCACGAGTCGCCAAGAGGTCCGCTTGGGACAGAAGATCGGCCGCGAGGCGTTTTCGTTCCTGGTCGAAACCGTCGAGCGCAAACGTGAGGTCTTCTGTAATTCGGCCGACAAGACGAATTATATCGGGAGAAAAACGCAGTTCGCGGCCGAACACAATTAAGGCGCCCGCGATCTGGCGGTTGCGTTTGAACGGGTAGAGAGCCGCCAAGTAGCAGGCCGGGTCCGTGGCTCTAAGGTCCGTACCGGGAGCCCCACCAAAGTCCTTAGCCGCCATGGTTTCGCTCGCGGTGATGGCAGAAGTCGCGACGGCCAGGACGCGATCTTTGGGCATTTCGAAGCAAGGCAAAGCCGGGTCGTGAAAGGTCGCGGCTCCGGTCGGTGTGCCCAAGCCGTCACTCATCAGGGCGACGCAGGCCGCCTTAAAGATGCTTGTGCTCGACTATGGCCTGATAAATGTCATCAAAAAGGCGGTACGGATCTGTTGTGCGGGCAACCAACTGATAGTCCTGGGAGGGAGCGGAATAGATTTCTGCGGCCTGCCTGGACAGGAATGGTCTAATCAGGCGAAACAACGCCGCGTCCGGCCTTCCCTCCGAACACCGACTCCTTTACAATACCACACACTGGGGCGGTAGCTCAGCTGGGAGAGCGTCGCGTTCGCAATGCGAAGGTCGGGAGTTCGATCCTCCTCCGCTCCACCATACTTATCAGTGGTCTACAGTGAGTTGTCTTCTGTCAGCCGCTCGGTTTTCGCCCCCAGAACCGGTCCACCGTCTTACCCTCATCCCGATGGCGTAGTTAACAACGTCCTTCATGCAGATTCTTCATCCAAAACTGGGTCGTCTAAGTGGGGCTGTCTGCGGATTTGCATAGGCAACCAGTCAGTCTCGGCGGTCTCCCGAGTGCACGCGGGGCGGGAAAGCTCTTACCCGAAAAGGCTTGGAAGCTCGACTGTAAACCGTCCGAATCGTTGTCGCAAAGCCTGTTGCCACTCGTGCGGTCGTCTTCTCGAGGTCTGGGGCGCTTACGCGAGTGCATGCGGGCTCAGGCTGCCTATTCGCTTTCACAATGGGCGGGCCAAAAGGACGGATTCTGAACCATGGTTCCATAAAACATGACGGATCATGTAACACAATATATTGATGTTAGTAGTAATAATAGGTCCGTATATTGTGGTGATAGGGGAGAATTGACTTGAAAGCGAAGGCCATTTCGGCCATACTTACCTACGCTCAGTATTTTCCGGGCGGGCGTGCTCATCCTACCTTGGTCTGACTTATGCGGACTCAAGGGTGCTATACGATGGCCGAGCACGTAAGGCATAAGGAGACAATATGAAAATTATAGACTCAGAGTCAGCACGTCGTCGGGGACGTGCGTTACCGGAAAGCAGTGTTCTTCGATCTTCTCGTTACGGTATTCCTTGGGCGCTCGGTGCGTTTGCGACGCTTGCGTTGATCGGTGGCATGATGGTCACTGGTTTTTGGGACCGCGGTGCGCTTACGGCATTGCCGTCGGCGAGCGGTGGTAACGAGATCGTGTTGACGGCCGATACGGCACCTCCGGCACTGTGGTCTAACGCTTGGCTCGGTAGGCACCCGTATCGGGCCACGGCGTTTCATGGCCTACGGCGTTTTGCGACTGGCTTTACACTCGTGGTCTCCCATAAGCCGGCGACGTTTCAGCAGGATCTGCTGCGGGTGGGGCCGGCCATCTCGGCGCGCCTGGTACGTTTCCGGAACATCATTTCGGCAGAGGCGAAACAGACTCTCGTGGCCCGGGCCTGGTTATAGGACGGATTGACGGCGTCCGTTGGCCCGCTGCTCGGTGCCTTTTGTCTGACGGCGCTTAAAGCCATATTCGGCGGAAACCCCGGCAAACGGACATCTGCCCAGATGAGTTCGGCGGTCTGCGGGATTATCCGGGATGGGGGTAGACGTGGGTGCTGGTTATAATGCACGGATGCAGATAGGCCAATGGGAACAGAGAGCGATGTCTTGGCAGACTTTGGGCGGCCGATTTCTGGCGGCGGTGGGACAGGCCCGTAATGCCAAGATTATTAATACGGTTGCAGTTGTATTATTTGCAGGCACTTTAGCGCATTGGACTTGGGGTGTCTTTGCGCCGCCTCGAAGAACCGAAGTCGCCCGGGTCACGGCCCGGCGTGTGGCTATCCCGCCACTCTCGGTTTTGTTGCGGGCGCATCTTTTTGGACGGTCGGCGACGACGAGTTTGGCGGCCATTCCGGTGAGTCATCTGGCGCTCACGCTTTCAGGTTTGGTGCTCGGCGACCAACCCTTGGCCCTGATCGGCCAGGCCGGGCAAGGGGTGCGGCCCTATCGGGTCGGGGCCAGGGTCTCGCCGGGCGTTGTACTGGCGGCGGTCACGCCGGACCGGGCCATTCTCCGGCAAAACGGTAGGCTGGAGAGCCTCCTGCTGTATCCGCCCCAGGGTGGCGGTATGGTGAATTCGGAGCCGCCAGTTCCAGGGCCGGCCGTAACCCAAGCGCCTCCAGCAGCGGGGATAGGACCGAACCCCGCCACTACGATTCCCTTAACGGCAGCGACTATGGGTCGGTTGAGCCGGGTGTCGACGGCGCAGCTACAGGCGTCCCTTGCGCCCGCTCCGGAAGGGGGCATTCTTGTAAAAAGCGCGCCCAGTAGGGGTTTTGCGGTTCTTGGTTTGAAGCCGGGCGATGTCATTGAGGAGATCAATGGCCGTCCGGTTAATTCTCTTGGCTCCGCCATAAGCGCGTATATGGCGGGGGCCAAAGCAGGTGATGTCACAGTGGACGTGGCCCGACATGGGCACATGAAGGTTATTCATTACGCTTTGCCAGGACAATAAGTTGTTGTCGGTTAAGCGGGCCTCATTTCTAAGGATAGAGCACCTATGGGTAAGTCTGTGCAGGGCTGGTTGTGGGCGACGATAGGCGTATCCGTACTGTTATTGTCAGTACGGCAGGTTGCGTACGCAACGAATAAGCCAGCGGGCCCTACGCCCAACCATCCTATTGTTGGTTCGAAGACCCCAACCTTACCGCCACCGGCAAGTCACCCGGTCCTGAGCACTGCCGGCCCCACGACATTGCCGACGGTGGCCGGCAGCGGTTTGGCCGTCGTGAGTACGTCCCGTAAAGTGCCTGCAGGCGAAATGCTCTTTAACTTTGACAACGCCAATATCCGGGCCGTCATCCGGACCATGGCCGAACTGACCGGAAAGAACTTTCTGATCGATCCCCGCGTCCAAGGCAAGGTGACCATTGTCTCGGCCTCTCCGGTCACGGTTTTTGCGGCCTACCAGATTTTCCTGAGTGCTTTGAAGGCCCAAGGTTTTACCGCTGTCACCGGCCCCGGCCATGTCATCAAGATCCTGCCGCAGGCCAACGCTCGTCAAGCGGCTCCTGTAAGCGCTCGCTGGCCGAGCGGCGGGGATCAACTCGTGACCCAAGTTATTCCGATAGATGAGGGCGTAGCCACCCAGATCGTACCGCTCCTGCGGCCGCTCATGTCAAGTACGGGCGTGGTCTCTGTCTATGCCCCCACCAATACCCTTATCGTCACCGACTACGCCGACAACGTGCGCCGTCTCATGCGGATAATCGACAATATCGAAGCTGGCATTCGTGCCCCCATTGCCATTATCCCCTTGCGGTACGCCTCGGCTGTCGATACGGCCAATCTGCTCGTGCGTTTAGACGAGGCGCAGTTGCCGGGCGCAACCGGCGGACCGACCGGTAATTACAGCCCGGTCTTTATCGTGCCGGATGCCCGCAACAATAGCTTGCTTGTCCGCACGGCCAGCGCCCGGAAACTTAGGTTCATCGAGGCGCTTGTGCAAAGGCTCGATACCAAAGGCAGTAGTGGCGGAACCACCCATGTAGTGTACCTGCGCAACGCCAGAGCTAGTAAGCTTGCGAAGATTTTGCGGGGGCTTTTAGAGGGCGAGGCGAAGGGGGCAAGTTCCCTTCCCGTCTCTCCGATCATTCCGGTATCGCTCCCCGGTCAACCGACCCCTGTTCCTGCCAATATCGCCTCATCTAAAGCGATAAAGGCCTCTCTTGTTCAAGCGGACCCTTCCATTAATGCATTAATAATAAACGCACCGGACGCTGTTTATGATAATCTTCGCGCAGTGATAGCCAAGTTAGATATTCGCCGAGCTCAGGTGTTTGTTCAAGCGCTGATTACCGAAGTCACGACCAATGATGAGGCGGAGCTCGGGGTGCAGTGGGCCGGGGCGGCGCCTGTCGGCAGTAGCGGCGCAGTCGGAGCGGTCACCAATTTTCCGGTAACTGGATCCGGCATCATATCGACCGCTACCACGCCGTCTAACCTCGCTAACGAGGCAGGCCTTGCGCTCGGCTATGTAAGCGGGTCGGTTACGCTTGCCAGCGGACAAACAGTGATCGGGCTTTCTGCGCTCGCTCGGGCTCTACAGTCTATGTCGGGCGTGAATGTCTTGTCGACGCCGGATCTCCTAACTTTGGATAACACCGAAGCCAAAATTATGGTGGGCCAGAACGTACCATTCGTTACCGGAAGTTACTCGACAGGGGGGGCGCTCGGGAGCGCCGCCGTGAATCCGTTTCAGACGGTCGAACGCAAGAACGTGGGTTTGACTCTCAAAATTAAGCCGCAAATCACGGCCGGTAACAATATCAAGATGCAGATCTACGAGGACGTATCGAGTATCGCGCCGAACATTTCTGGCGCGATAGACCTCATAACTAACCGCCGCGAACTGAAGACCACCGTGATCGTGGCCAATGGCAGGACGATCGTGTTGGGTGGTCTCATTGATGACGACGTGGAGAACACGTGGCAGGGAGTGCCCTTGCTAGACAGCATTCCTTTACTGGGAAATCTTTTTCGGTATCGACAACGGGTGAAGAAGAAGACGGATCTGATGATATTTCTTAAACCAGTCATTGTCCGCAATAGCCAAGAAAGCGAGGGATTTACTGCATCGCGTTATGCCTTTATGCAGGCCGAAGAGCGGGCGATGCGCTTTTCGCATTCTTTGGTGTTGCCGAATTATCACCAGCCCCATCTACCGCCATTACACCAGCCGCCACTACGGCCTCGGAAAAAGGAAGCACGGAAGGCGGTGCTCGTGAGAGGGACCAAACATGGTTGACGTCATAGAACGACCTTTGGATCAACAATGGGTGAGCAGGCTTCCCTATCATTTTGCGAAGCGCTATGGCGTGATGAGCGTGTGGCTTGTAGACGACGAGGTCGAGGTGTGGTTGCGTGCGCAGGTGGCAGGCCCGGTGTTGGCGGAACTCGAACGGGTATTGCGCAGACCGCTAAAGCTTACGACCGTCGGGGAGGAAGCGTTTTTAGCAGCCCTCAATACCGGTTATGCGCGCGATATGTCGCAGGCGCAGCAAATCATGGGCGACCTCGACGACAAATTGGACCTCGCGGAACTCGCGCAGCATTTGCCAAAGACTCAGGATTTGCTGGAAAGCGAGGGCGATGCGCCGGTCGTGCGCCTCATTAACGCGCTTTTGACGCAGGCGGTGCGCGAAAAGGCCTCGGATATCCATATCGAAGCCTTCGAGACTCGGTCTTTAGTGCGGTTTCGCGTGGATGGCGTATTGCGGGATGTGATCGAGCCGCAAAAGGCGGCCCACGGGGTGTTGGTCTCGCGCATCAAGATTATGTCGCGGCTCGACATCGCGGAAAAGCGTATGCCGCAGGATGGACGCATTACCCTGCGGCTCGCCGGCCGGCCGATCGACGTGCGCGTCTCGACTGTGCCTACGGCGCATGGAGAGCGTGTCGTGTTGCGCTTGCTCGACAAGCAGGCCGGTCGCCTGAACCTTTCTCATCTCGGTATGCCACATGACACGCTATCGGTGTTGCGCGAATTTATATCGCAGCCTCACGGGATCTTTCTCGTCACGGGACCAACCGGATCGGGAAAGACCACGACGCTTTATTCCGCATTAAGTGAGCTCAACACTAAGACATTCAACATCATGACCGTGGAGGACCCGGTCGAGTACGAATTGGATGGCGTGGGTCAGATTCAGGTCAATCCCAAGATCGATTTGAGTTTTGCACGTGCCCTGCGCGCCATCCTCAGACAGGATCCAGATATCGTCATGATAGGGGAGATCCGCGATCTAGAAACCGCGCAGATCGCGGTTCAAGCGAGTCTCACCGGCCACTTGGTGTTGGCGACGCTCCATACCAACGATGCGGTTGGTGCCGTGACGCGGTTGGTCGATATGGGGATAGAGCCCTTTCTGGTGGCCTCGACCCTGCTGGGGGTTTTGGCCCAAAGGTTGGTCAGAATGTTGTGCCCGGCGTGCAAGGGTCGGGCCCAGGCAGTGGGCGAAACCTGTAGCGCTTGTGGTTCGACCGGATATCAAGGGCGGACGGGCCTCTATGAATTGTTGCGGGTGAATGAGGAACAAAAAGCATTGATTCATGACCGAGCCTCCGAGGCACGGCTTCGTGATATGGCGATAGGCCAGGGGCTTCGCACCCTGCATCAGGACGGTCTTAGGCTAGTGGCGGAAGGGAAAACCAGCATTGAGGAAGTTTTGCGGGTCTCCCGTGATTAACTATGGCAGCATTCGAATACGAAGCACTTGATGGTGAGGGCCGGGCAGTCAAGGGTGTCATGGAAGGCGACGCCGAGCGTAAGGTGCGCGGTCTCCTGCGAGAAAAGGGCTTTATACCGATCAAGGTTTCGGCCATCGAGAAGGAGCCCGCAAAAAGGCGCGCCTTTACATGGCAGACCGGACTTAAGTCATCAGAGTTATCGCTTCTTACTCGGCAGTTTGCAACGCTTGTGCGCGCCGGTCTTCCAATAGAGGAGTGTTTACAGGCTTTGACCGAGCAAAGCGAGTCGGCCCGTGCCCGAAAGATTTTGGCGGCGGTCCGCACCAAGGTGCGCGAAGGCCAGCCTTTAGCTCATGCTCTTGGGGAGTTTCCGGCCTCGTTTCCACCTCTTTATCGTCATTTGATTGAGGCCGGCGAACAGTCCGGGAGGTTGTCGGTCATTCTGGAACGTCTGGCGGACTATACCGAGCAACGTCAGGCGCTCACGCAAAAAGTATGGGTCGCGTTTTTGTATCCGGCCCTAGTGACCGTGGTTGCGCTCGTGGTCGTGGGCGGGCTATTGGTTTATGTGGTGCCACAGATCGCCCAGGTATTCGTCGACAGCGGGGCCCCGCTTCCGTGGGCGACGCGGGCCTTGATCGCGATGAGTCATGTCGCCAAAAAAGGTGGGATTTTGTGGCCGGCCGGGCTGCTGGTGATAGCCCTAGGCGGGCGCATGTTGTTGCACGACCGCGGGCGTCGCATCGCTTGGCAGCGGTTTTTGCTGCGCATACCCCTGCTCGGCCGTTTGATCCGTAGCTTGAATGCAACGCGTTTGGCCAGCACTTTGGGAATATTGACGAGCTCGGGAATCCCTTTGTTAAGCGCCCTTGAGACGGCTATGCACGTGGTCACCAATCTCCCCATGCAAGCTGCGGTCGAAGAAGCCAAGCGTCAAGTTCGCGAAGGTGGATCGCTCAGTCGCTCGCTTGGCAAGACCAAGCTTTTTCCGCCCCTTGTGGTTCATCTGATAGGCAGCGGCGAGGCCAGCGGGTCTTTGGATACGATGTTAGCGCGGGCGGCAGAGGCGCAGACGCGGGAATTGGAGGGTTTTGTAACGGCGCTCACAAGCCTTATAGAACCTGTGTTGATTTTGGTGATGGGTGGCATGGTCTTGTTTATCGTGTTGGCCATCCTGTTACCAATATTTGATATGAACCAACTAATTAAGTGAGTCCTATGGCTATTCAAAAGCGAATTCGTGGCTTTACCTTGATAGAGGTTATGGTGGTTATGGTGATCATCGGCATTCTTGCCGCGGTTATTGTGCCGAAGATCATGAACCGGCCGAATCAAGCGCGGATCGTCGCCGCCAAAAACGACATTCGATCCATCATGAGTGCCCTTAAGCTATACCGCTTGGATAACGGCCAGTACCCGACTCAGCAACAGGGCCTCAAGGCCTTAGTAAAAAAGCCGACGTCGGGACCCGCCGCCCCTGATTGGCGCAGCGGCGGCTATCTTCCACGTCTGCCAGTTGATCCTTGGGGGCGGCCCTATCAGTATCTGAACCCGGGTATCCATGGACGGGTGGATGTCTTTAGCTATGGGCCCCATGGTCAGAGTCATGGCATGAAGGGCGTCATCGGGTCATGGCAGCTGTAAGGTCCTCGGGTTTTACGCTGTTTGAGATTCTCGTCATTTTGGCCTTGATCGGAATTATGCTCGGGATCATCGCCCCGCGCTTGAGTGGCGATACCGGAGTATCGGCGCGCACCGAGGGTTTGCGTTTGGCGGCATTGCTGAAGGCCGCGCGCATGCAGGCGATCGTGACGGGAAGGCCCTATCAGGTCGATTTTTCGGCGCACGGCTATCGGTTTTTGAGGCTAAACGGCAAGGGCCGGTTCGTGCAGGCGAAAGGACAGACGTTGCGCGCACGCACGCTTCCGCCTGGGGCTACGCTCAAGGATCTGGGGAAACGCCGGGTGCTGATGTTTTCTCCCAGCGGCTTAAGTCATGTGTTTCGAGTTGAGGTGGTGACTAGGCGGAGTTATTTCCTTCTGACCGGGGACGGTAATGGGCACATTAAGGCTGCAGCGGCACGCTGAGGCCAGCGGATTTACGCTGCTGGAGGTCCTGGTTGCGCTCTTTATTCTCGCGATCGCGCTGGCGGCGATTATGCGTAATCTGACTAATGCTATTACCACGACCGGGGCGCTTAGGGACCGTACCATGGCCTTATGGGTTGCGGAAAACCGCTTAAGTCGCGTGGAGGTTGTGGCCCGCTGGCCGGGTCTCGGGACTCGCCATACCGTAGCGCGCGAGGATGGACGGAAGTTTCGCGTGTTGACAAAGGTCTTGGTTACCGCTCTGCCGCAAATTCGGCGCGTTCAGATTACGGTGCGCCGATCGCATCACCCCCATGTGTTGATGCGGCTTGTCGGATTTGTGCGTAAGCCATGAGCGCTGTACGCGGGTTTACTTTGTTGGAGATGTTGGTTGCCATCGCGATTTTTGCGATCGTGGGGGCGATTGCCTACACCGGCCTTGACCATGCTATGGACATCCGCACGCAACTGAAGACGGTGCGAGGCCTTTGGGAGGCACGCGGGTTGGCCTACTACCGTTTGGAGAACGATCTTAGCCAAGCACGCGGCCGCCCGGTGCGCGATGGCGCTGGCACCTTAGTTCCGGCGTTCATGGTGCGTCAGATGGGACGCGGAGTGCGTTTGAATTTTACCACGGGAGGGACGGCGCCTTTGACGTCTGCGCCGCGCAGTGACCTCCGACGGGTCGATTATACGGTAAAACATGGTGCGTTGATCTGGCGTCGTTGGCCAGTTCTGGACCGGGCCCCGGGCGAGCATCGGGTCAAGGAGGTCCTGCTGCGGGGCGTCCGGAGTTTTCGTGTGGATATCCTCACCCCAAGCGGTCTGTATGTGCGTACTTGGCCGGTGGCGGGGCAACCGGCGGCAGAACCCAGTCTCGTTAAAGTCGTAGTCACGTTAAAAAACGGTCGGCATCTGCGTTGGCTATTTGCGGTGGGGCGATGAAAAAGCAGGGCGGTCTT
>JAJYGP010000101.1 GCA_021785035.1 Pseudomonadota bacterium
CCGAATAGCGCTCCTCTTTACCGTGGCGCGTCACGTGCACGGTTTTGACGGTGCGTCCTTTGGTATCGGTCTCGAGGCGTGACACATACGCGCCCGTAAGCAACGTGAAATGATCAGGGAAGGCGGTGCGGGCAGGATCAACGCAAACGACCTGGGCATCGGCTTTGCCGTTAAGTGGGCACGGGAAGCCGTCGAAGGCCTCGCACCGAATGCAGGGGCTTGTGGGTGTCACTTCGCCCTCATGTTCGTCAAGAAGAATGCCAAGCGGCAGGTGAAAGGGGTGAAGTCCGGCCGCGCGTAGGCCTTGATTCAGGGCTTCAATATCGGGTTCATGGCGGACCGGTGGGAAGGGATAGGGGTCGGTTGTCGGCGGCTCGGTGGGATCTTCACCGCGTTGTCCATGGACATGAAAAAGGTGCTCGGCCTCGGTGTAGTAGGGTGCGAGCGCGGCATAGCCTAGGGGCCACGCGGGTGATAAGCCATCTGGGTAGACGATGTCCTCGAAATCGCGTTCGCGCAGCCGGAATAGCGCCGCCCCGTAGACCTTGGAATTGCCGCCCACAAACTCGTGCAATCCGGGGTGAAAAGTGCGCCCATCGCGCCCGTACCACGTTGCTTTGGCCTGATATTGGCCATCGACGAAAACCGCCTTGGCATCCCAGTTCTTGGGTGAGCGACGCAAATAGTCGCCTTGTTCCAAAAGCAAAACATGGCGCTGACGCGAGGCGAGCCGGTGTGCGAGTGACGCCCCGCCGGGTCCGCTGCCAATCACGATGACATCGTAGTGGGGCGTTGTCGCCATAGCAGGACCCCGTTTTCTATCGTGGGCGGGACCTAAGCGTAGCACGAGTGGCGTACGAAGTAATCGGTCCTTGGGGCGAGGCTCTAAGCAAAGCCGCGAGTGTACGACGTTCCGTTTTTTGGCGGCCGAAATCATAGTACGAGGTGCCGCAACGATGCGGAGCTCTTTCGCTGGCGGAGGGCATGATGCCAGGCCGGCTTCGTAAGCGTTGCTCCTGCTAAGGCCTCAAGAAAACCCCGAACTGAGTCGGGGATCATGGCGCGGGTGATTGTAAATGTCGCATGACACGTTTCTACCGCTCAACTATAAACCGGCGCGTTTTCGAGAACGTGTCCTGAAATGGTCTTCGGTCGTAGAGTCTCGGAGCGAGGCATGAGATTGTGGCGGCGAGGTGTTGACCGGGGATCCTCTCTCGCGCTTTTTGCGTTGTTGTCGGGGTGTTCCGGGAGGGGCTCATGGCTTTTTCATAAAAAGAGGCCGTGACGAAATCCAAATGGCACACCACTATTTGGAAATTTTTCTTCCTGTCCTATTCGTCTGTGATCGGCGCGTGGGCCACAAACCCCTATAACCCCTTGGCGAGTTTGGCAGCCCTCGGTCTTTTGGGTGATGTGTCCTACACCGGATCCCTTATGAATGAAGGGAGCGGCTTACAGAAAGTTGGCGAGCTTATGAAGGAAGTGCTTTATGATCCCTAATCCCGTTGGGCCCTGAGAGGGAAGGTAGCCCGATAAGAAATAGCCCTCGCGTCCGGCCGTGTGGGAGTCGGTGAGAGTGCCGGTCTTGGGATTATACCGTTTGCGCACGACGCTTGGGGGTTGCGTGAAGCGCAAGTTGGCCTCGCCACGCAACGCGGTTTTCATGAAATGGATCCAGATGGGGAGGGCCTCGCGAGCCCCCGCTGCCCAATGGCCCATGCCTTGGTTATTGTCGTAACCTACCCACACGGTCGCCACGATCTTCGGGTTATAGCCTGTGAACCATGCGTTATTCTCGTCATTGGTGGTGCCGGTTTTGCCGGCAAGATCGCGACGATGGAGAATCTGAGCCGCGACGCCCGTCCCTTGGCGAATCACATGCTCCATCATGCGTGTCAACAAAAAGGCGACGCCGGGAGGAATGACCGGTGCGGTGCTGAGCGTCGGCGTATGGCCAAGGGGACAGTTCCGTAAGGAGATATGCTGTCCGCTTGCCGTTTGAATACGCGAGATCAGATAGGGCGTGGAGAGAAACCCTCCGTTTCCGAAGGTCGCGTAGCCGCGGACGATTTGCATCGGTGTGTAGTCGCCCGACCCTAAGACCATAGACGGGACCTGCGGTATTTGCTGAATCGGGAAACCAAAGCGGTGCACATAGGCGGCGGCATAAGAGATGCCTATGTGCATCAACAGCCGTACGCTTGGCACGTTGTGGGAGTCGGCAAGATCCTCCCAGACCGGCACCGGGGTGGAAGAAAACGTATTGCTGTAGTTGGTCGGACGATAGAAGTGTCCGTTTGCGAGCGGGATGGTAAGTGGTGTGTCTTTGATGAGCGAGATCGGCGTCAGGTAGTGACGATTGCCGGCAGCTTTCAAGGCCTTGCCGTCCATGGCAGCAGCGTAGACGAAAGGCTTGAAGCCTGATCCCGGCTGCCGATAGGCGTAGAGGGCGCGATCAAAATGACTGAGTTCGTAACTAAAGCCGCCGCTTAAAGCGAGAATGGCGCCGGTGTGACTGTCGAGCGAGACGAGCGCCCCTTGCACATGGGGGACTTCGGTGAGTTGCCAGCCGGGGCTTGGAACGCGTTGCCACACGCGTGTGCCGCCCCAGTTACGGTTGCCTGAGCCCGCGCTGGCGCTTGCGACATAGCGCCGTAGCCAAACGAGGTCCCCGCGCTTTAGGATTTGGTCAACCACCGTTGTCGGCGGGTGGTGGGGTCTTTTACGGGCCCAGGCCACGTCCCGCCAATCTAAAATGACCGTGCGCCGCCCTTCGAGTTTTACCCGCGCATGCCAGGGATCGCTTTGCAGTACGACACCCCAGCGCAGATTAGCCGGGTCGCGGGTGGGTAGGATGGCCGGACGCTGGCCCTTGCTGGCCGCTCGCAGCGCGTGGCCGTGTAGCCGAGCGATCGGCCCGCGCCAGCTTTTGGGATCGAGGCTATCGAGGCCCATGGCGTAGTTTTCGAGGCCTATGGCAAGGCTGCGATCGGCGGCCCGCTGATCCTTCAGGGAGATCGTCGTGTAAACGCGTAAGCCGCGCCGGTAGGTAAAGTCGGGGCCGAAGCGCTTCTCAAGCCATTTCCGGATCCAGTCGGTCGCGTAGGGGGCGATGTTGCTCGATGGCTGGTGGTAATTGGTACGTATGGGCTTAGCCTCGGCCATGACGAGGGCGTGGTGGGTAATGAAGTGATCGACAAACATGCGATGCAAAACATAGTCGCGACGCTTGCGCGCGAGGGTCGGGTTTTTGACGGGATTGAAGGCCGATGGTGCTGCCGGGAGGCCGGCTAATGTCGCGGCGTCGGCCAAACTCAATTGACTCAGGTTTTTGCCGTAGTACGTGCGGGCGGCGGCCTCGACCCCATAGGCGCCTTGGCCGAGATAGATCTTATTGAGATAGAGATCAAGAATGGCGTCATGCGAGAGGCGCGCGGCCAGCTTATAAGCGAGCAAAATCTCGGCGATTTTGCGAGTGATCGTCTTTTGTGGCGACAGATAGAAGTTACGCGCCACCTGTTCGGTAATGGTGCTCGCTCCCTGCACGGGCGCCATGTGGATGAGATCCACGACCGCGGCCCGGAGAATGCCGGGATAGCTCACGGGGTAGTAGAGGGGGTTGTGGCTGAAAAATTGGGCATTCTCAGCGGCGATGAAGGCGTTCTGTACTCGCTTCGGAATCTTTTTTAAGGGGAGCGCGAAGCGAATCTGCGGGCCTATGACCTGCAGGAGTTGGCCGTTTGCGGCATAAATCCGCAGGGGCTCCTCCGGTCGCCATTTCTCAAGTGTTTTGACGGGCGGAAGTTGATCCCACACCCACCAGGTCCAAGCCCCCATTGCGACTGCCATATTGAGAGTCAGGACGATGGCCGCCGGTTTCCACCATGAGCGCCAGTTACGTATGAATGTCGGTATCGGTAGATGGGGGTCAGGCATGGAGGCGGACCTATGATGTTTGGGTCGTGCGCGTGAGGCGCCGGGAAGACGGTGGTAGGCCAAGGCGGGACTGTTTCTTGGCTATTTGCTGAGTTTTTTCGTGAATCCAGCGCCCACACCGAAGGCCTACCGCGAAAAGATTGTGTCGTGGGATTGCGGGTGGCGTCATAAGTCTCAGCATAAATGGGGCCTTGGGGTCCAGGCAAAAGTTCCCCGATGCGAGGGCGTTTGCGGGGGAGTGACGGCCGCCAAAGTGTCGCCCGGTTCTTGGACCCTTAGACCCGCTGGCGGTCTGTTGTTTTGATCAAAACACCCAATGGTCATTGCCGTGACGAGACCTACAGGCGGCGCGGTGGCGGATTCAGGCGCTCGAAGATGTTGTCCATAAGATGCCCCTGAGTGTCATAGCCCTGCACGTGCAGGCGCCGGTGTTTGACACTGATGACGATCTGACAGTTATGGACTCTGATGTGTGGACTGCGGGCCACGGCAAACGCGGCGCCCGTGCCGCAGGGCTTAGTCGGGAAGGCTGCGTTCAGCCGCGTCACGAAATCCTGGGCGACGGCCCAGGCAGCCGTTGGGGTCGGGAAGGTCCGGCGCGGACATTTGCGGAGGGCGAAGGCTAGGTGTTGGCGGACGGCTTGCTGCTGGACAACGATGCGAAAACTCAAAACAACGGCCCACAGGCCATAAAGGACGGCAAAGCCAATGACAAGACGTGTGAAAAGACGCGTAGCCTCAGGGCTCGGCGTCGTATCGCGCCTTGTAGTAGATGTTTCGGGGATGGAGGGTTTGGTCACGGACGTGTGCCCTCGCGGGCTTGCGGGTAATGGGCCTCAAAGCCTCCGCGATAAGCCCAGTAGAGCAAGGCGGGTCCGATCAGAATCATGGGGATCGACAGCACTTGGCCCATGTCGAGATGTCCGAGCACGAACCCGAGTTGGATGTCGGGCTGGCGCGTGTATTCGACCAGGAACCGAAAGAGGCCGTAGCAGAGCACAAAGAGGCTACCCACGGCCCCCGTGGGCCGAGGCTTGCGGCCATAGAGGATAAGGATCACGAGTAATAGGACGCCTTCGAGCAGAAACTCATAGATCTGCGAGGGTTGGCGCGGTTGCGGGCCGCCGGCCGGGAAAACGATCGCCCAAGGGAGATGGCTTACACGTCCGAATAATTGATCGTTGATGAAGTTCGCGAGTCGGCCAAGGCCCAAACCTATGGGGGCGGCCGGGGCGACGAAGTCGAGGATAGCCATTGTCGACCGGCTGTGTTTCCGGCCGTAGACCCAGCAACCGAGAATCACGCCGATGAGGCCGCCGTGGAACGACATCCCGCCGTCCCAGACTTCGAAAATCTGAATGGCATGGCCGAGGTAGTAGGGGAGGTCGTACCAGAGGACATAGCCCACGCGCCCGCCGACGATCGCCCCGATCGACAGATAGTATTCGAGGTCCAAGACTTCGTCTTTCGTCCATTGCCATTCCCGTCGGCGCCCGCGGCGGATGAGCCACAGTGTCCCGACAACAAAGCTTATGATCTCAAGCAGACCATACCAGTGTATAGGCAGCGGGCCGATATGGAATCCAACGGGATTGATGTGCGGATAGGAGAGCATGCGGGTCCGTTCACAATGGAGTCTAACAATGGCGAATAGTGAGAGAAGTGTCAAGACTTGGGCCCCTGGATCATCGGGCTTCCGGGCCCGTCACAAGGGTTGCCTACTAGGATGCGCGTTGCGTGATCGGTCTTAATTCTTTTACCGCTCGGACCTTACCGTCTGGGGTAGACATCCTGTATTGACCTGCTCAGCCGCAAGTGACGTGGGTTCAGCTTAAGTGAACCGCCCCGGACATCGTGAAGGCGGTTTAGGTTAAGTTGTACCGCAAGACCGGTTTGAGGGTTTTGGTGCCGGCAGGCGTTGGCCCGAGCTTCTACGGGACGGATAGAGCCCAGGGGCTCCATGGGCTGGGGTCGGTAGGTCAGGGGAGCTATTCGAAAGTTGTAAGTTCCACAGATTCCCGGGTTTGTGACGGTCCGCGACGATGGATCAACTCGGCCTTGTAAAGCCCGTTGATCGCCTTGTCCTTTAGCTGGCCCCGCGTCAGTAACGGTAACCCTTAGGCTGAAGCACTTTTCCGTATGGGACAGTGTCGTCCTGAATATCCCACAAAACCCGGTGCGGATTGAGCAGTGAATCAAGCAGGGGGTATTGCACTTCGTGCGTTGGGCGCTTTGCGCGCACCGTGATACGGTGGTCGCAGAACATCCGCCCCGGGGTGCTGACCGAGATGTGGCTCGATCCCCAACGCGCCCAATCTGGGCTGTTATTGGAGGTTTCCTAATCCACTTCCTACGACATCTTTTTTGACAAATATCGTGAAGCTGCATAAATCGTGGCCGTATAAAGGCATGTCCTGAATAACAAGGACCACTGGACTTAGGGGGCCACTGGTTTTCCCGCCATCTTTAACTATGCTTAGGCGGGGTTTGTCTATCATCTCTGAGTGTCGGATCGACCGAGGCCTATCGAGGTGGAAAACGGGATTCCTGCAAGAGTACGGAGTATGCGGTGCAAAAGGGCGGCCGGAATGGCTTATGGAGGGCTCATCCTGGCCCTGATTACTGGGCTTAATTCCGTAGCCTGGGCGACGCACCTTGGCAGGTCGCAGCACGCTATGGCTCATGTCCTGGCCTCGTCTCCGCCCCAATTTGTTTATGTGGCCAATTCTAATAGTAGATTCGTGTCGGAGTATCGTACCGGGCGGGGCGGCGCTTTGATTCCAATCGGTACCGTGGCTACGCAGGGAATGGCCGACTTTGTCAGGGTGGATCCTGTGGGGCCATACGTGTACGTCCTCAATGACAGGCATCGGCTGTCGGCGTACCCGCAGGTAGCAGAATATACCCTTGGCGCCCACGGACGGCTGCATGCGATCGGTACCGTCGCGATTGAGACGGACTGCCGGGACATCGTTATCGGTCCGAAGGGGAAGCGTGTTTATGGCGCGGATGCCAATGGCGGGTTATTGGAGTACGCCATCGGGTCGCATGGCGCTCTTCATCAGACGGAAACGATGCGAGATGAACAGGGTATCAGTGTCATCGCTATAAATGCGACGGGTCGCTATTTGTTTGGTGTCAATAACAGCGACCCCATGGCACGAACCCATGCGATTTACGAGTATGCGATCGGCCGCAATGGTGCACTGACTGCCCTTGGCTCCTATGCCGCTGGGTCGAGCCCCTATGTTGTGGCGGATCCCGGGGGGCCGTACCTCTACGCCGCAAACATCGTATGGAGGAACCGAGGGTATAGGTGGGAGATATCCGAGTATCAGATAGAGCGTGGCGGGGGTCTTAGGGTGATAGGGGCCGTGCACGGCGTCGGCCAGTGTATGACGATCAACAACACCGGTAAATATGTGTATGCGTGCGGCCACAGGGATATTCGGAAATACGCCATAGGGCTCCATGGAAAGCTGAAAGAAATCGGCAAGCCGCAGCCGGGCCCAGAGGACGCCACGGCCATCGTCGCTGGCCGTGATGGGCATGTCTATGTTGCGAACGGCGGGGTCGGTACCGTATCGGTATAT
>JAJYGP010000068.1 GCA_021785035.1 Pseudomonadota bacterium
GAAGAATACCTCCTTCTTCGATCCCGGAGGCGCAGCGCTACTTCTCCTTCTATAACCCTGACAGACGACATCACGCATCAAACCGATAGACACTGCGGCATAAGCCGCGTGATCGCCACGACGAATATTCTCTCTAAGAACCGGGAGAAATTGTTCCGGCAGCTGGGCCCCAGCTCACTCAGTATGGACCTCTAGCGCTGGCCTGGGCGCGCAGGACGACCGCGCTTCAGTAAGATGGTCAGGCCCACGTTGATGACAAGGACCATCAAAATCACGAGGAATGCAGCGGCAAAGGCCAAGGCGTGCGCCGATCGAAAGGGCTGGTTGATGAAGCTCCAAACCACATAGGTCAAGTAGCCAATAGGTTCGTGTATAAGTCGCCCATTCCACAAAAAGTTCGACCAGCCCGCGGTATAGATGAGCGGCGCCGTCTCGCCGAGCGATATGGCGATGGCGAACAGTACGCCCGTCAGGATACCGGGGAGGGCAAGCGGCAGCGCGATACGGGTAATCACCGTGAATTCTCGTAAGCCTAAGGCGTAACCCGCCTCACGGAGGCTGTTGGGTACCTGAAGGAACGCGATCTCGGTGAAGCGGGCAATGTAGGGAACCACCATGATGGCGAGCGTAATGGAGCCCGCCAGGACCGAAAACTGCCAGCCCAGCCCTATGACCAGGGTCACGTAGCTAAAGTAGCCAAGGACAATCGAGGGAACGCCTGTGAGCACATCGTCGAGAAACCGCACGGTCTGCCCAAACCGGGTCCCGCCGAATTCCGATAGATAGATGCCGGCCAATATCCCGATCGGGGCGGCAAAAACCAAGGCCCCGGAAACCAGGGCGAGCGTACCCGTAATGGCGTTTAGCAAGCCCCCCGAAATGCCGTTGGTCACCTTGGTAAATAGAGTCAAGGACAGGGCCGACAGACCCTTGTGGAAGACGGTATAGAGGATATCGAGAAGTGGAGTCGCCACCAACAAAAACGCGCCTGCGGAGAGAACCCAGCCAAAAGCCGAAAGCCATTTGCGGCGCACGATGCGCGATGGTTTAAACGGACGAGACATTGCGCGATGTACCGGTCAAAAGACGAGCAATGACGTTGGTAATGACGGCGATAATGAATAGAATGAGAGCAATCTCCGCTAACGAACGAACCGCCATTCCGGTTGGATCCTGCATGGCGCTATCGAGCTGAGATACAATAAAAGAGGCCATGGTGGTAATGGGGCTATAGATGTTGCTCGGAAAGTAATTCAAGGCGCCTCCGCTTACCATAAGCACCGCCATGGTTTCGCCGAGGGCCCGTCCGAGGCCCAGGATACATGCCCCTATGATATTGCCGCGCACGGTCGGCAACATGGCTCGCCTCACCACCTCAAAATGCGTGGCCCCGAGCGCGTATGCCGCCTCTTTCATCTCCGAGGGCACTTGGGACAAGGCATCACGGACGGTCGCAGCAATAATTGGTACGACCATAAGCGCCAGAACGATAGACGCGGCCAAAAGCCCGTAGCCGCTCCCGATCGCTCCAGAGAAAAACGGCAGGAAACCCAAAGTCGAGCGCAGGCTGGGTCCTATGACGCGCGCCACAAGCGGGGTCAAGACCGCATACCCCCAAAGCCCGTAGACGACACTCGGGACAGCCGCCAAAAGCTCGACGACAAAAGACAGGATGATCTTAAGGTTACTTCCGAGCCCCTCAGCAAGGAAAATCGCCACCCCCAGGCTTACGGGTATGGCAATGAGAAGGGCGATGGCCGATGTAAGGAGCGTTCCGACGATAAAAACCAGAATACCGTAGTTGGCTCCGATCGGCGCGAGCTGCCCACGCTGCATGGTCGGGTCGGCATACAGATTGCCGAGGTTCCACGTATGGCCCCAGAGAAAATGCCAGCCGTTGAAGGTGATCGCGGGCCACGAGTAGCGCCCCAGAAACACCAGAATCGCGAGGAGAGCAAGCGGTATCAGGCTTGTTATGAGCACCAACGCAATTCGAAAAGGTCGCAGCGTCATGAAAATCCCAAAAAGAACCAGGGCCCCGGCAAGGAGGCCCTGGCAGATTATTACGCTTTTAGCGAATCTTGGCTATCTGTCGACGACTCAGGGCCGAGATGCGCGCTGGCAAGGCAATAAACCGGACCTGACGAAGGAAGCTTCGTGAGTTACCGCCTCGGAGGCTGACGGCCCACATGAGAAAATTCCGCAAAGCGTTGGCCGTGGCCATGCTCGCCTGGTGGTCGTTTACGATAGCGTACTCATAATTGATGATGGGGTAGGATTCCGCGCCTGGCGCAAAGACAAGGCTGATCCGCTCATCTACCGGGGTCTTGTTCACGAGCTGATTGGCAGCATCTTCGACCGTGGTCTTAGTCGGCAACAAGAAGCGACCGGCGCGATTTTTAAGAAGCGCCGTGCCCAAATGAGCGCGCTGCACCTCCTTCGTAAAGCTCACCCCGATATAGGCAATCGAATAGGGGGTCTGGGCAGCCGCTTGCACCATACCAGGATTACCGAGGGCGCCAAGCCCGCCCGGCACCGCAGGCCAACTAATGGTTGTGCCATAGGCGACGTGGGAGTTCCAATAAGGGGTCGAAAATGAGAGATACTGGCTAAAAATGAAGGTATCGCCACTTCCGTCTGTTCTATGAATCGGCGTGATGCGGTGATGGGGGAGACGGACCCCAGGATTCAGCCGCGAAATGGCCGGGGCATTCCAATAGCGGATATGGCCGTCGTAGATACCTGCGAGCACGGGCCCATCGAGCTTCAGATGGACATTATTTAGTCCCGGAATATTATAATTGACGGTTTGCGCAGATATCGCGAGCGGGATATTGAGGATATTTGGGTTTTGTTTGACCTGAGTGTTGCTCATATAGGCATCGGATGCCCCGATCTGGGCCACACCTGAGATCGCCTCCGAGATCCCCGTTCCACTCCCTGTGCCTTCGGTATTGATTCGTACCTGGGGATGGGCGCGAGTATAGGCCGGGACCCAAAGATTAAAGAGCGGATAAAGCAGGGTCGAACCGGTCTCCATGATATTGATCGTGCGCGCAAAAGCCGGGGCTATGCCGGCCGATCCGGCCACGGCCGCCAGGAGAACCGAGGCTGTAGCAAACGAGCGCACGGCGTGCCCACTCTTTTTCTTAAACATGAGATACCTCTGGGGTTGTGTAATCGCCACAAGCCTAAAGGGACAATGTGACAATACCGTGACACTGACCTCGGCGGTGCCATTCTAGCGAATTCGGTAACATTTGCCAGTGCCTGCGTGTATGCGGCGCGTGGCTCATGCCCGGCTTGTGTTCTGAACCGAAGGGCACACCCGGTTATCCGGTTTGAAGCCGGCTAGTCGGGGCACCGCCCAAGGTTGGCGTCCGCATGCGAGGCAGGGCCAAGGACTGGTCTTTGTGCGCCGCCCGGCGCCGCAAAACTTCTGCCGAGAGTCCGATGAGGACAAGCCCAAGCCCGGCTGCCGCCAGAGTGCCACGGTGCAGGGTGGTCCAGACCTGAGGGCTGCGACGGGCCGAACGGTTTGAAAACGGGCCGTGAACACCGTGATCCCCGGGTACGGCCTTCCAAAGGTTGTCGGGGCGCGAGCGGTCGACAGGCTCCGAGGTTTGTTGGGAGCTGTAGCCAAAACGCGCCAAATAATGATCCAGCAAGGCCGGCGCGATTTTATTCGCGAGAATCGCTGTGACCGTGGACGAGCCGACCTCGATCTCTCGGCGGTTGTGGTCCGCAGCCCAAACGACTGCTTTGGCCCCGACTTCCGGCTCGTAGACAGGGGGTACCGGCTGCGGGTTGTGGCGCATATTATTCCTGGACCAGGAAAATTGGGTCGTATTCATAGCTGGCATCTGAACGAGTGTCACTCGCACTCGGCTCTTGTCGTGCAAAAGCTCGGCCCGCAAAGACTCCGTGAATCCCTGGATGGCATGCTTGGCCCCGCAGTAGGCCGCTTGTAAAGGGATACCCCTATAGGCGAGGGCCGAGCCTACCTGAATGATGATGCCGTTATCGCGGGGAAGCATGCGCTTTAAAGCGACCATGGTGCCATAGACATAACCCAGATACGTCACCTCTGTGACCCGGCTAATCTCCTCCGGGCGCAAACGTTTGACCGGCGAGAAGACCGAGGTCATGGCATTGTTCACCCAGACGGTAATGGGCCCAAACTCCGACTCCACGGCCCGGGCGGCGGCCTCCACTTGCTCGGCATCCGAGACGTCCGTGGGCACGACGAGGGCGCGCCCTCCCAGAGATTCCACCTCGCGCTGAGCGGCCTCAAGTCCGTCCCGACCGCGAGCCAAAAGACCGATAGAAGCCCCGCGTCGTGCGAAGCGTCTCGCGACGGCGCGCCCGTGACCCGCACTGGCTCCTGTGATCACAACCACTTCCTTCGTTCTCACCATACAAAACCCTCCTGTTTTCGTGAATAGACTGTGACAAGGACTTGGAAATAGCGGAGGTCTTGCGGGGCCCGGATGTTGCGATACAACAGCCCGCTTCTCCTGTGTACTTTGCGTGTACGCGGGCCATGAACGCGGCCGACTCGTCGGGGCGCACGGAAACGGAAGCGAGGTACTGACGCGCGCGGTCCCTGGCCGCAAGAATTCCGTTCACCCCGTAACCTAAGTAGCCGTAGAACCGATGACCGCCCCCTTCTCGAAACCGCTTCCGAACGGCGTCTTGCTGTATCAACCTCTACTACTATGTCAGCCATAGATACCCTTGGTACTCTGATGCCTAGTCATGGTTCGGCGTGATTTAAAACGTTTTATGTTACCTAAACCAGTCGGTATCGGGAGTCATCATGGATTCGTATCACACTATGGGCCATGGGCCCTGGCGCTTATCGTGCCATGACGGCCGGAACGCCGCTTCGCCAGAAGCCCAGCGAGATAACAAGGCCCAACAACGAGCCACATTGCCTCACAGATGCGCGATCTCAATTGCGCGCCCGATCACTGGCGGCATTAAGACTACTCGTATCTGCCGCTCGCGTGATCCGTCTTAGGGATGAAAACGAGGCAGAGGAAATCCGCGGGCACAAGAACATGCATCGGCTGGATGCTTGCGCGAAGCAGCATAGCCGAGCCGCGAGCGCACCCAAGGGAGATTCGCGCGCCACCTGATGGATCGCGCCACGGATTTTAGGCATATTCCTTCTAAGGGGTATACGCAAAGTCTTCTCGAGACTCGCCTTAAGGCCGCCCACGCTACCCTGACGGGACGCTTTCCATTATTCTGTCTCGATACACCGTCCACGCTGTGCCGCAAAGCCGCCTGAACTCACGAGGTTTGACATGACGGATTTCGACACCTTTGTTGATCGACGCAATACCGATAGCGTCAAGTGGGACCGCTATCGGGATACCGACATCATTCCGCTATGGGTCGCGGATATGGACTTCCCGGCGCCTCCCGTGGTTCGCGATGCGCTCCAAAGTCGCATTCGGCACGATATCTTTGGATATGGCAATGCACCCCGCACCTTGCTCCCTACGATACTCGGCCATCTCAATGACCAGCACCGCTGGGTTGTCCAACCGGAATGGCTTGTGTGGTTGCCCGGGCTTGTTACGGGTATCAATCTCGCTTGCCGATCGGTGGGATCGCCGGGCGATGCCGTATTGACGATAACCCCCGTGTACCCGCCGTTTTTGAGCGCGCCAGGGCTTGCCATGCGCCAACTCGTGACTGTACCTCTGAGCCAAGAATCCGATCTCCGCTATACAATCGATTGGGTCGCTCTCGAAAGGATCGTTACCCCTCAGACCCGTCTTCTTTTGTTTTGCAACCCGCATAATCCGGTCGGCCGAGTCTATTCACGCACCGATCTCGAACGTGTGGGCCAATTTTGCGAGACCCACGATCTCGTGATATGCGCCGACGAGATCCATGCTGGGCTTATTTTGGACGGCGACAAGACCCATATTTCCATCGCAAGCCTCAGTCCCGCCCTTGCACAACGGACCATCACCCTGCTGGCACCCAGCAAAACCTTCAATATACCGGGCCTTGGGTTTTCCTTTGCGGTCATCCCGAATCCCGACTTACGCGCGCGATTTCGTGCCCAAATGAAGGGCATCGTCCCGGACGTTAATATTCTTGCCTACTACGCGGCCGAAGCCGCCTATCGGGAAGGAGAGCCATGGAGACAGGAGCTGATTGCTTATCTGCGCGGGAATCGCGACCGGGTCGCACACGTCCTGAAGACCGTTCCGGAATTGCAGATCGCATCGGCGGAAGCTACCTACTTGGCGTGGATCGATGCGCGCGGACTGCCTTCGGGGAACCCTCAGCGCTTCTTTGAACGCGCCGGAATTGGACTTTCGGATGGCGCTGATTTTGGTGCGCCGGGGTTCGTAAGGCTCAATTTTGGGTGCCGTCGAACGCTCCTGGAAGACGCGCTTACGCGTTTGGTCAGAGCTGTGAGGAGGTCTTCTGACTCCTCCGTGCAGCACCCCTTAGCTTAATATGACAACGTGCCTTATCAAAGACTTCATGATGATATCTTGCGAGTATTGTCAATAATGGGCACCCGTTCTGGGGGCTGCTGGTCGAAAAGTGAGCGACCAGGGAAGAGTTTGGGCCATTCTTTGGGCTCGGTGGGCACTCAGCGGGCCGTACGCTCGGCTAGGCGGCGCTTAAGGCCCGGCAGCAGACACCACATCGCTACCGTCCGTTGTAATGCGGAGGCAACCCTTCACAAACCCCACGCGCAGATGTCGGTAGCGAACGAGATAGGAGATCCCAACCAGAGCCGTGGCAAAGCCTGAAACGGCACCGAGGCCCAAGGCCCACCGGGGACCAAAGCGATCGGCAATCCAGCCCACGATGGGGGCACCGATCGGCGTGCCGCCCACCGCGACCGCCAGGAGGATCGCCATAACCCGCCCGCGCATGGCGGGCTCCGTGGATAATTGCAGCGTACTATTGACCGTGGTGGTAAAGGTTTGCGCCGAGGCCCCGACGAGAATGAGCGCCACACCAAAAAGACCTAAGGTTGGCGTCGTCGCGGCCAGCGCGAAGGCGAGCCCCAGGACGGCCGTGGTCAAGATGAGCAGCGCCATACGCGGCTTTTCTCGCCGGGCGGCCAGGAGGGCGCCGACCACGGACCCGATCGCCATGGTGGACGTCAAAAGGCCATATCGGGTCGCTCCGGCATGAAAGACTGTCACACACATGGCGGAAATGAAGATTGGGAAGTTGAGCCCAAAAGTGCCCACCAAAAACAGCATGAGTAGCATGGCCTTAAGGTCGGGTCGACCCCAGACATAGCGAAAACCCTCGGCAAATCCCCGTCGTGTGGGTGGCGTCCTTTTGCGCCGATGGAGCTCTCGAGTGCGCAACAAACCAAGGGCGGCGATGACCGCGCCAAACGAGGCCGCGTTGAGAAAAAAAACCCAGGCCGAGCCGACTGCCGCAATCAGTATCCCGGCGATGGCCGGACCAATCATACGCGCGGCGTTGAATGAAGCGGAATTCAGGGCCACCGCGTTGGATAACTCCGCTTCGGGCACAAGGTCGGACACGAATGTCTGGCGCGCGGGTGAGTCGAAGGCTCCGACGCAGCCGAGCAAAAGCGCGAACAGATAGACTTGCCACAACTCAAGGAGCCCCGTTATCGTGAGAATCCCGAGGCCGAGGGCCAGTAGTCCCATGATGGTCTGGGTCACGAGCAGCAACCTTCTGCGATCCAAGTGATCGGCGGCAAAACCCGTCAGTGGCAGCAAGAGAACAAGGGGGCCAAATTGAAGCGCCATGACGATACCCACGGCGGCAGCGTCATGGTGGGTCAACTTTGTCAAAACAATCCAGTCTTGAGCCGTGCGTTGCATCCACGTGCCCACATTGGATACCGTGGCCCCACCGGCCCACATTCGATAGTTGAAACCATTGAGCGAGCGAAATGTCGACTGCGCCACGCGCTTACGATTCTTCGGTTGGTTTTAGGGGAGCGATCATCGTGCGCCGAGCGTGGCAAAAAGCTCGATGATCTCCTGGGTCTTCGCAGTTTCTCCAAGTCGCGGAAAAATCCGGCTTATGCTGTTTGTGTGGGCATCCAGGCTCATATCGGTCATGGCGTCGATCGCCAGAACGACATGGAAGCCGCGCTCGTAGGCACAACGGGCGGTTGATTCGACCCCGATGCTGGTTGCAATGCCAGCGATAACGATTTGGGTGATGCGCTGTTCTTTTAGATAGTGTTCGAGGTCGGTGTTGGTAAAGGCCCCCCATGTGCGCTTGGTCAAAACATGATCGGTCGGCTGGCGGTTCAACTCGGGGACGAGATCGGCCCAACCCGGAGGGAAATCGCCTGTGCGGCGGCTCTGTTCGGTGCGACCGGGGGCCATGCCATCGACCGTAACGAGCACAACCGGCAACCCGCGGCCGCGAAACACCTCTGCCAGCGCCGCAGCGTGGCGCACGACTTCGGCAGCGGGATGTACGGTCGGGAAAGATACGATGCCTTTTTGCAAATCGACGACGACAAGAGCCGTCTGCTGATCAAGGCGTGTTATAGGCATAGCATTCTCCTTAAATTTTTATCGGGACTTAGCGGAAGCGGCCTTCTGGATAGGCTGGGAAGCAGCACCAAGAGCCGGCCTGTTACGATCACGCGGAAAGGCGTGATGCTATTTACCGCGCGCAAGCCTACCTAGATGACCTCATAGTTTTCGTTTTCGAGCATCCGGACCAAGCGGATAAGGGGCAAACCTATGAGTGTGGTCGGATCGTCACCATCGAAACGATCAAAAAGCGCAATACCGAGGCCCTCGGACTTCACGCTACCGGCACAATCGTAAGGTTGCTCCTTATTGAGGTAGCGCGCGATGCGCTCCTCCGAAAGCGGTCGAAACGTCACCTGAAATAAGGCCACCGCAGTCTGTGCTCGTCCGGTACGCGCGTTGAGAAGTGCGAGACCCGTGTAGAGGAGGGCAGTTTTTCCGGATATCCGGCGAAGCTGACGCGCCGCTTCCGCGAACCCTCCAGATTTCCCCACGATCTCGCCATCGTATACGGCCACTTGATCGGATCCGATAATGAGCGCGTCGGGTGCCAGGGGGCGCACGGCCTCAGCTTTGGCGAGCGCAAGCCGCAAAGTCAGCGCCTCGGCGCTTTCACCCGGTAGCGGGCCTTCGTCGGCCTGAGAGACTTTGACCTCAAAGGGGACGCCCAGGCGCTCCAAGAGCGCTTTACGGTAGGGAGAGCCCGAGGCCAGAACGAGGCGTGCCCGATCTGCCACGATCTATCCGATCTCGACCAAAGCTTCGTCCGGGTTGACGCTATCCCCCTTCTTTACGTGGACGGCCTTGACCGTTCCTTTTACCGGGGCCGGGACTTCATTTTCCATCTTCATGGCCTCTATCACCAAAACCGGGTCCCCGGCCTTTAAGACCTGACCCACCGTCACTAGAACGTCGACCACCGTACCTGGCATAGCGCTTGTGACGTCACCGGCTTTACGGGCTTTGGGACGCCGTGAATCCTTGGGTACCGCATCACCCCTGTCAGTCGCCGCATGGGGCGCTTCCGCCGTACCTTCTGTCGGTACGATCCCCATTGTCTCGACCATAATTTCTTCCGGCATGCCGTCGACGTAGACGTAGAACGGCCGACGCTCTTCGTTTTTATGCCCCGCACCGCGAATCTTGATGTTATAGGTCTCGCCGTGCATCGTGACATTAAAGTCCGTCGGCGCCAGATAACAGGGCGCGGACTGCGCCTCTTCCGGCGGCAAAAGCTCTTCCGGGGTGAGCGTTCCTGCCGCCCGTTCCTCCAAGAAGAGGCGGCCGACCTCCGGGAACATGGCATACGTTAGGACATCTTCCTCACTCTTTGCGAGCGCCCCCACTTCCGCCCGGAGGCGATCCATTTCGGGTTTGATATCATCTGCGGGGCGATAGCTAATGACCTGCTGATTGCCGATCGCCTGACGTCGAACCTGTTCGTTCACTTTGCCGGGAGGGTTGCCATAGCGGCCCTGGAGGTACAACTTCACTTCATTCGTGATGCTCTTATACCGCTGCCCCGTAAGGACATTGAACACAGCCTGCGTGCCCACGATTTGCGAAGTCGGGGTCACAAGCGGGGGATAGCCAAGGTCGGCCCGGACGCGAGGGATCTCTAAAAGGACCTCATCCATGCGGTCCAGCGCCCCTTGCTCCCTGAGCTGGTTGGCCAAATTCGAGATCATGCCGCCCGGGACTTGGTTGACATGCACACGGCTGTCGACGCCGGTATGGTCGCTTTCAAACTGGTGATAGCGCTTGCGGATTCCCCGGAAATAGGCGTTCACGCGCTCAAGTCGGTCGATATCGAGACCGGTGTCGTGGGGAGTGCCACGCAAGGCCAGGACTAAGCTTTCGGTAGGAGGATGGCTCGTGCCATCGCCAAACGCGGAGAGAGCGGTGTCAATCAAATAGCAGCCGCTTTCGATGGCCTTCCAATGACACATGGCCGCAAGACCGGACGTCGAGTGGGAATGGAGGTGGAGAGGGACCTTCACGGCCTTCACTAAGGCCTTCACCAAGGACGCCGTTTTCACGGGCGTCAAGAGGCCGGCCATATCCTTAATCGCGATGGTCTGACAACCCATTTGCTCCAATTCACGGGCCATCTGTACAAAACTCGGTATGCTGTGCGCCGGGCTCGTGGTGTAACAGATGGTCCCCTCGGCGTGCTTGCCGTGGGCGAGCGCCGCCTCGATCGCCACGCGCAAATTGCGCATGTCATTCATGGCGTCAAAAATACGAAAGATATCGATCCCATTGGCCGCGGCCCGGGCCACAAAGGCCCGCACTACGTCATCGGAGTAGTGACGGTAACCGAGGAGATTCTGGCCTCGCAACAGCATCTGCAGGCGAGTCTTCGGCAGTGCGGCTTTGAGCATACGCAACCGCTCCCAAGGGTCCTCTTTCAGGAACCTAAGACAGGCATCGAAGGTCGCGCCACCCCAAGCCTCGAGCGACCAGTACCCGACTGCATCGAGGTCGGGACACGCTGGGAGCATGTCTTCGGTACGCATCCGGGTCGCAATCAGGGATTGGTGAGCGTCCCGCAGAATCACGTCCGTAATTTGCACGCGCGTTTTTGGCACAGTTTCCTACCTTTCTTAAAGAAACGACAGTATACCCTGCCTCCGGTCGAGCGTCCTCCCGGGGCCCAGGTCCAAGCCTACTCCTTAACGATCTGCCAGCGGCTGAATCGCTACAAACCATGGTGAGCCGCAATGGCCGCGGCAATGGCAGCCGCCAAGTGCGAGGTTGGACGGCGAACCGAGTAGTTAATGAGCTCCGGGTGATCCTCCGCGAAGGAGGTATTAAAAAGCCCGCTCTTAAACTCAGCCGTTTTGAGGATCTCGAGGTGGTACGGAATAGTAGTTTTCACACCCGAGACACCCATGTCCAGAAGTGCGCGCCGACCGCGAGCGAGGGCCTTTTCCCAGGTGAGCGCCCAAATTGTCAGCTTGGCACACATGGAGTCGTAGTAGGGAGGAAACTCGTAGCCGGTATAAATCGCGGCATCGGTTCGTACTCCGGGTCCACCCGGAGAATAATAGCGGGTGATGCGGCCGAAATTTGGGAGGAAGTCGTTCTTGGGATCCTCGGCGTTGATCCGAAACTGGATGGCGAACCCACGCCGGTGGATATCAGCTTGACTCAGAGACAGGGGCTGACCGCTTGCGATCAAAATCTGTTCCTGCACAATATCGATGCCCGTAATCTGCTCGGTCACGGTGTGTTCGACCTGGAGGCGCGTGTTCATCTCCATAAAGTAAAAGCGTTGCTGCTGATCGAACAGAAACTCGACCGTACCGGCGTTTTCGTAGCCCACGGCCTGTGCTGCGCGCACCGCGAGCCCGCATACCTCGGCTCGCTGCTCTTCGGTCAATTGCGGGGAGGGCGCTACCTCCAAAAGCTTTTGGTGCCGTCTCTGAATCGAGCAGTCTCTTTCAAATAGGTGCACGACATTACCGAAGCGGTCCCCCAGGATCTGAACCTCTATATGGCGAGGGCTCACAATGCACTTCTCAAGGAACACCTCTGCCGCGCCGAATGCCTTGGTCGCTTCAGAGACCACGCGGTCATATTGCCGGCGCAACTCGTCTTCCGAGTCGCAGCGGCGAATACCGCGCCCACCGCCCCCAGACGTTGCCTTGAGCATCACGGGATAACCGATAGACCGGGCGGCCACTACAGCCCCTTCCAGATCCGGGACGTTGCCGTCGCTCCCCGGAATTACGGGGAGGCCGGCGGCAATAGCGGCTTCGCGCGCGAGCGTCTTGTCGCCCATCTTACGGATGACAGCAGCCGAAGGGCCAATGAAGATCAACCCGCGCCGGGTACAGATTTCGGCGAGTTCCGGGTTTTCTGACAAAAAGCCGTAACCGGGGTGGACCGCATCGCAGCCGGCACTCTGGGCCACAGACGCGATCCTATGGGCGTTCAGATAGCCGCCGACCGGATCCGGGCCGAGATTGTAGGCCTCGCTTGCCTTCTTCACGTGCAGGGCATGGCGATCGGCGTCCGTATACACGGCCACCGACTCTATGCCGAGCTCGGCGCAGGCCCGGACGATTCGGACCGCGATCTCGCCCCGATTGGCTACCAAAATTTTCCTAATCACCCGCGCTCCTCACCGGCACCAGTAGGCCGGGCGCTATTGTAATGCTTTGCCTGCTCCTATTCATCCTAATAGCGCAATTTTGACAGCTTAGGGAACGCTCTATATCATGGCGCATGATTTTGGATAGCTTGCCAAAATATGCCGATCCCGGAAGGCTGGCGGACCAGTTGACCGCACTAGAAGGCGAGATCGACGTGGCGACCCTTGGGCGCTTGCAGGACATGGCACCCGGCAGCAAAGGTAAAGCGCGGGCGCGGCTCGCCTTCCGGCGAGACGAAATGAAGCGGGTTGTTATGAGTGGGAGCGCGGAAGCGCCGCTTCTGCTTGTGTGTCAGCGGTGCGGATTATCGTTTGCCACGGATGTCGAAACCGAGTGGCGAATCGTTCTGGCTCGGTCCCTGGAGGATGAGCGGAACCTCGCAGAGCAGGGACAGGATGCTTGGTATCATACAGCGGAGCTCGATATAGGCGAGATCATAGAAGAAGAATTGATATTGGCCTTACCGATGGCGCCGCGTCATCGCGAAGACTGTGAGTCACGGCCACAACAAGCAGCCACGCCGCACCCATTTGCGGCGCTTGCGGGTTTGTTTGAGCGCGGCTTGCGTAATAAATAGGAAACCGAGGATATAAGTAAATGGCCGTACAAAAAAGCCGTAAAACCCCCTCTAAGCGTGGCATGCGCCGGTCTCATGACGCCCTTTCTAAACCGACCTTGTCCATCGACCCGACGAGCGGTGAAACCCATCGCCGCCACCATGTGAGCGCGGACGGTTTTTATCGGGGCCGTAAGGTTCTCGATATCAAATCCGACTAGGCCGTCCCTGGAGCCATAGTGACTATCACAATCGCCCTCGATGCCATGGGGGGTGATCATGGGCCGCGCGCCACAGTTTCGGCGGCCCTGTCCTTTCTTCGCGCCAAGTCTGACGCGTCGCTGATTCTCGTAGGGCAGCCGGAACCCATCCAGAGCGAACTTAAACGCCAGGGGGCGCACTTAAGTGAGCGGCTGCGCCTGACACCGGCGACCGAGGTCGTACGCATGGACGAGCCTCCCGCTCAGGCGCTACGCGGGAAGCGGGACTCTTCCATGCGGGTTGCCATCACGCTCGTGCGTGACGGGGAGGCTGCGGCCTGCGTCAGCGCCGGAAATACCGGGGCGCTCATGGCGACCGCCCATTTTGTCCTGAAGACCTTACCGGGCATCGATCGTCCGGCCATTGTCACAGCGCTCCCTACGGTTCGTGGCCACGTGTATTTGCTCGATCTCGGAGCAAATGTCGAATGTAGCGCCGAACAGCTGCGGCAGTTCGCGATTATGGGCAGCATCGTGGCGACGGCGGTAGGCGGTAAGCAAAGACCCAGCGTCGGCTTACTCAATGTGGGTGTTGAGGATATAAAAGGCAATCAAACCGTAAAGGCAGCCGCGCAGCTCCTCCAGGTCTCCGGACTCAATTACATCGGCTATGTAGAAGGCGACGGGATCTATGCGGGCGAAACGGACGTCATCGTATGCGACGGTTTTGTTGGCAATATCACACTCAAGGCGAGTGAAGGGCTAGCACGCATGATCCGTCAGTTCATGAAAGAAGAATTCCAACGTCACCTTGGGACACGGCTCGCCGGGCTCGTGGCCCGTCCGGTACTCAGGGCCTTTGGGCGCCGCGTGGACCCCAAACGCTATAATGGAGCCACCTTAGTAGGGCTAAACGGAGTGGTCGTAAAAAGCCACGGGAGTGCGGACGCTGTGAGCCTATGTAATGCCTTAGAGGTCGCGCTCCGCGAGGCACAGCAAAATATTCCCGATCTCATTCGTCGCGAGCTCGAACCATCGCCGCAACAAGGACTAGCATGACTTACGCTCGCATTTTGGGTACCGGAGGATTCCTTCCTCGACGTGTCGTGACGAACGCCGAACTGGCCCGCACGGTGGATACCTCGGACGAATGGATCGTCTCTCGCACCGGCATTCGCGAACGACGGATAGTCGCAAGCGACGAAACGAGTTGCGATCTCGCTGAGCGAGCCGCGCGGCAGGCCCTGGAGGCAGCCGGCTGTCTCGCCGCCGATATCGATCTTGTGATCGTCGCCACCACCACCCCAGACCGGGTGTTCCCCTCAACCGCGTGCCTTTTGCAAGACCGGCTTGGGATACATGGACCGGCGGCGTTTGATGTGCAGGCGGTCTGTACCGGATTTATCTACGCCATCAGCATCGCGGAAAAATTTATAAAAACCGGAAGCGCCAAACGCGCTCTCGTGGTGGGTACGGAGACGATGTCGCGGCTCGTCAATTGGCAAGACCGCTCGACATGCGTCCTGTTTGGCGATGGTGCGGGTGCCGTGATCCTGGGCGCGAGCGCCGAGCCGGGAATTTTGTCTGCCCATCTGCACGCGGATGGAGCCTATAAGGACTTACTGACGGTCACAGAGGATGGTGCGGACGGCACGGATCGAGTCTTGGCTGCGGCCTCAGGACATATCGCGATGCGCGGCAATGAGGTCTTTCGCGTAGCGGTCACGACTCTGGATGCCTTGGTCGGCGAGACCCTCGCGGCCAACGGTTTAAATCAGAGCGATATTCGTTGGCTTGTCCCGCATCAAGCCAACATCCGAATAATCAGCGCCACGGCCAAGCGCTTGGGCATGTCCATGGAGCAGGTGATCGTCACCGTTGACCGTCACGGCAATACCTCGGGGGCCTCCATACCCTTGGCCCTTGATGTGGCGGTGCGCGATGGTCGAATACAGCGTGGCGACGTCGTACTCATGGAAGGATTCGGGGGCGGCTTTACGTGGGGCTCGGTCCTCTTTACCTATTAAAACGATGAGACAATCTGCATGAGCCAGAAAAAGTCGTTCGCGCTGGTCTTTCCCGGGCAAGGTTCCCAATCCGTGGGTATGCTCAAGGCGCTTGCGGCCGCGCATCCGCTCGTCGAGCAAACGTTCAAGGAGGCAAGCGAGGCCCTGGGTTTTGATCTGTGGGCCCTCGTTCAGAATGGTCCCGAAGAGGAGTTGAATCGCACCGCAGTGACTCAACCCGCGTTGTTGGCGGCCGATATCGCCTGCTATCGGGTGTGGCGCGCACAAGGCGGACCGGCGCCTGATTACACCGCGGGTCATAGCTTGGGGGAATACGCGGCCTTGGTTGCGGCCAGTTCTTTCGATTTTGCTGAGGCCGTGGGTCTTGTTGCCGAAAGAGGCCGGGCGATGCAAGAGGCAGTCCCGGAAGGGACAGGGGGCATGGCGGCCCTCTTGGGCCTGCCGGATGCCGATGTACGGGCCTTATGCGAAGAGTGCGCCGGTGGCGAAATCCTGGCGGCGGCGAATTATAACGCGCCGGGCCAAGTGGTCATTGCGGGGACGCGCGGCGCCGTGGAGCGGGCGCTCCCGGCGGCGAAGCAAAAGGGGGCGAAGCGTGCGATACCACTAGCCGTGAGCGTTCCCTCGCATTGCGAATTGATGCGCCCGGCGGCCGCGCGGCTTGCGTCCTATCTGGCGCCAATCACGGTTCGACCACCGCTTTTTCCCGTACTGCACAATTGGAACGTAGAAATCGCCGATCAGCCCGAAGGGGTTCGTGACGCCCTGATTAAACAGTTGTTTTCGCCTGTGCGCTGGGTCGAAACCGTGACCCGTTTAGGTGCGCTCGGGACCCAATACATCTTTGAATGTGGTCCTGGGAAGGTTCTGACTGGGCTCAATAAACGCATTACTGACGGGGTATGTTTGGCCTTAGGCGAACCGGCCGACTTGGATGCGGCCTTGGCCGCGATTCAGTCCCCGCTTACTCATGAGGGTCGAGCATGAAACTTGTCAACGAAATGGCTCTGGTGACGGGCGCCACGCGCGGAATCGGTCAGGCGTGCGCACTTCGCCTTGCCGCAGAAGGGGCGGTTGTCGTCGGGACCGCAACGTCGGCCGCGGGCCTAAAGACGATAGACAGCTTCTTTGCCGCGAACGAGATTAAGGGCTGGGCCTTTGAACTCGACCTGTCCGATCGGGCCTCTATTGATCGGCTGCTTACGGAATTCGAAAAGCGTCAGCAATGGCCGACCATTCTTGTCAACAATGGCGCCATCAATCGCGATGGTCTGGCCCTTCGGCTCCGCGACGAGGACTGGGACGCGGTTTTGGCTACCAACCTCACCGGGGCCTTTCATCTCACTAAAGGCTGCTTGCGGGCTATGACGAAAGCGCGCAAAGGGCGCATTATCAATATCAGCTCGGTCGTAGGCGTCACGGGCAATAGCGGCCAAACGAACTACGCCGCGGCCAAAGCAGGGCTCATCGGGTTTGGCCGGGCCTTGGCGCGCGAGGTCGGTAGCCGCAACATTACCGTCAATGCCATCGCTCCGGGCTTTATCGACACCGATATGACGCGTGCTTTGAGCGAGGAACAGCGCCAGAGCCTTCTCGCGCAAATCCCCCTTGCCCGACTGGGAAAAGCCGAGGATGTCGGCAATGCCGTGGCTTTTTTGGCCTCCCCAGAGGCCTCCTACATCACAGGCACAACCTTGCACATCAATGGCGGAATGTATATGAATTAACTCTTAAAGTAGACTTAGCTAGGCGGGATGTGTTAACTATGCCGCCGCCGCAGAGACTTACTAACGATTCCTGGAGGAAAGATAAATGAGTAGCATCGAAGAGCGGGTAAAGAAGATCGTGGTCGAACAGCTGGGCGTTAACGAGAACGAGGTATCCACCGATGCCTCCTTTGTAGACGACCTGGGAGCGGATTCCTTGGATACCGTGGAACTGGTCATGGCTCTCGAAGAGGAGTTCGACTGCGAAATATCCGATGACGAGGCCGAAAAGATAACGACCGTTAAGCAGGCGGTTGATTACATCACGTCGCACGCCGCGAACTAATCAGTCCACCGCAAATTTTGCGCTGAGTAAATACGGGCGCGAACGTCTAGGGAGATTCTCTTGAGCAAGAGGCGAGTTGTACTTACCGGACTCGGGGCCATCACGCCTCTTGGTCTTAACGTTGCTGACAATTGGCGGCGCATTACTGCTGGGGAAAGCGGTATCGGGCCCGTTACGCAATTTGACGCAACGGGATTCCCATCGACGATAGCGGGGGAGGTGCGGGGATTTGACCCCGCGCTGTTCCTCTCCGAAAAGGAAGCGCGCAAGATGGACCGCTTCATTCAACTCGGCATGGGGGCGGGTGTCGAAGCAATAAAGGACGCCGGCTTTACGGTGACCGAGGCGAACGCTGAGCGGATTGGGGTGTACATTGGATCGGGGATCGGTGGCGTTCACACCATTGAGGAGACAACCCGGCAGTTGATTAATAAGGGGCATCGGCGCATATCCCCGTTCTATATCCCCATGAGCATCATCAATATGATCTCGGGAAACCTCTCCATCCTCTATGGTTTGAAGGGACCAAATCTCTCCGTGGTCACCGCCTGCACAACCTCGACTCATGCGATAGGCGAGGCCGGACGTATCGTGGAGTACGGCGATGCCGACATCATGATTGCCGGCGGAGCGGAAGCTGCGGTTACCCCCACCTCTATGGCCGGTTTTGGGAATGCGCGCGCCCTGAGTTCACGCAATGATGACCCAACCCGAGCGAGTCGCCCTTGGGATCGTGATCGGGACGGCTTTGTGCTCAGCGAAGGCGGAGCGGTCGTGGTCCTGGAGGAACTAGAGCACGCGAAGGCCCGCGGCGCTCGTATTTATGCTGAGCTTGTCGGTTTTGGTATGAGCGGGGATGCGTATCATATGACAAGCCCTCCTGAGGATGGCGACGGCGCTGCCCGCTGCATGCAGTATGCCTTGCGCAATGCCAAAATCGATATCAGCGCGGTCGACTATATCAATGCTCATGGAACATCGACACCCCCTGGCGATAAGGCGGAAACAAAGGCCATTAAGAAGGTATTTGGGCAGTACGCGTCCCGGTTGGCCGTGAGCTCCACCAAATCGATGACGGGCCATCTTTTGGGTGCCGCGGGCGCCATTGAGGCGATTTATACGACGCTCGCCCTTTATCATCAGGTGGCCCCCCCCACTATCAATCTCGATCATCCAGGCGAGGAGTGCGACCTCGATTATGTTCCGCATACCGCGCGGGACATGGAGATCACAACGGCGCTTTCTAATTCGTTTGGGTTCGGCGGAACGAACGGCACACTTGTGTTGCGCCGCTTTCGGTAAGGATCCATGAACGGGAAGCGGGCAGTGGAGCTCGCTCCTGAGCATATTACCGACCTTCTCGCCGTCCACGCGCGCTTTCCAGAGCGGTATCCGCATCTGCTTGCAAGCCACGGCGAGGCGGAGGGGCGCTACGACATCTTGTTTGCCTACCCCAAGCGCTGCCTGACACTCGGCCCGCGCGCAGGACTTGCGGAGTGCGCCGAGTTCTTTCGGAACCTCGATCAGCATCTATCAGCGCGCGTTACCCATGCCTGTGAACCTGCGAAGCTGCCATTTTTGTACGGATACTTTTTGTACTTTAGTTACGAGTTGATCGCCGGGTTTGAGCCGCGGCTCGCGCGGCTCAAACGGCCGAGTTTGCCTCTGGCGTGGGTCCAGGAGTTCGACGGTGCGGTGATTCGTGACCATAAGACCAAAACTTCCTACGTTACGGCCCGGAATCGGGAAACCGCAGGCGCGATCAGGCACGATCTTCAGGGGATAGGGACCCAGGATCGAGATGCATCGGACTGTATCGTGAGACAGATCGAGGAAGACGATCCCCGCGAATTTCTGGAGAAAGTTGGCGCCGTGAAGCGCTACATCGCGGCTGGCGATATTTTTCAGGCGAATCTTTCGCGCGGCTATCGGGCTCATATTTCCGGCCAGGCGCCGGCATTAGCACTTATGAGGGCCCTGACAATACATAATTCGGCTCCGTTTTCAGCGCTCGCCCATATAGGATCGGCGACTGTCATAAGCGCTTCGCCGGAACGGCTCATGGCCATTCAAGAGGATCGAATCGTGACGCGCCCGATAGCGGGAACAAGCGCCCGGTTTCCCGGATCTGAAGACGACGAGAATGCGAGACAAACCCTATGGCAGCATCCGAAAGAACGAGCCGAGCACATTATGCTTGTGGACCTCGAGCGCAATGATATTGGGCGCTTGTGTATACCAGGGACCATCCGCGTTACAAAACTTATGGATATTGAAAGCTACGCGACGGTGCACCATCTGGTGTCGACCATAGAGGGCCAGCTGCGGCCCGATATCCGGTTTTCGGCAATCCTGTCGAGCCTGTTTCCGGGCGGATCGATCACCGGGTGCCCGAAGTTACGCTCCCTAGAGATCCTCTCGGAACTGGAACCCGCGGCACGCGGACCCTATACGGGGAGCCTGGGTTACGTGAATGAGGACGGTAACATCGATCTCAATATCCTAATACGCACTATCGTGATGGTGGGCGAACGCCTTGAATGGAGGGTAGGGGGAGGAATAGTAATGGATTCTGATCCGCAGCAGGAGCTCGAAGAGACACGCGCCAAGGCCGCCGGGCTTTTGCGGGCACTTCACGCATGACCTTCTTACGCTGTCTTGTTAACGGGCAATCTGATCCGCGGGTGGAGTTCACCAACCGCGGGCTTCAGTACGGCGACGGCTTATTCGAGACCGTGGCTGTAGGGAACGGCGAACCTCTCTTGTGGAACAACCACCTCGATCGTTTGGCGGACGGTGCCGCACGCCTAGGCCTTGGGCCTATCGACCGCGCTTTGCTCACGATGGAGGCCAGAGATTTGGCGGTCGACGCGCGGCACGCTATTCTGAAGGTCATAGTCATGCGCGCCTCCAGCGGGCGCGGATATCGGGGATCGTCACAAGCGGTGGATCGGGTTCTGAGTCTTTGGCCATGGCCGCAACGGCAGGTGTCTGATAAAGGAGTGGATGTCCGATGGTGTGAAACACGGCTTGCCCGCCAGCCTCGCTTGGCAGGTCTAAAACACCTGAATCGGCTTGAGCAAGTTCTAGCGCAGCAGGAACTGGGGGATCGCTTTGCGGAAGGTCTCATGCAGGACACAGAGGGCTGGGTCGTGGAGGCGACCATGAGCAACCTATTCATAGGGGAGAACGGGGCCCTAGTCACGCCATGTCTTGACCAGGCGGGAATCGCGGGCGTTATGCGCGCACGAGTCATGATGCATGCGCAAGATCTCGGTATCGAGGTGCGTGTCGAACCGCTGAGCCGCGAACGCATCCTGGCCGCTGATGAGTTGTTTCTTACGAACTCTCTCATTGGCGTTGGGGTAGTGCGCACGCTACCCGAGCGAGACTACTGTCTGGGTCCCTTTGCAAAAGAACTCACGAAAACCCTTGGGAGATACGGTGATGTCGCGTTTCCCTAAAATCGTCGCACTTCCGTTTGCCGTACTATGCCTTTGGTATTGGCTAGCCGAGCGCCCGCTCCATCCGGGCACCGATATGTACCGGCTCCCACCCGGGACGACCATGCACTCATTCGCGGACATACTGAAACATCGGCATGTCATAGATTTTCCGGACTCTTTTGTCTTGCTTGCGCGGCTTAAGGGCGACGGCCGCGCGCTTAAGGCCGGCGACTATCGATTTCGTAACCCGACAACCCCAATACGCATCCTTGAAAAGGTCGTGAGTGGCCGCGTTGTCGAGTATCCACTGGTACTGATCCCTGGTTGGCGATTCCGCAATATCCGCTCGGCCTTGGCTCAAGCGAAACATTTGCGCGATAATATCAAGGGGCTTTCAGACCTAAAAGTCGAGGCCTTATTGCACGAATCGAACGGGATCCAAGGGGGGTTCTTCCCCGACACCTATTTCTATACAAATCATGCAACCGCGACCTCGTTATTGCGTCGCGCGCACCGCCGCCTCAAGGCCCTTCTGCAAAAGGACTGGAAGGCAAGGGCTTTGCATTTGCCGCTCAAAACGCCGGAACAGGCGCTGATCTTAGCCTCGTTAATAGAAAAAGAGACCGCAAAGGACGGTGAGCGTCGAAAGATTGCCGGCGTTTTCGTCAATCGCTTGCGACTTCATATGCGGCTCGAGACCGACCCTACGGTCATTTTCAGTCTCGGTAAACGCTATCACGGGGTCATTACCGCCGCCGATTTGTCTTTCCCTAGTCCCTACAACACCTATCTCCATTATGGGTTGCCGCCGACCCCCATAGGCCTCGTGAGTAGCCGCGCCCTGTATGCCGCCCTCCATCCGGAAAAAACCCGGGCGCTCTACTTTGTAGCTACGGGACATGGGGGCCATGTATTCTCTGACACTCTAGGGGCCCAGGACCGGGAGATTCGCAAATATGAGCTCAATGGCCATTCATAAGCCGCTGTTTATCAGTCTCGAAGGTCTTGATGGCTGTGGTAAGACGACCCAGATGGATAGAGTGGCGGAATTCTGCGAGACTCGTAATCCGCACGGTTATATCCTCACCCGCGAACCCGGGGGTACGGAGGTCGGCGAACGAATTCGCCACATCCTTCTCGATCATGCCGCGATCGATGCCAAGAGCGAGTTACTTCTGATTTTTGCCGCTCGCGCCCAGCACCTTAAAACAATCATAGAGCCCGCCCTGGCCCTCGGACAAACCGTCATCTGCGACCGCTACGTGGACGCAACTTACGCCTACCAGGGGTATGGCCGAGGCCTACCGATCTCCCTGATCGATGAGCTGGTACGCATCTTGCGTATTCCCCTTCCCGACCTCACGCTATTTTTCGACGTACCGGTCGATCTTGCCCAAGCGCGAAGAAAGGGCCGCCCCACAGACCGCATCGAGGCCGAAGGCACGGAGTTCTTTGAACGCGTCCGAAACGGCTACCGAGCACGCGCCGAGAGCGATCCCGGGCGGGTCGCGATCATTCCCGCCACCGACACACTGGCTGCAGTCGGGCAGACTGTAGACGCCATTTTGAGGACGCGATGCTGACCCTGTTCCCCTGGCAGGAAGGCGCCTGGCAGGATCTTCCTGGCAACCGCACCTTGGCGCACGCGCTCCTTATCAGCGGACCCCAGGGTATCGGAAAAATCGCTTTTGCCCATCGCCTTGGTATGCGCCTGGTCTGCGAGCAAGGCCGGGCTTGCGGCGTCTGTCGATCCTGCGTTTTCGCGGGCAAGGGCGATCATCCGGACATCTTGGTCATAAAGGCCGAGGAAGGGAAGGCCGAGATCACCGTGGAGCACGCAAGGGCACTCAACGCGTTTCTTGCGCTAACCCCCCATCTCGCCGAGCGACGCGTCAGCATTATTGAAGCCGCAGACCAGCTCAATCGCTCCGCCGGGAATGCGCTCTTAAAGACCCTCGAGGAACCGCCAGCCGAAAGCTTTATCCTGCTTGTAAGCCATGCTCCGGCCCGCCTTCTTCCCACAGTCCGTTCTCGTTGCCAAAAGGTCCATTTGCACAAGCCCAGCCGTACCGAGGCCCTCGGCTACCTTAAAACCAGAGGCGTGAGCGAGGCCGAGGCGGCGCTAAAGATCGCCCATGGGGCTCCTCTTTCAGCCGAAGGCCTTCCTAAAGACGCCCTCAATACCGCCTTTCGGCTTTTGGAGACCTTGGAGCACTTAGCCAAAGGGGTCCTCGACACGGCCACGGCGGGGGAGGGTTGGCAAACCCTTGACCTTGGCTATGGCCTCTCGCTTTTTACAGGTATCCTGGCCGATATCGTGCGGCTTGCGACTGTGGGTACCTTACCTGAGCCGTTTCCTGGTGATTGGGAGCCCCGGTTGCGTCGGCTCGCAAGTCAGCTAGACTTACAACAACTCTTTACGTTATGGGATGAAGTATTGGAATTGCACGGACTCGCGGACGCGCCCTTGGACCGTCGCCTCATTTGGGACAAGCTTTTTTTACGCTTTGAACAACTCAGGGCACAATGATCATGTCGACAGCCGAATTACCCCTCAATAACAACACCAAAAGCTCAGCGCGCCCCGGTGTTCTCTCACTGGTCATCAAGGATCGGAACGCCCTCTACACGGCCTATATGCCGTTTCTGAAAGGCGGCGGGCTCTTTATTCCGAGCAACAAATCATACCGGCTCGGGGACGAGGTGTTTATGCTTCTCACTCTCATGGACAGCAAAGAAAAGATCCCGGTGGCCGGCCATGTCGTTTGGATTACACCCCAGGACGCCCCCCGCGGACGGGCACCTGGCATAGGAATCCAATTCAGCGCCAAAGACGCGGATGTTGCCCGCAATAAGATCGAAGCCCTGCTGCTCGGCCAATTGCAATCGGATCGTGCGACCCATACGATGTAGGGCATGCCTTATATCGACTCGCATTGCCATCTTCATCTCGCGCCCCTAGGTCAAGACGTGATCGGTGCCCTGCAGCGCGCGGCCGACCACCACGTCTCTCATATGCTGTGCGTAAGCGTGACCCTCGAAGACATTCAGGCGATCCAGGTCCTGATGCGCGAGCATACCGGGATATTCGGCTCGGTCGGCGTGCACCCAAACGAAGCCCCGTGCTCCACCACCCTTTTTGATGACCTTACGCGCCTTGCGCGCCTGGATGGCGTGGTCGCGATCGGGGAAACCGGGCTCGACTATTATCGCCTGGAGGAGGGGGAGGCGCCGGCCACGCAGCAGCAGAGCTTCCGTCAGCACATAGCGGCAGCCCGCCATGCTCAAAAACCCCTGATTATCCATACTCGGGAAGCGGCCGCTGATACTTTGCGCATTTTAAGCGAAGAGGGAGCCGCAGAGGTGGGCGGGGTATTGCACTGCTTTACCGAAAGCGAAGCGGTCGCGCGCGCGGCTTTGGACCTGAACTTCTATATCTCGTTTTCCGGCATTGTCACATTTAAAAATGCCGAAGCACTCCGCGCTGTCGCGCGATTCGTGCCCGAAGATCGCCTGTTGATTGAAACCGACGCCCCATACTTAGCACCGGTTCCGCATCGCGGAAAAAGCAACGAGCCGTCCTTTGTGCGCCATGTCGCGCAATGTTTGGCGGACATCCGCCAGGTTCCCCTAGAGCGGATCGCCGACAGCACCAGCCGGAACTTCTTTTCGCTCTTCAAAGACGCGGCCTAGGCTAGGCCTGGAGAGGGGCTACTTGTCGCCCCTCTCACGCGTTCAGCACAGACCTTTTGTTCCCCTCGGTTATCGAACGCAAAGCGCGGGTAATGACAACAATATCAATTTATATCAATGACTTATTGTACTATCCTCATGTAATTAATGTCGAATGTGCAGATTACGACATAGAAGATTGAAACACCGAGGATTTTTTGCGTCGGCGTTCAAAGAGATAGGCCACCATGAGATAGAGATAAACGATCATGTACATATTGGCAGTGCCCAGCATGTCGCCCCGATTCCCCGTGCTTCCGAGGCTATAAGGACCGCCCCAGCCCTCGGCGGTGGTCCACACGCCAAACGAATAGAAGAACCCGATGGGCAAGAACCACTTCTCGGCGCGCCTCGTCAGAAGACTGATCGCCAACACCGTTTCCATGACCGCCGCAAAAACACCGAAGGTCATGGGTCCGACAATGCCGAGGATATGGATGAAAAGACCAATATAGGCCACGATCCAGCCGGGTTGTCCGACTTGAGCGGCGCGTAGGTAAGAGAGGCTATGCTCTAAAAACGCCGGCTGCCATTTCCAGAAGGCGTCAAAGGCCCACAAGAGGCCGAACAGTATGCGTACGACCTCAATTTCCCGGGTCTCTACCACCCGCGCCGAATGACCCCCTAATGTCAGCCGCTGTTCCGAAGGAACGGAGAGGATAGTAAAAAATGTCAGGGCATACACGATGGCGGTGCCGGGATCGGTAGCGCCGGCCACATAGGGTCCCCCAAACCCGCCTACCGTCGACCATAAAAACAGACTGTAAATAACACCGAACCGCGCCCAAGGCCGTAAGCCCACTCCGGTCAGAAGCGCTACGGCAAGAAGACCGTCCACAACCACCGTAGCCATCGCCACATGCTGGGGACCCAAGAACTCCACGCCGCGAATCACGAAATGCATATAGGCCTGAATAATATTGGATTGGCCCGCCACACGCTTTGTGATTGACGTCAAAAAATGATTCACATACGGCGCATTGGCTTCAAGGGCCGTATTCACGGCCCAAATAGCGCCGAAAATAATGCGCATAACCGCGAAGGCGAAGTCCTGGTCCCTTGTGTAGCGCGACGATCGGTTTTCGTACATATGAAACAATCTCCTTATGAGCCCCTACGGGCATGACACGTCTTCAATCTATAGCCCGCATAGTACAAGGTGATGCCGCTTCTGCCCACCACCTCCCGCAAAAGGGGCTCATGCCGCCCAAGCGCGTCATCATGATAAGATCACAGCCCCGCTTTCTCAGGTTTCGCGTTATGAATGTATGGGTTGACGCTGACGCATGCCCCGTGGTTATTAAAGACATGCTTTTTCGCGCCGCGCGCCGCACCCATGTCCTGGTGACTTTGGTTGCAAACCAAGCGCTTCTGATACCGGCCTCACCCTATATCAAAGCCCTTCGTGTCGCCATAACACCGGACGCCGCAGATCAAGCCATTTTGGATCGAGCGGCACACAATGACCTCGTGGTCACAGCCGATATCCCGCTAGCCGCCCACGCTGTCCGCCTTGGGGCCATGGGGTTGAGCCCAAGAGGTGTCGTTTTTAACCAAGATACGATCGGGGCCCACGTTGCCACGCGAAACCTGATGACCGATTTGCGCGATACCGGAGCCATAACGGGCGGGCCCGCTACACTGTCGCTCGCCGACCGCCAGAATTTTGCCAATCAACTAGACGCCTGGCTTGCGCGCTTGCCGGCGCTTAAGGCGCTGAAAGTGGAGTAGGCTGAAGCGGAGTAGGGGGGTTGCTCTTTTTGTAACGGTGACAAAACTCCTGATATCTTACTGCTAGGTCCAAACGACGAAAATTCATGGAAAGCTCCCAGTTCTCATTTGACCACCCTGAACCCGGCTTGTCGGAACGTTTCCGAGAATACGCGGTTCCCGCCTTACATCTCTGGTGGCGATTTTCTTGGCGCTCACTTCTTTTCCCGATAGCGGTCGCCATCATCATCGCTCTGGTCGCCCTGACTACGGGTAACATGATGCCCCAACATCGCGACATGAGTTTATTCGGAGCCGTTGTCGGTTTGGGACTTTTATGGCTTCTTTTCATACCGGTTATGATCGTCTATCAAGTCTGGCTTATCCAACGAAGCATCTTCGCAAAACCGTTCTTGCACCGTGGTAGGCCAAGCATATTCGTGGTTACTGATCGTCATACTCCTCTACAGCGACCCCTATCTATAGAAACCGCCCTGGCCATTTGGTGGGGTATCGCCTGGCGCGCCTGGCTGGGCACGGTCGTAACCATGATGCTTCTCTTCTTTCTGGGTCCTCTCCATGTTTTTCTCCAGGTAGCGGTAAGCTACTTTGCCTTTTTGTGGCTTATAAGCGCGCCCTACGGAGGCCTACGTATAACGATTGTACCGCTCGACACACGTTGACTTCGGCATGTCCCCGTGAAATCGGCTGTAGCTTCTTGCGACCCCGCTTCCGCCTGCTTGTAGATTATCAGTGTGCTACGATGATCACGTTGGACTGACATTCGTCCGTTCCGGCACAAATTAAAGAGATTTGGAATGGACGCCTCATCAGATGATCCTCAGACTACAGCTGAACCGCTCCTCGAAAAAGCTTTGAATCAAAGTGAAGGCGTAAAAAGAAAAGCTGAGTATTGCGCGCAAGGTCTTTCGTCTGTCAATGTGGCACTGAAAGACGAACTTCAGAGGCGTTCTCCTATAAAAGAAATTCGCAAGGTCCTGGTACAAAGTGAAGACATAGAAAACAAAGTTCAGGAGTGCGCCGATGAACTCCATGTCGTCAACACGACTCTCGCCGAAGAGATAGGCGAACGGGAAACTTTACAACAGCAACTAAGCGAGAGCGAGGCCTTGGAGCGTCATAACCGCTACCTTGCCTATCACGATATCACCACTGGCCTTTCTAACAGGGCATTATTCAACGATAGGCTAGAACAAGCCTTAGCCCAAGCCGAACGGCACTCGTGGTGCTTAGCACTGCTGTTCATAGACATGGATAAATTTAAACTGATAAACGACACCTACGGTCACGAGATGGGCGACAAGGTCTTACGGCTTGTCGGACGTGCGCTACTACTCTGCGTACGAGAGGAAGATACCGTCAGCCGTATTGGCGGGGATGAGTTCCTCTGCTTGCTGATGGAGGTTAACGAAGACAGGGGCGTATCGCACATTGCCGATCTCATGATTGAAAGGACGGCGGCAGTCTGTGCAACTGCGGCCATACAGGCGGCCGTAAAGCTCAGCATTGGTATCGCGATTTATCCTCGAGACGGAACGAGTGCCGAGATCTTGCTCAAAAAGGCCGATCAGGCCATGTACGCCGCAAAAAATAAGGGCGAAGGGTATCGGTTCTTTTACGAGAAAGACCCCATGGGTGTGACCACCCATCATTCGTAGCGATACTTGGTCCGAGTTGATCCAGGCGTCTGGACCGTTTTACACTCTCACTCTACTCAGAATGAGAACAACATCGAGCGACGAGATGCGAAACCACCCAACGTTTACCAGAAATATAACGCGACTTTTACTCACTTTTGTAAGTCTGAGCCTCCTATCCGGATGCTTTTTCGTCCCGCGCGGAGGCGACTATGGACATCCCTGCTGGGGGTGTGGAGACGGTGGTTGGCACAGAGGCGATGGCTGGCACCGGGGCGGGGATCATGGAGACGACGAACGCGGAGATTAAAACAAAAGAGATGTTTTGCTTACATCGGGACCAGGACAATGGCGGCCGTTATTCATTTGGCTCTTGAGGCCGTCTTGCGTGAGGCCGAGCCGATGCCCCTGGGGCTAGGGGGCCTACGGCCACCCCCTAGCCATTCCTTTGAACTTGGCGCCTCCCACCAGCTTACGTCCTCGCTTCGTCATCCGTGGTGTGCAGCGAGAGGTTTCCCGTTAGCCCGAATCCTAGTCAACTGCTTGTAATCATCGTCGCGCCTTTACTCCGGCACCGTACCTTCAATTTGTTTGACCCTGTGATGCCGCCACGAGTTGGATAGTGGGTAAGTACGCGCTTGCGGGCGGACCCGCCGTCACGCGTCTTTTATAGTTCGCATAATGTATATTATGTAAAATAATAAACAATGAACGAAGGTTACTACATCCCCCCATGAGCCCCTTTCTTGACGACAAGACATAAAAAGGCCGCCCGGTTCGGGGCGGCTCAAGATTGGCTTGGAGGATACTTGCCGCGCTAGCGGGTCACAATTTGTGATTCCATGGGAGCGAGCTTCGCCAACAAATTGTTTTGAGCATCGAGTGGGATATGTTGGCGATCCATCCCCTTAATAAGATCGGCCACCAAGGCATTAAAGGCGGTCTCGTTCACACCCAGACCCTGATGAACATCGGCCATGCTGGGGCCCGTGTACTTACAGGGGCCGCCCTCTTCCTGACAGAATTGGTCCGTCAGGGCGGCTTTGAGGTTTGGGATATCGGTGGTAGCGAAATAGTGAGAGATTCTATGGTCGGCAAGGACATAGCCGACAAAGCGGTTTACTACGGCTTTGATTCCCGGCTTTTGGCCAAACTGTTGATAGTAGTTATCGTGGGCGAAGGCCGCGCTAACCGGGAGCGAGAGAACGATGGCAACAGCGGCCCGGCGGACGATGGCGTTACGAAAGATAGACATGGACGTGCTCCTTAGAAATTCGGGACGAAGGGCTTAGAAGCTCGCCGTCACAGAGGTGTAGAGACCGGATTGATTGTTTAGTGTCGCGACGTGCCCAAGCATGGCGTAGGCAACGGTAATGGAAAAATTTTTGTTCGGGATATACGCGACATAGAGATCTTTCCAGGCATTGGTTTGGCTGATGGCATTACCTGTAGCGTTGTCGCCCAGCAATTGATTTTGGGGCATGGCACGGTATTCACCTCCCAGGACCACGCGGCGATTGAGGAAGATGCCTGCGGACACCTCAGGCTCATAGTGGTACCGAGTATTCTGGATGCCCTCAAAGCCCAGTAAACCATTCTGATTGGCGCGTGTTGCATCGACATCGACATCCAGTAAGGTCGTGTGTCCCCACAAACCGTCGAGCCACACCTTCGTAGCCGCCAAGTAATAACTTGTACCGTTACTCTTGGCTCCCAGTACGCCCAAAAGATTTGCACTGCCCCCCAAGCCGACATTATGATTTCGGTGATACTGGACGCCAAAAGCCACCTGCGGAAGCCACGTGTTTTGCTGATAGATCGCGTTTCCGAACAGCCGGACTTTTAGACCCACGATGTCTTGTGTGAGATCGGTGCCGTCCTGTAACGGAACATTGCTGCCGGCGGGCTCTCCCAGCTCCATATCTAGGAAGTTGGCTGTGTTGCCAAGGCCTAGACTCTGCTGCGCCAAAGAGATTTCCACACGGTTATCGATCCCGACAGATCCACCGTAGGCATTCAAGAGATAGTTGGATGTGGCGAGGTTGGTGTAAAAAGCGGTATATCCGATCTGTTCATTATCTCCGTAACCACCGATCAAGGCCCAAGGCACGATACCGCCCCCTGCGGCACCACTCACCGTGGTCACACCGCCGGTCCCTAAAATCCGCCCTTCCCCAAAAATATTAGCGTGCGCAAGCCAGGGACTGAATGTCAGGACGACACCCATAGCGACGGGAATCGTCTTAGAGGTCAGAGTTTTTCGGAGCGCCCGAATCGTTGTTTCTTTCATGCAGGTTGTCCTCAGTAATGAAAAGGCCTAGGCACA
>JAJYGP010000005.1 GCA_021785035.1 Pseudomonadota bacterium
ACTTCCGATGCCGCCCGAGAGACTGACGAGATTGATATTGTTGCCATAAACTCCGGACCCGAGACCGCCGTTGATCGAACCCGCGGCGGTGATATCCACATTGCCGGCAGCCGCCACACTGGCGTTGAAATCGCTTGCCGTGACATCACCCGACTGATAGGACGCACTCAAGGTGCCCGGCGTTACCGTGCTGTCGGTCAAGTTCACACCGGCCCCCCCGAGATCGAGGTGAATGGCGCCGCCCAGGCTCATGGCGCTCACATATCCACCGTTCAGCGTCGCGATCAGCGCCTGCGTGCTTGACCCTATGTCCCCACCCGAGGCGAGCAGCAAAGACGAGGTGCTTAAAGTGGCCCCGGTCGACTGGGTAATGGTCCCGCTGCCACCGGTCGCATCAAGGGCGGTCAAGCCGTCCGGGTTCAATATCTGTCCATCCAATATGACACCGGCAGGCGATGTCACGGAAACTAAAGCCTTTTGATTGTTGCTGAAATCGATCGCGATCGGATTGCTCGCATAGGCCGAATTCGTGGCGGTTAGCGTGCCCGCGGTTTCAATGTTATAGGTCCAGTATTCTGGCAGGCCGTAGTGGCACGAGCTGTCGCCGTTCGTACACCCGTGATAAATCACATCGTTCGCAGCCCAATTGGTCATGTTACCAGTGAGGGTCGAGACGAAGGGATCGCTGGTGGTGCCCTGAACGATGCTGCCCGCGCTCGAAGACCAATGGGCCGTTTGCGTCGCAGCCCCTGCGGAGTTGGCCCACGACCAGCTGCTCACGGTTACGGTGCTACTATCGTAGGACCGAATAACGTTCGTGGTCTCAGTCCACTGGTAACGCAAATCAGACGCGGGATTATAGGTCGCGCTTCCGCCGGTCTGCTGCGACACCAGCTGGGCCTGAGAGAGTGACGTAGCGCCATTGCTGTTGTTGTAGACGGACAGGCCGCTGCCTTGTTGGTAGAGATACCACCACCGATTGACCGTAGGCTGCAGGGTGTCGATGATCTTGACTTCGCCAATCGCCCCGGTGCCGGTATCGATATTGTTCACGACGACCGGCGCCGTCGTCTGATTGTTGACAACCACCTGTCCGTAACTATCGTTTATGCTGATTTGGCCATTGGGATCGGTACTGATGATGCCGCCGTCCAGCAATACAAATCCGCCGCCGGAGGCATGCACCGCGTTCAAGTTGATTTGATTCGTAGCGGCATTATACGTGGCGGTGATGGGCTGATCGCCGGTGTGGAGCGCTTGGGCTGGCAGGACGAAGGTGCTGGGGATACTGAAACCCAAACTCCGATAGGTCTGATACTCGCTTGTCATAAGGCTGAGCTCGCCGTCCAAGGAGGCCGGCAAGGACACGGACCAATTCGTGGGTTGGCCGCTGACGATTTGGCTATTGAGGTCGATATATTCGGCGACGATACCGATGGGTCCGCCGCTATTCGTGACGCTTCCCGTGGCGCCCGCGAGATTGGCGTTATTATAGGAGGTCTGCGTATAAGACAAGGTCGCCGTCGGTATGAGCGGATAATTATAGCCGCTGCCGCCGCCAGGCCCCGAACCATAGGACTGGCCGATGGGCGAATCGCTCGAGGCGGTCGAACAACCGCTGCCGACCGCGACCATGCAGTCGCCGAAATAAATATTGCTGACGCCGCCTATCGTATCGCTATCGCCGCCGCTGCTGCTGCCGTCCGGCGTGTCATTCGATTGCTCAAAGGTGTCAACAAAGGATCCGCTCGGGGTCGGCCGATAGAGGGTCGCGTTAGTAAGAGAGTCGGCGGTGTCGGTACCGGCGCTATTGTACGTCGCATTGACGATGTCGACGACGGCTTGATTGGGGTTTTGAGGCAAAACGACCGTAGTCAAGTAATTATACCAAGCGGCCTCGGGCGACGTCCCCGAATGGTAGATTTGACCTGGCAGGTAGGTCACGAAGGCACCGTTCGGAATGTTGATGATCTGCGCGAGAGCCGTAATCGTGCCAAACTCGCCGAACGAACCGGCGGTGTTGTTGATAGTGACGTCGCTCGTAATTCCCTCTATGGCGCCGGTGAGGAAAAGGGCCGGCCCCTCGTTATTCGCTCCCGTCCCAACCGGGCCCGCATAGGCCTCGCTCAAGGAGATCGACGGCGTTCCGCCCGGATTGATGGAATTCACAGTGAGACCTGCAGCCACCGCCGTCGCGGCATCGGTGGCACCCGTAAAGTACACATTCCCTCCGGTGGCCGCCGGGATATAGGCGCCGTCGACCAGCAAGTAATCGGGGCTTTGATTAACAACCGTGATCTGCGGGGCGCCATAGGCAGTCAGCGAGGCGCTTCCTGCGATATTTGCCGTGTGGACCGTGACATTACCAGCGGCCGCATAGAGCGGCGAGAGTTCGGCGGCCGTGACCGCGGTAGCCGAAACATAAGACTTCAATAAGTTGATAGCGACCGATCCGTTGGAGTTCGCGATCTGGGCGCTGGAGAGGCTATCCAGATAGTTTTGCGGAAGAAACTTTGTGTCGAACGTGATCGTAACAGGCGCGCCACTGCTACTGGCAACGCCGGCGGCATTGATGGTCACCGACTGATCATGGAATAAGCCGGCCACGAAGCTACCGCTCAAAGACGCCTTCGACGTCACCGACGCAGAGGTGTTGCTCGAGCCATCGGTGACCGGGATGAACCCAAGTTCGTAACCGTGTCCGGTCCCGTTAGCGGTCGGGACATTTGTGCCGCGGTTGGCGTAGAGATAAATATTGCGGCCACTTTGAATGGTGTCTCCGGTACCAGTCGTCAGAGTGCTCGAGCCAGTCACGGTCGCAGTCGCGTTGGCGGCTGGAATGGCGACCAAGCCACGCACATACGATTGCGCGATGTCCGAAGGGGCGATATCGGTCAACCACATGCCGTCCCCGCTCGTGCCCGCACTTAAGGTTACCGACCCATAACCCACCACGTTCACACCCGTCCCGAGCGTCACGGATTGATTGGGATTGACGGTCGAAGCCGCATTGGCGGAAGCCACTCCCGCGAGACCCCAGGTATGGGCGTAGCCTGCGTTCTGAACGTTATCGAGAGAGTACGTGCCGGCCCCTATAGTGCCATAGCTAAAGAGGTAGGCCCCATTGCCGATCGTCACGGCGTTGGTCTCGTTTGCGGTGGTATCCGAAGTGACCCCCGCCCCCTCGATCGCCCCGCCGCTATTCAAAATAGCCTGATCGACGCTTTCCAAGGTATTGTCGGCGGTCACAAGGATACCGCCCGTATTTAAGAAAGGATCGAGGCCTGATAACAGCTGACTGTCCAAACCGATCGAAGCTGTCGCCGATTCGGTAATAGCGGTCTGACTTACGGCGGCCGTCCCGTTCAATAAGCCCCCGGCACCCGCATCGACGCTGTTCTGACCCTGACTATGCTCGAGCGCGGTGTTCGCGGCCGTGATGTCGATGGTTCCCATGGCTTGGAGCGTGGCGCTCGGATCCACCTGAGCCACCGTAGTGTTATTGAGGGTATTGTTAGCAAACGCGCCGCTCGCCCCGGCTGCCGCCGCATTAACACTGTCGGCGCTCGCAAAATACTGGCTCGTGTGCGTGGCGGTGACCGCTATCGTGCCGCCGGTCAGGGCATCCGTCGAGGCATTGAGCGAGCCCTGGGCCTGGAGATCACTATGCGCACCCACATCGGCGATGGTCACGGCCGACGTGCTGGTCGTAGCGACAGCCGCGTCACCCGCCAGTACGCCGCCGCTCCCGGCGACTGTGGTGGCCTGATTGCTATCGTTACCGGTCGCTTGCACCACAATCGCTCCGGTGCCCGCCTGACTCCCCGATTCCAGGCTTGCCGTCGAATTTGTACCGAGACCGGCATAGGTCGTAGCCGTGGATTGTGAGGTGGCCACCGAGGCACCGAGCGCGAGAATTCCCGCACTGACCCCCGTGGCATTCGATTGCTGACTGCTTTCATCGCGAGCCGAGACCGTGATAGCACCGTTCGGCAATTGGACCCCATTGACCGCAGTAGTCGTACTGCCGCTCCCTTGCAGGGTCCCGGTATAGGCATCGACCGTCGCGTTATCGAGCGCCGTGGCAGTCGCGGCACCCGCGCCCACCAAGAGGCCGCCGGTCCCAGCGGTTGCATTCGCAGTCGCCCCCGCGCTCGTCGCGGGAGGGGCAATGAGCGCAATGATATTCAAACCATTGTCGTTCGTAAGATTCGCGCCGGTCGCCACGAAGGCATTCACGACCGGTGTCACCTGCGCCACGGCAATCGACAGCCCAAGACCCACCGTGGCCGCGACCGAGACCCCAAGGGCATTGGCGCTCGCCTGGGGCGTATCGCTCGCTTGCACCGTAATACCGTTTAACGCGCCCTGAATATTGGCCTGCGATGCGACATCGGCTGTCACTTTATCAGCGTCCGTGGCGGCAGCCGCGGCACCAGTACCCGAAATGATTCCGGCAGCGGCGCCTGTGACGCTCGCACTCGCGGCCCCGCTCGCATTTGCTGTGATCTGAACGGAAGTAGCGCTGGCCGTGCCGCCCAAGACGGCGCTCACGGTACTTTGGCGTGTCGCATCCCCCACTACCACACCCACAGCGCCCGCACCCGCCGCCGCCCCGACGCCGCTACTCGTGACCGCCTCGCCGTCCTGGGCGCTTAGCGTAAGAGACCCCCCGCTTTGAATGGTGCTATTGGCCATGGCGGATACGGTGTTTCCAATAGTGCCGACGGCAACCGCGGCCCCCAAGCCGAAAATGGGTCCGGCGTCGCCTGCGTAGCCAGTCACGGTCACCGCCGGACCGCTTGAGCCATTTTGCGTAAGGGCCGAGACCGAGATGCTACCGGCTGTGATTTGGCCGCCGCTTATCAGAGCGCCTACGGTATCGTGTAAGGTCGTGACCGCGACCCCGGCCCCAAACCCAAGCGCACCAACGGCGGCAGCGCCGGCGATATTGCTGGTCATCGTGCTGTCTGTAGCGGTCACCGCGACGGAGCCCGCGGAGATGTTGCTTGCGGCAATGGATGCGGTGGTGCCATCCGCGACCGGACTTGCCACAGCAGCGCTTGCGTCAAAGGTCGTGGATTGACTCACGCTCGTCTGTTCGGAACTTGTGAGGCTGCTGTCGCCGCCTGCGCTATTACCGGCGGTGCCGACGGCGCTGACGGTGGTCAGGGAATTGCTTCCATTTAAAGCGGTCAGGGCTTGGCCCCCGCTGGCACTTCCCGCGAGAATAAGTCCCACAGCCCCGGCCCCGGAGAACCCAGAGGAAAGCCCAGCCGTGGCCGAAACAAGCGTAATCGATTTGGTCGATTGCGCCTGCACAAGGAGCGCGCCGGTCGTCGAGACCTGAGAATTGTTGATGGCGGCGGCCACGGTGCTACCGAGCACCACGACATTGGCCCCGATACCGACACCGGCGCTGTCCCCGGCCGCGAGCGCGCCCGCATAACTTTGGATAGAGGTATTATCAGTGGCCGAAACAGTCGCTGTCTGCGCTGTGACTTGCGCATCCTGAACGGTGGCGGTCGTCGTATTCTGTAAGACGAGGGCTCCTACTTGGCCCGCGAAGGCCGCGCCGCCCGCCGCGCCGCTTACAGCCAGCGTCCAGAGGTTTTCCGAAGACAGGGCCGTGACATCGGCGGCACCAGCTACCTGAACCGTGGTAGTAAGGCCGTTCTGGCCAAGCCAAGCCTCGGTGCTATCCTGGCCGTCAACCACAAGAACGGTCGCCGCAAGACCGACACCACCGCCTGAGATCGTCCCCGTAACTAGGCTTTCCGCAGCCCGGCTTTGGGCATTGATGGCAAGACCTTGGGCCGTGAGCTGGCCGCCCGCCACATAAGCACTGGTGCCATCTTTAAAGATATCAATGAGGCCCGTGCCGGCCGCCCCGACTATGCCGGCCGACAGACCCGCGGCGAGTCCCAAGCTATCCTGGGAACTGCGGGCCGCTACGGTGACCGCACCCGCGGCCTTCGTCTGGTCGGACAAAAGATAGGCGCTGGTGGTTCCATTGAAGGTATTAACCCCCACAGCCGCACTGGCCGCCACATCGGTTGCACCAGCCGCTGCACCAAATACGAGATTCGCGCCAAAATCATGGCGGCTCGCCAGGATCGATACGGTCTGGCCGGCCCCCGCGGTGCCGGTCTGGTTGATGCTCGCATTCTCCGCGTAAGCGCTGGTCGTTCCTCCCAAAATATTCGTTACGGCATCGGCGTTGAGCGCCGCCGATCCCAATGGATCAAAAGACATACTGACACTCGTCGCAAGTCCGCTGACCGCGTTCAGAGACTCGGCATTGACAGCAAGACCGTGGACCGATGTGGTCCCTTCGGCGAGTACCGGCGCCACGTAACCGCTGTAAGTCTTGAGATTTTGCACAGACGGTATCGTCGTGAGCGCGCCATTAGCGACCGTCAAAAGGCCAGCGCCTTGCGCCAGGGCCGTGACGCTCGTTGGGGTCGCCCCGTTATCGCCGATGAAGGCCTTGGTAGTGTCACTGAGGACATTGACCGTGACACCAAGACCAATACCCGCAGTCGCCCCGCCTATCGCCACAGATCCCGTGGCGGCACTGATAATATTCGCATCCTCAGCGGTCACGCCGACGTTGTTGTACGCCACGACCTGCGCGGCCTGATCGATATCAGCGGTGGTCGACCCCGTGAGTACGTTAGTGGCAAGCGAGCCCGCGGCGCTGACCTCGCCGCTGACCGCCACACCGGCGGCCGTCGTCGATATCCCATTTGTCGTCGAAGCGCCTACAGTGAGATCGCGCAGCGCAAGACTCCCGCCATGAACGTAGGCGTGGGTCACGCCGCCAATGCGGTTGACGGCGATTGCGACGCCAACTGCGCCGGTACCGGAACCGGCCGCACCGACTGCACCCGAGTCGATAGTGGCGCTGTTCTGGGCCTCCACCGCAAGGGTCGCGCTGTTATCAGACACTGTCAGGGTGTTCAAGCCGGCGGTGACGGTGGTCCCAATATTGTTACCGGTCGCCGCCCCGGCGCCGGCACCTGTACCGCCAAAGCTACCGACCGCGCCCAGGCTCTGGATTAGACCCGTTGCCTGCGCGTTGACCGTGATCGCGGCGACCCCGGTGACACCCAGACTGCCACCGAGAGTGGCCGTTACGGTATTATCGATACTGTTGGCGCTCACTGCGCCGCCCACGGCTACCTCGCTTCCCACCGCCAATTGCCCTGCGAGAGACTGGATGGTGCTGCTATCGGTCGCAGCGACCGTAAGCCCGCTCGTGCTGCCGCTGATATTGCTCGCGTTCGCCGTCGTACTGTTCGTGATGATATTGTCCGTGTTCGCCCCGCCGACCGCGACACTGCTGGTACTGATCGAGCCACCTGCCGCCACCGCCTTGATCGTGCTGCTGTTGACCGCCGAAAAAATCGCGGTCGGGACAGTCAAAGTCGAATACGCCAAAGTGGCCTGGGTCGTGTCACCTATGGTATTGACACTCAAGCCAATCCCCACCGCCACACTGCCGGTCGACACGGCAGCATCGCCCGCGATCGCGAGAATCGAGCCGGTCTCGGACGCCTTGGCAGTCCAGCTAGCGGCCGTAAGAGTACTGTAATCCGCTTCCACCTGAGTGGTATTGGTAAAGACGTTGGCGCTCAAAGCGCCGCCCAGCGCCACCCCTTGGCTACCCACTCCCGCAGCGGACAGGGTGTCGATCGTGGAGCTGTTGTTGGCGTTTTCGGTCGCGGCCCCAGTCACCGTTACAGTCGCCCGCTGAACATCGGCCGAGGTCGTGTTACTCATGCTGTTGTAGCCGATGGCGGCCCCCGCCGCGACGCCCTTCGAATAGGCGATATTGCCAGCCAAGGACCAGATGGCTCCGCTATTTGTGGCCTCTTCGTCCAAACTGCCGGCGGACACGGTCGTCAGGTTTTGGGTGTCGTTGGCATTACCGATGGTGGCCGCCGCGACATCCGCGATCTGATTGACGGTAATCGATCCCACACCCGCGAAATTGCCGGTCGCAACGCCGCCGCCCACGGCGAGACCGATAATGGTCGCCTGATCACTGGCCTTCACGTCCACGGCCCCGGTTGCCGTGACGGTGCTGTCGGCGATCGTGGCGTTATAACTTGAGTGAATGGCGTTATAGACGACAGATAAGCCGACATTGTTGCCGCTCACCTGAATATTTCCGGCAATCCCGACAATCGCAGCACCGGAAAAAGCGGGCAACGGGGAGCTTGGGAAATTGAAACTCATCCCGGTGTCGGGGGCGCTCGGGGCCCCAACACCGGATGTGAGGAGTGTCGTCAACGCGCTATTCGTACCACCCGCGTTCGCACTGACCGTGACGGCACTACTTGTGACCGTGGCACCGCCCGTGATGCTGGCGTTGTCCGTATTTCCGATGTCATTGATGGCAAGACTGGCCGCGCCCGTCCCGCTGCTCGTGTTGGTGGAAACCCCGCCGACCAGCGCCATGGTCAAGATTTGCGAGGCATCGAGAGCTTGCACGCTCACGGTATTCATGCCCGTCACGCTACCGCCAGTCAGGGCGGCGGTCAGGACATTATCAACCTCGTTATAACTGAACGCGACCCCGACACCGGCCTTGCCTCCCCCAAAAAACGCCCCGCCGCCGTCACCTATGGCGGTCTCGTCGTAAGCGGTAATATCCAGACTGGGGGCCGCCGAGGTGCCGACAAGACCGCTTATCGTGCTACCGCTATCCTTGGCGCTTACCGTACTTTGCGCAAGCGCCAAAGACACGGATCCCGCACCCTCGCCGCTCGTACTGCCACTATTGGTATTCACGGCAAGACCCAAGGCCACGCTCACGGCCTCCCCGCCGGTGGCCGCCGTAATGGTGGCCGCCTGGACATTACGCACGGTACTGTCGGTCAAGGCCGCGGTCGTGGTGTTGCCTAGGATATTGACGGCAAAGGCGGCACTCACCGCGGCGCTCCATTGACTGCTGCCCTGCCCGGAAAGCGTCAAAGCGCCCCCTCCCGAGGCCGCAACAGTGGTCGTCTCATTAAGAGCCTGAATGAGCAAGCCGCCGTTGCTGCTGGTCGCCACCGTGGGCAGGGTGATATCGGCGCCATCAATGTAGGCCTCGGTGCTCACGTTACTGACGTTCACAGAGGCGCTTCCGGCCACAGACAGGCCGAATTTCGGCCCGGGCGTCCCGCTGCTTGATCCCGCCGTAGTCGAGCTGCCCCCTTGGCCCGCGGACAGCTCGTTCGTGCCGGCATTAGCACCGGTATCGGAGGTCGCCGCCGATGTCGCATTCCCGGTAAGACGCGCCTTAACCGCGGAGATATAGCTCGGAATATTCTTAATGATGTCCGTTGGCGAGGAGCTACTTCCCCCGCCGCTGCCATTGGCGGATTGGGTATTGCTGCCGCTTGCGCTCGCGGCACTCACGGACAAGGACAGCAGCTGGCCATCACTCGCCGCTTTGACAGCGACCGAGCCCGCTTGAATATAGCCCCCACCCGTGAGCGATGACTGCGTCGACGGGTCGTCTACGGCGTTATTGCCGATATAGGCTTGGGTATCGGTCTTAATCGAATTGACTGCGACGCCGACACCGACGCCGGCGCTATTTGAAAGCTGGACCGACCCGGCGATATTAAGGAGCTGCAAGGCCTGAACGGCCGTTACCCCCAAATCTTGAGCGACCGTAATCTGGGCGCCATTACTCACCGAGGCGTGCGTGGTTTCATCCAGATTGAGGAACGAGAGAGCCCCGGAAACGCCAAAACCGGATCCGTGGCCGGCACTGGGCAAAAGGGAGATGACAGTATCTTGACCGCCCGCGTTTACGGCCACGCCGCCATGGGTGGCCGTGATACTGGCATTACCGATGCCCGCAATGGTGCTGTCCTGATACCACACCCCCTGAAAAGCGCCCCCGGCCGAGGCCTGGCTTCCGCCCTCAGTCCCAAAAAACGTCAGTCCAATATTTCCACCTAAATCAATGCTTTGTGCTATACCGGTTGCCTGGACGGCCACCGTGTTGTTGAAAGTCCAGGTGGGCGCGGTCCCGGATAAGGCATAGCCGGTCGCGGTCCAAGATCCCGAGGCGCCGGTGGCATTGATGGTTGCGCCATCACCTATGAAGGCCAGAGAGCTGTTATTCGTTTGGAGCCAATTGACGGCGCCCGCGAGCTGGGCCTTGGTCGACTGCGCAGTCGCGGTCGCCCCGCTTGTAAGGACCTGGTTATAAAGGCCGAGCGTCCCATTGGCCTTGCCTACGAGATTGCTGATCACCGCCGACGGGCTAGTCCAGGTCGATGGCCACCATGTGACCGAGATCGGAAGACTTGCGGTCGACGCCACCCCAACGTTCTGGGCATCGATCGTGGTTCCGTTGCCAATCGTTGCATGCGCGGTATTGGTAAAAAATCCGATCGCAATGCCCGCCGCTACGGAATAGGAAGAGGCGGGGTTGGTGGTGGTGCCAGCCGACTCCGTGGTTTCGGAGTTCACGGATGCCTCGGCGTTGCTGCGTACCCCCGAGGTCACGGTATTGGCGACCACCGCTACAGAGCCATTCGAGGATACAACCGGTGCCGTAGCCCCTGTCTGCGTAGGATCGGTGGCGATCGTCGCATTGGAATTAATGCTGCTCGTGGTAAAAGCCATGGCACCTGCGACCTTAAAGGGCACGGTACCGCTGGTATTGCCGCTTCCGCCGCCGTCCGGGGCCGTGGCCGAGGGGGTTTCGCTACTCACGGTGCTAAGCGCTGAGCCCGACTGCAAGCCTGCGAAATTGCTGATCGCGGTGTTGGCGCCGCTGGCCAGCTTAAAGACCTGTTTCAATACAAAGTTCGAACCGCTACTGGCGCTTGCGGCATTGGCATCGTTGGTAGTGTTATTTTGCGCTTGCACCAAGACATTACCAACAGGGTTCGCGGCGCTACCCACATTCGCGCTATCGCGCGCCGTCGCGTTGACGTTGTAATCGGCAATGGATACGCCGATCCCCGCTAAACCGGCATTGTTGGCCATCGCAGTGGCGCTGGTCGAAAGACTATTTTGATTATCGGCGGCGATCGTGACGCTGCCGCCACTGATATGGGCGCCGCCCGCTATCACGGCCGTGGTATTCACGTTCGCAACACCGATCGCTAGCGCCGCCGCGCCCTTCGTGTCTTGACTGGTGGTAAGCGCGATGGCCGATGCACTCAAGGTATCGCTATTGTGCGCCGCCACCGTGAGACCTTGGGTCGCATCTAGGGTCGCGCCGCTTGCGACTGTGACATTGGCGGTGCCCGTGACGTCGCCGTAAGTTGCCGGAAGAACGACGCCACTTGCCGAAGTCAGCGCGAGATCCATCGACTTCGCGGTTTCCGACGCCTGGGAGCTCAGTCCAATCGTGCCGCCCGTTAAAACCGCCGTACCGCCAACGGTCAAGCCGGCATTGGCTTGCGCGTCCACGTAGTAAAGGCTAAGACCCGGCCCTAGGCCGGACAAGAGGGTGTTTCCGGCGATGGTGGCGTAACCGGACGCCCCGGTGCCCGAATAGGAAGAGGTCGCGCTTGCAGTCGACGTCGCACTGATGGCGTCAGCGCTGATATCGCCGTCAAGGGTCAGACTGCTCGCGGTCGACACCAATCCAAAAGAAGCACTTTGACTCGTGGTGCCAGCGAGCGTCACAACGCCGGTCGCCGTGGAACCCGACGAGACCGCATCAAGCGCCGACCCGGCATCCGTCGTGATTGTAGGGGCGGTAAGCGTGATTTGGCCGGCCGCCGTATCAGAGGCGCTGACTGTCGCACCCGTCGCTACGACAATATCGTTGGCAGCGGTAACCGCAATGGCCGCGCCGGGTGCCGTGATGCTACCCAAAGTCACAAGTCCGCCGCCGGTCCCGGCAGCGGCCCCGCTAAAACCGGTTCCGGCGTTCAACGTGACATCGCCACCGCCCGTTTCGATCGACGAACCGCTGTTGAAAACGATGTTACCAGCGCCGCCACTCCCTCCGGCATCGAGAGTGAAAGTACTTCCCGCCAGAAGGCCCGACAAATCCACATTAGCGGCCGCCCCGGTGGACGAGCCGATTGTGATTTGGTCTGTGGCACTCAGCGTGATATTGGTATTGCCAAGGGCCTGCAAGGCCCCCACCGTCACCACATCGCTGGTCGAAGAACTGGCACTGCCATCGACTATGGAAAGATCGGTCGGGTCGAGGAGGAGGTTTCCGCGCTGGCCATGGGGCGCCGCAGTGTCGACTTGCCCCTGGAAAATGAGGCCGCTCATCGCCGATACCTCGACTTGACCGCCGTCTCCGGAGTGGCTTCCACCGCGCGCCTCGATGGTGCCGGCAAAATTGGTGCCGCGGCGGCTCACGATGCTGACGGTCCCGCCCTGACCACGGACACCGGCATTCGCGGTCAAAAGCGCCCCGTGGGCTATAGTTACCGTTTCCGCCGTGATCGACCCGTGAGGCCCGGCCCCGATACGGATCCGGCCTCCCCCTTGGGGACCCGAGGCCTCGAGACGGGCAGTCGACGCCAGCGTGATGTGTGGTGCACTGACCGCGATCGTTCCGCCCTTTACGCCACCCGCCTTCAGGGTACCCGAGACACTGACTTGCTCCGTGCCGGAGAGCACGATGTGTCCGTCGTTCTCGGTGATTCCGGAGGCCTCATGGAGTCCACTGACATTCACGACATGGCGAAAGATCGTGCCAGCGGCGTCGGCACCCACGGTCGCGGTACCCGCGTAATGAACGATACCGGCCTGGAGATCGACCGCATCCAAGGCTCGAATCTTGCCGTCGATTATGACCACGCCATCAGGGGACTGCGGCGCGCGGCCCGCCAAGAGCATCGCGGTATCGGCCACATTAACGACCCCAGTTGGGCTTATCAAACCACGCAAGAAGGCCTGCGTGGGGGTTGTCACAGTCAGGCTTCCCACGTTCATGGCGCCGCTTTGGCCGACGACCAGACCATAGGGATCAGCGAAAAATACGTGGCCACCTATGTGGCCTTGACTGATGCTATTGATAGTACCGTCGACCGTAGTCGCAGCGCCGGTAACGATATTGATGAGATTGTGGGTGCCCGTCGGCAGATCAAGATTGACAGTACGCCCGGCGGCGACGCTAAAACGCGAAAAGGAGTTAAAAGCGTTGTTGCCGCTTATGGTGCCGGTATGAACATCGGTGATCGCTCCCTGGACCACAAGAGAGGTGGCGGTGCGGCCATCGGGAGTAATGACATTGGCCGACAAGCCGGCGGCGTAGGCACGCCCACCGCCGATGGCGCCAAGCACAATAGCCAGCATCGGCTGTAAACGCCATGTGCGTGGCCGACTCTTGTGGCGATTCCGCGCTATCGTCCAATGGTTCTTCTGCCACGTGTTTGCAGGCCGCATTCCTACCCCCTCCGCCGTTTTTCTTTTTGGCACAGCGCGATAACGTTCTTATAAGACCGCTTGACGCGGCCCTCTTTTAGGATGCCGTTCCCTTTGTCGACGCCCGACTCTTACGCTTGTCGGGAGATATCGGGTTTTCGAGGCGGCGCGCAAGACGGGCCCCTAAAGTCGACACTTGCGCGAGCGATGCCAAATGGGCATAAATCCATCCCAACTCCCCGCTCCGAAACCACGACGTGACCTTGTCATCGCCGAGCGCCGCGAACTTCTGCTCATCGATGACCTGCAAGCCCTGTAGGACAAACGGGGTGACGCCCGGCGTATTTACGGGCACAGCGATATCCTTGAGGAGGCCCGCTTCGCTCACATGCTGAATAAAGGTTTGGGTGCGCGTCATCTCAGCCTGGAAGCTCTGTAAAAAACCGATCGTCTCCTTGAGCAGCCCGCTGTCGCTGCCATCTTCTAAAAACAGGGGCTCCCCATCGTCCTCGCTCCAACCGCTAAAGGCGCGATCAATCCAGACCGCAAAACCCTCGCCTTGGGTCGCGAGAACAAACGGGTAGCGACGGACAAAGGCCGGCAAATAGCTTCCGGACCACTGATCGTCGGGCCCCTCGACAAAAAGGTTCTCGTCGTTACGTAAGCCCACGAGCGCTGCGAGCACGGGCAAGCCATCGCCGGCCTTCGCAAATACGGTGGGATAATGGGCAGACGCCGCTGGCAGCTCGACCCCCGCCAACGGCACCGAATTGACGCGGCGCGCAAAACCAAAGCCCGGGCGACGCAAACGAAGATGCTTATGCTCCTCGCGATGCAGCCCCACGGCCTGTTCATAAAACAACAACGTTGCCACGATTCCCCCTAATACGGTGTCTCAGTTATCCGTCTGTCTGTAAAACTATGCCGTTCGTCCGTTCTATAATCAAAATTAAAGAGGCGATTCGCCTCTCGGTGATTTCTTAGGCCCATACACACAACGCGTGGGGCGTCTATGTGTTTTGTCATAGCGAGCGAAAGATATTGTCCGCGTCTCGGTCCAAGCGGTCAAGACCGCTTGGACATGATCACCCAAATATTAGCAATGGCTTAAGGACCGGAGTTGGCCCAGCGCTTGCGAAAGGCTGTCCGCATCATCGGCGCGTACCGTCGCATGACCCAGCTTACGGCCCGGACGTGGGTTTTTATCGTAGACATGGAGATGGGTGCCGGGCACGCTGAGCACCTTCGAGGGATCCGGGAGATGGCCCACAAAATTCACCATCGCCGTGTGCGCCAGCGCCTCCGTGCTCCCGAGAGGGAGACCCAGGATCGCGCGCATGTGATTCTCGAACTGGCTGGTCTGCGCACCCTCGATCGTCCAGTGACCGGAATTGTGCACGCGCGGCGCCATTTCATTGGCAAGCAGTTGGTCACCAACCTGGAAAAGCTCTAACGCTAATACGCCGACATAGTGCAGGCGACCCAGCAGACGTTGGGCGTAGTCCTGGGCCATGGCCGTCACCGGATCCCGATCGCGGCTCATCGACTGGACAAGAACCCCGCCTTGATGAATATTTTCACTGAGAGGATAAAAACGCGTTTCGCCCTGAAGACCGCGGACGGCAATGACCGAAACCTCACGCACAAACGGAACCCACCCCTCGAGAATCAAAGGGACGCCGCTCAAAAGCGCGAACGCCGCGGCCAGGTCCGACGCCGCCCGCAATACACGCTGCCCCTTGCCGTCATAGCCTAAAGTGCGAGTCTTGAGGACCGCCGGAAGACCCATAGTGGCGACTGCGGCCTCCAAGTCTTCGAACGTGTCGACCGCAGCAAAAGGCGGCGTCGGAATTCCCAGTTCTGCAAAGAGCTGCTTTTCATGCCAACGATCACGTGCCACCTCTATCGCCTCGACCCCGGGACGAACCGCGATCCGGGGGGCCAGATATTTGAGGCTGCTGGCCGGCACGTTCTCGAATTCGTAGGTCACGACATCGGCTTCGGTCGCGATCCTGTCCAAGAAACGCGGGTTATCGTAGTGGCCTATCAGCAACGTGCCAACGGAACGCGCGCAAGCATCCGGGGCCGGATCTAAAAAGAGACAACGTACACCCAGCGGGTGGCCTGCAAGAGCGAGCATGCGCGCCAGTTGACCGCCGCCGATAATACCGACGATCATGGAATTCTGGGATCCCTGTGAGCGAGAACGCTATCGGTTTGGTGACGCCTGAAGGTACTTACGGCGGCGGCAATCGCCGGATGGGAGCGCGCTAAAATACTTGCGGCAAAGAGAGCTGCGTTTATGGACCCGGCCTTGCCAATGGCAAATGTCGCCACCGGGACGCCGGCCGGCATCTGCACGATCGAAAGCAAGGAATCGAGACCATTGAGGGTCTGGGACTGTATCGGTACCCCCAGCACCGGAAGCGCTGTCTTGGCCGCCGCCATGCCCGGCAGATGGGCCGCGCCTCCGGCGCCCGCGATGATGACCTCAAGGCCGCGCGCCTCGGCGCTGGCGGCATACTCAAACAAGAGGTCCGGTGTCCTATGGGCGGAGACCACATTGACCTCGTGGGACACACCCAGGTCATCCAAGGTCTTTGCGGCATGTTGCAAGGTCTCCCAGTCGGACCGGGAACCCATGATGATACCAACAAGAGTCGCCATACCCCTCCTTGTGCGCAGCCATCGCGGCTTGATCAATCCCCGTGCCCACGGCACAGCACCCATCTTGGCTCGACTTTTTCTTGCGCATTGTGTCATAGCCCCACGCATCTGTCCCCGTTTCCTGCCACGGGGCGATGGCACCCGATGTGTTCGGACGATGAGGCCGTGGCAAACCAAGCCGAAAAGGCCCAGGCTGTATTCAGAGAGGACCGAGGTTGTCACAGACGGGGCCTCTGTGCTATCGCTTACTCAAGGAAGGATCTGCAAGAGGTCGCCCGAACCCACGCGACCGGGAGATCCGCAGCAGCCGCGGCCCCAGGCCCGGGGCCGCACACACCGGAGGAGACCATGGGGAAACAGAAGAGATGGCTTATGAGCATCCTTGTCGTACTCAGCCTGAGCGGCCTGCCGGGCGCTGAGGCCCGAACCGCGACAGCACCGCACAACGATATCGCGGAAGCCTTCGCTCACCCCTCATCGGCCCTCGGGGCGGTCGGAGATACAACGGCCGTGGGTATCGCGCTGGGCCTTTTGGACTACGGCGGACTCTATCATCTCGACCATCCGGTCTCCCAGGACACGCACGGCGTCTATGCCATCGCCAAAACCCCGAATTTTCCCTTTGAATTGATCACCTTGACGCTCGGGGCGGCCCTGTGGGAGGGCGGGCAATCACGTCTTGGTCACACGCTCTGGCAAAGCCTGGACGCCGCGGCCTTGGCCGGGGTCTCCACGCAAATACTCAAATTCACCTTCCAGCGCAACCGCCCCTCGCAGAGCCCGAACAATCCCAATCTCTGGTTCCAAGGCCTCCACTCTCAAAGCTTCCCGAGTGGGGACGTCTCTTCCATTACGGCCCTCGTCACCCCGCTCATTCTGACTTATCAGCGCCGCGACCCCGAGATCTGGGCGCTTGCCGCCGTGCCGGCCTTCGACATGGTGGCGCGCGTGCGGGCCCACGGGCACTGGGAAACGGACGTGGCGGCCGGGGCCATCATAGGGGCCTTGAGCGGCTATTACGCCCATCAGCGCCACAACCCCTTTATCCTGAGTCTACTGCCTCAAGGCGCCTATGTGGGCCTCCACGCGGCCTTCTGATCGCCACGCAGGCAAGCCCCCAGTCGATCCCCGCCATGAGCCCGGACACGCCTACGCCCCCAAATCAATGTCACGGGCGAAGGGCCACGCCCAGATGCCCAACATGGGTGCTCCCTAGGGTACGATATCAACACACGGTGACCGCCGCAAAATCGCAAGCGAGGGATCGGTAGCGCCGGGTCGCTCACAAGATGGGCGAATTATTGACCCACAGAGATTGCGGCTAAGCTTGCCTCAAGGGCCAGGCACTGATTGTTCAAGGCATCGATTTGTTGGGCGGCGCCGTAGTAAATCCCCTTCCGAGCAAAAGTCTTGTCGAATCCGGCCAGCGCAGCGAGGTCGCCACCCCGTGCTAACGGGCCAGCTAACAGGGAACGCCAACGAGACGGATCGATTCCGCTTATGCTTTTCTTCTCTCATAGTTATGTTCATAGGTATGCCATGTCAAAACGGCCGGCCGCTTAGCGACGGCATCAAATCGCCACAGTCCTCCCGTCATGGCCGCTCGTTGGTGTAGTGATGGATCTGCGCGAAGTAGCGGTCCTCAAGGTGGATCATAAACGTTTCCAGGAATTTGCTCAGGGCGATCACCGCCTCGTCGAGCCGTTTGGGGAAAGCGATAAAATTGGGCTTTTCGCTGAACATGATGCCGATCCTTTGGGTCGCAAGCTAGGGCGTGGCGCGCGGCGCGGATGGGCGGCGGGCCTTCCAAAGACCTCGAGAGGAAGCGTTTCGTCGAGGATGGCAGTCTCGCGTTGCGCGACGCTCATGAGTTGTTCGGCGGCCGTGCCGACAAGAATGCGGTAAATGCCGGCCGCGTAGTCGACGCTTGTGGCCGACGCGATTGCGACCTTACGCGCGGCCCCACTAAAGACACCATCGAGCGCCGATGCCAACGCGGAAGAGCGCGCAAAGACTTAAGCACGAGGCCTTTGCCGAGTGGATGGAAGCTGACCTTTGGAAGAGAGGGCGCAAAGAACCAGAGATTGTGGGTGGCCACGCAAAGCCGTGATAGGACCCGTAACGACAAAAAGAAAAGAGGGCGCAAACTTCGCGCCCTCTTAAGACTGCTATCAGGTCGCTGTTACGGCGTTACAGAACCATTTGGGCCGACAACAGCTTCGCAGTACGTGCTCGAGGCAACGCACGACGTCACGGTTACGGCCGCGGTCCCGGTCCCAGTGGTTGTGCTCACGGAAGTAGTCGAGCCATCCCCAACGACTGCGTTGATGATGTCTTGGCCGAGCGTAGTGCTCGCGTTACAGGTCGAGCCGACACCGACCGTGATAAAGACTGGCTGGGACATACCGGAAACGACCCAGGCGCCCGTATTCATACCGGTCGGAGGATTCGCACCGACAACATCCACCTCGCCACAATAGCTGGGTTTCGTATTGGCCGCCGTCCCCGAGCTGCCGATATAGGCAAAATTAGTGGCCGACGCATTAGTGGTGCCGCTCGCGGCCGGATCGCCTGCGGTATAACTCAAGACCGGAGTCTCCACGGTCGCGCTCGGCGTGAGAGCCGTTGCGGTCGTCCCTTGGGTATTCGATCCCGCAAGTAGCGTATTTTGACCTGCTTCGGCGGCCGAGACGGCAGCGGTGGCGGCCGTGATCGCAGCGTGGAAATTCTCGGCCACGTCTGTTGCCTTGGTGGTCACGATGTACTTCTCATACTGGGGAATGGCGATGGCCGCCAAGATGCCGATGATCGCGATCACGACCATCAACTCGATCAAGGTAAAGCCGGCCTGAAGGCGGGCCCGTACTGCATTATGTTTACACATGGCCATAAGCTCCTCGCATCTGTAGCGCACTGATTCACGATGAATAAGTGTGGTGACCCCAAAAGCTGCACAATCCGTACCAAGCGCGGCCGTAGAGGCGCAGATAGCCGATCTCTATCGCGTAAGCCTTTGAAACATCAAGGAGGCGCCCAAACCCCTTCCGAATGAAGCGGGGTTTCCGGCCGATAAGCGGTCTTTCTCGGTTCCGGGGAGCGTTACGGCCCAAAGTGACAAAAAACGTCACCCGGTCTTTGGGGGTGACGTTTCAGGGCAGTTTGCCGCCAAGTGTCACTTCGCCCTCCAAGCCCCCGGACGCCGGGCGTCATCGTTTCGTCCCCCTCGGCACCCAGGAATGGTCCTCTAAAGCGCGGGCTCATACCACCAGGTCTTCCGGGGCGATGATGGCGCCACCCTCATCACGAGACCCCGCGGCATCCCAGCCGCGCCTGGAACCCAGACGGTTACAGAATACCGAGGATCACAACAAAGAGCGGATAGGGGCGTGCAAAGCTAAGCTGCCCGATCTCGCAAGACAGCCTGGGAAGGGCTTGGCTCCCAAAACAGCCGATGAGCGCGGATGAACGTTTGGCTAAAACCGTACCCGAGGATCCATGAGGCGTTCTTCGGCGATATCGGCTATCGACTCGATAGCACTGCGTCCCACGAGCCGCATAAGGCCCCTAGGCCGCTTCGCTTCGATCATAACAGGCTTCGCGCGTTGGCCGCCGATCTCCTGAACCAGCGAATCGACGCTGGCAAAGCCATCAATCAGCCCAAGCGCCTTGGCCTTCGTTCCCAACATATAGGAGCCATCAAAGACCTGGTCCAGAGGTCCGAGGCGATCGGCGCGACGTAACCGCACCCAATCCTTAAACTCGCCATGCATGTCTTGCAGCAGTTCTTTTACAAACAGGAGATCGTCTGCAGCTTCAGGACGAAAGGGATCGAGACGCGCCTTGTGTTCGCCTGCCGTATAGAGACGACGCTCGATGCCATGACGGGCAATAAACTCGACGAACCCAAAACCCCCTCCAATCACGCCGATGGACCCGACGATACTCATGCGGTTGGCATAAATGTTATCGGCGGCACAAGCGATCCAGTAGCCACCCGAGGCCCCCACATCCCCTATGACCGCCGATACCCGCACCTTTCGCTCTTCAGCGCGTTTACGGATAAAACTGGCCACAAGGTCCGACTGTACCGGCGAGCCTCCCGGACTCTCGATCGACACAATCAGGTGTTGACGCGCCTTCGCAAGCGCAAAAGCGCGCTCTATCGGCTCGCGATAAGCAGCGAGACTGATCGCATGCGGCTTGGCGGCGATCATGCCACGGAGCGACAAAACGGGAATACGGGGCGCACGCCAGAAAGGAAGATTCATACGCGCAGTGTACCTGATCTTCGAGCCGCGCCCAAAAGGCAGCCCAGCCTCCGGGGGGCCACAAAAACGGCTGCCATAAAGCCCCCATCACCCGCAGTCCGCCGACCCTTAGGGGCGGCGGTTTAAGGCCTCACGAGACTCTTTTATTGACGGATGATCGCGAGCCCCGCACATTGACAAGGATCGGGCTGCCGAGGCCGGGGCCCTCAAGGCAATCACGCACATCCAGGGGTTGGATACGCGCCCTCCGTTGCCGCCAACGAGCCCTTTCCCGCACAATGGCTTTGTTCAGTGGATCGAGCTCCGTACCATGACCGCTCTCGTGCACCCTCGAATCAAGGCCATCGGAAGGACGCTCGCGTTTACTTGGCTCGCGTTGTGGCCGCTTACAGGACAGGCGGCAGGATTAGCCCGCCGGACGCTGGTCGTCGTGCCGGGGGTCGGCATCGGTCCGCCTGCCGATATTAATGGCTTCAACCCGCTTTTGATCTCGTCGGTCTTCGATGAGCAGGCGGCCAATCTTCTGTTTGCGCCGCTTCTTTGGATCAACCGGCATCTCCATGTCGATTATGCCTTGAGCGTAGCGCGTGCGGTCATAGTCGGCCCACACCACAGAAGCTACACCATCCTCCTCAAAAAACATTGGTTATGGTCGAATGGCGCGCCGGTCACGGCCCGGGATGTCGCGTATACCTACAAGCTCATCGTGCGTTTGAAGCACCGGTTTGCCAACTACGGGACGGGCGGCATACCCACAGTAGTGGCGTCCTTTACAGTGATCAATCCTCACACCATTCGGATCATTACGCGCCGCCCCGTCAATCCACTTTGGTTTGAGCTGAACGGCCTCTCCTTACTCACGCCCCTGCCGGCTCAAAGCTGGCGGAATACCTCGGTGGCTCGGCTCTATGACACCCTGACCGACGTGGCCTTTTTCCGAACCGTGGACGGACCCTTTCATCTGCAATCCTTCCAACCCGGACGCTACGCCACCTTTGCCGCCAACAAGGCCTACTCGGGTCCCAATAAACCGTATTTCCAGCGCCTTGTGTTCCGCTTCCTACAATCCCCCGAGTCCGTATTCTTTGCCTTGCGCTCAAAGCGTATCCAGATCGGCAACCTGCCCCTGTCTTTGTATCGGGGCCGCCATCAACTCACCGATTTCCGCGCCTATCCCGTGGGCCCTGTATGGGGCTTCAATTACATCGGCTTCAACTACGCGAATCCACGCATCGCCTTCCTGCGCGATGTCCGCGTCCGACGCGCGATCATGCATGCCATAAGCCAACGCCTGTTGATTCAAGTGCTCTACCACGGCCATGGTCTGCGGGACTACGGTCCCGTCCCGCCGCGACCTACCACCTTTCTCTCGCCTCAGGCCCGAGCCCTTGAAAAACACGGGGCCTACGACCCAAGGCGGGCACGGCAACTGTTAAGGGCCGCGGGGTGGCGCCGGAAGCCCCACGGTATGCGCCGCAAAAACGGCCGCAAACTCGCCTTCACGCTCTCTATCCCCCCGGGGGATGTCCGTGGCCCGGTCCTCATTAAAGACCTGTTGGCGCGCGTCGGCATCGACATGCGATTGCGGGAAAAGCCCTTCAACGAGATCGTCGCGGAAACAGAGGATCCGCGCAACACCCACTGGCAAGCCATGGCTCTAGCCTGGGGCTTGAGCCCCTACCCGAGCGCCGGCAATATCTTCGCCTGTGGGGCCGCCAATAACGACTATCACTACTGTAATCCGGTGCTCAACAAGCGATTACGCGCCTTGACACGCCCCGGCAGCCTCGCAGCCATGTACCGCTACGAAGACTACTTCACATCCCAGCAGCCCGTGATCGTCTTACCCGCGTCACCGATTATCGTGGAGGCGGCGCGCAACCTTAAAGGTCTGCGCCGCGCCTTGAGTCCTCTGGGAGACTTTAACCCCGAGTTTCTCCGCAGGAGACATCCAGGCCCACACAACCCTCCCCAAAACGGCAGGTTACCCTAAACGGTCCTGAAACACGGCCGAGACCTCTTATGCTAAACGTCATCGCCAAACGCCTCGCCAACGCCACGCTCTCGCTTATAGGGCTCGTGACGCTCGTCTTCTTTATGATCTTCGCAACACCCGGCGGCCCGGCCTATAGCATCCTAGGGGTGCATGCCTCGCCGGCGACGGTCGCGGCCTTGAATCGCCAGATGGGGCTGAATCGCCCGATAGCAGAGCAATACCTCACCTGGTGGTGGCATCTTGCCCACGGCAATCTCGGGTATTCGTTTACGGAACATGCGCGGGTCGGCGTTCTCATCCTATCTTACTTACGCAACACAGTCGTCCTCTACAGCGCAGCGACAGTCCTGGCCGTGGTGTTGGCAATCATCGTCGGCCTTTTTCAGGGGGCCATGAAGGGGCGGCTTAGCGCCACGATCATCGGAGGCACGCAAATCGCCCTCTACTCCTTGCCCGTGTTCTTTTTGGGCACCGTGCTTATTCTGGTGTTCGCCATCGATCACGCCTGGCTACCTCCCGGCGGGGTGGGCGGGGCCACAAGCTGGAGCGGCAAAGGCACGCTCGATCTTGTGCGCCACATGGTGCTGCCGGGACTGACCTTGGCCATCCCGATCACGGCGGCACTCTCCCGCTACTTCGGGCGCCAAGTTCGCATCGAGTACGACCGCGACTATGTGCGCGCGGCACGGGCGCGCGGTATCCCGCCCGTGCGCCTCGCCCTCACCCATGTGCTGCGCAACGCCTTGCGCCCCCTCGTCACCCTGGTCGGTATGATGGTGCCGCAGATCTTTGTCGGCGGTCTACTCACCGAAACCGTTTTTAATTATCCGGGATTGGGTTGGCTTTTATGGCGTTCGGCGCTGCAACAAGACTATCCGACGCTGACGGCCATCGTGCTCCTCATAGGGATCCTCACCATCCTCGGCAACCTCGCCGCCGATCTCATCAATAGCGCCCTCGACGTCGAGACGCGCTATGACTGAGAGCCGGGCGCGGGTACCGCGATTCATGAAGGCCTGGGGGCGCACGGGGGTCCGCAAGGGCTTCGTCTCGGCCCCGGACGGCGAGGGCCGCTTAGGCCTTCTGCTTTTTATAGCCCTACTCGCCTTTTCCGGGCTCGGTCCCCTATTTTATCCCCAGTCCGCGCAGGCCATCCATCCGCATCATCTGCTCGCCCCGCCCTCGCTCCGCTTTCTTCTCGGTACTGACGATCTCGGGCGCGACCTTCTAGCGCGTCTTATGAGGGGCGGTCAACCGACCTTGGAGGCGGGCTTTTTCGGTACGCTGGTGGCGCTTGCGATCGGTACGCCCTACGGCCTGCTCGCGGCCTTAGGTCCGCGCTGGCTAGGACAGGTTTTGATGCGTCTTTTGGATGCGCTGCTCGCGATTCCCACGCTGGTCCTTATGATCTTCTTTAGCGCCCTGATTCCGCTGACTATCGCAAACCTCATCCTACTCCTGGGTCTTGTCTCTTGGCCGGGACTCGCGCGGCTTGTGCGTAACGAGGCCTTGGCTCACAGCCAGACGGACTACGTCCGCGCCGCGCGCCAGTTCGGGGGCGGATCTTTCTATATTGCCCGTGTCCATATACTCCGGGCGATCGTGCCTATGTTGGTGGTCAATGCCACCTTCCTGGTCGCCGATCTGATTTTGGCGCTGTCCGGACTGAGCTTTCTGGGTCTTGGCATCCAGCCACCACACTCCTCCTGGGGCGGGCTTTTGAACCAAGGGGCGCAGCTCGCCTTGGTCGGCCCGTGGTGGCTCATCGTCTTTCCGGGGCTTATGATCTTTCTCGCCATCCTCGCCATGAATATGCTGGGCCAAGGGCTGCTGGCACGCTTAGGGGTTCGCGGATGAGAGACGCCGTTTCCGAAGTCCTCACGGTCGAGGACCTGACCGTAAGCTTCCCGGGGCGCGCGGGAATTCCAACGCCGGTAAATCACTTAAGCTTTGCCCTGGAGGCCGGCAAAACCCTGGCCTTGGTCGGGGAATCCGGCTCCGGAAAATCACTGACGGCAGCGGCCCTTCTCGGCCTCCTCCCCGAGGGCGCCCAAAGAACGGTGCGCACACTTCGACTAGCAGGACGTGACATAGCGACGCTTTCAGAAAAAGATCGGCGCCGCCTGCGCGGCTGCGATATGGGAATGGTCTTCCAAAACCCCCTATCGGCACTAAACCCAAGCCGACGCCTAGGCGCGCAAATGACGGAGAGTTATCGGCTCTACAGTGGCGCCAGCGCCACTGCGGCCCGCAAACAGGCCCGAGAGCTCTTGACCGCAGTCGACATCCCGGATGCGGAAAAATGGCTTGAGAGTTATCCGCACCAACTCTCGGGCGGCATGCGCCAGCGCGTCATGCTGGCCATGGCCGTCATCCATCGCCCGAAGATCCTCATAGCCGATGAACCGACCACGGCTTTGGACGTCCTGGTCCAAACGCAGATATTGAACCTCATTCAGCGCCTCCAGAAAACCTATGGCATGGCGACTCTTTTCATTACCCACAATCTCGCTCTCGCGGCTCAGTATTCGGACACGATACTGGTCTTATACGCCGGCCGTAGACTTGAATACGCACCCACCGCGCGGTTCTTCCAAGGTCCCCGTCACCCCTATAGTCGGGCGCTACTCGACTGTATCCCGACTTTAGGCCGCCATCGGCGCGCGCTTTTAGAAATTTCCGGGAATGCCCCCGCACGCCCCACGGAAAGCCCCGGCTGCCCGTTTGCGCCTCGCTGCGAACGGGCAACCCCGGAGTGCGTCAGGGCCTTGCCTCCTGAACAGGGCGATATCCACCGCACCCTGTGTCTCCATCCCTTGGAGCCGGTATGAGCAGACTTCAACTCCATGGGGTGTCCGTCGATTTTACGGTAAAAAAAGGCGGCCGGGATGCGCGACTCGTGCACGCGCTTTCGAATATCGCGATAGACCTTGAGCTAGGCGATACGCTTGCACTGGTCGGAGAATCCGGTTCTGGCAAAAGCACACTCGGACGAGTCATCGTCCAACTCCTACGCCCCTCGCGCGGGCGGGTGGTGTGGGACGGAGTCGATCTCGCGACACTCAATGAGCAGCAACTGAAACCCTACCGTCAGAAGATACAGATGGTCTTTCAAGACGCGTATAGCGCCGTGAATCCGCGAATGACGATCAAAGACATCATCGCCGAACCCATACGTTTGCAGGGACTATCAAAAGGTCTTCGCCATGCGGCCACGGTGACACTTCTCGAACGAGTTGGCCTCGACGTTAAGATGAGCGCGCGCTATCCCCAAGAGTTTTCCGGAGGCCAGCTGCAGCGCGTGGTGCTCGCCCGGGCGCTTGCGACAAAGCCTGAGCTTCTGGTCTTAGATGAACCGACATCGAGCCTTGATGTCTCGATACAAGCGAGGATACTGAATCTCTTACAGGCGCTCCAGAAACAATCCGGGCTGGGGCTTATCTTTATAAGCCATGACCTGGCAGCCGCGTCCTATATCGCCCGGCGCACTGCGGTACTCTATCTCGGCCATGTGGTCGAAATAGGGCCCACGGAAACACTGATAACGCGCCCCGCGCATCCCTATTCGGCGGCCCTGCTCGCAGCACTCCCCTCTTTGGTGCGCCAAAACGATGCGGTGGCGAAAAACAGTGAACCCTTGCTGCCAGTTATGACGCCTCCCAAGGACGGCTGTGTCTTTCAAAATCGCTGTCCTTCGGCCACACCCCGGTGCCAGCTTGTGTCTCCGGCACTGACGGCACGGTCTTTCGATCATCACGTGGCATGTCATTATCCGCTAGACTCATGAAGGCATTCTGGCCAGGCCTTACCAGATGAATAGGAATCGATGCGGTTTTTCCAGAAGGGGGGCCTTGACGTTGAGTTCTACGAAGATGCCTGCTGCTCTTGCTGATCCAGTCCGTATGCGGCCCAAAGAGGAAGAAACTTTTCTTGGCATGCGGAGTGACCTCCCTGCCGGCCATACGGCTCGCAATCAAGGACGAAACTCACCGCGGCAGAACTTCGGTAGGCCGCCGACGGAGCCTGTTCTTTATCTCGGGGCTTTGCCGCCCAGGGCAGCAAACCGTTTACCCGCCCGCACCCACACGAACACCTTCACCGCTTCACGGAACAGATAAGGATCAATCCTCTATGGTGTGGTCGGTGCGCGGTCAGAACCGGATCCTCCCGGTCACCGGTCAGACTCGTTGTTTCAATGAAGCGGGCCAGGAAAGGGAATGTCCGGACAGCGGCCAGGATGGTGACGAAAATGGGACGTCCTCGGCCAGAACCGCGCTTCGCGCTCCGGGGCGACGATGGCTCGATAGGAGGACCGTTTTACGACGTGAGCGGGTATCACGCAGTCAAGCAGGCATCGGGAACATGATGATGGAGCAGCGCATGACTGTGAACCCCCCTCATTCGGCACCTCGCTAAGCCGGCTTTCCGCCCTCTGCCTTTGAATTCAACGACATCAACACCCTATATTCGGTGCTCTTGAGCAAAAGCTCATATAATTACAGTGCTCTTAATAGCACTTTAGTTACAAAACTGTCCAGCCTTATATATTCTCTTGAGAGCATATCAACTCACATAAAATCCTCTCGAAAGAATATGGTTGCACGCAGTCAGCTCCTACAAGCTCCACCCTATCCGGTCGAACAGGCGCTCAATCGTCTGGGCAGCAATCTGCGCACGGCTCCGATTCGGCGGAACTACACGATCGAGGAAGTCGCTGAGAAGATCGGAACGGGACGCCGCGCCGTTATGGATGCCGAAAAGGGTAAGGTCTCAACCGGCGCGGGCATCTATGCCGCCCTGTTATGGGCGTATGACCTGCTTGGCCCCCTAAACGACCTCGCACATCCCGCCAAGGACGAGCAAGGGCTGGCCTTCGCCTCCACTTAAAGAGAGGACCCATGCCCGCAAAAGTGCAGGTCTCAGCAGTGACTTCTAAGTCCTCAGCCTCCGAGTGCTTTGTCTACATTACGCTGCCGGGGCAACGGTCCGCAGTCACGGCAGGCGAGTTTGTGCTGACGAAAAACACAAGAGGCGACGCCCTTGGGCAATTCGTCTATCGCGGCAAGTACCTTGAAGGCCCACAGGCGGTCGAGATCGATCCCGTCGAACTCAAACTTTCGACCCAGACTCACAAGACCACGCGGTTGAATGGCATCTTCGGCGCACTGCGCGATGCCGGACCGGACTATTGGGGCCGCCGTGTTATCGAGAAACGTGTCGGCAAAGCACCGCTCGGCGAGCTCGACTACCTTCAAGAGTCGCCCGATGATCGGGCCGGCACGCTTGGCTTTGGCCTGAACAGCATCCCGCCCGCTCCACGGCGGAAATTCAACAAGACGATCGATCTTCGGAAACTTCAGGCGCTCGCGGACGCACTGGCCAAAGACAACTTTCCGAACGATCCCGAAGCCCCGCAGATTCAGGATCTGCTGCTGCTTGGCACCTCAATGGGGGGCGCACGCCCGAAAGCCGTTGTTCAAGACGACGACGGCCTTTGGGTCGCTAAATTCAATCGCGCGGACGATCGCTGGAACAATACGAGGGTCGAGCACGCCATGCTACGGCTGGCCCGGGAGTGCGGAATCACTGCGGCAGAAAGCCGGATCGAGCCGATCGGCGGCAAATATGCCTTGCTCATAAAGCGCTTTGATCGCGAAAAAACAGAAAATGGCTACACGCGCGCGTATGGTCAGTGGCCTAGCAATCCTGCGCGCTGACGAAGCGCTGGAAACGCGCACGCGCAGGTCCTACGTGATCCTCGTCGAGGAACTACGCCGCATCGTCGCCGACGCCAGGAGGGACGCCCGCGAACTATTTCGCCGGGTCTGCTTCAACGCACTTATTTTCAACATCGACGATCACCCACGCAATCACGCCGTAATTGCCAAGGAGAAAGACTGGAAGCTTTCGCCCGCCTACGACCTAACGCCTTCGCCGGTAATCGCCCAAGAGCGCCGTGACCTTGCCATGGATTGCGGCGATCAGGGTCGCTATGCAAACGCAAAAAACATTCTCTCCCAGCATGCGCGCTTTCTGCTTGAGAAGGGTGAAGGGAAGAAAATCATCAACGACATGAAGCGGCAGGTTGACGCCACCTGGTATAACATCGTGCGTGCCAGCGGCGTTTCCGAGAAAGATGCTGAAACGATTTGCGGGGCTTTCGCCTATCCGGGGTTTTCCCTGTGAACCCTATCTATCACACAGATATTCTGAACGCCAACGCGCCGCGATAGCATGCTCGACGTCATGAGACGTCTAATCCTTACAGAGCTGTTGGGGGAAGGCACGGGTGAGCGGGTAGATCCAGATCGGCTTTTCCGCAAAAATTGTGGGTAGCCGACGTGGCTAATCGAGGCCTTTAAGGAAGAGTTTCTTTCCGATTTGCGGTGGCGCGACCAAGAAGGTGATCCTGTCACCACCGGCTACGCCTGGTTCTGTGGCGCAAGCTCGGCAAGCGATAGTGAACTCGCTGCAACCACAGGCTGGCCGACACCAGACGGCCCATGGGCCCGGATGCGGATGTGGTCACCACCACGATCAATAGATCAATCGGCGAGGGAAGAAATGGGCGCCTATGCCAAGACTTGAGGGTAGGCGGCTTGCGCTTTACCTGACCCGGTTGAAACGAGCGCGGTCATGCAACGAGCGGCCGGCCATTCCAGCTAAAGCCCAGTAACGACCTATAATCCTCAGAATCGATAACGAATGGCCTTTGCAAAGACTACTACCGTAGCATGAAGACTTGGACAGGCATGAGGGAATTGAGATGACGATCGCCTATTGGTGCGTCTTAGCGGCCGCGGTGTTGCCTTATATCATAGTGACAGCCGCGAAGAGCGGGAAAAATTACGACAACCATGCCCCGCGGGCACACGGGACGACAAGCCCTGGGTGGCGCCAACGACTCAATTGGGCGCATCTCAACGCCTTCGAGGCCTTCGCGCCCTTTGCAGCGGCCGTGATCATAGCCGAGCAATGGCGCGCGCCCCAAAATGAAATAGACACCTTGGCGCTCACTTTTATTGGGCTGCGTATCCTGCATCCCGTCTTTTACGCACTCGATAAACCGATGCTGCGATCGCTCGTCTGGGCCGGGGCCTTTATGTGTGTCGTGGCCTTATTTCTGATCAATATCCACTAGCTTACGATCCGGCCCGCCCCTTATGGACCAAGGGGCTGACGATCGATGCTAGCAGGGGCGCGCCGTCATCCACGCGGCATCAATCTGAAACGAATAGTCATCCTGCACCCCGAAATACTCTCGAACCTCGGGCGCCGCGCCTGCGAAAAGGCTGCGTACGGCCTCCGTCCGGAGTTCCGGCGTGCGCATCCGCTCTATCCAGGAGGCGAACTCTATCGGAATCTTCCACGTGTTGATGTCGACAAACCGAAATCCGGCATGGGAAAGCAAGACCGACCATTCGGATACTCGATAGTCGCGGACGTGAGAGGCGTCACGGAGGATCTCGACACTCTGGAGCATCGTATCGCACAAGGACCGCTCGGGGGCCACGATATCGATGATTACGAGAAGCCCCTCCTCCTTCAAGACCCGGCGCGCCTCCCGGAGCGCTTTTGGCACATCGCTCCAATGATGGGCGGAGAGGCGAGTCACAACCCAGTCAAATCGCCGATCCGCAAAAGGAAGGTCTTC
>JAJYGP010000086.1 GCA_021785035.1 Pseudomonadota bacterium
AGCGCCCGCCGGCGCCTGATTATCGATCCTCTGCCCCATGGCCTTCTCCTGGGCCAGGCTTGCGTTCGCCTTCGATATCGCCTCTTTCACGCTAAGGTCCTAACGCTTTGCGTAGGATAAATCGCCTAGGTCCGAGGATAAATAAGCGCATGCAGGCGCTCGCCGCCGATCGGTTCTTCCTTTAGCAGCGGCACGACCGCGTAGCGATCGGCATGGTGATTTGCCACCGCCCGGATTTCCTGTAACTCGCTTGCAGCCCTTTGGCGCAGCAAGGGGGACCTGACAGAAGCCGCCGCCACGCTGGTATTGATGATCCATGCCCAAGGTTCTATGCCAGCGCGACGCAAATCGGCCTGCAGATGGGCGGCTTCCAGCACAGGCGTCATCTCGGCCAATGTCACAATGAGCACCTTGGTGCGTTTTGGGTCTTGCAACTGCATCATCGGCGTGGTGAAAGACATATCTGTATGGCCCATCCGGCGGGTCACCTCGCGGTGATAAGCCCCCGTGGCATCAAGCAAAAGCAGCGTGTGCCCGGTCGGTGCGGTGTCCATCACGACGAACTTCTGGCCCGCCTCACGAATGGCGCGCGAGAACGCCTGGAACACGGCGATCTCCTCGGTGCAAGGGGACTGCAGATCCTCCTTTAACAGGGCGCGGCCCTGCCCATCGAGCTCTTTGCCCTTAGTCTCTAGCACATGCTGACGATAGCGCGCGGTCTCTGCCTGCGGATCGATCCGGCTTACGGTGAGACAGTCGAGCGAGGCGTTCAAGGTATCTGTCAGGTGCGCTGCCGGATCCGAGGTGGTCAAATGCACCGGCAGGCCGCGATGGGCGAGCGCCACCGCGATGGCCGCCGCCAAAGTGGTCTTACCGACACCGCCTTTACCCATCAGCATGACGAGCCCATGCCCATCCGCGGCGATGTCGTCGACTAAATCCGCCAATCGTGGCGCGTCTCGTGCGACGAGCGAATCAGGAGAGAGCTCGAGCGTTGATGGCGCATCCGTCAACATCTGACGCAACGCATCTAGGCCTATAAGGTTGAACGGTTTGAGCGGGATATAATCGCAGGGCAGCGCCTTTAAACTTTCGGGAATCGCATTCAGAGCCGTCTGTTCTCGCTGAAACACCGCGGCGGCCAACGGATCACGGACGGCTTCGGCAGGCGGCAGGACACCGTTTATGATGAGATACTGCTGCGTAAAGCCAATCGCCGCGAGCTCTTCCTCCGTGCGGGCCACTTCGCGCAGGGCGGCCTGCTGGGCGCGCGCGACCAGCACGAGCCGGGTCAATGCGGGGTTGGCCAGAGCTTCGACCGCGGCCTTGTACTGGGTGCGCTGCTTTGTCAGGCCCGCAAGCGGGCCGAGACACGAGGCATCGCCTTTGCCGGCCTCCAGAAAACCACTCCAAGCGCCGGGCAACTGCAGTAAGCGGATGGTGTGGCCCGTAGGCGCCGTATCAAAAATGATGTGCTGATAATTTTCGGTCAGCGTGGAGTCGGTCAATAGCGCCGTAAACTCGTCAAACGCCGCGATCTCCGTGGTGCAAGCCCCAGAGAGTTGTTCCTCGATGCCCGCGACGACGCCTTTTGGCAACACGCCACGCACCGGACCTACGATACGCTCACGATAGACCTCGGCGGCCGCCTGCGGATCGATTTCGAGCGCATCCAGTCCTTGTATCTCGTGAATCGCGGTGACCGTATGACCGATGGTCTGGCCGAATACGTGGCCGACATTGGAGGCCGGGTCGGTGCTGACCAAAAGCACCCGCCTCCCCTGCTCTGCGAAATGGACCGCGGTGGCGCATGACAAAGACGTCTTGCCCACACCGCCCTTGCCTGTAAGGAACAAAAACCGGGGCGGTACCTTGAGAAAATGCATCCCATTCTCCCGTCAACCGCAGCGGCCGCCTGAACAACATCCCGATGGCTTGTCTTCGGCCGCGGGCGGCGCGATACCCGCCCAGCGGGCCAACTCGGCACGACGCGGATAACGACCGGCCAGGGCCACTGCGTTATCGACCAGGATCAACGGCAACGCCTCTTGTCCCGAATGCTCAAGGAACTCCCGGACGCGGGCGTTATCCGCAAAGGCCATGGGTTGCTGGACCAGATTAAATCGCTCGATACGGACCCCATTGCCCCGGGCCCATTCCACGTCGGCCGCGAAACTCACCAATGCCTGATCGACCTCGACACCGCACACACCCGTAGCGCAACACAGCGCCGGATCGTAGACTTGAATAGTTTTCATATATGGACTCCTATGGTTTCAATGTGGCGCCTTCCTGCATTACGCCACGCGCTCGCCAATGTGATCGAGGGCCGCCCGCAGGCGGTCGCGATTTTGTTTAAGCTCCCCCCAAGGCAAAGCGAGAAAAGTCTCAATGCGCCACCGGATGATTCGATAGGCGTCTTGAAACGCCCCTTCAATCTCCGCCTCACTGCCCGTTGCCTGCGCGGGGTCGTCCACCCCCCAATGGGCACGCAGGGCCGGCCCCATGTAAGCAGGACAGGTCTCGCCTGCGGCGCTCGCGCAGAGCGTAATGACGATGTCCGGGACCAGGGGAAGGGCGTCCCAGGATTTGCTGTGCAGACCTCTCGTCGCGATGCCTTCTTGCTTGAGGAGTGCCAGCGCCCGCGGATGCACAAAGCCTGTCGGATGGCTACCCGCGCTCATGACCTGAAAATTAGGTGGCGCCAGATGCCGAAAAACGGCCTCGGCGAGAACGGAGCGGCAGGAATTGCCAGTGCACAGAAAAAGGATGTTCATGGGTTCACGTTCCACAAAAGCCATGCGGGTCTCCTTTAGAGACAGGCTTGGCGCCATGAGGCACCGGTCGGGATGTCCGGCACAGCATTCCGCCGTCAAAAAGGCGATCAGATCCTGCACGAGGGCAAGCTGCGCCCGGTAACGCTGAAATCGTCCCTCGGCGGTCACGGTCAGCAGTCCCGCATAGGTCATCTCCTTTAAATGAAAAGAGGCCTTGTTGGATGCAAGCCCCAAGGCCGCCCCGATCTGCCCGGCGACCAGCCCTTGCGGACTTTCGCGCACCAGCAGTCGATAGATGTCGAGTCGCACCCCGGAGGAGAATGACTCAAAGATCCGAATAGCCTGCGCTTTCTCCATTTCCCAAGAGTACATGAGATATTGATATAAGATCAAGGGGGCGGCGATAAACCTAGATCCGGCAGTTGATTTCGAAAATCCACTCTACTCGGCCTATTTGTAAGGGTGTTCCACAACTCTGCGGTTCACCCGAGCGGTGAACACAGATTTTGATATAAAACCCTATGAATCGCGCAGTTACCGAAGCCGCCGCGGTTCAACTGCTGAATTTCGGATAAAAGGCGCGCGGAAGGCCCGCCGGCCTGACGCTTGGGCGGCACATAGACCAGACAGAAAGGACCGCCGCCGTGAAGAGACACAAAAAAAGGGCCGAAATCACCCGCCTGTAAGGGCTGCGGCGCGGCGCAAAGAGGGGGAACAGATGCCCCATGGAAGTCGGCGCGGCCATAGAGATAGGATGACGGTTGGAACGATTGGCGGTGATCGGTTAGGCTACAATCCCAGCCGTGGAAGAGGAGGCACTTAAAATTCGCGACGGGCATGTAACCGTGGCTATCAGCGCCACGGCCAGAAGCGGTACACGCATTTTCAAGGGCGAGCGATTTGGCAGGGAGACCGGGTGAATACCACAAAATACTTTGAGGCTATACGTCAGCGTCCAGACCGCACCAATATTGAGGAGGAATGGATCGAGACCGTCGCACGCTATCCCGTGAAGGAAGCCACACAGCAAGACGGGCGTATACGCCGATGGGGCCTTATTCCTGAGGCGAGCAACCGATATCTGCGGGTAGTCTTGTTGCCCGACGGGGAAACCCTTCACAATGCCTTCTTCGATCGGAGATTTACGCCATGAGGATCCAGTATTTCCAAGATACGGACACCCTATATATCGCGTTTCGTCCCGCGGATGTTGCAGAAACCAAGGACCTTGATGAAAACACGCTGCTCGATATCGATACGCAGGGCCAGATCTGCGGTATCACCATCGAGCACGCGAGCGACCGGGCGGATATCCCTCAGTTTTCCTTCGAGCAAGTGCCGGCGTAAACGACAGACTCGTCTTGGCCATATCGGCATCCGGCTCAAGCTATGCGCCTAAAAGCGGATATCCGGAGACCGGCAGGGTGTACCGGATGCAAGGTCGGCCCGAAGACGCGGACACAACGGACATTGATGTGTCCGTTACGGCCAGCGCACCCTCCCGTCGTTCTCCACGGCACACCGGGGGAACGCCGCGTCACCACCCCGTCCCCGCCGAATCCAAGCCGCAATCGCGCGGGACATAACCGATATGAAGCTGCACATTCTCTCCGACATCCACCTCGAATTCGCAACCTTGCCGCACAGGCAGGTGGCGGACGTGGACTGTGATGTCCATATCCTCGCGGGCGATATCGGTGTGGGGCTCATGGGTCTCGAATGGGCCTTGAAGACCTTTACGCGCCCTGTGATCTATGTCCTGGGCAACCACGAATTCTACGGCTGGCGTACAGTCCCGCACCTTATGGCAAAGGCCCGCGCCAAGGTCGCGGACACGCATGTGCATCTCCTCGAAAACGGCGCCATTACCATTGATGGCGTGCGATTTTTGGGAGCGACCCTCTGGACGGACTTTTGTCTTGCAGGCGACCTGCATCAGGATCGGACGATGCGCGCGGCAGCCGAGATCATGAACGACTATCAACGCATCCGCCTGCCAGCCGATGGTTATTCGACACGCCCCATCGCGCCGGCTACGACCCGCGCCTGGCACGAGGCCAGCGTGGCCTTTCTCGAACAGGCCCTGATCGCACGCCCGCAAACAAACAGCGCACAGACCCCATGGGCCGCCGCGCGCACCGTGGTCGTAACCCACCATGCGCCCTCACCGCAAAGCCTCGGTAAGCCCCCGCCGTTCGACGCCGAGGACGCGGCGTACGCAAGCAACCTGTCCAACCTCATAGGCTGGGCCGATCTTTGGGTGCATGGCCACATCCATAAACGGGTCGACTATGGCGTCGCCCGTCATAAGGGCGGGTTTACGCGCGTTACTGCCAATCCGCGCGGCTATGCGCACGTCGCCCCTGTCGATGGCTTCGATGCAGGCCTTATCGTAACTCTCGAATAGCCAAGGCATGCCCTCCCCCGCCCTATCCCCGTCTCGCCATAAAACGACACGCGCACCATGAAAATCATGAGATCCTTATGGGGATCCGCGACTCATATTGGCTGGGAATCTTCTCTGTCCGGGTACGCGACCGACCATTACGATTGAAAAGCTGCCTACATCCTCAACACGCAAGCCCCGCGGTCGCTTTTGATCACTGGATATGATCGTGCGTGCCCAGATGTGTCAGGCAGTACTCATGATGCCCGGCGCATTTCGAGCAATAACGAAACTCAAGGCGCGGCTCGTCTTGTTCGGTCGCGCCACACACCGTGATTCCGGGACGAATCGGGGCGGCGGCACCCGCGCGCATGCTAGCCCGGAAGCGACCCCGGCGCGGGGCGAAGGCGATACCGGCCCGCACCCGATGCTTGAGATCCTGTCCGAAGCATGCGAAATAATTCAACAGCGACACAGCCGCCATGATCTTCGCGGGTAGCGGCTCGAACACGACAGTGAATGCCACCGCAAGCAATGCCAGCCATGCGAGATACTTCACCTTCACGGGGATCACGAAAAAAAGCAGTATACTGAACTCCGGATCTATGGTCGCGAAAGCGAGAAATATCGAGAGATTGAGATATGCGGCCGTGGCACTCACTTGCGCAAGAAAGGCACCCGCGATGCTGAGCGCAACGCCGCTAAAGTAGTAGACATTAAAACGAAAGTTGCCTCACTCCTCCTCGAGCCTCGTGCCAAGCAAGTAATAGAAGTAGAGGATGAAGAACACCCATATCGAAAACGAGGGCGGGATCACGACGAAACTTACGAGCCGCCATATCTCACCTTGGGCGATCAGTGTCGAGTCGAAACGCAGATTGCTTATAAAGCGTGCGCCCTGGGGCGTGCGTGACAATAAAAACACGATGCCCTGAGCGCCTACGATGTATACCATCAGATTGGCAATGGCATAACGGCCGAAGCGTCTTTCGAGCCTACTCAATACCCTCACGCAACCTCCTTCTTTCGCCGACGCCCGACACGACGCCATGAATCCCAGCACCCAGCCATCAAAGGTCCGCCGGACATCCGCACGACTTTTGCCGATCGCAGCGAAGCTTAGCGACAAGCTGTCGATTCTAGCGGATTTGGCAAGCTCCATGAAGGCGCGGCGCGGTTCGTGCCAATACGGCCTAAGTCACGCAACCCCGGAGCCGCCCGTTACGCAAAATCTCTTTGCTCTTTGCAGGCCCCATAAATCGGTTATCGGCACGATGGAAAAGGGCTACCGCACCCGGATGCATCCAGGTGCCGGGATATACGGCGCGCGGTCCAATGAAACCCCCGCACCGGGGCTTGCATGCGGCGCTTAGCGTGAAAGAAACGATGTTGGAGGCGAGCATAGCCCTGACCTACGAGGGCCATGTGATGAGGGGATGCGAGAATCAAGCGCCGGCGGGCGCTATGAAGCCGTGCTTCGTCAGGGCCTTGATCCAGCGAGGGGCATTGCGCTGAACGGACAGGGCCTCGTAGTCGGTGGCCGAATCCCGGTAAGGTTCATGGCGCTTTAGCATGAAGAAGATCGTCCGGAGGATCTTGTGCCCGAGG
>JAJYGP010000059.1 GCA_021785035.1 Pseudomonadota bacterium
AATGCCACCGCCAGCTGCGGGGCCGTCATTGCCCACCACCAAGCGCCCCTGAGTGCGGTGATGCGCGAGCTGCGCGCCGCGGAAAAGCGCGCCAAAAACGAGGGTGGGCGCGACGCGTTTAGCATCACCGTCATTAAACGCTCCGGCGGGGCATTGCGTCTTACCGAAAAATGGGGTGAGCCGATAGCGCTTCTCAACGCTTTGATCGCATTCCTGCGTACTGAGGGCGTCTCGCGCCGCGCCGTATATAACACGCTTGAATGGCTGCATGATCTACCCGACCCGAACGAATCACCGGGCATGTTGGAATCGTTGATTGCCTATCAGTTTGATCGTCAGATCCAAGCAAGAGAAAATCAGAAAGTACGGAAAACGCACGATGTGCCTGCATTGGCGGCGCGTATGGCCGCATTAACCACCAGGCAGCCCAAGGACCGCCTGAAATGGCTGGAAAATTTCCTTACCGTGGCCGAATTTCTCGCGCGCGAGACCCGCAGCGGCAATGGGCATGAGGCGGCAAGGGGCCGGGAGGACGCAGCATGAGTCAGAGCGTGTTTCTCGAACCACTGGATGTGCTTTTCCTGCGTGGTAACAAAGCGTTCGGCGACCCAGGCAGCTTTGGTGAAGCGTTGGTGCCGCCATGGCCGTCGGTGGTGGCGGGCGCGCTGCGATCGCGCATGTTGGCAGAGGACAAAAACGTGGACTTGGCGGCCTTTGCGCGCGGGGAGATCGTTCACCCGACGCTTGGCTCACCGGAGGAACCGGGCTCGTTCACCGTCACGGCTTTCCATTTGGCGCGAAAGAAATCAGACGGTGTTGTGGAGTTGCTGATTGCTCCTCCCGCAGACCTCGTGATATTCGAGAATGACGTGAGGAAACCGGCGGCCGTGCGCCTACTTAAGCCCACGGTGCCAGCCGGCGGACTGCACTCCTCGGCGCCGCTAGCTTTCCTGCCTGTGCTCGGCGAACACGAGCGGCGCAAGCCCGCAACGGGCTATTGGCTTACGGAAGCGGGCTGGAAGAAATACCTTGCCGGGACAGTGCCGGAAACAAGCGAGCTCGTAGAATCGACTACGCTGTGGTCTTTTGATCACCGCGTGGGTGTGGGGCTTGAGGCGAGTACTCGTCGAGCCTCCGATGGCCGGTTGTTTTCCATGCAGGCGCTGGCGATGTGTGCGGGTGTGGGCTTTCTCGCCTCTGTCGCGGGCGCAGAACCGCCAACGGAAGGTACCGTGCGCCTGGGTGGGGATGGGGGAGCCGCAGCGGTGTCGCTCGCCGAGGGGCCGCGAGAAGCGTCGGATTTTGCCGCTATCGCCGCCGCCCGCCGTTGTCGTCTTGTACTCACGACACCGGGTATTTTCGAAGGGGGCTGGTTGCCCACGGGTGTTTCCCAAATAGCCGAGGGTGATTATCGCTTCGAACTCCACGGCGTGCGAGCACGTCTCACCTGTGCCGCCGTGCCGCGCTTTGAGGTCGTCTCCGGATGGGATCTCGCGAACTGGCAGCCCAAGACCGCCCGGCGGGCAGTGCCCGCTGGCAGCGTGTACTGGTTGGCGGAGCTCGACGCCACGCCGGAGGCGCTACACAATCTTGTCGAGCGGGGCTTATGGGGTGAACCGTGCGAGGATGTGACTCGTCGCGCCGAAGGGTTCAATCGATTGACTTTTGCCGCTTATTGATAAAAGGACGGTGCCATGTTCGAAAAACACGCAGCAGTATTTCTCTACGCGGTCAGCCCCGTCCATATGGGCGCAGGCCAAGCGGTGGGTGTCATCGACAACCCCATCCAGCGTGAACGTCATACCACCCACCCCTGCTTCGCGGGTTCGGGCATCAAGGGCGCGGTGCGACATGGGTTCGAGGTCCTGGCAAGGGGTACAAATCACGATAAGCCCCTGAAAGAGATCATCAAGGCACTTTTCGGGCCGGATGCGGGGAGCGGTGATCTGCACGCGGGCGCCGTCAGTTTCGGCGACGCCCAACTCGTGGCCTTGCCGGTGCGCTCACTTAAAGGTGGGTACGTCTACGCCACCTCTCCCCAGGCACTCTCGCGCACGCAGCGACTGATGGCGCTGGTGGGCATCCAGACCGACTGGCCAGTTTTGCCCAAGCTAGTCGAGGGCGAGTGTCTGTTGGCAAATCGGATGCTCCTTACCGGCGATAAGCTGCATTTAGAGGTCTTTGAGTATACCGAGAAGGCTTCGCAGGCCGTGTCTAGGATATCGGAAGACCTCGCAGCGAAGGCACTACCGGCGGGTAATGCTCATGCCTTTTTCGTAGACAAGCTAAAAAGCGACCTCGTCGTCCTCTCGAATTCCGATTTCTCCTATTTTGCGCAGAACGCCATGCTGGTCGAGCCGCATGTGCGCATCGAGGAAAAGACGGGAACGGCCAAAGATGGCGGCTTGTTCTACACCGAGAATCTACCGCCGGAATCGTTGATGATCGCGCCGATCCTGGCGAGTAAAACGCGTACCGGGAAAGATGAGGAGCCAGCGGAGAGCGTGATGGCCAAGATCCGGAACGTGATCGACGGCAAGCTTTTGCAAATCGGTGGCGACGCGACCACTGGGCGTGGCTTGGTGGTGGCCAAGGTCGTGGAGGGCTGAGGTCATGAGTAAACCCACTCTGGAACAGCAACGTGCGCAGGACGCGTGGAGCCGGTGCGGCGATTATACCAAGGAGGACGTCAACATCGTCAAGGGTTTGCCGGCACTCATTATGAATAGCGGACTTATGCAGGTGCTGGCGTTTTGTCATGGAAAAAAGGGCGCGAACGAAAAGGTCGCGCAACATCTACGCGCCTGGCTTGCAAAGCGCTTCGAAGGCACGGCTCGCGCCGTCGATTTCGAACCGTTCATGCAGGCATTGCTGAATGCCAAGCCTGCTGATTATCAAGCCATAACCGCCGAAGCCTTCGCCTGGTTGCGATGGATGCGGCAGATGGCGCCCGCGCGCAATGCAGACAAGGGAGGCTAGTACCATGCCGATCGCGGCCGTACCCAAGTATCTGGGGCAAGAATTCAGCGACGCCTCGCCCGGGCTCAGGTTTGGGATGTACCTCAACCTCTGGGGCGTTAACCAGCGCACGAACGACGTGCTTTGGGAAACACACGACATTGCTTATGAGGAGCGTGGCCAGCAACGGCAGGAACGCGAAGTCCCACACGAAAATAAGTGTTTTGCCCTGAAAGGTGCCGGACGCTTGAACGACGCGGACAAGCGCGCGATGCGGGCCCTTGCCGAGCGCCAGTCCGCGTTGGCGGCGACGGTCGCGAATGAACAGTTGCTCCGCTTCGATGCCCACGCCGTCGCACCGTTCACCACGGGCCTGGGCAACGAACACCCACTGGAAAACGGCTTCGCTTTTTTGAGCCCCTACGGTTTGCCCTATCTTCCTGGTAGTGGGGTCAAGGGCGTCCTACGCCAAGCGGCCCGAGAACTGGCTTCCGGAGACTGGGGTGACACGTGCGGCTGGAGCGAGGACAAGGCCGACCCGCTTGATCCAGGGGAGGATCGAACCCACATTTCCCGCATTGACATTATGTTCGGTCTCGAGTCCCAGGACGGCGACCATGAACATCTGCGCGGCGCGCTTAGCGTCTGGGATGTGGTCCCCCAGATCAAGGGCGACAGCCTGATGGTCGAAATCATGACACCGCACCAGTCGCATTACTATCAGCAAAAAAGTGATCGCAAGAGGGGCAGTAGCATGAGCCCCCATGACTCCGGCCAGCCCACTCCCATCACCTTCCTCACGGTGCCGCCGGGTTCTGGTTTTACGTTCTTCGTCACTTGCGACACATCGCGTCTTTCCCGCCTTGCGCCCGAGCTCCTACAAACTCCCTGGGATTCTGATACCCCTCGGTGGAAGGCCCTTATGGCCGGGGTCTTCGAGCATGCTTTCGAATGGCTTGGTTTTGGCGCCAAGACAGCGGTGGGTTATGGGGTCATGAGTGAGGTGGGGGGCACGGACACCTTGTCGCAAGGCAAGGCGAAGGCTGAGGCGGCTGAAGTCATTTGGCAATCCGCAACATTAACCTACAATCCGGGATCGGGCGAGATAAAGGCAAGTTTTGAGGGCAAGGTGACGGCCGGGCTCAAGGGGCAGGATGCGGAAAAGCTGCTCTCGAAGCTCGATGAGGAGCGCGCCAGAAAGCTGCGGAAAAACAAAAAACTGTCGGATGTTCCGGCACGTGTCAGGCCCAATGGCAATATGTGGCTTTTGCTGGGTTTGGCTGAGTCTTGAGGATGTGGGGAGCCCTCGGAGGTCACGATTCCGAGGCATGTGTTGCAGCTGCACTGAGTACGCGCGCGAGCAGTAGAGAGGCGTCATTATGTGTGCTGCGCCACCGAGTGACTGGCATTCCGTCGTTACGCGGGGATCGGCGCGCGCAGGACGCGGAAGAGCGGCGCATGTGCTTAAATTTAAAGAGATGCGAGAAACAGTGGTTATCCGATTGCCGAAGAAAGAGCTGGTGCCATGAGTGCAGTCCTTATTTGCTGGTATCAGGACGGCGGCGTCGGTATTCACGCGGAACATGAGACCGTTTGGCTGACGCAGGAACAGAGGGGCCAGGTCTTTGGCCGTGACCGCACTGTGATCAGCCGCCGCATAAGACGTTATTCCAGGACGGGAACCTCGCCCGGAAAAGCAATGTGCAAAAAATGCACGTTGCTGTTGCCGCCGATCGGTCGTCCGCGACGGTTTACGATGTCGATGTAGTGATCTCAGTCCGTTACCTCGTCAAGTTCCGGGAAGAGCTGCGCTTCCGACAAAGGGCGCGCGGCGCGCCCCGTGATCCGTTGGTGCAAGGCTGTACTCCGAACCGCCGGCGCCTGGAAGCCGATGCCGCCGACACGGAGGGGTGTTGAAGATCGTGTCCGCCACGATGCAAAACGCGGAGCTTAGGAGCGAGGCTGGGGCCGCGTTTACCGAGATCATGGCGCGCGATACTCAGACCTTCCTCTGGCTACAGCGTTACGACGAGAGTCTATGGCCGGAGCCCAAGAGCTATCCAGGGGGTCTTCTACCGATCTGGACCGAGGCCTTGCCGCGAATCACCCGGCCCAAGACCGATTTCGCGGCTAAGGGGCGGGCTAGTGTTTTTTTCGGCAACGAGCGCGAGGAAGGACGCCCACCCATTCTCCGTCATATCGATCAAAGCGGCCGCCGTTTTGTGTGACCAGACACGCCTCACCTTACAGGAGACCAGCCGATGACGACTGACCGTACCACCCTCATCACCTTCCTCGGGCGCGTGCCGCGGGATGACCATGGCTACCGTAAAACGCGCTACGACTTCGGAGATGGCCAGTCCGCTGATGAGTTCGCCTTTTTTGGATGGGCGCTGCAGCGGCAGATCAAGCCCCAAAACATTGTCATCCTGGGAACGATCGGCAGCATGTGGGACCACCTGTTCGAAGGGGATTTCAATCTCGGTGCCGCCGCCGAACACCAGCGGGAGGCGCTGATGGGCGCCGTCGACGCACAGAGTGTCACCCAGCATCAACTTGACGAACTTGCACCCGCCCTTGCGGCTCACCTGAACTGCCGTGTTCGACTTGGCATTGTCCCCTATGCGTACGATGGGGTGGCGGCCGATCTGCTGGTACAGATGGCGGCGGATGTGTTCGAAACGGATATCGTTCATCCTGACGTGACCCACGGTCTTCGCCATCTGCCCATGCTTGCGCTGCTCTCCGCCCTCTATATCCGCATCACCAAGCGTGCCACGATTGCCGGCATCTGGTATGGCGCTTACGATTGTGACACGGGTCGCGGCCAGGCACACAACTTGGCGGGGATCATGCGCATTGCCGACAGCCTACAGGCGCTCTCGAGCTTCGATAAGGATGGCGACTACGGCGTCTTTATGCCGTTGCTGGAGCAAAGCGGCGCATCGCCTCAGGTTGTCGAGGCCCTGAAGAAGGCCAGTTACTACGAGAACCTTCTCAATGTCGGGCAAGCGACTGGACAGGTGCGCCAGGCGTTGCGGGCACTTGAGACCGAGGCCCCTGGGCTTGCGCCGGATGTCGCCCCGTTACTGCCGACAATCCAGAGGCGCCTGCAGTGGGTGGATGAAGACCGCCAATTCGAAAAACAGCTCGCGCTCGCCACTCATGCACTCGAGCGTCGCGACTATCTGCGCGCGACCCTCTATGCCTATGAGGCGGTCATCACGCGCGTATGTCAGATCCAGAGCGCCAAGATCGAGAGCTTCGAGGAGCGAGAGGGGGCGCGTAAAGTCTATGAGAAGCAGTCTGAAGGTCTGCCCGAATATCAGGATTATAAGCTGCTTAAGCATTTACGGAACGAAGTGGCCCACGGTACGCGGGGAAGTACGGCCGAGGTGCAGCGGGCGCTGCTCAATGAGCTGGTCATGTATGAACTATTAAAGCGCCTGCTCGATGCCATCCGGCAAGGTCGCCTGCCATCCCATGAGGATGGCGTTTGATCTCGTGTATATAGGAACGCTGACCACACGGGGTGCGCAAGCCTGTCAAGCCTGTGTCCAAGCTTATCACTATACCCAAAGGCTCGCCAACGGGAAGCTCATGGTATCGAATGGCGGCTGGCGGACCATGTCGTCATCTTTGAGGGTCGTGAGTAGCAGCCAGTGGCCCTCGTGTAGACGATAGGCCTCCAGCGTGCGCGCATCCGGATCCACGAGCCACAAGTGTGCCACGGCCTCGC
>JAJYGP010000016.1 GCA_021785035.1 Pseudomonadota bacterium
TGCATTAAATATGTAAATAAAACCTCCGGAAGCCCATGCGCTCCGGGGGTTTTTTGTTGTTTACACGTTTCCGGTCTCTGTGGTTTGCGTCATGGTATTTCGGCCGCAGCAGGGAAGACGGAAGCGGCGATCGGCGTTTTTGCGGCCCCTTGGGCTTGTCAGGCTCCTGTTGCCCTCGACGCTCGGTCTTGCTGGTTCCTGTGTCCCTTGCCGGAGTGTTTCTGACGCCGCTCCCGATTCCCGAGATGGAGCGGTCATGGGGTACTTTCGAAAGGACCTGGGACGAGGCCCGGCGTTGCTGTGGCAGGTAACCGGAGACAGGCGGGATCGACATGCGCTCTCTGAATAAGGGCGTGTTGCCCGAGTAGGCGCGTGGACATCCTCAGGGATGGGTGGTCTCTGCCCCTGAGGAAACGCCGGGAACGACAAAGGCCCAAGGATAGCGTGTGTTCCGCCCCCGGTCGGGGGAGGCCACGGCTATTGGGCTGGTAGCGGATTGCGGGCTTTGTCTCGATTACGGCCTTCTTGATATTATATCAATATCTCATGTAGTCTTGAGTAATGGAGAGAGAGCAAGCCATCCGAATTTTCGAGTCCTTTTCCTCCGGGGTGCGGCTCGACATCTATCGACTGCTGGTGCGCGAAAGCCCCGAAGGGCTAGTCGCCGGGCAGATCGGGACCGCCTTGGGGCTTGCATCCAACAAGGCCTCTTTTCATTTAAAGGAGATGACCTATGCGGGACTGCTGACTGTGACCGCCGAGGGACGATTCCAGCGTTACCGGGCGCAGCTTGCCCTTGTGCAGGACCTGATTGCTTTTTTGACGGCGGAATGCTGTGCCGGACATCCCGACCGGTGCTTTGTTGCGCCAAGCCCATCTCTGAGAGAGGCCTGCATGACTTCCGTGGAACACAAACCCATGAACATCCTTTTTCTGTGCACCGGCAATTCTTGTCGCTCTATTTTGGCTGAGGCCGTTTTCCGGCATGTGGCGCCACCGGGTTTTCAGGTCATGAGCGCAGGCAGCCATCCGACGGGCTTTGTGCATCCGCGCGCGCTCGCGCTTTTGGAGCGGGAAGGCGTCGCAACTGGTGGCCTTCACAGCAAATCCTGGGAAGCCCTTCCCCTGATTCCAGACATTGTCATCACGCTCTGTGCGAGTGCTGCAGGCGAGACCTGTCCTGCTTATATGGGCCCGGCTCTGCGTGCCCATTGGGGCGTGGATGACCCCGCGCACGCAGCCGGCAGCGAGGCGGAGAAGGACAAGGCGTTCCACGATGCCTATCGAATCATCCGGTGGCGCCTCGAGGCTTTTCTTGCTTTGCCTTGGCCCGATCTCAAACAGGATCGTGGCCGCCTCCAGGCGGCCCTCGAGCACATTGGTAAGCGTGTGGCGTAATGCAGGATGGCGCCACTTTGAAACCAAAGGAGTCCACGTATGAAAACGATTCAAGTCTACGATCCGGCGCTGTGTTGCGCTACAGGTGTGTGCGGTGTCGAGGTCGATCAGGCGTTGGTGAGTTTCGCAGCCGATGTGGAGTGGGCCCGGGGCAACGGGGCCCGTATCGAGCGATTTAATCTGGCCCAGCAACCCATGGCCTTTGCGGGTAACGCCCGCGTCAAAGAGTTCCTGGAGCGTTCGGGACAAGAGGCGTTGCCGTTGATCCTGGTCGACGGCGCAGTGGCTCTGGCCGGCCGCTATCCGCGTCGTGCCGAGCTCGCGCGCTGGGCGGATATTCCGCAACCTACTGTCGAAGACAAGCCGTCGGGATGTTGTTCAGGCGGCTGCTGCGGCTGACAGGAAAGACATTATGGAGTTTCTCAAACAGCCGCCCCGCTTTTTGTTCTTCACCGGCAAAGGGGGTGTCGGCAAGACGTCTTTGTCTTGCGCCACCGCAGTCCATCTGGCGGAGCGGGGCAGGCGGGTGCTTCTTGTCAGTACCGATCCGGCCTCTAATGTCGGCCAAGTATTCGGTCAGACTATCGGCGATACGATTACGCCAATTAGCGGGGTACAAGGACTGGATGCGCTGGACATTGATCCGCAGGCGGCGGCCGAAGTTTATCGTCAGCGTATTGTCGGTCCGGTACGTGGGGTGTTGCCGGAAGCTGTCGTCGCGGGTATCGAGGAACAGCTTTCTGGGGCTTGCACCACGGAGATCGCGGCGTTTGACGAGTTTACGGCACTATTGACCGACTCCACGCTGACCGGAAACTATCAGCACATCATTTTTGATACGGCGCCTACCGGCCACACGATCCGCTTACTGCAGTTGCCTGGCGCCTGGAGTGGTTTTCTAGAGGTGAGTCAAGGCGATGCCTCGTGCCTCGGCCCGCTTGCGGGCCTAGAAAAGCAGCGTACCCAGTACAAGGCCGCGGTCGAAGCCCTGGCCAACCCCGTATTGACCCGGCTCGTGCTGGTCGCGCGCCCCCAGCAGGCCGCCCTGCGCGAAGTGGCCCGCACGGAGGAAGAGCTTGCGGCGATGGGCTTTACGCAGCAGTATCTGGTGATAAATGGCGTTCTACCGTCTGCCGAAGCCGTCGGTGATCCGCTGGCTGCCGCTCTCTGGCAACGGGAACAGGCGGCATTGAACGCGATCCCTGAAGGCCTGAAGACGCTGCCCTGCGACTCTGTCCCGCTCAAGGCCTTCAATCTGGTCAACCTGGATGCATTGCGCCAGTTGTTCACGGACGCACCATCATCACCGCAAGTCTCCCGCGACGCACCCATTGCTTTGGACGAGCCCCGATTGGCGGATCTGGTCGACGATATCGCCGCGGATGGGCATGGGCTCGTCATGTTGATGGGGAAAGGCGGTGTCGGTAAGACCACCTTGGCTGCGGCCATCGCGGTGGAGCTTGCCCATCGCGGCCTGCCGGTGCATTTGACTACCTCTGATCCGGCAGCGCACCTGACCGAAACCCTGAACGCGTCGCTCGCGGGCCTCACCGTAAGCCGGATTGATCCGCAGGCGGAGACCGCGCGCTATCGTCAGCATGTGCTAGAGACTAAGGGCAAAGAACTCGATGGGCAGGGCCGCGCCTTGCTAAAGGAGGATCTGCAGTCCCCTTGCACCGAGGAGATCGCCGTGTTCCAGGCGTTCTCGCGCGCCATTCGTGAGGCTGGCCAGAAGTTTGTCGTGATGGACACCGCACCGACCGGGCATACGCTGCTTTTGCTTGATGCCACGGGCGCTTATCACCGCGAAGTGATCCGCCGGATGGGCACTACAGATATATCATTCACCACGCCCATGATGCAGTTGCAGGACCCAAAACAAACCAAGGTGCTCATTGTGACACTGGCGGAGACGACACCTGTGCTGGAAGCTGCTCATCTGCAGGCCGATTTGCGCCGCGCTGGCATCGAACCCTGGGCATGGATCATCAATACTAGCGTGGCGGCGGCCTCTGTCGGATCTCCCTTGCTGCGCCAAAGGGCTGCAAGTGAGCTACAGGAAATCCAGGCGGTGGCCAATCAATATGCCGATCACTACGCGGTGGTTCCGCTGCTAAAAAAAGAACCGATCGGCGCCAAGCGCCTGCGTGCGCTCATTCATTCATCTCCGAACTTAGGTGGTTGATCCCGTTTGAAGACGGTACCCACCACATCGCGTTCAAGAAGTATTGCCACGAGCGCGCTTTCACCTAGCGCGCTTAGACAAGATTTTGCGCGCCCAGGCCGCCATGTGGCGGTTCGTCCCGGTGGTTCACGCCCTTATGACGCTACGTGGCGTTGATTTCCTCCCGGGCATCACGATCTGCGGCGCGCTTTCCAGAGGTTCCGTAACCCTGACACCAACAGGGTCACAAGAGCGACGCCCAAAACCGCATATCCGTAGATAAAAACCACATCCAGGACAAACCATGGACCGCGCTTCGGTATCCAGTCTGCATAAACACCAACAGACTGCATGATAATAACGAAACTCCCCACGATTACGGTCCAGTTCACGGCGCGTGGCGTAATACGAAGTGAGCCTCCCCATTGTCGCCAAGCGAAGCGACCAAGAAGGACGCCGGGGACGGTCACGGCTGCCGTGACCGTCAATAACACGATAACCATCAGCCGTATATGCATTCTGAACACCTGCGAGCCAGTTGCCCCTTAGGCATCAATCGCAATCTCCGTCACCATCGAAATCTGGGCAGTAGACGAGCCCCACTCCGCCAAGAGCAGCCAGCACAGCAAGGACCCCAGCGACAATGCCCACGACCAAAGCGGCTGCCGCGGCGCCCACCGCCGCTAGTATTGCGGCCACCAAACCGGCAATCGCTGCTAGAAGCGTAAGAATCGCGACAATCAGCTGGCCTAGCGGCGGGTCCACTTGATGCGCCAACTCAAGCGCGATCCGTTCCGAAGGCGGCATGAAGCCCACGACCGTCAATGGCGACTGGGTTCGTAGGTAGGGTAGAAAACCCGGGGTCTGCATAAGCGGCACCGTAGCGGCTTTGATTGTCCCAAATGCCGAAGAATTCAAAAGTACAGTGCTGTCATTCACGACCGCAGCCAAGGCGGAATTGCCCGTGACAGCGATACTTGGTGCACTCTGACCGCTGGAGGTAATCACTTGGCTAATATCGTTTTGCAATACGCTTCGTTGCCCCTTCAGAGTGGCCCCGGCCCGTATAAGTCGCTGAATCGCAGGGTTTTCCTGCAGCGTGCCACGTATCCGGTTCATCGTCTTATCTTGGGCTTTTGTCAGCGGCACTCCTGCCACAGTTGCTGCCAACGCCGCAGGATCGTAAGTCATCACGAGCACCGCCTCAAGCAGTGCCGTCTGGAATCCCGTAAGGTTCGCCCCCCCGGCTTGCTGAGTACTTATTGCGAGAGCAGGTAAGGCCGGATCGCTCACAAGACGAGCCAATTGCTGGCGGACAGCCATCGTGGCCGGACTTCCCCCTATGGCCAGAAGTTGATCGTTGAGGGTATTGAACTGCCGCGCGGTGCCGTTATTTGCCCCATTTTTGGCAAACGCCTTGTCGAACCCGGCCATCGTGGCGAGACCGCCACCCAAAGCCAGCGAGCCAGTTACAAGAAAACGTCGACGAGACGTGTCGACTTTGTTCATAAAATTGTTCTCCCTGATTTCATTTATAGGTATGTAGTACAAAACAATGATCTAACCCCACCAGAAATCAAGAATGACGGGCGAGAACCTGTGGCCGCGTATCTGCTTTCTATAGCCAGTCATCTGAAGTGTTCATAGACGCCAAAAAGATGGTGTGAAAAGTTAAGGGTGAATTTCCTAAACGGCTGTACATAGCAAACAAGCGCAGACGGTTTGTGTCATCGCCACGATTCGGTAGATTGACAGTGTTTAGAACGTTAATCGATCGAAAATCGAAGCGATGTCACAGTATAAGGTTAGCGTAAAAAAGTTGTTGTTAGGAGTTCTGAATAGGCCGGAAGGCTTGGTGAAGCTTGTGAAGGTGGTGTTGGATCAGGCGCTGGAGGCACAGATGACTGAGCACCTGGCGGCGGCACCCGACGATCGCTCGCCAAGCGTCAAGGTTACCGCAATGGCGTGCGTCTTCGCACGTTCTACACCCGCGTGGGATCCGTGACTGTGCAGTCCTACAGACCCGGGACGGCCGCTTCTCCCGGGAACTATTTAAGCGCTGCCAGTGCAGCGAGCAGGCGTTCGTCCTGGCGCTCATGGAAATAATGGTGCAAAGGATTTCCACAAGCAACATCACGGGAATCACCGAGACTCTCTGTGGTGTCTTCTTTTCGAAGTCGACGATAAGCCCGCCCTGTGCCGGTCCCAATCCCCTGGTCCATGCTTTTAACGAGCGCCGTCTGATGGCCTTTTACCCGTTTGTGTTGGTTGACGCCCTGGTGCTCACGGTGCGCTAAGCTGATCGGGTGACAGTAAAGGCCGCCCTCATCGTCTCCGGAATTTGCGTTTGAGGGCGTGCGTGAGATCCTCGGCATCCAAATTGCGGATTCCGAATTCTTCGCAACCTAGGGCGACTCCTTCCGGGGCCACAAGATCCGGAGCCTGCATGGCGCTCTGTGAATTGTCTCCGACCGCCACCCAAGGCTTATATAGGCGACTTGCAAACAGTGTCAGCGAGTAACCTGCTTCGGGCTATTCCAACCCGTCATCGTACGAAAATGACTGCGCTTACCAAACTGGTATTCGAGGCAAAGAATTTTGCGAAAGCTCGTGCCCACTCGCCACCTTCGTGACCGCGTCCAAGAAGACGGCTTCGAAAACCGTGGCGTGCCTCGAGGAAGGCTCCGAGAATGCCCTGAGCGTGCTGGTACTGCCCGATAAATACCGAAATCCCCTGAGCGCTACCAACATGTAGGAACGACTGAATGAAGGGCTCCGTAGCCGGAATCGGGTCACCCGCATCTTCCCGAACATTGAGCCCGCCTTGCGCCTTGTGGGCGCGCTATTGGCCGAACACAACAAAATATAAAACGAGCGGCACTGTCTCGACAGGGAGAAAATGCGAAAAGTGGTGGGCTAAGCGACAACTCATCCACACCGTAGAAATATCGTGGTGCTGCGCTAAAAAAAGACGTCACCACCGAAGCGAAGTGACGGCAGTTTACGAGCTCAACATTTGTAAGATAATTGCAGATAGAGATTTTGATGACGTGTGATCT
>JAJYGP010000067.1 GCA_021785035.1 Pseudomonadota bacterium
TAGACCGCGTCATCGAGGCCATCAGTAAGGCCGCCAACACCGGCAAGATCGGCGACGGCAAGATCTTCGTCTTCAACCTCGAGCAAGCCGTCCGTATCCGCACCGGTGAGTCCGGGTCGGGGGCCTTGTAATGGGTGTGAATTCCCTCGGCATCAAATGTCTTTCGCTTGCTCGTCTCTTGTTTTTTTTTGCACTAATCGGCGCCGTACCCCTCTCGGCTCTGGCCGCACCGCGAGCCGTGGCGGCACTGACCCCGATGGCGGTCTCGACCCCGGCCGCGAGTATTGCGTCGATATCCGCTGAAGTCGTCAGTCGCCCTAGCCAGGCTCGCATCAGTCCGGGCGACACCGCCTGGATGCTGACTTCGACGGCGTTTGTGTTGATGATGACCATACCCGGCCTCGCCTTGTACTACGGCGGCATGGTACGCAAGAAGAACGTCCTAGATACCCTGGCTCAAAGTTTCATAGTGACCTGTCTTGTTACGGTTCTCTGGTATGTCATCGGCTATAGCCTCGCATTTACCCACGGTAACGCCTTTATCGGGGGCTTTTCGCGCGTCATGCTGCACGGGATGGGAAAGTCCACGGTCACTCGGCTCTCGGGAGCGGTTCCGGAGTCGGTCTACATGACCTTCCAGATGACGTTCGCGATTATTACCCCTGCCCTGATTGCAGGGTCCTTTGCCGAGCGCATGAAGTTCTCGGCGCTTCTTTGGTTCATGGGTCTGTGGCTCATCTTCGTGTATTCGCCGGTGGCCCATTGGGTGTGGTCCACAGATGGCTGGTTGGCGCGTTTAGGGGCGTTGGATTTTGCCGGCGGGACCGTCGTGCATCTGAATGCCGGGGTGGCCGGGCTTGTTACCGCGCTCGTTCTCGGTAAGCGTCGGGGCTACGGGCGCGATGCCATGCCGCCTCATAATCTTGTATTGACCGTGATTGGGGCCGCGCTCTTGTGGGTCGGGTGGTTTGGCTTTAATGCCGGCAGCGCTCTTTCGGCGGGCGGCCGCGCCGGAATGGCCATGGTAACGACCCAGATCGCGACCGCCGCCGCGGCGCTTGCGTGGATGTTCGTCGAATGGGCGGCGCGCGGCAAGCCGAGCGTCCTTGGCATGGTCTCGGGGGCGGTCGCGGGCCTCGTTGCAATTACGCCAGCCTCCGGTTTTGTCGATCCTACGGGCGCCTTGCTGATCGGTATCGCCGGCGGCCTCGTGTGTTTTTGGACGGCCACCTATATGAAGAACTTCTTTGGTTACGATGACTCGCTTGATTCCTTCGGTGTCCACGCCGTGGGTGGCGGCCTAGGCGCGATCCTGACGGGTGTCTTTGCTGTCAAGGCCATTGGCGGCACGGCCGGTGCTCTAGAGGGCAATATCGGCCAAATAGGAAAACAACTGATCGATGTCGGCGCGGTGCTGGTCTACGATGTCGTTATGACCTATGGACTCCTGAAGATCGTCGATGCCGTTATTGGTCTGCGGGTGAGTGAAGAAGAGGAGGTCGAAGGACTCGACCTCAGCCAGCATGGTGAGCAAGTCTATGAATAAGCGATGGCTAAAGGGCGTAGGGGCGTTCGTGCCCGTCTTTATTAGTAAGAGGGGTGTCGTGGTCTTCGTGACCCTGACTGTACTGTCCTCTCTTACAATAACCTGTGCGCACGCTGCGCCCCGCTCTGGGACGCCGGCGTCTCAGTCGATACCGTTTCAGTTGCCGGGGCGGGCACCAGCACCTTGGCCTTGCTGGATAAAACCGTTTCCGCTCGCAAGCACCGTGGGGAGTCCGCCAGTCCGAATGGCGCCACATGTGATTATAAGTCCGGCGCGTCTTCAGTATTTGAAGCAGCAGGAGCGCCTGGTGAAGCGTCAAATGTGGAGATTACGCCTCCGGCGCCGCGCGTTTCTAGCCGAGGGAAGGCCGCAGCATGCGCACAAAGTCGGCGAGCGTATCTTGAACCTCGGGTGGCGTCTGCGCCGGATCCAGGCGGCCGAGCGGGAATAACTAAGACCCTAGGAACAGTAGGGTTTCCAAGGCGGACGCAGCTATGCTAGCATGGGCCCACAAAATTGTTTATGTATGTCCATACACCTGCGCACGTAGGAGTTGAGTTATGAAGAAAATTGCGGTATCTCTCGCCCTAGCGGCCGCCATGGCATTGCCTGTTGTGGCGTTAGCCAACGGGAATCCCCAGACCAAGTCGGCCATGACCGCCAACGGTTGCTTTGCCTGCCACGCGGTAACACATAAGGTCGTCGGTCCTGCTTATGGCTGGGTGGCTTATACATTCGCCCACAAGCCCGGCGCCGATGTCAAGCTGGCGCATAAGATCATCAGTGGCGGTGCCGGACGCTGGAATGCCTGGACGGGTGGGATTCCTATGCCGCCTCATCCGCAGCTGACCCTGGCACAGGCCGAGCAGATGGCCGATTGGGTGCTGGCGCAGAAGCCTATTGCCCCGCCGAAGCCTTAAGGGCCCAGGCAAGGCTTAAGAAAAGGCCCCCACGAGGGGGCCTTTTTTGTTTTGTCAAAATCGAAAAACAGTCGTTTCTCAAAGCGGCTGTGGATAGCTCGGACAACAAAGGTGTCGCGGGCGTGATGCGTAATCCGGTATTTTCTGAGATCCGGGTCCTGCGCACCTCCCCGTACTGATCCCTTCAATGAGCAATCCTCCGAGAAGCCCTGCGCCGTCGCTTTACAAATCTTGATAAGGTGCCGGCTCCCGGTATCGCAAGGTTTACGCAGAGAGGCGGCCGTTATCCAGACCCGCTGTGTTGACGATAGTTTAAAAAAGCTTCTTGAATCATGTATGCGAAGGTGGGCGGACAAGGCGTCCATAACAACAAAAATTGTAGGGACCGAAGGCAGGCTTGTTGCGGACCTATTTGGGGTAGTGCCCTAAGAAGCCCTCCTGTTTTCGGGGTCAAGTCCAATCTCTGCTGAATTCGACCCGGTATTGACGCCCTTTTCTTGACCCAATCGTGCCTTGATCGCCGCCCGCCCCGAGCAAAGCCGGCGGGCGTTGTCGGCGACGCTCTGTGAGGCCTGGGACTGGTGGCAGGAAAACAGCGTTCTGCGCTCGATGGTGTGCCGGGGACTCATGCTGGCGCTCGCGCGAAAGCCCCATCACGCTATTGCCGGTGCGCCGTACGCCGCCTAATCCCTTGGGTGTCCGCGCGCGCTTCGCACGTGGTGTCCCGGCGCCCCTGACAATCGATACCACGCCGCTTTTGGTCGGTCATTATTCCGCGTTATCAGGATCTGTGGAGGGAACTGACAAGCCGGCGCCCACACGCGGCGTCCCTTGTGCCCAAGAGCCACCCGTGGCCCTCGCGCATGGACCCGTTCGCGGCGTTCGCCGCGTACCCCACCCAGACACTGACCCCGCTCACGCGCCTGTGCCGACCGCGGGCCGACGTCTCCGATGTTTTGGCGCGCTGGCGAGGCCTCGCCATGGTGGCGTTTGCGGAGGTTATCTTGCCGTCGGCGGACGATTGTCACAAGATTGTGAGTCGCTTCGATCAGGCCACGGTGTGGACTGTCGAACAGTTGGTGCGAGACTTTACGGAGGAGCGCCAAGCGCGGATTTTTCGGGGGCTTAAGGTGGATGGTCAAGATGGAAGCTTTGGCGATCGTGGGCACGGACCTCTGAATCGATATTCCCGGGTCTTGCCTGTCTGGGATGCCCGTTGTGCAGACCCGCGCAGGCCTAGGAGGGAGGTCTCGGTCAGCGGTTCAGAGACCTGCTCCAATGCCTCCTGCACCCCTAAGGCTCTTACATTGCGGGGACTCAAACGATACACGCAGTTGAAGATCGAGATGCGCCACAATGAAGGGTGAGTGTCCTGCACGGGTGGCGGAGGCCAAGGCGTTGATAGGCCCCATGTCTTCCCTGGGATCTTCACCGCAGCTTGTAGGGGCCCGGTACGAGTGTGCGAAACCGACGTGCGCGAGTCAGGAAGGGTCGCGACTGAGAACCATGGAGGCTTGCTGTTGATTGTCTCTACTTTGGGTCGGAAAAAGTTTCCCGCGCGGAGCGAAGCGGTGTCTCAAAGTGAGACCACGTGGTTTGCACTCGATCTTGTCGCCATCACCCCGGCGATTCCCCCTGCAAGGTTCGGTAAGCGATCAGGGAAGATCCCGCCACGCTCGCACCCCACCCTTGATGGAGAAGGCCCGGTCGTAGCCCATGGACCGCAGGAGTTGAACGGCGTGAAGGCTGCGTTTGCCCGAGTTGCACAGACACAGCAGTACGTTTCCTTGCTGGTAATGATGTTTGTTGATCATAGACAGAAAGAACCGGGCGTCCTTGGCGGTCGGCGTGTCGCAGTCCAAAATTTCCTGCTCTTCTTCCGTCAGGTGATGGCCAAGAAGTTTCTTCAAGTCAAAAAGCGGAATGCACTCGGCCTCCTCGACCGTGCCCTCGAGTTCGAGTTCCGCGGGCTGGCGGACGTCGACTAAGGTGGCGATTTTGAGGCGCACAATCTCTTTCGCCACGGCTGGCGTGATTTCAAGAACAAGACCTTGGTCTGGGGCTTGTGTCGGCATGAGAGTCAGTCTGTGTTTTCTTGGAAATAGTATAGTCCTTTATTCGGGGTGCGTTGAGGGGGGGGTCTGGCCTTAGGGGCCGGGGATCTGGAGGTGTCACCCTCGAACATTGCCTCGTCCTTTTCCAGGACGGCCCTTGCTGACAGGATCCAGGCGCGGGGCATTGGCTCTGGTGCTCGTAGTCTCGGCTGCAAGTATTTTCGAAAGACCGCGAAACGCTTCCTGCTAGGCTAGACTGCGCGGATCCCTGGCTAAGTCGAGGTCGCTTTGTGTAGGGGCAACCGAACAGACGAGGCGCATGGCGCTGATCGGAGGATTGTTGTGGACAAAGTGTCTTTGCCGGTAACAGGCGTGGTATTGGCCGGGGGCGCGGCGCGGCGTATGGGGGGTATCGATAAGGGTCTTATGCCCTGGGCCGGGGAGCCGCTCGTGGCGCATGCGCTGCGCCTTATGGCCAATTTGCCGCAGGTCCTCATCAGCGCGAATCGTTCTCTTGCCCGCTACCAAGCCTTCGGCTACGAGGTGGTGACCGACGATCAAGACGACTTCGGCGGTCCCTTGATCGGGTTGCGCCAGGCCTTGCGGCGGGCCACCGAACCGTGGACGGCAAGCCTGCCCGTGGATTGCCCGCGGCTCCCGTCTGACATAATGTCTCGGCTGTGGCAGGCCCGAGTCGTGGGCGGTGTGGTTGCTGGCCGCAGTCCGCATGGGCCAGAGCCGCTTGTCTGCCTTATGTCGACCGACTTGTTGGCGACCTTGGATGCCTATGTAAACGACGGAGGACGTCGGGCCCAGGATTGGTTTCAGGGTGTACCGCATGCTTGGCTGGATCTGACGGCGACCGAGGCCTTGAACTGCAATAGCCCGGAGGATTTGCAGGAAGGGTATTAGTTTGACGGGTCCACACGGACCCGTACGGGGCCTAGGCTGCTTGGTCTTAAGCGCCACTCAGTTTTACGGGACGCCCGAGAGGGCGGCATTAGGGCAGCAGGCCCTCGAACGGCAAAAAGAGGACGCGGTCGCCCAAGGCGACGGTAGTGTCGGCGGGCAGATCGACTAACCCGTCGGCCCAAGCGACCGATGACAGAACCCCCGAGCTTTGTTGGGCGTAGCTGCTCGCTTCTAGTTCACCGTCGGCGCGTACCGTGAGACGCGCGCGCAGGAATTCCCGGCGCTTATCTCCCTTTGCTCGCGTAAAGCCGGCATAAACTGGAAACCGCACGGGTGCTCGCGGTGTCTCGCCCTCAAGCGCCGTTAAAAAGGGGCGCACAAAAAGCAGAAAGGTCACAAAGCTTGAAACCGGGTTCCCAGGGAGGCCAAGAAAATGGGTTCGGCCGATATGCCCGAAGGCCAGCGGTTTCCCTGGTTTTATCGCGACCCGCCACAGATCCAGGGCGCCTTCTTTTTCCAGGGCCGTCTTGACGTGATCTTCCTCGCCCACCGAGACCCCGCCGGTCGTGACGATCAGATCGGCCTGGGACGCGGCGCGGCGCAAGGCCGCCCGAGTGGCCTCGAGATCGTCTCCGATCGGCCCTAGGCTCTCGACCTCGCAACCCATGCGCCGGAGCAGAGCCTTTAGCATCGGCCGGTTGCTATCGTAGATTTGTCCGTCGCGTAAGGGTTCGTTGCCTGCCTCGCGCAGCTCATCGCCTGTGGATAATAAAACCACGCGCGCCCGCCTGTAGACGCAGACTTCGCTAAAGCCACAGGAGGCCGCAAGGCCAATGGCCTGGGCGTTCAGGCGCCGGCCTTTTTCCAAGATGGTGTCGCCGGCGCGGATATCCTCTCCGGCTCGGCGAATATGGGCCCCAATCGTCCACTGGGGCGGCACAATCAATGTGTCTCCGCGGGTCGCGCAGTCTTCTTGGATCACGACGGTGTCGGCGCCCCTAGGAAGCGGGGCGCCCGTGAAGATGCGGCAGGCCGTTCCCGGCGGGAGCGCGCTTGGGGCATCGCCCGCCGCTACCCGTAAACCGATGGGCAGCTCGCGGGTTCCGGATGCTAGGTCGCGGGAGCAAAAGGCATAACCATCCATGGCGCTATTATCAAATCCCGGAACATTGATGCTGGCAAGCAGGGGTTCGGCCAAGACCCGATAGGAACTCTCGGCCAGGGGCAGCCGCTCTTCTTCTGTGATGGTAGAGAGACCTGCCAGTAGGCGCGCCCAGGTTTCCTCTAGGGACAGGAGTGGCGTATGAGGGGGTTTCGCCATTTAAGAGAGTTCCCGGAAACGCGGCAGGAGCTCGACCAAATTGCAGGGCCGGTGGCGTTTATCGAGTTGCGGTTCAATGATCTTCCAGGCGGTGTGACAAGCCCCGGTCGAGCCGGGCACACAGAAAATGACAGTCCCGTTAGCAAGCCCCGCCAGGGCCCGGGATTGAAGGGTCGATGTGCCGATTTCGTCATAGGAGATGGACCGAAAAAGCTCGCCGAAGCCCTCTATTTCCTTATCGAACAAAGGCTTTAGGGCCTCGGGTGTCGAATCACGGCCGGTGAGTCCCGTGCCCCCGGTCGTGATCACAACCTGGATCTTGGGGTCGGCAATCCAGCGTGAAACAATGGCCCGGAGCCCGTAGCGATCATCCCGCACGAGGGCGCGTTCACCCAATATGTGCCCGGCGGTGGTGAGATGCTCTAGCAGGGCTTGTCCGGACGTGTCGTTATCCTGGGTTCTCGTATCCGAGATCGTCAGTATGGCGATCGTGAGCGGTAAAAAGTCCGTCATCGTTTGTGAGGATCCTGAAAGATTGTGGGCTGATCGGCGTAAGTGCTGGGCGTAACGGCCGCACCCGTAGCGCCTCTATCCCGGCGCATAGGCCGTCTCGCAAATTACACAAGCTAGGGGTGTCGCGCAAGTTTCGGCGGGGTCTGAAGGGCTCTGGCGCGCCAGGAGCTCACTGTCGGGTCAGGACGGGCGAGCGGACTTGCGCGTACACGCTTATATTTTATCGAGAAGCCCTCGCAGGGTAGGACTTACCGGCCGCGTTGCCAACTCCTGCCAGCTGCCCCTTTGGATGACTTGGCCCTTTTCGATCGCGATCACATCGGGACACAGGGCCTCCAAGACCACGGGATCGTGGTCTACGGCGAGCAAGGTAAAGCCCAGCTCCTCCTGCCAGAGCTTAATGACCGCGGTCAGTTCCCTTACCAGGGGCCGATCGAGTCCCGCGAAGGGCTCGTCTAGTAAGACAAGCTCGGGTTTACGACACAGGGCGCGCGCCATCGCGACGCGTCGCGTCTGTCCGCCCGAAAGTTCGCGCGGCGCTCTGTCCCACAAGGCCTCGAGTCCCAGTCGGCTTTGGATCTCTTGGACCCACGCCTCCTGTTGTCGCCGGGCGGCCGCATTCAGGGCAAAAAGAACGTTCTCAGCCACCGAAAGATGCGGAAATAAACGCTCCCTTTGGGTCAGGTATCCGAGAGAACGCCGGTGGAGCGGCAGAGGGGGCGGGAACCACGACTGCCCGTTCCACCGGATGTATCCGCTGTCCGGGATTTCGAGCCCGGCTAGGCAGGAAAGGAGAGTGCTTTTCCCGCTGCCTGAGGGCCCAAAGAGGCCGAGTCGTGAGGACCCCACCGAAAATTCGACGTCTATGGCAAAATCTCGCCGCGCCTTGGTGAGCGAGCAATCAAGCACGGCGGCGTTTGCGGGAAAAGAAATGAAAGGCCCAGGGGAGCGGGAGCGCCGACAACAAAAAGACCACGAGTAGTGGCAAGACCGCGGGAAGCCCCTGGTCTTGCAGGTTGACCCAGAGTTGCACCGGCATGCCGTGTGGGTAGTAGGACGTGACCATAATGGCCCCGAACTCGCCCAAGGCCCGCACCCAGGCGACGCTTGCCGCCGTCGCAAGTCCGAGACGCGCAAGCGGCAGCGTGATGCGCCGAAAGACCGCAGAAGCCGTAAGCCCCAAGAGCGCCCCGCTTTGCTCGAGCTCAGGGGGCACCCCTTCAAACGCCGCCGTGGCCGCCAGCAGGTAGTAACCAAAGCACGCATAGACCTGAGTGGCTATAAAGGCCGCGGCGCTATTGCTGGTCGGTACCCCAAACCGTAACAGCGACTCGCCCAAAGGCGTGCCCGGGCCAAATGCCAGGATCAGCAAAAGCCCGAGCGCCAAAGGCGGCATGAGCACCGAAAGGAGCACGATGGCTTCAAACACCGAACGCCAGGGCTCGGGTGCTGCGCGCAGTGACCAGGCAAGCGGAGTGCCGACGAGCACAACTAAGACCAGGGCAAGCCCCGTCAGACCAAAAGATGTCGCGAGGGCGGGGGCGATATGGCTACCATGCCACCGCCAGGGGCCCACGGGCGCAACAAGCCCCCACAGCGGATACAGCAAGACCGCCGCGGCCATTGCAAACGCGAGCTTTATTCGCAGTCGCACCTTCGGGTTTAGGCCTCAACTGCGAGCGTGGGTATGTACATCGACTGGATCCCCACTCGTCCTGGGCCCGTGAGCCGATTCCAAAAGAACGAGGCGGCGCTGCCAAAGAGACCGGAACTGAGACTTTGCGTCAAAGTCTTCATGCCGACCTCGGGATCCTTATAGAGCCAACCGCCGGGTTCGAGATCGATTGACTCGCCGGGACCCAGCACGATCTCAAAGACGTTGCCAAAGCCGTGGACCCACACAATTCCGGCGGCCGCACCGGCCCGAAACTGGTCTACGATAATGCTATTACCGCCAAAGACCCAGTTCATAATGCCTTTGATCCGCGTCACCGAATAAGACACCTGGTCTGTGGCCGCCAGATATTGATGTTCACGAACATCAATGGCCTGACCGGGTTCGAGATGGATCGGGACGATTTGTCCGGCGCCGTCGCGGCTGACGGCGATTTGGCCGGGCCCAGTCGCGGAGGTCAAAAGGATGGGCATGCCGCTAATGGCCCGCTTCAGGAGCCCTTTGACGGCCTTTACGCCGATGCGAGTCGACGGGCTCTTCCACAAAAGGATGTGATGCTCGAAAAATATGGGCGTCGAGGTGAGTGCGATTTGCAAGACCGGTACAAGCTCGCCTGCTATGTGGTAGGTGACGCCCGCGAACGATTCGTCGCGCACGAGCGTTTTTTTGAGAACCGGCTCCGACATCGTTGCCCCCTTTGGGTTCTTGTGCAGCCTCGTTCGCTTATAGCATAGGGCTCCGTTCCGACCAAGGATAGGTCAATAAGATCTTGGGGCCGAATCTCTGCCCCAAGACCCAAGGAGAGATTACTTGATAAGCCCCTCGCTTTTCATGGCCTTTAGGACGGCCGGACGCGCTCGCACGCGAGCCAGATAGTCGGTGAGTCGCGGCCACGGGCTAAGGTCGATTTTGACGTGATGGGACCAGCCCAACACGGTGCTAAGGTAGGCATCGGGCGCCGTGAAGGCCTGGCCTGCTAGGTAGGGCTGTTTGGCGAGATGGTCGGATAGGAAGTCAAAGCGCCGCCCCAAAATCTTTGTGTGTTGTTCTTTGGTTTGGGCTGGCGAGTCTGGCCGAAAAAGCGGCGAGAACTGTTTGTGGACCTCGGTTGCGATAAAATTGAGCCACTCCATTTGATGGTAGCGTTCGAGGGTACCGGCCGCCGCCATGAGGTGCAGGTCTTTTTTCTGGTCGCTGAGGTATTGTAGGACGACCCCGACTTCGGTCAGTACGTCGCCGCTGTCGAGTTGCAGCGCCGGCACATAACCTTTGGGGTTGATTTTCGTATAATCGTCGCCGTGTTCGGTTTTGTGGCTTGCCAGATCGACTTTAACGAGCGTACAAGAAAGTGCCGTTTCTTCGACGAGGATGTGAGCCGCAAGGGAGCAAGCGCCGGGGGCAAAAAATAGCTTCATAGGAGATCTCCTAATCCATGGTGGAGTCCTATTGTCACAGGCTTTACGTCCTAAACACCATACCATGTCGGGCTAGAAAGTATGGTGGCCTGGAAAGTATGGTGGGGGACTTTCTGTCGTCCATTCCCCCCTAGAGGGAGCACCGGGGGAGCCGCGGAACGGTTTTTGCGGCGGCGGCGTTTAGCCCGATAGGACCGGCAGGCGATTTTGGGTCCCCTGACCCAAGGACCGGACGAGGGGATGGCGGCGCGTAGGCGCACGTCTTGCGCCGCCATGAGGAGAACGGTTAAGCTATTTAGCATGCTAATTATTAACTCGTGTAATTAACCACAGACACTGTGGGCCGGATTGATGTTGAGCGTTGACCACCATAGGGGAGCGCAAAGCCCAGAGGCTATCGAGGGCTTCACCACATTATGACCACTCATTGCCTTAAGCGTTCGCGGCCCCTGCGCGCCGTGCTCGGGTCGACCCTCTGCCTTACAGCCTTAACCGGTTGTGCCGTGGGTCCTCGCTACCACAGCCCCCATGCGCCTTCGGTTCATCGCTACACCGATCGTCATCAACCGCACACGACTGCGGCGCCAGGTGGCGCGGCAGGTGCCGCCCAACGTTTTCGTTATGGGGTGTCGCCGCCCCGGGAATGGTGGACGACGTTTCGCTCGGCGGCTCTTGATCATTTGGTAGCGCTTGCCCTGCGCCGCAATCCCACCCTGGCCACGGATCGTGCGCGGCTGCTTCAGGCGCGCGCGGTGGTGGCCGCCGACGAGGGGGTCTTTTATCCACAGGTGAACGGTAATCTCGGTGCCGTCCGCGAGAAGAATTCAGGGGCCTTCCACACGGGTCCTGGGGCGGGAATCTATTCCCTTTATACCGGAGGCCTTTCGGTCAGCTATTACCCGGACGTCTTTGGCGTCAATAAGCTCGTCTACAATAGCGCCGAATCGCTTGCCAACTATCAGCGCGATCAGTTGCTTGCAGCGCAACTCTCTTTGATCGGCAATGTGGCGACGACCGCTGTACAAGCGGCCAGCGATCAGGCTCAGGTCGCTGCCACCCAGCGCATCATCCGCAGCGAAGCCCGTCTTTTGGCCCTGACCAAGATGCAGTACCAGGCCGGTGCCGTGCCCTACTTGTCGGTCGTCAACCAGGAAAGCCAGTTGGCCACGAGCAAGGCCGCTTTGCCAGCCCTTTTACAGCAGTTGGCTACGGCCCGTTATGCCCTTGCGGCGTTGATCGGCGAGTTCCCCGCGCAATGGCGGCCGATTCATTTGCGGCTTTCGCAGCTCTATTTGCCGCGCAACCTTCCGGTGAGCTTGCCTTCGACGCTTGTGAAAGATCGCCCCGATATCCGTGCGGCGACTGAGCAGCTTCGTTATGCCAACGCGCAAATAGGGATTGCCGATGCGCAGTTTTACCCGACCGTCCAGCTCACCGCCACGTTCGGCCAGGAAAGTCTGACGCCCGGAAGCTTTTTGAGCAGTGCCAGCAATGTCTGGAGTCTGGCTGGCAGTCTCTTGGCCCCAATCTTCCATGGCGGCACTCTGCGGGCCCAGCGGCAGGAGGCGATTGATCTCTACGCGGGCACGCTGGCTACTTATCGATCCACGGTTCTTGGGGCTTTTCAACAGGTGGCCGGTGTCTTAAGGGCGCTTTCGCACGATGCCCAGGCGCTGAGCGATGAGCGTGCCGCTTACCGCGCATCGCGCGAGGCCTTAAGCCTTGCTCAAGAAAGCTATAGGGCCGGTGCCATTGATTCGTTGTCGCTTTTGACCACAGAGGCCCTTTACAGTCAGGCTCGTATCGCCTATGTCCGGGCTGAGGCCCAGCGTTACCTCGACACCGTGGCCTTGTATACCGCCATAGGTGGCGGCCGCCTGCCGCCGAGCCGTTCCTTGCTTGGGCCGCCGCAAGTGGCCCCCAAGAAGACCGTATCCCCTTCCGTATCGCAAGCTACGTCCCAAAGGAACAAGCCATGAAAAAACGCATGATCCTGGTCGCTATTATCCTTGCTGTGGTTTTCGCGGGGATTTTCGGCTGGAAGGCGTTTGTGAATTACAAGATCCATGAATTTATGAGCGCCCGCGGCATGCCCGTAGTCACCGTTTCGACGGCTCCCGTGCAGCGTGTCCTGTGGCACGAACGCATTCGCAGCGTGGCAAGCCTCGCGGCTATTCAGGGGGTCACGGTAACGGCGCAGCTTCCGGGTGTGGTCACGGCCATCGCCTTTCGTTCCGGCCAAGCCGTGCGGCGGGGGGCCTTGCTCGTGCAGGTCAACGATCAGCCCCAAGAGGCCCAGCTCGCCTACGACATTGCTCAAACCCATTTAGCGGCCGCTAACCTCCGTCGCACAAGGATCCTCTATGGGGAAAAGGCCGCAAGTCGTGCGCAACTCGACAGCGCAATCGCGACGTTCCGCGGCGCTGTTGCGCGCGTCGCAGGCGACCGCGCCGCCATCAACGAATTGGCGCTTCGTGCCCCCTTTAGTGGCATTCTGGGTATTCGTCAGGTCAACCTGGGCCAGTATTTGGCCCCGGGCGCGCCCATTGTCGATCTCCAATCCTATGCGACCCTCTACGCCAATTTCACCGTTCCCCAGGGCGAGTTCGCTCGTATCAAGACTGGCCAGAATGTTCAACTTTCGGTTGATGCTTATCCGCATCGGCTGTTCCCGGGTCTCGTGCACGCGATCGATGCGGCTGTTAATTCAACGACTCGCAATATTCTAGTACAGGCTGTCGTACCAAACACCGACAGCGCCTTGCGGCCCGGCATGTTTGGGCGGATACGCATCGTCAGTCGCCAAACACACGCTGTGCTTGCTGTACCCCCTACGGCCCTTACCTATAACACCTACGGCGACACTGTCTATGTCGTAAAACACGCAAAGATAAAAGGTCACTCGCAACTCGTTGCGCGTCAGCAGGTCGTGACGACCGGCCGCGAACGCCACGGTTTGGTGGCGATCCGCCGAGGGCTCAAGGCGGGAGAGACCGTCGTGACGGCTGGCCAAGTGAAATTGCGCAACGGCATGCCGATTGCGATCAATAATGCGATGCAGCCGTAAGGCCCGCCTATGACATTCACCGATTATTTTATCCGCCGCCCGGTCTTAGCGACCGCCTTAAGTCTCATGATCTTCCTGTTGGGCGTCCGCGCTTACATGGGTATGACTGTGCGTCAGTACCCGAAGATGACCAATACCACGGTGGTCGTTTCCACTGTCTATCCGGGCGCCACCCCTCAGACCGTGCAAGGCTTTTTGACGACACCCCTTGAGCGCGTTATCGCCTCGGCGCCGGGTATCGACTATATGACCTCGTCGAGCGCCGAGGGCGTATCGACCATCACCGCCTACATGAAGCTGAATTACAGCCCGAACGCGGCGGTCGCCAACATTCAGTCGAAGATCCAGCAGGTCGTCAATAAACTGCCCACGGGCAGTCAGTTGCCGATCATCAATGTCACGGTCGGCGATTCGACCGACCTTATGTACATAGCTTTTTACAGCCACCATATGACCCAGCAGCAGATCACGGATTATTTGCTGCGCGTAGTCCAGCCGGGGCTCGTTGCTGTCCATGGCGTGAGTCAAGCCCAAATCGTGCCTGCCGGCACCGGTTCCGGCAACACGTTCGCCATGCGCGTCTGGCTAAACCCCGTGAAAATGGCCGCGTTACATGTTGATCCTTCAGAGGTCGCCGCGGCTTTAGCGAGCAACGATTACATATCGGCCGTCGGTCGTACCCGTAATGCCACTATAGGCGAAGTGATTCGGGCCACGACCAGTCTCTCTACGGTTCATGACTTCCGCAACTTGGTGGTAGCGCACGTGGGACCGACTTTGGTGCGCCTGCGAGATGTGGCGCGCGTGACGCTTGGCGCCCAAAACTACACGTCACAAGCATTTTACAATGGCACGACAGCCGCTTACATCGGCATACAGCCGACCCCGTCGGCCAATTCCTTGGACGTGGCCCGCGGCGTGCGCCACGCCTTGGCCCGCATCAAAGCCCAGTTCCCGCCGAGTCTTCATGCTCGTATCCCCTATGATGCGAGCACCTACATTACCGCTGCTTTGCACGAGATTCTCGTGACCATAGGAATCACCTTGGTCGTGGTGATTCTCGTCATTCTGATGTTTTTGGGTTCCTTGCGGGCGGCCCTTATCCCGGCGGTTGCTATTCCGCTCTCGGTCATAGGCGGCGGCCTGCTCATGTGGATGATGCATTTTACGATCAATCTCCTCACCTTGCTTGCGATCGTGCTCGCAATTGGCCTCGTGGTTGACGATGCCATCGTGGTTGTCGAGAACATCCACCGCCATATCGAGGAAGGCCGGTCTCCCATAGATGCCGCTCTGCTTTCCGGGCGCGAGCTCATGACTCCCATCATCGTGATGTCGACGACCCTGGTCGCGGTCTTTGCGCCCATTGGATTTATGGGTGGGCTCACCGGTAGCTTGTTCTCGGAATTTGCCTTTACCCTCGTCTCCACGGTCCTTGTGTCGATGGTTGTAGCGCTGACCTTGTCGCCGGTGTTGTCGTCACGAGTGCTAAAGCAAAACCCGCCACACGGCCTCGCCCGCTTCATAGACGAGCGCTTCGAGCGTCTCCGCAGCTCTTACGACAAGCGCCTGCACAGCACCTTGGATTATTTGCCTGTCACTCTGTTGTTTGCCGCGGTGATGCTCGGAAGCGTTTATTTTTTATTCGTGTCGACCCGCCAAGAACTGGCGCCACAAGAGGATCAGGGGGTGATATTCGTGGCCGGTACCGCACCGCCCACGGCGACCCCGGGCTATCTGCGTAAGTACGGTCTGCAGATCATTCACGATTTTAAAAAGTTCAAGGTCTATGATAAGAGTTTCATGATTACGGGCTTCTCGCCGACCGGGGCTGGGACCAACTCCATGATTGCCGGTATGCATCTCGTGCCCTGGAGTAAGCGGTCTATAAGCACCATGAAGCTCCAACCGATCATCCAACAGACCGTATCTCATATTCCTGGATTGCAACTTGCGGTCTTTCAAAAGCCGCCGCTCCCGGGGTCCTCCGGCGGGCCGCCCGTACAGTTTGTTATTCAGGCGAGCGCCGGCTACAAGAAGATCAATGCGGTCGCAAATCGTTTGGTCGGCATCGCTCAGCGTAGCGGCCTTTTTGCCTACGTAGCTAAAGATCTGCGCTACGATAATCCGCAGGTCGTTTTGCATATTCATCGCAATATGGCCGCGGCCTTGGGTTTGAGCATGCAATCAATCGCCGCGAACCTCCAGCCGCTCTTGAGCGGGAATTATATCAACCGCTTCGATTTGAAGGGCCGAAGCTACGAGGTGATCCCGCAGGTCTCGGATCGGTTCCGGGCGAACGCGGGGCTTTTAAAGAATTTCTACCTGCAAACAACAGGTGGCCACATGGTGCCATTGTCTACTGTTGTTTCGATTAAGACCCAGGTTGAGCCCCAATACTTACCGCAATTCGAACAGATGAATTCGGCGACCATCCAGGCAGTCCCCATGCCGGGGGTCACCATGGGTCAAGCGCTTTCGTATTTGCGTGTGCAGGCGCACAGGATCTTCCCTCAAGGCTTTAGCGTGAACTACGCGAGCGAGTCGCGACAGTTCGTGCATGCCCGAAGCGGCCTATTAATCACGTTCTTTTTGGCTATTCTTTTGATTTACCTTTTGCTCGCGGCACAGTTCGAAAGCTTCCGGGATCCTTTGATCGTTATGGTGACCGTTCCGATGTCGATCAGCGGGGCGTTGATATTTTTGAGCGTGGGCCTAGGCACAATCAACATCTACACCGAAGTAGGCCTCATTACCTTGATTGGTCTTATAACGAAACAGGGTATTTTGATCGTGCAGTTCGCAAACGAGGCCCAAAGACGGGAACGGCTTAGTAAGCGTGCGGCGGTCGAAAAGGCCTCGTCCATTCGCTTGCGGCCGATTCTTATGACCACGGGCGCTATGATGGTGGGCGTCATTCCCTTGCTGTTGGCCTCGGGGCCCGGGGCGGCCGCTCGCTTTGCCCTGGGTCTTGTCATCTTCACAGGTCTTGGCCTCGGCTCACTCTTTTCTTTGTTCGTGGTACCGGCGATGTACATGGTGCTGGGGAAGGACCACAGTCACGAAGGGGATATGGGCGATTCAAGCAAGCCCTGACGAGGGCGGCAGGGAGTCGCCTTTTTCGGTTATTTGTAACGCCCGCCTGTCTTTTCCGCCCCGTAGGGTGCGATCGGCAAGGCGTGCCGGGCGGCTTGCGCCGACCGGCACCGTGCTTTAACCGCCGTCTTTACATGCCTAGCGCGTGATCGGTGGCCTTGTTCGGGTGCCCGGTCGGTTTCAGGCCGTGGGTCTTTTGGAATTTCTTCAAGGCGATCTCGGTCGCGTGTCCCATCTTGCCGTCGACCGCCAGGTGGGCGTGCTCTTTGCGATTCAAGGCCGCTTGGATGGACTTAACCCATGGGCTCCCTGCGGTTTTACCGGTGTGCCCCATCATGGGTTTGCTGCTTGGGGCGTGTGAACTTCCGCCCATCATGGATCCGGACGATCCCGCCCCACCCATCTGCGCGAATGCCGCTACGGGGGTTGCGCAGGCAAACACCGCGGCCAACATCACCGGTTTCGACAGCAGACTCCCGAGCAAATTCTTCTGGTGAATTTTTGACATAAGTGCGTCTCCTCATTGGTCCCCACCAAAGAGGCCGCGCTCAAGCGAGCGGGCCCAAGTACCCAGCCGGGGGTTGAGCTGAGAACCCACAAGACCGGGAAGGATACACGCGGGCTTTCGGTGGGGCATCCGCATAAAGGGCCACGGGCTCCGGGTCGGGGCTAACAGGGGTGAGCTTAACCGTTGACCGCGCCATGTCTACCGCTTAGTATGATCTTGACAAGCCGGAGTGTGTGTCGTGCGGTCATCAGTGTTCTCTGTTCGCCTATTAATCAGCGCCTGGTTGGCGTTGGTCTTGCTGTGGCCATTGCAGGCCGCCGCGATGGGTATCGGGCACCAGATGACGGTGGCCTGCCGCATGATGCCGGCTATTCTGGTGAGTGGTCACCTGTCTCAGGGTGGCGGGCACGGGATGGCCGCCTGTCACAATCTCCAGTGTCATCACAGGTTTGGCCCCCGCACGGTCCACGCGCGGCTATTCCCCCCGGTCACGGTCTCCGTTAGGAGGGTGTCACTCTCTTCGGTGTCGGCTACGAGGTGCGCTACCTACTTGCCCCCGGGCGCCCGCGGTCCGCCTCTCTATCTGCGTCTCTCCCGCCTCCTGATTTAAGCCTTTCCTCGGCCTTACGGTCCCGCTTGTGCGCGGGCGTCGTGTTTGACCGGAGGAAATGGAATGTCTGCTACTCGTTTTATCATGGCCCTTGTGGCCGCAAGCTTCCCGCTATTGGCCCAGGCGCGGCCAGCGCTCACGCTGGCCGCAGCGCAAGCACGTCTCCTTGCGGTGGCCCCCAGCCTTGTGGCCGGTCACGAAAGGATCGTGGCGCGCAAGGCTAAAGCCCGTTACAAGACCGCGCTCCCCGACCCTACGCTGAGCTTTGGCCCGCAAAATCTCGACGTCGCCGATCCGGCCTTGGCTCATGACAGCATGTCGGCCTTCGTTGTGGGCATTAGCCAAAGGTTTCCTCCGTTCGGCAAATTGGGTCTCAGGCGCCAAGGTCTTAAGGCCTTGGTCCACGCCGCTCGGTTCGATCTGGGCGACGCTAGGGCACGCCTCGTTGCTGTCCTCACGCGCAATTTCTGTGCGTATTACTATGGTCGTCAAGCGCTAGGCGCCCTGCGCCGCAATCGCGTCCTTTATCGTGAGATCGCCCACAGTGCGCGCCTGAATTACGAGAACGGCCACGGAAGCCTAGCGCATCTCCTGCAGGCCCGCTCTGCGGTGGCCGGTGTGGGCGATGCCATATTGAAGCTCAAAGCGATCCTCGCTACCACGAAGGCGACGCTCCAGGAATTGCTAATCTTGCGCCGTGTTCGCATCGCCCACACGCCACCGCGTTTGCCACAGCCCCCGCCCCCGGCCGTTCTCCTCGCGCACATCGAGCGCGTGCCGGCCTTTATGGCTAGCACCCAAAAGGTTCGCGCCGCTCGGTATTTCCTCCGCGCCGCCCGCCGGGACCTCTTACCCCACTACGCCATTGGCGCAAGCTATGGCTTTCGGACAGCACCCGAATACCCGGGGGGGCCGCGTTCCCCGAACCAGTTTTCCGTTGAGATGAGCGTGAGTTTGCCGATCTTCCCAGGTGGCCGCGCTGATCAACGCATCGATCGCCGTGCCGCCGATCTCGCCATCGCCCACGATCGGGAGAACGCGACCCGGCTCGCCTTACGGGCTGCGGTCAACGCGGCTTATGCGGCGTACAAAGGCGCCGATGCGCGCCTGCGGTTGCTAAAAACCGAGCGCTTGCCCGAGGCCCAAGCCGCCCTGAATGCCGCTCTCATGGCCTTTGCCAACGGTCGCGTCTCTCTCTTACAGACCCTGCGTTACGCTCAATCTGTACGTGCCCTGGAGCTTACGGCCTGGCGGCTTAGGAGCAGGCGATCCGATGCGATTGCAACCCTCGATTATCTCGGCACCGACACGGAGAATGCCCATGCGCACTAAATTTTGGTTAGCCCTGTTTCTGTCCGCGCTTGCGATAGGCGGGATGGCTCTCTTTCTTGTCCCAAGAAAGGCCAGCCAGTCTTCTCCTGTCGCCTCCGCCGCTCCGGTTCGGCGCATTTTGTATTATCGCAGCGCGATGAACCCGGCCATCCATTCGCCCGTGCCCATGAAAGACGCTATGGGTATGCCATACCTCCCTGTGTATGCCCCGCGACCGCACAAGAGTGCTCAAGCAGCCATGAGCTTTCATGTGGATCCTCGGTTGCGCGAGAGCTATGGGGTGCGCACGGTGATTGTCGGTCCGGCGACCTCCGGGATTGCGCATAATGCGCCGGGCATTGTCACGGTCGATCGCCACCGTATCGTTGCCGTGAGTTCCCGTCTCGACGGTTGGCTGAAAAGCCTCGGCCCCGATACCGTTGGAGACCGCGTGCGCCGGGGGGAGCTTATAGGTGAACTCTATGCCCCGGTTCTACGCGCCGCGGAAAGCGATTATCTCATGTTGAAGCACATTCATGCCGGGCCGCAATTGCTGCAGGCAGTGGCGATGCGTCTTGCCCGTCTCGGTCTCGGCCCGCGCGGTCAAAAGGCCCTCGCGCGCGCCGGCCATGTCCCGCTTACGCTTCCTCTCTATGCGCCGGCAAGCGGTGTGGTCGTCGCAATAGGCGCTGTGTCTGGTCACTATGTCACACCGAAGACTGCCATTCTCACCATCGCCCCGCGCTCGCCGGTATGGGTTCGTCTAGCCCTCCCTCCGTCCGCGGCCGCTCTTGTGCGGGTGGGGGATAGAGTCGTCGTCCGGGCCGGGAATGGCCAAGTCTCTCGCGGTCTTGTCCGTTACATCTATCCCGCCCTTGATGCGCAAGATAGGACATTGACCGTGCGCACAACCCTTTCGGACCCAAGCGGGTGGCTACGTCCCGGCCTCTATGTCCGCGCGCGCATAGAGACCCATACCCACGCCCCGGCGCTTACGATTCCGCGTTCGGCCGTTCTCCATACGGGGACCGGCATAGCCTATGTCTTTGTGGCCACGGGCGGCGGTCATTTCCGTTTGCAGACGGTAGCGCTTGGGCCCGCGAGTGGCCGGACAGTGATCGTCAGAAGGGGACTTAAGAAAGGCGCGCGCGTGGTCGTGCACGGCCTCTTCTTGCTCGATGCCGATTCCCATATCCACGGATTCTCCGCCCGCCTTGCGGGTCTGGGCGGTCGCCATGATTAACCGAATTATCGATTGGTCGCTCGCCCACAGAAAGACGGTCCTTACCGCTGGCGGTCTTTTGATCGCATGGGGGCTCTGGTCGTTTATGCGCATGCCGGTGGATGCCTTGCCGAACCTCTCGAATGTGCAGGTCATAGTACGCGCCGACGACCCCGGCCGCTCCCCCGAGGTGATTCAAAAGCAGGTGACCTATCCGCTGACTACGGCTCTCCTCGAGGTCCCAAAAACGCGTACCGTCCGTGCCTATTCCATGTTCGGCGAGTCGCTGATCTACGTGATTTTCCATGCCGGAACCAATCCCTATGAGGCCCGTAATCTGGTTCAGCAGTATCTGGGCCAGGTTCGCCACGAATTGCCGCCGCAGGTCGTACCCACGCTCGGCGCGCCGGCCACGGGTCTCGGTTGGGTCTACGAGTATGCGTTGATCGACAAGGGTGGACCGGGCCTCGGCCGTCTTACCACCCTCCAGAACTGGTTTTTACGCTACCAGCTCGAACAACTACCCGGGGTCGCCAGCGTCGCTACAGTGGGGGGCATGACGCGCGACTACGATGTGGACGTGAACCCCGAGGCCTTGTGGGCGCATCACCTGACCTTGACTCCTCTCTTGGCTGCTCTCACGGCCGCCAATGGCCAGGCCGGGGCCGGCGTGATCGATGGCGATCACGGGCTCGCAAGTTTCGTGCAGACCGGGACTCGCGGCTACGTTCACTCCTTGCAAGCCTTGCGCCTGGCGCCTCTTTCCGTGAACAAAAGCGGTGTGGCGCTCGATGTCGGAGCGGTCGCCCGTGTACACAGGGGGCCTGGGCTGCGCTATGGGCTTGCGGACCTTGACGGGCGAGGGCAGGTGGTCGGCGGCATCGTCATCGCCCGGAGCGGCGCCAATGCCTTACAGGTCATAAAAGAGGTGCAGGCGCGCCTTAAGCAGCTCGCTCCGACCCTCCCACCCGGAGTGCGCATCGTCACTACCTATAATCGAGCGCGGCTTATTGCGCGCACGCTCGCCACTTTACGCGCCAAGCTTTTGGAGGAATCCCTCATCGTTGCGTTGGTGTGCCTTCTCTTTCTGTCGCGATTGCGATCGGCGCTCGTCGCCATCGCGGTTTTGCCGGTGGGAATTCTGGCGGCCTTCGGTATCATGGCGGCGCAAGGCCTGAATGCCAACATCATGTCCTTGTCGGGGATCGCGATCGCGATCGGGGCGATGGTGGACGGCGCCATTGTTATGATCGAGAACACCCACAAACTCAGGGAATGCGAACCGGATCGGGAGATTTGGGCGGCGGTGGGTGTTGCGGCCCGCGAGGTTGGTCCGGCCTTATTCTTCTCGCTCCTTGTTATTGCCGTCTCCTTTACCCCGATCTTCGCTCTTCACGGCGAGCAGGGGCGTTTGTTTCGGCCTTTGGCCTTCACGAAGTCCTACGCCATGGGTGTTGCAGCCCTTTTATCAATCACTCTGGTGCCGGTCTTGATGGGCTATCTGATTCGCGGACCGATATCGGCGGAGAATCACAATCCTCTCAATCGTTTGCTCCATCGCCTGTTCGAACCCCTGCTCGCCGGGGCCCTCAGGCACCGGATCTTGACCGTAGCGCTGGCCCTTGTCGTAGTCGCGACTGCCCTGTGGCCCGTACTGCACATCGGAAGCGAATTTATGCCGCCCCTCTACGAGGGCGACCTTATGTACATGCCGATCACAGTCGACCCGAATGTGTCCGTAGGCGAGGCCGCAGCCCTTCTTCAGAGAACGGATCGTATCATCAAAAGCTTTCCGGAGGTGCGCGAGGTTTTTGGTAAGGCCGGGCGCGCCGACACCTCGACCGATCCCGCCCCGCTCTCGATGTTTGAGACTATCGTGCGCCTGAAGCCCCGCTCCGCGTGGCCTAAAGGCGTGACGGTTGGGCGCCTGCGGACAGAGTTGAATAGGGCCTTGACGACTCCGGCCCTTGCCAACGATTGGACCATGCCTATAGCCGCGCGCGTCGATATGCTGTCGACTGGTATTCGCACGCCGGTCGGAGTGAAGGTCTTTGGTCCCCATCTTGCGGGTATCCAGAAGGTCGCGATCAAAATCCAAAATGTTCTAGTCCATCTCCCGGGTACGACCTCGGCTTACGCGGATCGTATCGACGATGGACGTTATGTGTCCGTGCGTATAGAACGCAATGAAGCCGCGCGCTACGGCCTCACCGTGCGCGGCATTGGCGCCCTAGTGCATACGGCCATAGCTGGCACGAAGGCGGGCACGACCATCCATGGTTACGCGCGTTATCCCATCGTGTTGCGCTATCCACGTGCCGATCGCCAATCGGTGGCGGCACTGAAGCACCTGCCGCTTGTGACGGCCACCGGTGGCCTCATCCCGCTTGACGCAGTGGCCCATATTATCCGCCGTGATGGCCCAACCGAGATCGATACCGAGGGGTCTCAGATGTATGACGTCGTCTCGGCCTCGACCCACGGTGTGTCCCTAGGACGCTATGTGGCGCGCGCCAAACGGGCGGTGGCAGCTCATGTGACTCTTCCTCAAGGGTATACGATCCGCTGGTCCGGGGATTACCGTTTTTATCGACGCACGGCCGCCGAGCTGGCGCGCCTCGTGCCTGTTGTCATTGGCGTTATCTTCGTCTTGCTGGTCATGGCCTTTGACGGCATGGCCGAGGCTTGTGTGATTCTTTTGACCTTACCACTGGGGCTCGTCGGAGGCATCTGGCTTGTTTATCTCTTGGGTTACAAGATGTCTTTGGCCGTGGCCGTCGGTTTCATTGCCGCAGCCGGTGTCGTCACGGAGTTCGGCGTTGTGCTTTTAATCTACATCAATCAAGCGATTAGGGAACATCAGGTCGCGGGTTCTCTTACAGATCCTGCGAAACTGAGCCAGGCCGTGTTCGCAGGCACGACTCGAAGGCTTCGACCGATCATGATGACGGCCACCGTCGTGGTATGCGGCTTGCTCCCGATTTTTGTAAGTCATGCCGCAGGCTCCGATGTGATGAAACGCATCGCCGCCCCATTCCTAGGCGCCATGATAACAGCTCCGCTCCTCAGCCTTGTTGTCTTGCCCATCGTGTATGGTGCCTGGCGCGGGCGACGTATAGGCAAGAAGCCTTGACCTAGGCGAGCTTGGGTCGGGGACAGGGGCGGATAGCGGCCTAGGTCCCCTTTGCCCCGATGTTTGGCGGGGAGACTAGGCTATCCAAGGGGCTTTTCAGAGGGACGAATCGTACGCTAAGATCGGGACGCCACACGGCCCTCTCTCGAGGGAGGGTCTCGCGCAAACGATTGACCTAGCGAAAGATCCGGGGAGCGCATGGGTGCAAGTTTGATGAATCCCGATCGCGAGATACGTTGTTTTTGGTGTATCGCCACGCCGGAGTATATTGCCTATCACGACACCGAATGGGGATTCCCGGTCAGCGACGATCAGCGTCTGTTCGAGAAGTTGAGTTTAGAGGCCTTCCAGTCCGGCCTAAGTTGGCGCACCATCCTTTCGAAGCGAGACAATTTCCGCGCGGCATTCCATGGTTTCGATTTCGATAGGGTGGCGCGTTTTACCCCGCGTGATGTCGACCGTTTGTTGGCAAATGCCGGGATCATCCGTCACCGAGGCAAGATCGAGGCGGTCGTCAACAATGCGCGCAAGGCCCAGGATCTTGTTGGGCGGGAAGGGTCGCTCGCCGCTTACCTCTGGCAATACGAGCCGACCGCGACACGCCATCACAATGCGCTGGCCGCCTCGATCTCGCCCGAGTCTCGGGCCCTGGCTAAGGACTTGAAAAAGCGGGGTTGGCAATTCATAGGTCCGACCACGGCCTATGCCTTTATGCAGGCTATGGGTTTGGTTAACGATCACGCCCGAGATTGTGTGATCCGAGGAAAGGCCGAACTCGCTCGCGACGGTTTTAAGAGACCGGGCCGCTGACTGTGCCTCAATTTTTTGCCGACAAGGGCGCCCTGTCCCTCCAAAAAATCGCGTATCGCGTCCCTTAATAAGAAGCGGGAATAAGAAAAGGTGCCTGGCCCAGTACCCGCATCGTCTATGACGAAAAGCCACCATGGGGCCGCGGAGACTCAGGAGCTGCGGCTTTTGCAGCGAGCGTCAACCGACGGCCCAAGCTCTAGTCCCACCGCAAAGCGCCGCCCGTTTGGTATTCCGTCACCCGGGTCTCAAAGAAATTCTTCTCCTTTTTAAGGTCCAGCATTTCGCTCATCCAGGGGAACGGGTTTGCCACACCTCTCTCGACTTCTGGTAAACCGAGCTGTTGGCATCGTCTATTGGCTATGTAGGTTACGTAGCGGTGCATTTGGTTTGCGTTGAGGCCAAGGACCCCTCGCGGCATGGTGTCTGAGGCGTAGTCGCACTCAAGACCCACGGCGGTATGGATAAGGCCCGATATCTCACTCTGAAAGTCCGGCGTCCAAAGGTGCGGATTCTCGATCTTGATCTGATTGATGAGATCAATGCCGAAGTTACAGTGCATGGACTCATCGCGGAGTATGTACTGGTACTGCTCGGAGGCCCCCACCATTTTATTTTGTCGGCCCAGCGCCAGGATCTGGGCGAATCCTACGTAGAAAAAGAGACCCTCCATAATGGCTGCAAACACGATCAGCGATCGGAGGAGGGCGCTGTCTGCCTCCCGCGTTCCGGTGCAAAATCTCGGTGTGGCCAGAATTTCGATGTAAGGCAAAAGAAAAACATCCTTGTCCCGTATCGACGGGACCTCGCGATAGGCGTTAAAGATCTCGCCTTCATCGAGCCCTAGAGATTCGACGATATATTGATAGGAGTGTGTGTGGATGGCCTCCTCGAAGGCTTGGCGCACCAGGTACTGGCGGCACTCAGGCGCCCGGATCTGGCGGTAGGTTCCGAGGACGATATTGTTGGCGGCGAGCGAATCTGCTGTCGTAAAGAACCCCAGATTGCGTTTGACGATACGCCGCTCGTCTTCGGAAAGCCCGTCATGGCGTTTCCAGAGTGCGATATCACGTTCCATGTTGATCTCTTGCGGCATCCAGTGGTTCGCGCAGGCATCGAGGTATTTTTGCCAGGCCCAGGGATAGCGGCGGGGCGCGCTGGGATCCAGGTTTTCAGGCGCCGTCAGAATAGTGTAGGGGATATTGCCGTGCGTTTGGGGGGAGGGCGTGGGGTTCATGATGTATGATGTTTCCCTTGTCTCTTGTGGTGGGCGTGAGCGGCCTTATTCGGCCACAGTGGGCTTTGAGCGATCTCGGATCGGCGATCCATGCGCGCCGTTTTCTCGTTCGATTTTAGCCATAAGGCCCTTTTGGGTCTTTGTTTTAAGTCAAGCGCGCGCTAGCCGAGCCCGGCGAGAACGCGTGCAACCAATCACTAACGAGGGGTGTGGAAGACATGGGTAATAAATCGAACAATAACGAAATCCATACAAAAGACCCAGCTTGGGTGATCGCCTATGCGCAAATCATGGCCCGTTATAATGTGTGGATGAATGAGCGTCTCTATGAGACCTGCGCCACCCTCACAGATGAGGCGCGAAAAAGTGATGTTGGCGCCTTCTTTCGTTCGATTCACGGGACCTTGAACCATATTCTGTTGGCCGACCGCAGCTGGATGGCCCGTTTCCGGGGCAGGCCCGCGACATTTAAATCGCTTGACGAGGAGCTTTACGGGGATTTTGCGGAGTTGCGGAGAGAGCGAATGCAAGATGACCAGCGCATCATAGAGTGGGCAACAGCACTTGATGCCCGTGATGTCGCGCGTCCCTTAAGCTTCAAGGGCATCACGAGCCCCGAGCTACATAGCTATCCGTTTTCGCTGGTCGTCGCCCACTTTTTTAACCACCAGACACACCATCGCGGGCAGATCACAACGCTCCTGAGCCAGCGTGGCATCGATCCTGGAGTGACGGATTTGCTCCGTTTGCCCGGGCCCCTGGACGCCTAGTTCTTCGGGTTCGGTCGGGGCGCCCGCGGATATGGCGGGGTCCTATGAACGCGGGAGGCGCTAGAGCTCAAGCGCAGCCAAACCAGGATGATCGTCAGGTCGGCGGCCCAAAGGCCAATGATATTTTCGCTCGGAAGCGGGGATAGGCAGGTCGTTGATGCTGGCAAGGCGTCGAGTCATCAAGCCCAGCTCGTTGAATTCCCAAAGTTCATTCCCATAGCTGCGGTACCAGTGCCCGGAATCGTCATGCCACTCATAGGCAAACCGTACGGCGAGCCGGTGTCCCTGAAAATCCCAAAGCTCTTTGATTAGACGATACTGAAGCTCCCGCGCCCACTTTCGTTGGAGAAAGGCCCGTATGGCCTCCCTGCCCACGGGAAACTCGGCCCGGTTTCGCCACACGGTGTCTTCTGTGTAGGCCAGTATGACCCGATCTGGATCCCGGCTATTCCAAAGATCTTCTGCTATCCGCACCTTCATGAGGGCGCTGTCTTCCGTAAAAGGCGGTGTTAGTGTTAATGCCGGACTACCCATAGCATGAGCCCTCTTTGCTGTAACCTTGTAACGGAGACAACTCTGTCTACTTTATCACAGTCTACTCACGAGAGACCGATCTGTCTACAATGACGCCATGGTGAGACAGAAGCGCATGATCGGGGTGCCCCCGACGAAGATTTCGGCCCGCGAGCGGATTTTGTTGACCGCCCACGATCTCTTTTACCGGGACGGCATTCGCGGTACGGGCATCGATCGCATTATCGCCGATTCCAAGGTCACGAAGGCGACCTTCTACCGCCATTATCCGAGCAAAGACACGCTCATAGGGGCGTATCTCGACTATCGCCATGGCCGTTGGATGGGGGCGTTTCAGGACGCCCTGTGTCGGCACGGGGGTGGTAGCGGGGCCTTGGTGCCGGCCCTTCGGGAGTGGTTTGATGAGCCAGGCTTTCGGGGTTGTGCCTTCGTCAACGCGGCAGGAGAGATGGGCACGGCCCTGCCGGAAACTCGGCAATGGCTCAAGCGCCATAAGGCCGCTCTTCGTCGGTTGCTCGAGTCGTTGTTCTCCGCTGACGCCGAACGCTCCTCCACCGTGGCCATTATCGCTTTAGGGATTGATGGCGCCATTGTTCGGGCCGCTGCGGGAGAGCCCGCGCCCGCCTTGGAGACGCTCAGTTTTTTGGTGGCGCGTCTTGATTCCTCCGCCCGTCCTCGTGGCTGATGCCGACCTCCGTTTGGCCACGGCCGTTTGGAATTGGCGGACGCTAGGACACAAGATCAACCGCGAGGACGAGTTTGGCGAAACGATGTCGGGGGCGCGATAGCACGCTCCCGGCGGCTCAGGGTGTGGCTTAGCGCGTCGCCTGGTTTCGGGCCTTCAAACGGCCGACCTTGGCCAGATCCCCTTCGGTGTCCACTCCCTTCTCGGCAGTCTGCCTTGACCCAGGTCAAGGCGCCTTACGTTCCAAGTCTTCGAGAATCACCCACAAGAGAGTCAAAGCCATCGCGCCGAGGCCCGCCTTTATCACCTGGTGAACGAGCGTCATGATCGGGCCGTGTCGGCCTTTCCGGGCCATGAGGGATTCGCAAGAATGGAGAGCTCAGAAAAACCTCTAAATGTTCTTATGGATGATGAGGGGTACTTGGTCGATCCTGGTGATTGGAATGAGTCGGTGGCCGAGCAATTAGCGCAAAAAGAAGGGCTTGTACTCCACGAGGAACACTGGGACATCATTCGATTTATGCGCCAGTTTTTTGAGGAGCACCAGGTCGTTCCGGATGTCCGATTCGTTATTCGCCACATGGCGAGTTCGGGGCTTCAGGGCAACGCCCGGTCACGGCTTTTCGAGATCTTTCCCTACGGCTATGTAAAGCAGGCCTGTAGGATAGCCGGAATGCGCCGCCCACGAGGTTGGAGTACCGGCTAAATTGCTGAAGCGCGCTAGATCCCGGTATACGCACGGGAATGGGCACGACCACCCCAAGCGGCCCAGCCTTCATTCCCCGATATCAAGAACCCGCGATGGCAGCCATCTCCTTGCCGACTGGGCTACGACCGTACTTTTCAAAAAGCTTAAAACCCAGTCCCTGATCAAACCCACTCAACGGCTCCCGTCACAATCGGGATCAGAAGAGAGGCCGCCTCTTGTGGATGATATGGCTCGCTCAAGCCTACTCTCAATGATAGTCACGGTGAGTCCGTACGGGGCTAGTCGCGGTGCAGGAATCTCTTGGAGGCGCGTACGCACGACCTCCGGGTTCGCGAACTAGTGGCTAAAAAGGGCGGCAACAAACGGCCCGTCTTTTTCGCGCCCCGCTGCTAATTTCGCCACAGCGAAATCGGCGGGATCGAGGGTTAAACCAACGGCCGGACTGAGCGGGCCCTGTATGGGTTTCAGTCTTGTTTCGCATCCGCTAGGCAGGATGACCGTCTCTACCCCGACCGCCTGTGCGTAATACTCGAAGGTCTCATGAAACAAGGACAACTCGCCTAATGTTACGTACCGCTCTAATTTCGGCCCAGCATTCCGATCTATTTAAGGTGAAACAAGAGAGACCCTCGCGCTTTGTGCGGACGAATCGTCGCCTAGCGAAGCGCGGGAGAGATCTCGGGTTTTAGGGCGGGGAGATCGCGCCCCATAGGTGGAGGATGGGCTGCATCTGATGGGTGACCTTGCCCTACTTTCACAGACACCTTCCGTTCAGGGATAATTCCCTTATCGGAGGTTCACATGAGTCACAAACAGAAGCCAGGAAATCCTATCAAAGCAGTGTAT
>JAJYGP010000057.1 GCA_021785035.1 Pseudomonadota bacterium
TGCCGCTCAAAGAGGGCGAGAAGCGTCCGGTCAAGCCCCAGGTGGCGGTCACCGTGCGCGCGGTCGGCAAAGACGGCGAGATCATCGGCGTGGGCCCGGTCGTCTCCTACAACGGGGAGGCCAAGCGCCCGTTGAATGCCGAAGACCTCGCGGCCTATGTCGGGGCGTTCAAGGAGGACTTCCCGGACGCAACCCTGGATGTGCTCGTGGGGGATGCCTATCCCGCGAGCCAAAAGGGTGTCCAGGGCCTCACGGCGAAGACCGGCGAGGAGGGCACGCGCGAGGCGAACAGCCGCGCCCTGTACTACCTGCACGGCCTGCTGCGCGACACCCGGGATCCGGAAAACGGCGCATACAGCGGCATGATCGGCACGCACGCCGTGGTCGAGTTTTCGCCTGGCAAGCCCGATCCGCGTATGCCCAATGTCATGAAGGGCGCGGAACATGATTGGGTGACGGGCGTCTTCTTGAGCCGGCAGGAGGATCTGCTGACGGCCATCCCGGGGCGTGACGGCAAGCCGTTGCGCATGCCCGAGTACCTGGTCCGCGAGGACTACCAGCCGGACGAGGCGAGCCAGGCCAAAACGGAGGCCGGGGAGGGCGAGGAGCAGGGGGCCGCGGCGGAGGCACAGGAGGACGATGACGATAACCCCTTTGCGGGCCTAGGGGGTCCGGGCTAACAGATCCGCGTAGCCACGGCGCGAAGAGGGGGGCTTGGCCCCCCTTTTTTATGGGCGCGGCTTCGCGCCGTGGCCGAAATCCGTATCGTAGGGGCATCGGATGAGAGGGGAGAGATCGTTCATGGGGAACGTGAAGGTAACCGGCTGTAAGGACCCGCGACTGCCGGCGAGCGCTACGATCGCGGTACTATTCCAGGCGGCGCGCGACATGGCCATCACGCCCGATCCGGAGATCGACGACAGCCAGCCGCGCCGGCGGATGGCGGGGGCCTATATCCGCTACCGGCGATCCGTCGCCAACCGGCTCTCCGCCATCCTGTGGATGGCAGGGCTCTGGGAGGGTGGCGTGTCCGTGCACGAATCGATCGACGCCATCCGCCGCGGTACGGCAGACGACAGCGACCCCGCCGCCATGACGCCGCTCGTGTGGGCCGCCTCGCTGCTGGCCGCGGATGACCGTGGCGACCTCCCCGGGATCGCCGCGGGGCTCAATATGGTGGAGGGCCCCACGCCCCCCGTACACGCCGGCGGGCGGCCTGGTCCCGATGATGACAGACTCCGCCGCTAGGGTGCCATCGATACCGCTGCCGCGGGCCTATGCGCTGTCGGCCATCATGCCGGCCGACAGTCGCCCCCTGCCTGGCAGGAGCGTCCTGAAGGAAGCGGAATTCGCGTGGCGCCGGCGGGTACGGGATGACTGGGTCTTCGACCCCGTCCTGCAGGAGCGTCTGGCCGGTGTGGTCGTAAACGCCGTGGCCCTGGACGTCCGGCAGGTGACGATCCGGCTCACGGCCACCCAGATCCTGGACCGCCGGGTTGCGCGTTTCGTCTCCCTGGCCGCGCGGCTGCCGGTGGAAATCAGCTGGATGGACCCTGACGGCGATGGGGAGCGCGCCGTGCGCGTGGCGAAGGCCCTGTGCCTCTGGCGCACCTACGGTATCCGGTCCTGCATCGAGGCCCATGGCGCGGGTTTTGGGCCTGCGACGCTGGCCCTGGCGGTCCGGGCAAGGGCGGACCGCGTTCGGATCGTGCTGCGGGGCGCGCCATGGCACGCCAGCTCTCCTGAGCGCACCCATCTGTCCCGCTTCTTCCGCAGCTGCCGGAAATCGGGACTGGCCGTGGTGGTAAGCGGCGTCGAGTCACGCGAGGCGTTGGCGGCGGCTGTTGCGCTGGGCGCCACCCATACCCAGGGGCAGCTCTGGCGGGATCTGGGCTACGGGATCACCGGTATTGCGCCGTGATGTTCCCGTTGAAAGCGTTTGTAGTTCATGAGCAATAGCCGATGATGCGAACGATAGAGAAGGGTAACCTGATGTAGTGTGGGTATCATCAGCTTCGGATGCTATTGACCCAGCGGATCCCCTCCGTAAGAATGGCATGATCATGACACCCTTTCTGAAATGGGCGGGGGGTAAGCGTTGGTTTACCCAACGATATTCTCATTTATTGCCTAAACGGTACAGTCGATATATCGAGCCATTCCTGGGTAGTGGATCGGTTTTTTTTCATCTTCAGCCGCAACAAGCGGTTTTGGGCGACTCTAATCCGGATGTGATTTCCGCGTTTCAGGGCATGAAAGAAGACTGGGTCCAACTCCGTTCCCGATTATTGGACCATCAACGCTTGCATTCCAATGCGCACTATTATGCAGTGCGAAGCACCGTACCTGATGACAAGACTGAACAGGCGGCACGAATAATTTATCTCAACCGCGCTTGCTTCAATGGCATTTATCGGGTGAATCGGCACGGCGTGTTTAATGTCCCTCGGGGAACTCGCGACACCATCGTGTTTGACGGTGAGGATTTTCAAGCCAAGGCGCAGCTTCTCCAGGGAGCTCAGATCCATTTGGCAGATTTTGAGTCTCTGATCGATGATGCCCGCGATGGGGATCTCGTGTTTGCAGACCCTCCGTATACGGTTCGCCACAATCTGAATGGATTTGTGAAGTACAACGAAAAGCTTTTTGCCTGGAGTGACCAGGAACGGCTCGCTTATGCGCTCTTCAGGGCTTATGCGCGGGGTGCAAAGATTGTGTGTACTAATGCTAACCACTCCTCCATCCGGGAGCTCTATGCGGACAGGGGCTTCACGCTGTTGGATGTTTCGCGATTTAGCCCAATATCGGCTAGCGCTGATAGCCGAAAGCCCTTTGAAGAGCTGGTCATTATCTCGGATCCACCACGGGAAGGGGAAGAAAGATGACGACACTCGGCCAGCTCGTACAAACCGCAGCGGTGCAGGGAAATCCTCTTGATGCACTCCGCGTCTTCCTGGAGCGTGAGGATGGCTTTGAGAAGGCACGGCAAATCGACCGCATGCGGTTCGTCGGATACGTACTCGAACTGGGCTACGACACCGCCAAAATTATTACGAGTGACCCCTATAAGCTCGCTGTTGGCGGGATTCCTCGGGGATCTTTCCTTATCATGACTCCCGTCGCTGCAGGAGGCGCTCCGCCCCACTTTACGCTACTCCGTGTCACGGGGGTTTCTCCCACACCCTTAAGCAATCAGGTACAGCAAACCTACTTCGAACTGCATAAGAAATCCATGCCGGAACTGGACGTATGGACGCAAAGTGAATTGCAGTGGGGTGCCTTGGATAGCGATGTGCTGGGAATGTTCTACGCGAACCCTGCGGCCATGGCGCGCTTGGAATTTTCCGGAGACGTCAACAACGTTGTGAGTGCGCACCGATATAAAGTATTTGCCCCGGATGAAGCCTTACTTAAACTCATTGTGAATGGCACGGTAAAGGCCGCGGAACAATATGATTTGGGAAGACTTCGGACAATGGAGTGTGGCTTGTCCAGCACCGGTGCGATCGCAGATATTCCAGTACGTATCTCCATGCTTGATTTCAAGGGCTGTCGTACGGCGATGTTTGGAAAGACTCGACTTGGGAAATCGAACATCGTCAAACTCATTGCACAGGGTATGTTGGAGGCTACCAAGGAGAACAAAAGCGTGGGGCAGCTGATTTTTGATATTAACGGGGAGTATGCGAATGACAATCCCCAGGATGATAGCCGCTCGATTCGGTCTGCTTATGAAGCCTACTGCCACGTGTACGCTTTGACAGAGCGAGGTGGCACACCCTCCAAGCCGTTGCGGCTGAATTTCTATGAGCAGCCAGACTCCTCTATTGAAATACTGGCGTCTATGCTAGATCAGGATAGCAAGACCTCAAATTACGTACGTAGCTTCGCCAGCGTCAAGCTCCCCTCCATTGAATCCATCAGCGCGCTACCGGATAATGAAAAGACCAGGCCAATCCGGAAAGTCCAGATGTATTGGGCTATCCTAAAAAAGGCGGGATTTGCAGCAAACGAATCCCGCCTTCGCGCCCTCGGGTTAATTGGTGGGCACGTACGCCATTTTGATCCGCACTTCAAAGAACCACTCCGACTCGCCGCATACCGGGCGGTGCGGAATGGAACGCCACCAGCGCCTCCACAGGACCTCAATGGCTTGATGATGGAGCTAGATGTAATAGCAGAATTCAGGCGAAATAACTCCACTGATCCAACGCTCATGAGCACCACAAAACCAATGTTCGATGCGGATGATGGGGCGCTGCTCGATTTCTTAAATCCCGCCTCTGGGTCCGGTCCCATGATTCTGCGGGCGTATCAGACTTACCACGCACCTGACGCAGGCGATTTCATTACCGATATTTTGCGACTTCTTGACGACGGCAGAACAGTTATCCTTGATCTGGGAAATGCGACAGATCAGGTTCGACGGTATTTTTCGGATTTGATATCTAAAGCCGTATTTAGGCGCCAAGAGGAGAAGTTCGTCTCAAACACCTTGGGAGGGCATTTTGTACAGCTCTACTTCGAAGAGGCACACAACCTCTTCCCTCCTGACAGCAAGGATCTGACAGGCGTGTATGCGCGGTTCGCGAAGGAAGGCGCCAAGTTCCATATAGGCATGGTCTACTCGACGCAATCTCCATCGACCATTAATCGAGAGCTGTTAGCCCAGACGGAAAATTTCTTTGTCGGGCACCTGTCAAGCCAAGATGAAACGAGGGCGCTATCTCGTGTCCAGGTCGCATTTGCCGGGAGTGAGGACGATATCCTCCGGGCCAAGACGCCAGGTTATATGCGCATGCTTACTTTATCGAATCGTTTTGTAGTTCCAGTTCAAGCGCGTAAGTTCGAAGCCGTCGTTTCTCAGGGGGCCTGATTATGGCCTACGGTCAAGGATCGCGTCTTCCGGGAGAGTCCGCTTCAAAGCTCGGACACCTTGCTGTTGTGCAGAGCGAGTGGGTCAAGACTCTTGTCACTGAATTTGAAACGACAACGTCGGCAGAAACCGATCTAAGCGGTACCGTCTGGACGCCATTCATTCCACGGGAAGTTATTCCTCTTAGCCGGGTTTGGGCCGTCGATGGTTCCTATGTGTCCGTCCGATCAGAAGGAATACCGGCGCGCGAGGTCGCTTTTGTGAAAACGGCGTTGCTGGCCGTAGACCGTGCTCGTTTGGACACCATTGACAAGGAAAATCCTCATCCATTGCTTCTCCAGGACGTTCTTACAGGGAGCGCGGTCTTTCACGCGACGGTCTTTCCTTTAAAAAATATCCGTACTTCATTGGGCTCGAACTACAATGCGGTTCGGCATATTGTCCGGGATTCGATGCGCATAGACGAGGATGGCGCCTTCTACGAAACACTTAAGTGGTTATCGTACCAGAAGTGGCAGTTGGAGCCCACTCACTCGCCGGCATTTAATTGCCCTCATTGCCATGCGGCAATTCAAGATGGGCTCCCAGTAGACGCTGATGACGGAATATGTTGGGAATGCAAAGGGACGGTGTTTCTAACAGACATGCTCGGCTTTCATCTGGATATGGATGAGGCTAGTGCGCCGGACTCGGTTGCGTCGGCCTATATGTTGGTCATGGAAACGCTTATGTTGTTTACGGCCATTCGGATATTTTGGGGGCACAGTGATAAGGCGCTGGTATCCGAGACCTTGTTCATCAAAGACGGGCCACTGACGCTTCGCGGCCAATATTCTAAGATGGTCCCGGCGATACGGGCGTTTCTTCAGTTTACGAAGGATCAAGGTCGACCAGTGCATATTATTGGTCAGGAAAAGAGCGGGGCGTTTTGTGACCATTTGGGATCCATTGCGCGCTTCGCGTCGCCACGAACAAAAGATGAATCTATGTCTTTCGCGGTTCTCTCTCACGAATATGTGCGCCGCGAGGTGTACCGGTCCCCCGATCTGGAAAATCCTTATGGGATGCGCACGAATTGGGGTGAGAAATTATTTGTTAAGCTGGATCCAAGCACGTACATGGTACTCAATGTGCCCACAGGAAATTACGTCGCCAACGTCGATTTCCCCAAGGTCCCTGATCTTATTGGACTAGACCGTATTCTCGCGACCCTACCGAGTCTTGTCAGTCGTAAATATGAGGGTGCGCTGTTTCCCGTCGAGCTGGCAAACGGCATCGCTTCAATGTCAAGCTATCCGTCTGCTCGGATATTGCAGCGGTTCATTGAAAGGTGAGCCTTGAAGAGAGGTGATCTCCGCACCCGTCTTATGCGGTAATGAGACCCTGTGACCAGACTTGCAATCCAACACCTCTGCGGATCTATCCACCGCGCCTACTGTCCGTTCTGTGTCGTATTCACCAATACGCGCTCCAGCATCTCGCGCTTCATGCCCAGTTGTTCGTGAAGGTATGGCGCGCCCCGACATGCCTACGGTGGCGCCCTCAGTTGCTATGCGGTTACGCCTGTAATGCACGTAGTTTCGGTTGAGGGATGGAGGGCCGCGTTTCTCACTGTCTCTCGCTCCGGGTTTAGTGTGACCACTGCGATCGG
>JAJYGP010000018.1 GCA_021785035.1 Pseudomonadota bacterium
GGGGCGACCATGTACGAGAGCCGGCGCACGCTTGCGCATGGCTTGAAGGGCCCATCGCATTTAGAGAGACATCTGACCGAAGGGTACTGCCAGCGCAAGAGCGTTATCCGTTCCCGGCATGCTCCTATGCAGCACGCCGTAGCGGATAGTCGAAAGCGCTGGTGCCAGCCGTGAGGTTTCGCGGCTCTCGAAGCGCGCGGCCTCCAAGCGCCCCATTGGTTGGGTCGCACGAGCCATCGTTCCACCCATGGCGCTGTTCCTTTCCCGGGGCGGCATACCATGCAAAAGGGCCGCTGCCGCAATCAGTACCGCCGTAAGAAAGACGGTCTCGATGGTCACAGAGCGGCGCAGACGGGATAGCGCCTGAGCGCCCGTTTTGTCGGTGGCCCCCGGAATGGCCTTCTGTTTATCGCTTGCCGCACGGATCTGGGGCACGAATACGAAACGGTTAGTGGCGCCGAGAGCCACGGCTATGGCCACAAGCCCAAGCTTTACGAGCAGAATATGGCCATAGGCTGAATGGAATAATGGGGCGAAGCCCCCCAGGTAGTGATAGGCGGAAAGAATACCTGTGACGAGAATAGCGGCCAGCGCGACCGCCGCGACAAAGGACAGCCTTTCCACCAAGGCGCGGCGGATCGTTGGCGCAAGCGGCGCCTGGGGCAAGGAGGGGAAGATGGCAACGGTCGTTGCGAATAACCCACCAGCCCAGATCGAGGCAAAGATCAGGTGTACCCAATCCACCCATTCCGGAGCGGTCCATTGGCCTTGGTCGGCGGGATGGCCGGTCGCGCTGCGGGTAAAGGCGATCACGGCGGTGGCCAGAAAGACCCCGTAGGCAGCGCGGTGATGGCTGGGCCTGCGGCTCATGAGCCACGCGACCCAAGCTACGATCAGCATCATGGGCCGTACCATCCAGATGTGACCGAACGAGGTTTCGTGTACGACCAAAGGTAGCCAGTGGCCAAGGTCGTGCAGCGGTTGGCGACTCATTTCCAGAGTGCGTCCAACGAGAAGCAACAGACTGCTCGCGGTCAGCACGCCGAGACTGGCCCCGGTCAGGCGCCAAAGGGGGCGATGAAAGCATTCGCGCGCCCCCTCGGGGATAATCCAAAGGCCGGCCGCTACGCTGCCGATTACGGCGGCAAGCGCTATGATGTCAAACGCGCTGATGGCGATATAGGGTAGGTGAGATGGCACGGGTCTAGCCTCCGACACGGAACATGTAATGACCTTCTGTATGGTGGCCGTCGACCGCCACCACGCTCCAGTAGACGCGGTATTTACCCGGTCCCAAGGGCTTTACGGTTGTTTCCAGCAGTCGATCATGGCTCCCGGACACGACATGGCCACGCCCCTGACTTACGAGTTGTCCGGCAGCGTTTTTGACGAGGAGCGAGCAAAAAAGCGCTTCAAGCCCGGCATCGAACCAAATACGGACATGATGGGGCGCGGTCTTCACGGTGGCGCCGACACGGGGCCGCGACCGATCGGGGAAGGCGTGCGCGGATGCGACCACTGGGAAAAGACACGCGAAAAGCGCGATCGAGCATACATGTCTTGTTGGTAATCTGAGCATCATGCGGGTGATCCTTGGGTGGTGGAAAAGAGCGGTGCCCCCAGCGTATGGGGAAAAATATCATCGAGATAGAAGCCGACGCCCACTATGACCCCAATCCCCCGGCCGCTCGCTCGATTGATCGGAAGTGTCGCCTCGATGCCCACTTGCCCATAATGTCCGATCCAGATGAGGCCTGGATCGATTGTGCCGATCGTCTGCCCGGCATACGGTCCGCTCGTATAGGTCTGCATCGGGAATTCCACGAGCGGCACGAGGTTATTGAAAGGCGCATGCAGGCCGATATCGCGCACGTAGGACTGAAGGTAGGGCAGGCTGTATTGCACGGATAATCCCCAGTCGACGGATCTCGGGACATAGGCCGCGGAAGGGATATTCGCGGCCACCATGCCCGTTACGGCGAACGGGCGCAGTAGTTTGATCGCGCTGGGGAGATCGCCAAGGCCGCGCCCAAACAACAGTGTCGGAGAAAAGACCGAGTAAGGTTCACCAACCCCGGGGCTGCCGGTGTCGTTAAGCGATTCGTTCAGGGCCCCTGTGATCAACGTCTCTTCGCTGTCGCTCTTCCATAGGAGGCCGCTCAGGCCCACCAGCGCGTTGCCATAGCCCGCTGGCGCGCCCTGTCCGGTGGTGGCTTGGTAGCTGCCCCCGATACTCAATGCCAGCCCTTTGACGATGGTCTTGGATTCCGTGGCAGAGGTGATCGAGGTGTAGGGGGCCGGGCCACCTGGCGTGCCGCTCAAGGCCGCCCGACCATAATCGAGATCGAATTCGTCGGTCACCCCGGGGTCGGAAAAGGTGAGGGTCCCGGGAAAGACGCGCATGCCAGCGATGGCATGCGCCTGGGCATTTGCGATGAGTGCGCGCACAAAAAGTACCGCAACCAGGGCGGCGTATCGTCGGATCGACATAAAGTGATTCCCCAAAGGTGGTATGAGCCTGTTTTTATCGGCTGTGCGACTTTATCGCCGGGACCTTCGACAGCGAGCTCGGCGATTTTGTTCCCGGGCCGAGAAAAGCGCAAATGCGGGGTTTGGGCGCGGCACGCGGTAATGATGGGGTAATGATAGGGGGCTGCTTCCTATGTCTCGACCAAGGTCACGGCATCTCCCGCCCTCCCCGGTCTCTGGAGGGGATTGCTCTGGGATTTTCCTCTCCACAGCCTGTGCAGCATGCCATCTATCAGTTTAATAGCGACACGTCTCTGGCGCGCCGCTGCCATAATCTCACAAATTTCCTTAGTCGGGTACCTTGGGGCGTCCTGTTCCCACGTGCGTTAGATGGAAAAAAGCGATAGGTGTGTGCCTACCCGATTCTTTGCTCGGGGGCTGCGCATCTTCGGTGAGATGCAGGCTCTAGAGCAGCTGCCGGATACGTCTCCTGGTGATATTGGTCTTGGCGAATGGATGGGCGCTTACCTAAGCGCGTGGGCGGCAAGCCCGGCGGTTCCTCGGAAGCGTTTTGACCGGCATTTTCACGGGGCTCTGCTCCTTATGCCGATGCTCAAGATAGCCCTTGCTGGAGGGGTTGCTACCCAACTCGCCGTTCCGCCCGGGAAGCAGCAGGGATAGCCCTTTGGACGCCCGGGCGCATCCATAGTCGCGTCTCGATCTGTCAGTCGCAGTTGCACTGGGCTTGCCAGCGAATGATGTGGCCGGGCGGCACCATCTTCTGAAGCCGTGGCAGGATGGCGTCGATGGTCGCCGGTTCATCAAAAAATTCGAGAACAAGAGGGAGGTGCACAGCGACACGCAAGAGGTCCGCGGAGTGCACGGCCCCTTGGGCGCCAAACCCCGCGATACCCCGAAATACCGTCACGCCATGGACTTTATGCTGGTCGTGCAAGAATTCGAATATTTCGTGCATGAGGCCATGCCCTTCAAATTTATCGCCTTCCTTTATGTAGATTCGAACGACCGAGATATCTTTCATAGGTCACCTTAAATATTGCGAGCTATCCACGCGCCGCCGATCGCGGCCCCAATACCCAGTATATTCGACGCCCCGATGTATAATGCCGCTTTTAATGCCTCCCCATCTTGTAATAGCACCAAGTTCTCCAGGGCAAACGTCGAAAATGTCGTATAAGTTCCTATGCCGCCGACAAGGATTCCTGCGCGTAGGCTCGGAGCCATACTAATACGATCCAGCGTCTCAAAAAACAGGAATCCCATAAGAAAGGACCCCAGAACGTTAATCGATAATGTCGCCCAAGGAAACGCGCGGCCAAAAACTTCCTGGACCAAAATACTTTGGCCATAGCGTGCCCACGCCCCTAGGATCGCAAAACCCGCAATAGTTATCCATGTCCACATGGTCTCTTAACCCTCCTATTATGCACTGAGTTACCAAAAAACCGACATCAGAATAAGGAGTAATGCGACTCCGATATAGGCGAGATAGGCATTCATAGAACCCATCTGAAGAACGCTGATGCGTAAAGCGAGGGTGCGCACAAAGCGCGTCACCGGCTCAAAAATCGTCGGGCCAAAGAGTGGGGCTTGGCTGTATTCAAAGCGCAAGGCCTTGATGAAATACGGGCGCTTCTCTATCCGGCGCTCAGTTACGGTGCGCGATCGGTAGATGAAATCATAAAACTGGCGGAGCGCGTTTGAGTAGGCGAGTGCTGTGGTGGCGCTTGCGGCGGGTAAGGTCCGCAGGCCGTGGGCCCAGACTGGTGTGCGTTTATGTCCTGATCGTAAGCCCCATGCCAGGAGACCGAGAGGCAAAAGTGCCAAAAGTGGCCCCACGAAAACAAGAAGTGTCGGTGAGATAAAGGCAAACGACGGCGTAAGTGGTACAAGAATGACGCCGCGAACCATGAGCGAAGCGACGCTTCGCAGGCCGTCCGAACTGCCGGTGGCAAGCGCCTGAAGCCACCAAGGCATGCCGACGGCATAGCCCAGAACCGCAAGACCGAGACCGAGGATGGCGATCCTTCGCACGCCGTGGGTGGGTGTCCCGCTGATTCCATTTTTACCAAGCAACCCGACACCAAAGACCTTAGTCAGGGTCGCTAAAGCGATGGCCGCCGTCAGCGCCACACCCGCGCCGCCAAAGGCCAGAGCGAGCCGCGCACCGATGCCATGGAGCTGGAAATCCTGAAAGATGGTCTGAAAGAGATACCATTCACTTACAAACCCCGCTTGCGGCGGCAATGCGACAAGACTCATGGCCGCGCACAGCGCCCCGATTCCTATTGTCCATGGGCTCAGCGCCAGCAGCCGACTTTGGGCGATCTGGTAGTGACCACGAGCTTCGTAGACATGGTCTGCGGTCAGCATTAAGGCGCCCTTAGCGAGGCTGTGACCGCCCAGTTGGAGAAGGCCCACGGTAAACGCAAATCCCGCCAGCAGAGAGAGATGTTCGCTCCGGAACAGCACCGCGGCCCCTAAGGCGACGACCGCAAGTCCGCTATTTTCAGCCGAGGAGAACGCAAGCAGCCGCCGCCAGTCTTCCTGCTGGAACGCATAGAGAATGGCCAGGATGGCCGTGAGGGTGCCGCTTATCACTATCACTTCGCCAAAGGCGGTCAGGGCCGAGAAGTGTGGTACCCACCGTAAAACGGCGCGCGCCAGTGCAAGCCACGCGACGTTCAAGACGACACCGGACAAGATGGCACCACTTGCTCCGCTACCACTGCCATAGGCGCCCGGGTACCACTCGTAGAACGGGAGGATCCCCAGTTTAGCGCCAAAACCTACGAGGAATAAAAGCCCTACGAAAAAAATTAGGACCGGCGAAGCGTTTGCGAAGGCCCCGGGCCAGGTCGAAAATTCGGGATGGGAGGAGCCGACGATCAGGATTGCAGCCAAGATGGCGACCGCCCCCACTTCGAGTAAGGCCAACATAAAAAACACTGCCCGGCCGTTTCGGAGGATAGGGCTTAGTTGGTCGGCCAACAGCATGACGGCCCCGCCAAGGCTCATGACTTCCCAGGCGATCAAAAAGGACACGGCGTCTTGAAGCCCGGCGACACCCAAGGCCCCCAAGAGACAGAGTGCCGCCCCCGTCGTCCAGGTAGCGGGATGCCGGCCAGGTGGCCCTCCGACCACCGCCATAAAGGCGGGTATAAGCCCCCAGCCCAGTAACCAGATGGCGGCCGGGCTAAGGTGGAACCCGACGGCCAGATTGGCAGACAGGAAGAGGACATCGGTCCTTGGTGACGCGTGCCCCACCCCGGCTAAGAGGCCGATCAGGGCCGCGCCTATCCCGAGCGCCAAGAGCGTGCGGCCAAGGAGCGGTTTTGCGATGCTGATCCCGAGCACGGCGGCGACAATCCACAAAAGCGCGGCGAGACTAAGGAGATCACGTTCCATATCGGCCCCCATGCACTCGTGCAGGCATGCGGTCGAGTAGGACGAGGAGGGCGTGGATCAGGGCGGCCGGGTTGGGCGGACAGCCCGGAAGCCAGATATCAACCGGGACAAGTCCCCCAAGCCCATGCCCCCCCGCATAATCGCCGTCGACCGGCGCGCCCGATACGGCACAAGTCCCAGTCGCCATCACTAAGCGTGGTTCAGGCATGGCCGCATAAGCGGCGAGAAGCGGGTCGCGCATCGGGCTTGTCACGGGCCCCGTGACCAGCAAAAGATCGGCAAAGCGTGGCGAGGGAGTGAAAAAGATACCGAGACGGTGAAGGTTATAGAAGGGGCTATCGAGGGCGGAGAGCTCCGATTCGCAGCCATTGCATGATCCGGCATCGATGTGGCGGATATGTAGGCTTTTGCGCAAAGAGCGGTCGGCCCGACTTTCTGTACCCCGTTTCGCGAGCGCTTGGGTAGCGCCCCGCACGAGGTCCTCACGATCGCGCGTCGCAAAGGCCCAATCGCATGTGGATTGGAGCGCCCCTGCGGGGCATGCCTCGACACACAGTTGGCAGGCGATACAGCGACCGTAATCAAGGCCAACTCCCGTCAGGGCATTGGAGGAAAGGGCGCTCGTGGGACAACTCGTCACGCAGTTTTGGCACGACGACTCACAGCGCGCGGGATCCAAGCGGGGAAGGCCTAGCACTCCGTCCTGGCCATCCGGGCCCGAATTGGGCCATGAGGTCGCAACTCGCCCCGCTTTCAGTCCAAACCATGTCCATAAGGGCATTGCGGCCTCCTTAACGATCCGCCCCGGCTATGGTAAGCCCGAAGCTTGCTTCGTTGATGGCGTAATCCATCATGTTGCTGTCGTGTACGGTAAACGGAAACACCCGCCAATTCGAAAACGACGGCGACTTGATCTTGACGCGCGTAAGCCGGTCCGCTTCGATGTGCACCGCGTAGTAGAGAGACCCGCGTGGTGTCTCTACCCATCCCAGACCTTCGCCCGAGACGCTCTTCGCGGCCGTTGTGAGTACCGGCCCCGGCGCGATGAGTGCGGCTGTCTGAATGATCAGCGCGAGAGCCTCGCGCAGGGACTCGGCGCGCACCTCGGCCCGAGCCTGCGCATCCCCTAGGGTGCGTACGGGGACTTCAAAACGGAGTTGCGAATAGCCGGCATAAGGGTGGTCCCGGCGCAGATCACGGTCGAGTCCGGAGGCGCGGGCAACGGGGCCCGTTGCCCCTTGATCAGAGGCCACGTCCCGAGACAGTATTCCTGTGCCTATGAGTCGATCGAGGTAACTTGCGGTCCGACTGAGACGGCCAAGATAATTGATGCCGTCTCGGCCTATCTTGGTGAGGGCATTACTGAGTCCGGTCACATCAAGATCGCGCCGCAATCCCCCGATCGCGAGCACATTGCGTAAGAAGCGCGAGCCCGTGAGACGCCCGTTGATTTGCTTGATCTCTTCTTCGAGCAGGAGGCCTTCGGCGGCGCCGACCTTAAGGGTCGTGGTTTTGGCTAGCAGCGCAAAATAATGGAAGTGGTTGTAAAGCCTTTCGAGCTCGGCCAGCAAGACCCGCAGAAGGCGGGCGCGTTCCGGCACTTCTATTCCAAGTGCTGCCTCCACGGCCTGACAGTAGGCAAGTCCGTGGCTTACGCTGCCGACGCCTGAGACTCGCTCGGCCAAGTACACGCCGCGCTCGGGGGCCATATCTTGGAACCGCCTTTCTAGTCCCCGATGCTTATAGGCCAAGCGCGCGTGGTAATGAATGATGGCCTCGCCTATATACGAGAAATGAAACTCCCCAGTCTCAAGCACGTCCCCTCGGATCGGACCCCATATGAGGTCTTGGACCTGGTCGGCCTCGATCTCGGGCATGGTCGGGGGGAGGCTTTCCCCCGTCCAGCGCGGGCAGTCCTTGCCCGGCGCAAGAGGGGGTGCCGAGAGATGGAAGCCCTCGTGTATGAGGAGTGGGTAGGGTTCCGGATGGCCGGCCACGCCGATACCTGAGAGCTCCGTCATCTCTCTTTCATACCAGCCCAGCAACGGGGCAATGGGGGCTAGCGATGGCAGGTCCGCGGCCGAAGAGACGCGCAAGAGCAGAAAAGGCAGGTGCCGGCCTCGATTCACGAGATAGAGGATCTCGGGATCGTTTTGCTGAAAGCGCGCATAGGCCATCTCAAAGCGGCAGCCCTCGGCCAGCAGTGTCTGGGCCGTGGTGAACAGCGCCGCAGCCGAGAGGCGACGATCCTCACAATCATTCATCGGGTCACCTGCGCCGCTTGAACAAAGAAGTGCCATAAAAACGGCGGCCACCACAGACCCAAGACGGTCAGAGGAATCAGGGTAAGCCACATAGGGACCGTCATCCACGGACTAAGACGCATATCGGGCCGGTGGTCGTTGACCGGACCCGCGCCGAAAACCATTTGCCGAAAGTGTTGGAGGAAGCCGATAAAAATGACGATCAACAGCAAAACCATGACCGCTACCGCCCAGATGTTGGGGCTTGCCATCCCGGCCCGCAGAATGGCGATCTCGCTTTGGAAAAGGCCAAAGGGCGGGGCGCCGGTGATAGCGACCGCTCCGAGCAGCCAGATGATTCCGGTCACAGGGTAGAATTTGAGAACGCGCCGCATCATTCTCATGTCCTTGCTGCGGTAGGCGCGCATCATATTTCCGGCGCCAAAAAACATCAGGGATTTATTGAGGGCGTGGTTCAGCATGTGGTACATGGCGCCGGCGATACCGAGAATGCCCCCAAAACCAAAGCCAAGAGCGACGATACCCATATGCTCGACGCTGGAATAAGCCATGAGGCGCTTTGCACCGGTTTGCCGGACAATAAAAAGTCCCGCGATCACAAGCGAGAGTGCGCCCAGGACCACCAATGCGGTCTGACCCTCAAGGGCGGCACCCCCGGCCTTGAGGATGCCCAGGAATCGTACGATCCCGAGCATGGCGGTATTCAAGAGCGCGCCCGAGAGCATGGCGGAGACGGGCGCCGGGCCCTCGCTGTGAGCGTCGGGAAGCCAGGTGTGCATGGGGGCGAGACCGACCTTGGTCCCAAAGCCCACAAGGGTTAATAGGAAGGCAAGAAGCAGAAGTGGCTTAGGGCTTAAGGCCGCAATCGATCGCAGGTGGCCCCAGGTCATACTATATACCGGACCCAACTGCAACGTTCCCGCCCAGTAGAAAAATACGATACCAAGGAGTGCCAGCGAAAGGCCGGCCGAGACGATGATGATGTACTTCCAGGCCGCCTCCGCACTCTCTGCCTCGCGTTCAAACCCGACCAGGAAGGCGCTTACGATGGTCGTGAGGTCGATCGCGATCCAGTAAATCCCGGGATTATTCATAAACGGCGCAATGAACATGGTCAGAGCAAATCCGCACAGGAGCGCATAGAAGCCCGGCAGACGGCGGGCCTCGTCGGTAAGAAGTCGCATGTAGCCGATCGCGTACAACGAGGCCAGCGCATAGACGATGGCGACGCACAGGACTATCCAGAGACCAAGAGGCGTCAGGAGCAGGAAGTGGTCAGCTAGAACGATTTTGCGATGGGGCGCTGTGAGGATCAGGGCGAGGCTCGCGACCAAGGTCGCGCTAGCGGCCGCGAGGTTGAGGTACTCAGCGAAGCGGGGTCGGCCAATAAGCAGGATAAGACTGATCGCAAGTACCGGCACAAGCCACAGACAGAGAATAAGGGCGCCCATCAGCCCACCAACTTTTGGAGGTAGCGGCTACTGGTTGTCCCCGCATGCAGTTGTAGGTAGCGCATGAGCATCCCGAACGTGAGCACGATGATGAGAAGATCGAAGAGAATCACCAGTTCAAGTAAAAGGGGCATCCCCGGAACGAGAATCTGCGAGCCGAGAAATATGCCGTTTTCGATAACGAGTAGCCCGAGGATGTGACTAATCGCCTCCGATCGTAGGATCATCATCAGAAAGCCGATCAACTTGAGGCTCAGCATACAGGTGAGGGCGAGCACAATGATGGTGTCGGCGGTGTGCAGGCTGTGGCCGATTCTGCGCCCCACGACAAAGGCGATGATCACAAGGATCGTGCCCAAGACCAGGCTCGACGAGGGTTTCAGGAAAGCGGTGAACTCGCGTTCCAGATGGAGCCTGTCGGCGAGCCGCAAAATGAGATAGGGCAGCAGGCTACCGCGGAAGAGCGCTGTTAGGATGGCGATGACGTAAAGCTCGGGGTAATGCCCAAAGTACCCCACTGCGGCGGACAGGCCGGCTATGGTCCAGGACTCGAGAGCAAAGGCATAGATGTGATTCTTGAGCCAATGCGAGCCCAGCATAACAAAGGAAAGAATGAGGCTAATGATGGCCAGCATACTAAAGAGAGAGGTGGCCAGCGGGTTGATGTGAAGGATAAACATGCGCGCTTACACCTGGTACGCGACGATCGCGAGTACGGCAAAAAGGAAGGACGCGGCGAGAGGCTCCTGATATCGGTAGAAGCGCAGGCGCGACTGCATCGTGTCCACTATGACCATAACAAGACCAAGGGCTGCATACTTCCCAACGATCCAGCCGATGGCTAGGAGTACGGCCCCCAGGTGACCCGAGTGCGCAAGTCCCCAGGGAAAAAGAAATACGTTTAGGAAGATGGTGTACAGGATGAACTGCTTCATCCAGCCGGCCCATCTCAGTAAGGCCAGCAAGGGCCCAGAATATTCGAGCACTCGGGCCTCGTCGATCATATATATCTCGTAGGGAATCGTTGAATGAATGGGCAGGCGATCCGTTTCGACGGTCAAAAGGATCAGAAAAGCGGCCACGAGAAAGACGTGCGCCGGGCTCCAGTAGGCGACGGGGCTCGTCGCGAGCAGGTGGTTTGCTACGAACGGCAACATGGCATGGTCAAGGAAGGTAATGCCAACGAATACCAGAATCAGCGTAGGCTCAGCCAAGATCGCTAGCATAACCGCCCGGCTCGACCCAAGTCCCCCGAAGGGTTGTCCCGAATCCAAGCCCGCCAGGAGGATCATGAAATTGCCGAGCGTCAGGATGAGCCCGCCGCCCAAGATGTCGCCCATGTCCGAGAGTGGCAGGGGGTAATTCGTCAAAACGGGAATCAAAAGCGGCACGGTCATCATGGCCGTAAAGGCGATAACGGGTGCGGCCCAAAATATCCACGACGCGGATTCGGGTACGAGTTGTTGTTTGTGGAACAGCTTCCAGAGATCGCGATAGGGCTGCACGAGAGAGGGCCCGCGCCCGCGTTGTACGCGCTCCTCGGCCGTCGCGATAAAACCGTGAAGCAGGGGGGCGAGTGCGAGCGTGAGTAATACTTGCCCGCACTGGAGAATGATAGGGTTCAGAACCATCTGCTCTTCCATCGACGACAAGACGTTCCGCGCGTGGCGCGGACCATGCAGGAGTCATCAGCCTCACGGCAGTTTACGGCGAACCCCATCGCCATCTGGTGCAAGAATACAAGACCCATGGGTCTTGTCAAGGTCCAGCCTTATCCAATTGGCAATTCTCGATGGGACACCGGCTATAAGCATCCGGTAACGCTGGTCTATGTTGATAGCCGCCCAACATCCGGCACAGACGTACTCAGGCACGCAAATTCTTACACCGTCACCGGGTGTTCCGGGCTCTATCGCTCCACAATCAAACTGGCGTCGGACCTTGCTTGCGACGATCGACAGGTGGAGTTAGCTGCGGTTTTTGGATCTCCGATTGGAGGAACGGTTGGCACCCCAACCGTAGTGCGATCTCCGTATCGGCGCACAATACCGCAACGTAGAGCGTGTCGCCGTGCCAATACCGATCCTCCCGAAGAAGACGTGAGCACAGCGCCATCCAGCCCGGACGGCCATGGGCCGCTCGCAGGATCTGCCGCTCCTGGCCGGCCATCAGGTCGGGCATCGTCTCCGGGCCAGCCCCGCGCAGATACGCCCGAAGTTGCCTCGCCGAGGATCGCGGCATGGCGACCAATGGCAGGGCCGGACAGCGCGCGCGCAACGCCTCCCGCTCACGTTGTCCGTCGACATCCAGAACCAGGGCGACCCCCGCCAAACCGCCGCGCAGGCGATGCAGGAAGCCCACCGTCGCGGCATTGAGGTGTTCCACATGATCAAAAAGCAGTACGCCTCTGCGCTGCTCGGCGGCGGCCGCCAGTCGTACCCGTATGCGGTGCTGCGTCAGACCGGCGATATCGATCTCCGGGTAGGCGCGCGCGAAGGTCCGCGTCATGTCGCCAAGGCAGGTGGTGGTGTCGGCAATCCCTGATGGGGTTCCTTCGCGCTGGAGGCGCGCATGCAAGGCGCGCAAGAGCGTGGATTTGCCGCTCCCCACGGGACCGTACAGAACGAGGTGCTCGCCGCGCGCAAGCCGCTCGGCGATCCTTGCCCGAAAGGGCCGCGCGCGCCGCTTGTTGAGCGTCACACCCGGATCGCGCAAAGACCGGGGCGTCGTAGTGTCGGTAACGCGGTCGCGCGAACAGCGCCCGGGGCTCATTGTTGCGACCGCGGCCAACGGGTCAGTAAACCCGCGCCCAGAACGGCCAGGATCGCGGCATAAATGAAGCCGCTGGCAAGCGACACATGCGCCCACAAGAGACCTACGACAAGACTGCTTACCAGATCGCCGATGCCACTGATTGTCCCCAAAAGGCCGAATCCAGTGGCGCGGACATGATCGGGAAGGAGTTCTGCCGCCAAGGCACTCTCGATCGTATCGACGATCGCGATGTAGACGCCGCCCAGCACGAACAGGGGGCCCAGGACGATCACATGGCGCGCCGACACCAGGAATCCGATACACATGAGCGCGAATAACAGATAGCCCAGTACCAACAGTGGCCGCTTGCCGGTCTGCTCGCTCAAAAGGCCGACAGGGTAAGAAAAGGCGGCATAGGCGATATTGAAAAGGATGTAGAGGCCGATGGCCCAGCTGTCAGCCCGCTGCACACCCAGGCTCGCGACAAGAGACTGGCGCGCATAAAGGATGAGCAGCATGGGACCGAAATTGCCCAGCCCAAATACCCCGGCGGCGGCGACGAATCGCAAGAAGTCGCGGGGCAGCGAGATGAGGCTTTGGCGAAAGCCGATATTGTGCCCGGGACGCGGCGAGGGTTCGCGCACCATGAAAAGGACGATTAAGATCGTCAAACCACCTGGGATCAGCGCTACCAGAAAGATCCCGCGATACCCCCAGTGGATGGCAAGCAGACCCAGAGCGATCAGTGGTCCTATGACGGCGCCTAGGGTATCGGCAGCACGATGCAGCCCAAAGGCGCGCCCCAGATAGGCGATGGGGACACTGTCGGCGAGCATCGCATCGCGTATCGGACCCCGCGCCCCACGCCCGACCCAGGCGACGACCCGCACGACCAGCACCTGTGCCCAGATTGTCGCGAAGGCCATGACGCCCTTGAGCGCGGTAAGCAGATACCCGGCCACCAGGAATGGCTTGCGGCGACCCGCGCGCTCGCTGTAATGCGGGAGCCAGATTTTTGCCAGGCTCGCGAACAAGTCGCTTACCCCCTCTATGGCTCCCACGGCGCCGGAGCCCCCGCCGAGCGCCACCACGAAAAACGGCATGATCGATGTCACCATTTCATGGCCCATGTCGGAAAACAGGCTCAGAAGGGCGATCGCTGCGACGTTCCTCGTCAACCAGCGTCTGCTGGTCGCGCCCCCTCGATTCGCCCTATCTCCCATGGTGTCTCTCGTCATTTGCCGTTCCCATCGGCCGCCCCGAGCCCGGTTCGCGTCATGCCGTTATGTGCTATGCGGCGGGCGGGGGCCGATCACGAGCGCGGCCTTATCCGCAGTCCCCGCCGTACATCGAATGCATTCCCTAGGCCACGCACTGGGCATTGCACGCGGTCGTATGAATGGCATGCGCCCCGGCGAGTCATTAAGGATCTTCAACATACGAACAACTTTCAGCCCCACATTGACGTCGAGCGGATGCTGAAGAGCGCAGTCCGTGAGCCTTGCCGCGATCCCGGCTCATGACACATGCTGAGCGCGACGATGGCACACATACGCGCATAGTCCAAGGGATGTCCCAGGGACATAAAGGGGTTTGTCACAATAATTGCGGGTGTCGAGATCCTGCTGATCGGCGCCGCATGCGGGACCGACCGGCACGCCATCGGATATCCAGGCGAAACATCGAGGACAGTACACTTTCCCCACGACCATTCCCCTTGCCGGCCCGGTTCCGCCGGCCGATCCATGATACCGCCCCTGGGGCCGATTCGTCGGCCTACCGGCCGGGGCCTGCGTGCCGTAACAGCCGGCCTTCCACGACAGGCTCACGCCGGATCTTGCGGCGACCGCGAGCTTCGGCGCCAATCTCAAGGACCAAACCCGGTGCCTCCGTCAAGCTCGTGCTCGATCTCGAGAAGACGGTTATATTTGGCTATCCGCTCGGAGCGGCACACCGAGCCGGTCTTGATTTGGCCACCGCCCATGGCGACCGCAAAGTCTGCGATAAAGTCATCCTCAGTGTCGCCGGAGCGGTGGGAAACGATGAACGCCCAGCCGGCCTTGCGGCACAACTGAATTGCCTCGATCGCCTCGCTGACGCTACCGATCTGATTGGGCTTGATCAAGGCGGCATTACAGGTCTTTTCCTTGATCGCGCGCGCTATCAGGCCTGGGTTCGTGACCAGGATGTCATCCCCCACGATCTGGATCTTGTCCCCGAGCCGCGCGGTCAGATCATGGAAGCCGCGCCAATCGTCCTCGGCAAGACCGTCCTCGATCGAAATGATCGGGTACTTTCCGACCCACTCCTCAAACAACGCCACCAGGGCCGTGGAATCGGTGATGCCTTGATCGCTTCGCGTGAGATGGTAAGCACCGTCCTCGCAAAAGGCGCTGGCCGCGGGATCGAGCGCCAGGGCGATGTCGACGCCCGGCTCGTAGCCGGCCGCGCTTATCGCCTCCACAATCACCGCGCAGCCCTCCTCATTATCGTCGAGAGGTACGGCAAACCCACCCTCATCTCCGACGTTTGTCGGGTAGCCTCGGGCCCTCAATATGCGTTTTAGGGCCGCAAAGGTCTCTACGCCATACCGCAAGGCCTCCCCGAAACTGTCGGCGCCCACGGGCACGATCATGAACTCTTGAAAATCCAGGGTGGAGTCACTGTGGCTGCCGCCGTTTAGGATGTTGATCATGGGTCTGGGAAGCCGGTTTGCACCGACACCTCCCAGATAGGCGTACAGCGGCATGCCAGAGGCTCGTGCTGCGGCGCGCGCCACGGCCTGCGAAACACCAAGGATCGCGTTGGCGCCGAGATACATCTTGTCGGGCGAGCCGTCGAGGTCGATCATGAGGCGATCGATCTTCGACTGATCGCGAGGATCCATGCCTCGTATCGCCGGGCCGATGATGGTATCGACATGACCCGCCGCCTTGAGGACGCCCTTGCCGCCATAACGGCCGGCATCCCCGTCCCGAAGCTCCAAGGCCTCGCGTTTTCCCGTGGACGCCCCGGACGGAACCGAGGCCGTGCCGACGATGCCGTTGTCCAACACCACATACATCCGGATGGTGGGCTGGCCGCGGGAATCGAGAATCTCCAGGGCACGCACCGATTCGATACGAAGAGTCATAAGCCGATCTCCTTGCTACGCCAATGGGCCATCACATCATGAACGGCACCGGCCGCCGGCACTCGTCATGGCTTTCATGACCCGCATCGCCGCGACACGCCCGTGCTTGACGTATACCGGACTCCGGCGGAGCGAGCCGTGACCTTATCCCGCCGACTCGCCATACATGTAATCGCGCGTCAAAGGGAGCGGGCTTGTGACCCTGGCGTGACTCTTGACGGCCAGAACCTGGTAGATGGAAAGCCAATTGTGCGCAAAGCTGTACGCGCAGCCAGCCAGATATGTGCGCCATATTCGCCAGCGTTTTTCGCCGGCCAAGGTTCGGCACTCCTGGGATGCAGCCTCGAAACGCTCCACCCAATGGTTCAAAGTGAACGCATAGTGACGGCGGAGGTTCTCTACGTCGACGATCTCGAGGCCCGCGTGACTCATATTCTTGAGGACAAGGCCGATATGGGCCAATTCGCCGTGCGGAAAGACATAGTTTTCTATAAACTGGCCACCGCCAAACGGTGTTTCGCAGGAATCCGGATCGGTCGATGTAATGCCGTGGTTCATCGCAACGCCATCGATATCCAGAAGGATATGGACACGCGAGAAGTAGTCGCGCATGTTCTTGAGTCCGACATGCTCGAACATGCCCACGCTCGTTATGCGATCAAACTTCCCCGTTATGTCTCGATAGTCTGCGAGGATTACCTCGCAGCGGTCCTGCAGGCCTTCGCGTGCGATCCGCTCGCGGGCGTACTCGTGCTGGTTCTGGGACAAGGTGATGCCGAGAACCTTGGCCCCATACGTCCCCGCCGCCCGGCGCGCGAGCGCTCCCCATCCGCACCCGATGTCCAGCAGCCGGTCGCCGCGCCGGATCCTGAGTTTGCGAAGGATATGGTCGATCTTCTGGGTTTGGGCCGCCTCCAGACTGTCTGTCGGCGCGCGGAAATAGCCGCACGAGTAAATCATGTCCCGATCCAACCAGAGGCCATAGAATTCATTTGAGACATCGTAATGGTAGGCTATGGCCTGGGCATCTATATTTTTGTCGTGCCAGGCAAGTCGCGGCTTGTGCCGGAACGGGCGCCGGGCATTGTCGGGATGGGCGGCCAACTCGGCGGCTATCGCCACGACGTCCATGATGCGGCCCTCGATATCGATACTTCCTTCTACGTAACCCTTTCCGAGGTTATCGAGGGTTGAATCGAGGAGGCAGCGGAGGCCGGCCATAGATGCCACATGGACTGTGACGGTAGGGGTGGCGCCGAGATCGATAACAATGCCGTTCCAGAGGCGAACCCTCAAGGGGATCGGCTTGAGTTTCCACCGCGATTTAAGATGCTCTACGAGCGTCTGCCGGATCATGATGCCCTCAATGGATGCAGCGTCGTTGGGGTATCACGGAACACGCGGGCGCCTTCCTTGACTGTCGAACCATGTGACCACGAAGCCCTCTTCGACGGTTTACGGAATCCGGACCACAGGGGAACTTGGGTCTTTGCAGAAAGGCCGACGCGGTCCCACATTTTCCTGTGTTCCAGGACTATGTAGGCATCATCAGCCGGTAGGGCGGTTATGAGGAGGAATGCCATCTCCTGATCTCGCCGAAAAGCCTACAGGAGCGATGTCCGTTACGCAAGACCCTGGCGTCAGGCGGAGGATAGAGCAGCACAATGGGTCATAACGGTCTTCTAATCATGAAAATGTGTCTGGTCCTTGGGGGCTGTAGCCCCCTCTGTGAGAACCGTGAGGCCGTTTACCGGGAAGGTTTTGTGAAAGAGGCCGTCATGGTGGGTCGGCGTAGGGCCTAGGCCAAAAAAAAGGCCCCCATCGGGGGCCTTTTCGATCACCTCTGTGTCTTACCAGAGGAACCAAGCGAGGAGATAAAGACTATTGCTCTTCGAGGCACCGTTCGTGGTACCGGCGAACTTATTGTAGGCCGTGTACTGGAGCGTGAACTGGGTGTTCTCCCAGGGCAAGTAGGTCGCACGAACGATCTCGCCCGCGTTGCCCGGACTTCCCGAGGCGTTCGGAATGCCCTGGTTGTACCAGCCGACGGCAGATGTGCCGCTGGTGTTGAAATAACTGGCGCCGACCTGGTAATGCAGTCCGAACTGGTAGGTGCCGGTGAACCGGAAATTATTGAGGTCGAGGTTCTGGACCGGGGTATTATGGGCCGCGTAGCTCGAAGCCAGGTCCTGGTACTCGTGCACATAGGTCGCATAGAGTGTCAAGAGGTCTGCGCCGAAGTGCCGGTCGTACTGACTATCGACCGCGGTATCTGTGTACTGGTCTGCAACCCCGGGGACGCCGGTACCGTAAAATCCTCCCAGGAAGCTCGATTGCATCCCGAAGGTGCCGATCTCGAGATAGTTGCCGCCGAAGTTATGCTGCCAGGCGAATCGCCAGTAGGGGGCGACCCCGTTTATGACCCCGGTTTCACAGTTGTTGTTGATGGTGCACGTGCTGTTTGCGCCATAATTCGTGGTGGGGTTGACCTCGCCAAAGCCTTGAGCCGCGGTCCGGTACACGGCCAAGTCTTCGTACCAGGTGTTGTTCCACATCGAATACTCGCCGATGCCGGCGACGCTTTGCGCCAGGTTCTCGTTCACCATGGGTACGGTCATGGCCCCCGGCGCCGGGGCGATATTGGAATGGCCCCACGGGAACTCCCAGGCCGGGGTATCGTTCCAGAGGTCTTCGACCCCCGGGTTATTGTTGGCGTCTATACCCCAGGTGACCGACTGGCCGAACACAGTAGCTTGTCTCGCATACCGGAAATCGGTGTTGTCGAGCGAGAAATGGCTGGAGGCGTTATCGTAAGTGAACTGCATGAACGAACCGATGTGCGGCGTCACCTCGCCTGCGAAGAAAAAGCTTAGCTGCTGCGGAAACTCGATGTTGGTGTTTTGCGCCTTTGTGTCTGAAGTCGTTTTCGATGCCGGTTCGTTGGTCAGCGTCGTGGCCGAGATCTGCACCATGGCGGAAAGCGGCGGGATGCGGTTGATCGACAGATCCTTTCCGCCTTGGCCCACACCGACCTGCTTTAGGGTGGTGAGGACGTAGCCATCGAGCTTAAATTGTCGCCCGAAGGCGGTAAGCTGGGGTGGAACATCGTGACAGACGGCGCAGGGAAGCCCGGTCTGTCGTGCGAAACTCGGCACGGCGTACGCCTTGAAAGATAAAAGCCCGAGTGCCATCCCGAAGACCGCCGCGATGGCATGAGTTGGTCTCGTGGTCCTGATTCTGCCCATACCGCCCCCTTTTCTTGTGAACGTCCGATTGCCGCTGATCCTCAATAGGATCTTCTGGCAGTCTCATTAATTGACTCCTAAAGTCGCTTCCTAAAGATAGGCGGTCGGCAACGGGCTCACGTTGATGTATATCAAAATCCTAATATACTAATTGGCACCTGAAAGAAGGCAGACTCTACCAAAAGATGGTCGCTCGTCTATAGGCCCCGCGGGGCCACCCTTTTCCGCGAATTCTGGGGCCTACCCCAAGGATGTGGGGCGACCGGTCGCACGCGGCTCCCCGATCTATAGGCCTCATGCTGCGCAGGTGGCACCGGGTGTTCCCTTGGGACGGGTTTCGTGCCATGAATACGCAGATTGGGTATCCTGTGGGGGGGGGTGGCGTGAAGGGTTTCCGCTTCTTAAGGCGAGTGGGCGGTGAGCCCGGCCGGGTTAGGACGCCGGCTGACATGCTGCGTCTGGATCCTTGGGTGCGTGTGGCCCAGGGCCTTGAACAAATGCGCCGGCGTTTGCGTTTCCACTTGTGGTTCCCCCATGCCCCCTTGGCGCTGTTCGTCGCGCTTTTGGGGGCCGTCAATCTCCTGCCGACTCTCCATTTCCTGGCGGCGACTCATCATGGACCACTCCTTTCACGCCTTCTGACGGCGCGGGTCTTGCATGGTGTTCCCCAGGCTGTGGCCGGCCTGATGTTGTTGGCCATGGCCGGCGGTCTCTTGTGGCGGTCGCGACTCTCATGGGCCCTAGCCTTACTCCTGACCGCCGCCACGCTCGCCATTGCTTGGCATCGGCCAGCGGGAGTCTCTTCGACCCTCACCGCGTTTAATGGGTTGACGCTTCTTGCGCTCTTGCTGTTTCAGCGTCGATTTGACCGTTCAAGCCTGGCGGCGGGGACCTTGTTTGCCGCGGTCAGCGTACTTTTGCTACTCGGCTATGCCGTTTGCGGCGCTCTTGTGCTGGGGCAGGGGTTTGCGCCACCCATAACAAAACTGACGACCGCCTTGTATTTTTCGGTGGTCACTATGTCGACCGTCGGTTACGGGGATATCGTACCGAAGACTGCGGATGCCCGGTTTTTTGTGATCTCCGTGATCATTCTGGGGATTACGGTGTTTGCGACCTCGATATCGGCTGTTATTGTGCCGGCTGTGACGGGCCGCATGCAGCGACTCATGAAGGGAGAATCGACCCGTATGACGCGTAAAAATCATTACATCATCGTGGGTAACACCTCACTCTCCCGCAACACCTGTCGCGAGCTCCTGGCACGGCACCTGCCGGTGACCGTGGTCGTCACGTCCTCCGTCGATCCCACCGAGTTCGGGGACGCGGATGTGATTGTCGGAGATCCGAGCGATTCGGAGACCCTGCAAAGGGCCGGTGTTTTGCAAGCGGCCGCCGTGCTGGCGCTCCGGGATGACGATTCGGAGAATGCCTTCACGGTGCTTGCGGTCAAGGAATTGAGCACCGATATTCGCACGGTCGCGGCGGTCAACCACAGCAAAAACATGACACGCGTCCGCAATGTCCATCCTGATATGGTGATAGCGCCCCAGGTTATGGGAGGTGAACTGTTGGCTATGGCCTTGAACAACGAGCCGATGGACAGTGATACCGTGATAACGAAGTTGTTTCATGGGGATACCAAGGCTTGAGGCAGGGCGGGCAACAATACCCGCCCTGCACCCGGCGTTTTTGCCCGGGCAGCCTCGCGCAAAACCTGTTCTGGCCCCTTAGGTTTTGCCAGCTTTTGCCGCCCTGCGGCGGGGAGAGGGGGCTAGGAGTACCCCTTCTGCCTCCGCCTTCTTCATCCGCGCTATGAGGTCGCGATCGTGTTCGTCGCGGTAGGGCTTCAGGTCAAGATCCGCGGGCACGTGGCTTAGGCGTTCGTCACCGACGGTCTTCACGTATTTTTGCATGAAGGCGTCATATGCTCTCCAGGAGATGCGGTCGGCTCGGACCGCGGATTCCTCGGCGCGCGTTGCGATTTGGTGGGCGTGGAGGTAGTGGAGATCGAGCTCGTCGATCAGGGATTTTTCGACTGTTTCGTGCAAGATAAGGTAGCGATCGATTTCCACGGTACGCCCCTTGTCGGTAAAAGATCGAGGCAAATGGCGATCGATATAAATAGTGCGCCCATCTTGGCTATAGCCGGCGAGATAGGGGATATCGTAGTCGCGTCGCAGCGAGACCCGGCGCAGAATGGCGTCGACTGTGCGCTCGAGCATGAGGGTCGACACGTACCAATCCGGTATTCGCAGTTTGCGATGCGGGGCGATCGGATGACAACTCGTGGTGGGCATGGGGACTCCTTTCTTTTTGAGCAGGGCTGTTAGGGGATTGTAGCAGGACGTATCGCAAAGCTCGGTTTGGGCTGAGGAGCGCCCACGTTTCGTAGGCCTCTTGCGCAGTCCACGGCGCAGGCACGCGTTTCGGGACCGAAGGCCCGATTATCTGAAATCCGAGAGAGTCCCACTTCTTGCTAGGAGCGGACCAAGGCCGCTTGCCCGGGACGCGCCTCGATGCGCGCGGCCCGGGGGGGCTTGGCCGCCGCGCGGCGGACGAGCGGGTCGACATCGTTCAGAAGTTGTTGTCGAAAGTTTTCGGGTAGGCGGGCGTTGCGGGCGATAAAATACCGAACGTTGGGGTCGCGGTCGGTGACACATTGCGCGATCTGTTCTAGGGTGAGGTCGTCACGTTTGGCGAGGCAAAGGCGGATGACATGATCCTGATCGGCTAAAAGACACGCGATTTCATGGGGTCGTAGGTCTGCACGTCTTGCGAAGTAGACACGGACTTGCATCCACTGCTCACGGAGGAGGATCAGTTCGCGTTCCTTCTCTGTGAGGTGCTGGCGCAAGGCGAGCGCCAAACGCTCCTCTAAAGGCCGTGCTTTGTAGGCCCTCTCGGCCTCGCTGTCGTGGCGGTTGTGATCCGAATGGTGGCTGGCGCTAGGCATGAGCGGGAGTCTACTTTACTCGCTCCCAATGGAGAATCCCCGGCGGCCGTTTGGCCTGTGTTTGTACGCAAGATCCGGGCCTAGTAGCGCGTGGGGGCGTATAGCGCCTTCTTAGTCGCGCCCATTGAATTTGTATTTCCAGTCCTCATATGAGGAAGGCTATGCGTACTGCCCTTTTGTTGAGATTTGGGAATTATGTGTTGATAGGCGGACTGGTCTTTCGCTGCGTCTTTTTTACCGGCGTACGCGCGGCGATCGGCGGCGATGTGACGCGCAGCATCAATTCTTGCGTGGCCCGGGTGCTGGCCAAGCCGCGCCGTCCCTTGCTTGCGGTATTGAACCCGCCTCATCACAAGCCGCGGAAGAACTCTACCCAGGCCAAGAGTCAGGGCGGCGCGCTAAAAAGTCTTTCCCAGGCATTGGTCTTTAAGCCGGATCTTGGGGCCTGTCAGTCGTTTAAGAATGGGTGCCACGAGGGAGCTATCGTCACTATGCCGACCAATAATCCCATGCAGACTCTCGGCGCCGGCCTCGGTATGCGCATAGGCGGGATCCGGTTTGAATACGCCTACGGTCTTCACACCGGTGCGAATTTTATCGGTATTAGGAGCCCTATTCCCTAAGCGCTACGACAGTCTTCCCTTACATTGCAGACGGCACATCCGAAAACTTTTTCCGGGTTGTGCTTGAAAATTTGCGGCACGGGCCGGTTGTCGTCCACTTGTGGCCGCCACGGTCTGGCCCCTGCTTTGGGCTATGCCGCGCCTGATTCGGGTAGCAAGTGAATATGGGGTTGGTTTCTTGTCGTGATGCTCAAAACGGATAAGTATGCGGAATTGGCGCATTGTCTCGCAGTTCGGTCCTTGCCTCTGCGGAAGATCTTTCGTAACGACGCGGTGATCGATTGCCTGCAGAACGTCGATTCCGATACCGAACTGCGGACGTTTTTGAATAAGTTCCGCAATTCTGCGATGGCTTGGCCGAGCAGACGGTCTTTGCGGTAGCAGGTATCCCGATGACGGCAGACGTCAAGACTCGCCTGGACGCGGTGTTTTGCGGCCCCGTGCTAGTTGCTGGGCTCGTGGGTGCGGCGGGGGGCGAGACGCCGTTCCGTGAGCACCGCATGGCGGTGCTCATCGTGAGGTTTCTCGGTGTTTTTTTCGACCCCCTCCCCGGACGCTTTGAGTACCGCGTTGATCTGTCCGCCGACGAGCAGCACAAGGCCGCTCAGGTACATCCATGTCAATAGCACGATAACGGCGCCGATCGACCCATAGGTCTTGTTGTACGACCCGAAGTTATTGACGTAGAAGGCGAACAACAGTGACGTACCGATCCAGCCTATTACCGCGAATACCGAGCCGGGCGTGAGCCAGCGCCAGCTTTGCCGGATGTTGGGCGCAAAGTGATAGATCATAGCGGTCGCCAAGACGATTGCGAGTACGATTATGGGCCAACGAATGATGGCAAGCGTGACGGGCAAAAGCCGCATGCCGAAATGTTGGGCAACAAGTTTGGCCGCCAACGGACCAAAAAAGAAAATCGCGGACCCCATCGTAAGGATCAGCGCGAGCGCCAGCGCCAGTAGGACCGACATGAGAAGCACGCGCCAATAGGGGCGATCCTCAGAAACGTTGTAGGTTTGGTTTAATCCGCTCGTGATGGCGGTGATGGCGTTGCTCGCGGAATAGAAAGCGAACAGCACGCTAAACGAGAGAAGCCCACCCTGGTGATGGTGGAGAATGCCCTCGAATGTTCCCTTGACGAGAGTGAGAGCTTGGGTTGGCAGGGCGCGAGCCAATATCCCGAGGACCATGTGGGTGCGGTGATGGATCGGGAGAAAGGCCAGCAGGGTTGTCAGAAAAAGAAGCGATGGAAATAACGATAGAAAAAAGTAGTAAGCAAGTTGCGCGCTATAGCCCGTGAGCCGATTGTCGCTTAAGCCTACCGCAACCCGTTTGGCCAAAGTCCACGTCCCCAGATCGGAGAACGTCGATAGGGAAGATTTGCAAGAGCGCCGAGGGGTCATGGGCTCACGGTATCGGACTCGCGTTATGGGCGCGAGCGTCCATTGGTCTGACTTTCTAAACCAAGCCTAGGCGTTTCCGAGACCAAGCACGGCGGTCTTTTCCGAGGCCGCGAAGTTCAGCATACGTTCGACCGGCCGGAGGGCGCGCACGCGTATCGGCTCTTCTATATGAATTTCGTTGTGCCCCTTGAGCAGGGTTTCTTCTAGATTAGCGAGGGTATTCATGGCCATCCACGGACAATGGGCGCACGATTTGCAGGTCGCTCCGTGGCCGCCGGTCGGGGCCTCTATGAACTCCTTATGCGGAGCGGCCTGGCGCATTTTATAAAGGATGCCATTATCGGTTGCGACGATGAAGGATTTTGCGGGCCTTGTTCTGGCGGCCTCGATCATGGCGCTTGTCGAGCCGACCATGTCGGCCTCCGCGATGACCGAGGCCGGTGACTCCGGATGCACCAAGACATCGGCCTCTGGGTGTTGGCGCTTCAGTTCTACCAAGGCCTGGGCCCGAAACTCGTCATGAACGATACAAGAGGCTTGCCACAACAGCATGTCGGCGCCGCTTTCGCGCCGCACATAGTCCCCGAGATGGCGGTCCGGGGCCCACAGTATCTTTTCGCCGCGACTCTTTAAATGGCGCACAAGCCGCAGAGCGATGCTCGACGTGACGACCCAATCTGCGCGCGCCTTCACCGCCGCGCTCGTATTGGCGTAGACGACAACAGTTCGGTCCGGATGGGCATCACAAAACGCGCTAAATTGATCATTGGGGCACCCCTCGTCCAGGGAGCAGGTGGCATCCAGCGTGGGCATCAAGACGCGCTTCTCGGGGTTCAATATTTTGGCGGTCTCGCCCATGAAGCGCACGCCCGCAACAACGAGCGTTTGGGCTTTATGAGTATGCCCGAAGCGGGCCATGTCGAGTGAGTCCGACACATAGCCGCCGGTCTCTTCGGCCAACGCCTGGAGGTCTGCGTCGGTGTAATAGTGTGCGACCAACACCGCATCCTCCTTTTTGAGGAGCGCCTTGATCCTTTGGATTCTTTGAGCCCGGTCTAAATCCAATACCGAACCGAAATGCGAAAGCCGTGTGGCGGAAGCAGTTGTGGCTGTCATGACGAACCCCTTACCCTCGAATTGAGGGTTCAGTCTCGCGTAAGCGATAGGGCCGGGTGGGCCTATGGTGGCTACCGTGGCGCGCATCGTAGGTCTTGAGCAGGTGTTGAGAGGCGCGTATGCGCCGCCTAAAGTTCCGCCTATCTAGCGGCCGACGACCGATGATCTCACAGACCGATGGCGATTCCCCGAGTGTAAACTGGTCAGTCAGGAACTGATTCGCAATCGGCGCATACTCGCGTTTGGCGACGAGTCGTTCCGCTGCCCAGTCGATAATGTGTCGCAGCCCCGGCGCTGTCGGGCGCGAATACGCCGGGTTGACCCATTCGCCGCCCTCTGCGTAGATTTGGGTGCGGTCGTAGGGAATGAGAGTGTAGTCGCTCACCACCACCTCGGGCGCTGGGTCTGGCGCGGTAAACGTGTGGAGTGGTTCAAGACATACGTCACCCGCACCCGTTGCTTCACCGACTGCGCGCTGGGCGCCGGCGTCAAGGTCCTCGTTCTCTTCCAGGTGAGCTACCGGCAAGCGCCATGGTTCTCCCCGTAGAAGCCGGGGCTTCAAGGTCCGTTGGATGGTAAACGGTGCCACCGCCGTGTGAGCGGGCGCTGAAGGGTTTGTGTCGCGCATACACAAACGCTACGCCGGGCCGAACAGAGCGTCAAGCGACCTTATCGTGGGGGAGGCGATCGAAGGCAGCGCCCTCGCGTGCGGGCGGCGATCGGGGCCAAACAACACCCATCTTTAAAGGATCGTTTTTGCAAAATGAGTTTTCAAAAGCGGTCGATAAGGACGACCTCATCGAAGGCCAGCTGACCGCCGCGCGGTCGGGGTTCTTGACGTCCTTTGCCGAGCACCACAAAGAGCCCGATGGCGTGGTCGGGCGGCAAATGGATAAGGCGCGGGACGGCTTCAAAGTCGGCGAGATCCATGGGGTAAGAGTCGTAGTCCATGGCATGGGCTACGAGTATCATGGTTTGAGCGGCGATACCACAGGAACGCATGGCTTCGTCGCGCTGAACTTGTTCGCGTCCATCGTAATATTCCGTGATAGCTCCGACGATGCCGTCCCGTGTTTCGGGGTCGGCGTTCCGCCAGTATCGGTGCGGTTGTTTCTTCCATGCGCTGATATCCGCGCACACTATCACCAGAAGCGAGGCCTCAGTAATCTGGGCCTGCATCCACGAGACGGCACGGATCGCTTCGCGCAGAGCCGGGTCGCGCACCAGGACAAAACGCCAATGCTGGATGTTGAAGGCCGTTGGCGAAAGTAGAACCAAGGACATGATCTCTTGGATCTCCTGCTCTGTGATCGCGTGTTGCGGATCGAAATGTTTCACGGCGCGACGACCTCTTACCGCGGCTTGTAGGTCCAAGGTGGTCTCCTTATCTGTAGGGAGAGAGGAGGCTAGGCTACCGAAGGACTTCTCGATGCGATAGAATGCACATTTACTGCAGGTAGTGACGGGAAGTATACTATGAATTCGACTCGACGCCCGCGGTACAAACGCTACGATTGCGATTTCGGTTGTCCCATGGAGGCCTGCGTCGAAATTATCGGCGGTAAGTGGAAGGGGGTGATTTTGTTCCACCTGCTGGGTGGCACGAAGCGCTTCAACGAGCTTTTGCGGCTGATGCCGGCTGTGACCCAGCGCATGCTGATTCGCCAACTCCGCGAGCTTGAAGCAGATGAAATAGTCGAGCGCAAGGTTTTTGCCGAGGTCCCTCCGCATGTGGAATATTCGCTGTCGCCTTTTGGGAGAACGCTCGAACCGGTTCTCCAGACGCTACAGACCTGGGGCAGTCGGTATCTAGAAAAAATCTCTGATCTGCGTAAATGCTCGGCCGGTGAAGGGACAGGGTAAGGCGCTTCAGGGCGCGGCTCCCGATCGATTGAAGGGTAAGTCGATATGATGGCCATGGGCCGTTTGCGAACCCGCCCCGCAGGTCTGTCCTTCGTTGGTAGTCGGCTACTCTGTCGGCCTGAAGTGGCGTTAGAATACGGCCATGAACTATTGCGGCAATTGTGGCGGCCCATTAGCGCAACGGATCCCCGAGGGGGATACGAGGTTTCGCGATGTCTGTGACTCGTGTCTCACTATTCACTATGAGAATCCGAAGATGGTCGCTGGGTGCTTGGCCTTGTGGGAAGACCGTGTGCTCTTGTGCCGGCGTGCGATAGAGCCGCGCTACGGACTTTGGACCCTGCCTGCCGGGTTCATGGAGAACGAGGAAACCACGAACGAGGCCGCAGCTCGCGAGACGTGGGAGGAGGCCCATGCGCGCGTAGAGATCGAGGGTCTCTATACGCTGTTCAATTTGCCGCATATCAACCAAGTCTATCTGATGTTCCGGGCGCGGCTGTGCGATCTCGATTTTGGGCCGGGTACCGAAAGCCTCGAGGTCGCCTTGTTTCATGAAAACGACATCCCCTGGGATCTGATCGCCTTTCCGGCGGTGAGGGAGACCCTTAAGCTCTATTTTGCAGACCGCGTGCGTGGACATTACCCCTTCCGGGCTGGCGACATCCTCAAAGACGCCGACTCCCAGGATGGCCGGGTGCGCCTGCTGTTCATCCCTTGAAATCCCGAGGCTCGATCCCCATAACCCTCGTTCGGCGAGGTTGCTCGGGAGTCTTGGGGCGAGCGCGGCCTTGTCCTTGACGGATCGGTGCGGTAGGGCCGAGATCGACTGAGCTGACATACGAATTGTCGTTGCCGCAGCAGAATGCGTTGATGATCGTGCGAGCCGCTGGTATCCCCCTTCGTCTTATAGTCTCGGCGAGTCTGGCGGTGGCCCTGGGAGGGGAGTTTAAAATAGATCCGAGTCAAGAAGGCTTTTGTTTTTCACCCATAGCTTAGAGGAGAATTCCCTTGGAAAAATATGTCTTGCCCGACCTAGATTACGACTACGGTGCGCTCGAGCCCCATATCTCCGCAAAGATCATGGAGTTGCATCACAGCAAGCACCACTTGGCCTATGTCAATGGCGCCAATCAGGCCCTGGAAGGCCTCAAAGAGGCACAGGAAACCAAGAACTTCGCGCGTGTCGCGGCCTTGGAACATGCACTGGCTTTCAATCTCTCAGGGCACATCCTGCATTCGCTGTTCTGGAAAAACCTGTCTCCGAACGGCGGCGGCAAGCCAGACGGCGACCTAGCCAAGGCCATCGACCGCGATTTCGGTTCCTTTGAGGGATTGAAGGGCCAATTCGTGAACGCCGCTATGACGACTATGGGCTCCGGGTGGGCGGTCCTCGCCTGGGATCCGGCCGGCCAGCGTTTGATCACGACCGAGATTCACGATCATCAATCCGAGATGACGCCCGGTGCTACGCCGATCATGGTCCTTGACGCTTGGGAGCATGCCTACTATCTCCAGTATCAAAACGATAAGGCGCGTTTCTTCGAGAGCATTTGGAACGTGTGGAACTGGAAGGACATAGGTGAGCGCTACAAGAAGGCGAAGGTCGCTGATGGCGGCTTAGCGAGTGCTGTCACTTCCAAGAAAAATGCCAAAGCCTAAGGGCAAGCCATTCCGGTCATGAAGCCAGGGTCCACAGGGTAAGCCTTGTGGACCCCTATCACTTTGCCGAAGACCTCGATACACTAAACCAGCTGTTTCGGCTGCGAAAGCTGAAAGGCGTAAGGTCCCACTAAACGGTTTTCTAGAACTTAGGAGCTTCCATGCGTAAAGGCTACGCCGCGTTGGCGGCTATTGGCTGCCTATTGGCGGCACCGGTCATGGCCGAGGGGTTGTCGCCACAGGCCCAGTTGAGTTACAGCTTGGGGTATCAGTTCGGCGAGAACGTTCGTCACGATGGCGTGCCGGTGCAGGCGCCGATTTTTACCCGCGCGATTCGAGACGCTCTATCCGGCGCCAAGCCGCTGTTGCCGCCCGCGCAAATGGCGGCCGTCGTGGAAAAATTCCAGCGGCAGATGCAGATCCGCAATATCGCCATGCTGAAGGCGCTTGGCAAAAAGGAGCAGGCCCAGGGACGCATGTTTCGCGCCAAGAACGCGAAACAGCCCGGGGTGAGGATGTTGCCAGGTGGTGTCGAATACAAGGTTTTGAAGGTGGGCCACGGTGTGCGCCCGACCTTGACCGACACGATCAGGGCGGACTATACAGGCCGCTTCATCAACGGCCAGATCTTTGCGAGCAGTAAGAAGGCCGGAAAACCCGCGGAGCTTCCTCTAGACGGCCTTATCGCCGGATTGAAGGAAACCCTGGTCCACATGCCATCGGGTTCGACATGGCAGATCGTGGTCCCCGGCCACTTGGCCTATGGCCCCCAGGGTCAGCCGACGATACCGCCCAATGCGACCTTGGTCTTTACCGTGCACCTTATCGGTGTGGTCAAATAGGACGAATCGGCCGAAAGAAATAAAAAGACCGGGACTAGTAAAAATAGGGGCCGTAAGGCCCCTATTTTATGATCCGAGCGGGTTCTACCGCATCGGTCGTACATGAGTGGCTTGCATGCCCTTCTGGCTTCTGGCGCTTTCAAACTCAACTGCTTGTCCTTCCGCCAAGTTACGAAACCCCTCGCCTTGAATTGCGGAATAATGAACAAAGACATCGGGGCTGCCATCCTGAGGCGAGATGAAGCCAAACCCCTTCGCTTCGTTAAACCATTTCACGGTTCCCATTCGCATCTGCGCTTATCCTTTTTTGCATGGAGATAGAAATATCAGAAGCATATGCCTCTGATGTCCCACTTTAGCGTCCCGGTTCAGGGCCAGATACCAGCGAAAGTCCGAGGGACCTCGATCGGGAGGGTGGATAAACGAGCGGGCGTCAGGGCACACGGTGTGACAGGATTCACGATCTCCGGGTGACGGGAATCTGGCGTGCCCCGGGCTTGCTGCTTTGACTTTTGCTCGGCAGTATAGGACCTATGAAAGAGTTCACAGAACAGAAGGCCACCACCTTGCCCACTGCGTTTTGGCGTAGCCTAAGACGCATCTTGCCAGCTGACGGGTTGCTCACCAAGCCGACCCAGGTCGCGGTGTATGAGTGCGATGGCCTCCCCGTTTACCGCGCAAGACCTCTGGCCGTGGCGCTTCCGCGCACTCGGGCTCAGGTGGGTCTCGTGCTTGCGCTCTGTTCGCGCTACGGCGTGCCTGTGGTGGCGCGGGGGGCCGGTACGGGCTTGTCGGGCGGCGCCTTGCCCCATGCCCACGGTATAGTCCTGAGCCTCGCGCGCCTTAACCGGATTGTCGCTATCGACCCCCATAACCGCACGGCTCGATTGGAGCCCGGGGTTCGGAATATAGCGGTATCTGAGGCCGCGGCGCCCTACGGCCTTTTTTATGCCCCCGACCCGTCTTCGCAGATTGCCTGCACCATCGGCGGGAATGTGGCGGAAAACGCCGGTGGCGTTCATTGCTTGAAATATGGCCTCACCACCCACAACGTGCTTGCCGTCCAATTCTTTACCGCCGACGGGGTCCTGCATGAGGTGGGCGGAGTGACCGGCGAGGGCCCGCTCGATCTGTTGGCACTGTTGGTGGGGTCCGAGGGTTTGCTTGGGGTGGTGGTCGAAGTGATGGTGCGCCTGACGCCGAAGCCGCCGGCCACGGTGGCCTTGCTGGCGGCTTTTCGCTCGCTCGGGGAGGCCGCAGCGAGTGTCAGCGCGGTGATCGGTGAGGGGATCATACCCGCCGGGCTTGAACTCATGGATGCGCTCGCCCTGTCCGCGGCCCAGGACTATATCGGTATCCCCTATCCGCCGGATTCCCAGGCCGTGGTGTTGGCCGAAGTCGACGGGGATCTGGCCACAATAGAACTTGATGTCGCCCATGTGCGACGACTGCTTTTGGGGCATGGCGCTTTTGCGATAGAGGAGGCGCGCAGCGAGGAAGATCGGCGTCGGCTATGGTTAGGAAGAAAGTCCGCGTTTCCGGCCGTGGGCCGTTTGGCGCCCGACTACTACTGTATGGACGGTACAATCCCGCGAAGTGCCCTCGTTTCGGTGTTGGCGGAGATTGGCGAACGGTCCCGTCATTATGGGTTGCCGGTCGCCAACGTGTTTCATGCGGGCGACGGGAATCTCCACCCGCTTATTTTGTATGACGCCAAGATCCCCGGGGAGCTCGAGCGGGTGGAGGAGCTCGGTGCCGAGATCCTGCGGCTTTGCCTTGCGTATGGCGGCACCATAAGCGGCGAGCATGGCGTGGGGGTCGAGAAGCTCGACGGTATGTGTGCGCAGTTTACGGCGGCGGAACTCGCTACCTTCCATGCCCTGAAGTCGGCCTTCGACCCCCATCACCTACTGAATCCGGGCAAGGCCGTGCCCACACCGGCCCGCTGTGTCGAACCCGGGGGCATGCATGTTCACGGCGGCCGCCTGCCGTTTTCAAGCCTAGAACGTTTTTGAGGGGATGGGGTGATGACTCACGATGACACCGCCACTTTGGCTGCGATCGTGCGCGAGGCCTATGACAGACAAACGCCGCTCGAGATCGTGGGCGGCGGGACGCGCCGGCATCTGGGTCGCGCCCCGGACGGCCAGCCCTTGCCCTTGGCGAGCCACTCCGGGGTCGTGGAGTACGAACCCTCGGGTTTTGTCGTCACGGTTCGTGCGGGCACGACACTTCATGATCTTGATGCCGTCTTGTCCCGCGAGGGGCAGAAAGTGACGGTCGATATCCCTCGTTTCTCGTCGACCTCGACCGTCGGGGGCGCGATCGCGGCGGGCTTTACCGGACCGGGCCGGCCTTACACGGGGGCCTTACGCGATAGCGTCCTCGGCACCCGGATCATTTCCGGGACCGGCCAGGTGCTGACGTTCGGCGGCAAGGTCTTGAAGAATGTGGCGGGTTTTGATGTCTCTCGGCTCATGGTCGGCGCTTTCGGGACTCTGGGCGTCATTCTCGACGTGACCTTGCGCGTCAGCCGCTGCCCGGAAGACGTGCAAGTGATAGAGTTTGAGATGTCGTGGTCGGATGCTCGTGAGCGCTTGAAGCGGTGGGAGGGCGACCTTCCCCTGACGGGGGCCTTTTATCATCGTGGCGTCTTGTCCGTCCGGCTAGCCGGACGAGCGGCCCGCGTGACCGCCGCGGTTCGCGAGCTTGGTGGTGAGAGAGGCCGCCCCGAGGTGTTCACCGAGTTGCGCGATCTCGCTCTCGAATTCTTTCGAGCCCCGGGAAGTCTGTGGCGTCTCCTCGTCCCTCCCGACTCGCCCTGGGACCCTCAGGAGACCTTGATCGATTGGGCGGGTGCTCAACGATTTTGGGTGACTCTGGCCCCGGCGCAGAAAGTTCGCGAGAAGGCGCTCCAATATGGTGGGCAAGCGGTCTGGGTGTGGGGTCCCGACCGCAGCGAGGGGCCCTGGGCAGCGCCTCCCGCCGCGACCATGGCACTACTCACGCGAGTCAAGGCGGCGCTTGATCCGCAGGCCATTCTTAATCGTGGACGGTTATATCCCGACTGGTAATCAAGCGTGGTACGGCCCTAGGGCCGTACCACGCTTGAGCTCATGTCGCACGTCCCTACAGCGAGCGCATATCGTGGTAGACGACATCCACCCAGTGACGTATGGGCCGATCGCTGAAGCCGGCCAGATGTTGTAGGCAGCCAATGTTGGCGCTGACGACCTCGGTGGGGTCGGCGTGGGTCAGGGCTTGCCATTTGCGGTGCCCCAGGGCCTGTGCCCACCGTGGGTGGCGTAGGGAGTAGGGGCCGGCCGAGCCGCAGCACAAAGCACTGTCGTGAATGGGAACGAGGGTATGGCCGAGGGCTTTTAAGATGGCCTCAATGCGCCCCTGGCCATGGAGTCCATGTTGCAGGCTACAGGGGGCGTGCCAGGCTATGCGCCGCCGTTTTAGCGGGGGGAGGGCGTTTAAGCGGGTCGGATCAATCCAGGTCGCGATATCGGCGACCCGGGGCGAAAAGGCTTGGGCGGGCTCGGCGTCCGGCTGGCCGCTAAAAAGCCGCGGGTAGTCGCGCAGGAATGCCGTGCAGCCCGTTGCCGTGCTCGTAAACCCCTCCCATTCCGGCCTGTCCCAAGCCATGGTCGTGTGTGCGATCGTCCGGGCCTTCTCGTAACTATGAAGGTGATAGGGCAGGGCCCCGCAACACCCAGGTCCCACCGGTATGGCACTGATACCGAGCCGGTCCAGCACGATAGCGGCCTTGGTGTCGAGGTCAGGCGCTAATGCCGGTTGCACGCATCCGAGCAATAGCCCCACTTGTCGAGCATGCTGGGCCGCGGGCCAGACGAGCCCCGGTTCCGCGAGGGCTATCCGCCGTTGGAGCGACTCGCTCGCGAGCGGCCGGACCCGGCGCGCTACCCGCATCAGCGCGTTAACGGCAGTCTGGGAACTGAGCGCGGTCTCGGTCAGTTGATCCATGGCGCGCTGGACGACGCTGCGGGTTTCCCCCGTCGCCTCGCGCACGGTATCCAGGATTTCCGTATAGTGGACCCCGGCTGGGCAAGTCGTCTCGCACGAGCGACAGCTTAGGCAGTGGTCGAGTGGCGCGAGATCTAGGGCCTTATCCGGGCCCGTCAGCCAATCTTTCATCAAGTAGAGGCGGCCGCGTGGGCCCTCGCGCTCATCACCGCTCAGGATGTAGGTAGGGCAGGTGGCGTTGCAAAAGCCGCAGTGGACGCAGGCCTGGAGCAGAGTCTCGGCCCGGAGCCGGGATTCTTTCTTTTGCGCGCTCGTCGTATCGTGTGATGGATTGCTCATGCGGAGGGGCGACCGTATACTTTCGCTGCATACTAAAGGGCTCAGGTACAGAGGTCAAAGACCGTCTTGAGTTTGGCTCGCGTGATGGAGTGGCGTTTTAGCCGTGTCGCCCCGCCGTGTAGCGGAGCCATCTTGATTCGACTCCCCAATGCCCGCGGTCTGGGTCTTTTCTTCGGGATGTATTGATGACCACGATTGTTGTTGTTCGTAAAGGCAATACGGCCGTGATCGGCGCCGATACGCTCGGCACCTACGGAGATCAGCGGGAGTCGGCCGCGTTTATCAAGAACGCGAGCAAACTGATCGCGGTGGACGACACGTGGCTTGCTGCCACCGGTCATGCCGCGATGGATATGGCCTTACGTAACATCTTTATCGAGACTCGTTGCCGTCGTTCGTTTAAGGACGTCAATGACATCTACAAGACCGCCCTCCAGCTGCATGCCATGCTCAAAGAAAACTATTTTCTAAAGCAAGACAGTGATAGTGGCGAAGACACCTTCGAATCCATGCAGGTGAGCCTTTTGGTCGCCAACGCCCATGGCATCTTCGGCGTGTGTTCGAAGCGCACCGTCCTTGAGTACACAAAATTCTATGCCTTTGGTTCGGGGGAGCAATACGCGCTCGGCGCCATGCATGCCCTGTACGACAAGGAGGAAGACCCCGAAAAGATCGCGCGCGCTGGTCTTGAGGCCTCGGTTGCGTTTGATACTGGGACCGGAGCGCCTGTGGAAGTGCGGCGGGTGACTTTGCTTGCCCCGGATCGTTGATTGGGTTGCGCGCTCGGGTCGTTACGGCCTTAAGCGCCCGGCCGACGCGGGGTCCCGCTTTGGTCGCTCGCTACAGTCTTCGTCCTAAGGTTGCCCCGATAAACGCGGCCGACAACCCCAGGAAAACGGATAGGGTGACGTAGGTGATGGCCCGTGCGACGCGCCCCTCCTCGGCCAGGAGAAGCGCTTCCATGGCGAATGTCGAGAAGGTCGTAAAGCCCCCGATACCGCCGACTAGGATGCCGAGCCGTAGGGAGGCCGAGACATCGGAGGTCCGTTCCAAGGTGACGATGAACAAAAAGCCCATCAAAAAACTGCCCAGGACGTTGATGAGCAAGGTGGCGTAGGGGAACTCTTTGCCGACCAGGGCCTGGATACCGACCGAAACGCCGTAACGCGCCCAACACCCCAGGATGCCGCCGATCGCTATGGCAAGAAGATTGTTCATAAGGGCGTAAGGTCTTGAGTTTCTGGTACGTTATAAGCAAAGCCGCGAGGGGTCAAGTGTGGGCGCGCGCCGAGGCTCGTAACCCGCGCCGGTTGCAGGTCGGTCGGGGTCTGACGCATACTCGCAGATCATGACCATAAGCGCCTTTAACCCGCCTGCACGCGTCTTGCTGGGACCTGGTCCTTCGGAGGTTCCGGCACGGGTTCTGTTGGCCATGGCAAAGCCTACGATTGGCCATATGGACCCGGCCTTCATCGGTATGATGGAGGAGGTCAAAACCTTGCTTCAGTATGCTTTCCAAACCACCAATGCTGCGACTTTGCCGATTTCCGCGCCGGGGTCAGCGGGCATGGAGGCCTGCCTTGCCAATCTGATCGAGCCGGGAGATAAGGTCGCTGTGTGCCGCAACGGCGTATTCGGTGGTCGGATGGGGGATATCGTCGAGCGCCTCGGTGGGGTCCCCTTGTGGGTTGATAACGCCTTTGGTGAGGCGGTCGATCCCGATAAGCTCGCCGATGCGCTGAAGAAGACCCGGGATGTGCGCTTGGTGGCCTTCGTGCACGCCGAAACCTCCACTGGGGTTTTGTCGGATGCCCGAGCTATTGCCGAGGTGGCGCATAGGTTCGGGGCTTTGGTCTTGGCCGACACCGTGACCGCGATCGGTGGGGTGCCCTTGTATGTCGATAAGTGGGAGCTGGACGTTGCCTACGCCGGTACCCAGAAGTGTCTGTCCTGCCCACCGGGGCTTGCGCCCCTGACGTTGAGCGAGCGCGCGCTGCACCGTATTCGCAATCGTCGTGATAAACCCAGGACCTGGTTTTTGGACTTGAGTCTGTTGTTGGGGTATTGGGGGACTGGTAAGCGCGTCTATCACCACACAGCGCCCATCAATCTTCTCTACGGCTTGCACGAGGCCCTGCGGATGCTCGAGGAAGAGGGGATCGAGAACGCCTGGCAGCGCCACCGGCGGATCCATGAGGCCTTGGTTGTCGGTCTTGAGCCCTTGGGCCTTGGCATATCGGTGGCCCCGGATATTCGTCTACCGCAGTTAAATAGCGTTTCGATACCGGCGGGAGTGGATGACGCCCAGGTGCGAGCCCGGCTCTTGGAGGAGTGGGGTATCGAGATCGGGGGTGGTCTCGGGGAGCTTGCCGGGCGGATCTGGCGTATCGGACTCATGGGACAGGGGAGCAATATTCGCAATGTGACATTGTGTCTTGATGCCCTCAAGGTGGCTCTCGGGACAGCCTTGATAGAGAAAGATCTCGACGCTAAAGCCGTCCCGACATAAGCCCGCTTCGACGCCTTCTGCGCCATCGCCTGCCTCGCTGTTTTTCTGGGGTTCTTGTGTTCAGCATGACCCCCATTACCATTGGGAAGACTGAGTTCGCCATGAGAGCCACAAATCGATTTTGTCCCCAGCGGCTCTTCGACAAAAGCTACGAGGCCCTGTCTTCGCGTGTTCTCGGCCGTTTTTGGTGGGTGTTAGGAAGGAATCGGGTCAGAAGAGGATCGGGTTTAGCCTCGGTCTGTTTGCGGGCGGGGCGTTTTGGCTCTCAGACGGTATTTTCAATACATAGCTGTTTTTAGAAAGTGAGGCAGCGCCGTAAGCGGCGAAGATGGGGTTTTAGAGCTTTAGATTGCCGCCGTAGGTCTATTTGATTGCAGATTCCCAATCGCGATCGAGCGCGTGGCGGGCCTTGTGGTGATGGCGGGAACCTAAGAGAATCGCTTTTATGCAACGAGTCTCGTGTCCGCGGCAGGCGAGCGAGTGGACTTTAGGCAGGAGTGAACCGATTTTTATGAGCCTTTATGTGTAACGGTCCTTTGCCGACACAAGGCACGTCCCCGAAAGTACCGGAAGGGTGCGATGATGCGATAGCGGATGCGCGTCGTTTTCAGCGTGATGCCCTGCTTACGAATGCACTTTTGTATCTGGGATTGTTTTTAGTCGTGTCTGGCTGGATGCCGGGCTTTGTCCTGGCGATGGCAGCCCCTATTCTTATTGTGCGCTGGCTTTTTGCCTTGCACGAACTCTTTCATTTGCGTAGCGCGCAAGAAGTCGACCCTATTACGCGCCTCCTCCCGCTCGCTCAGACTCCCTTAGCCCTCGGTTACCGAGAATATCGCGCTATACACGGGGGCCATCACCGCCATATGGCAACTCCAGCAGACCCCGAGTGGTATCAGCTACGCGGCTCCCCGTTATGGGGGCTTGTGAATGCTATGACAGTCCCCGAGCAGGCGTTCTTCCGTTGGGTACAGGCACACGGTTTTGATGGGCCGCTTGTGCGCGGCACGGTCCTGCGTTTCGCTCTTTTTGTGGGACTTATTATGCTAAGCGGCCCGGCCTTCTTTTGGTATTGGATACCGGTGCGGCTATCGGAAGGGCTCGGATACTTTAGCTTTTTCTACCGCTTGCATAGACAGGGCGAGAGTTACGGGGTCTACGCATTTCCTCTGACGTCACGGGCGCGCCAAGTCTTTCGTCTGCTCTTTGGCCGCGATGCCTGTGCGGCGACCTGCCATCATGATATCCATCATGCCTATCCTCACGCGCCTGCGCGCATCCTCGCCTCTTTGCAGGAGGATGGCGTATGGTCCGATACCAGTATCTCAATACAGGCCGCAGGGAATACTTCATGTCCCAATCTGTCTATTACACACATCTTTTCAACGGCAACACGTGAGATGTCGATGGATGTCGATAAATAATCAGATGTCGGGTCCTATTCGTTGCGGAGATGTCGACGAAAGTCCCACGCAAGCGGGTAGGCCCAGATGCTTTTGATGGGCTGGTCGCGGCGGTGGAGCGTATCGAGTTTGCCGCGACCTTGCGTATCGCGAGATATGGCCAGTCGGCGGCTTTGTAGCGGGTGCCGGTAAACGCGGCTTCTCGACGAAGGTTTCCCGCAATACGTGGCAATAGGCATAGCGGGCGTGTCAATCAACGGCCAAGCGCCGGCTGACCAGAGAGGGACTCGGGAAGCCGGGGTGTTACAACGAATCGACGGCAGGGTGAGGGTGCATTTTCCACGCTGACTGCGGGATGTAGGGTTATTGCCGCTGACGCACCGCGATGCGCGGGCCTATGATTTGCTAAAGGGATTTGCTAAAGGGATTTGCTAAAGGGATTTGCTAAAGGGATTTGCTAAAGGCCTTTGATTTTGCGCAAAAGCCGCGCGACCCGGCGGCGATTCGGGCGTCGGGGGTCTGGCACGGTGTCGGTGGCGGGAGGCTATGGGGGCTCCCGAAGGAGGGGGCCGCTTCCCGAAAATTTGGTCCTCTTGCCCCCAAGACCCCCTATGGGGCGCTTCTCATCAGTACCTTTGTCAGAGACGGTCCGATCCTCGTCCCCCCAGGCTTGGTTGGGCAATCGAGTCGCGCTATGCCTCCTGACGGCCATAGCATGGTCGCCTCGTGGGATGCGGGTTTAATCCGAGCGACCTTCCTGGCCTGCCTTTTGCGCCGCTTGTGAGTGCGGCACCCATGCTGCACCCAAGGTAAAAAATGTAGCCGCAGGCTCGGTGGTTGTTGCGGACTGTGCTGACCGAGGGGCGTCAGCCTGTGGGAAAACGGCTTTGTGTGCGCGCGCGCAGGAGAGCTCGGTTGACGGGGGTTATCAAGGTCACACTTACGGGTCGGGCTTGCAGGGCGATGATCGTGGCCCCTCCGGGCTGCGCGACGGATCGGGCGGAGGAACCTGACGCCGCTTAGGCGCGTTCGGTCTTAGCGACTCGGAGCGCGGCCTAAAGCCCCGGGGCGAGGCGCTTTTGGCGGCCACGCCGTGGTGGATATTCGGCGCCAAGGTCGGTATCGTTACCCCTTAGGAGCGTGTATGGCAGGCACTGTCTATATCAAGACGTATGGCTGTCAGATGAATGAGTATGATTCGACGCGCCTCGCGGACCTCTTGTCTGCGACCCACCAACTGGTTCGCGTCGATGACCCCTCTTCCGCTGATGTGCTGCTGATCAATAGCTGTTCGGTGCGCGAAAAGGCGCAGGAAAAGCTCTTTTCGGATCTCGGGCGATTGAACGAGTGGAAGCTCCTGCGTCCACACGTCGTTATCGGCGTGGGCGGCTGCGTGGCGAGCCAGGAAGGGGAAGATATCCTGCGGCGCGCGCCCTACGTCGATTTGGTGTTTGGGCCCCAGACCATTCATCGTGTCCCGGCCCTGTTGACCGATGCCCTCGCCAAAAAGCCCGGGGTGGATATCGCGTTTGTCGAGATGGAGAAGTTCGACAACCTGCCCGAGCCGCGTGCCGATGGCCCCCGAGCGTTCGTATCGATCATGGAGGGCTGTAGCAAGTATTGTAGCTTCTGCGTCGTTCCTTATACGCGCGGCCAAGAGTTCAGCCGGCCCTTTGATGATGTTCTGGCCGAAGTGGCGGCCTTGGCCGAACAAGGCGTGCGAGAAGTGACGCTGCTAGGACAGAACGTCAATGCCTACAGAGGGGTGCGCCACAACGGCCAGACTGTGGACCTTGCGACCCTGATTAGCTATATCGCGGAGATGGACGGCATAGGGCGGATTCGTTTTACGACGTCTCATCCGGTGGAGTTTCAAGATAGTCTGTTGGACGCCTTCGCCCGCGTGGAAAAGCTCGTGAATCATTTGCACTTACCCGTACAAAGCGGGTCTGACCGCATTCTTGCGCGTATGAAGCGCGGACACACGATAGCGGAATACAAAGAGAAGATTGCGCGTTTGCGTTCCATACGGCCGGATATCAGCATATCGACCGATATCATCGTCGGATTCCCAGGGGAGACGGACGCCGATTTCGAGGCTACGCTTGCCTTGATGGAAGAGATCCGCTTCGACCTCTCTTATAGTTTTGCCTATAGCCCGCGCCCGGGAACTCCAGCAGCGGGTTTTGAAGACAGTGTTGAGAAGTCGGTCAAGGATGAGCGCTTGGCGCGCTTACAGCGCCTTAACTTGGGTCATGCGGCGGACATTAGCCGGGCCATGGTGGGGCAGATGCAGCGGATTCTGATCGACAGGGAGGCGCCACGCGGCCGCGGCGATATGTCGGGCCGCACCGAGAATAACCGGGTCGTGAATTTTCCGGCACAGGACGTAGATCTGATAGGTCGTTTTGCCACGGTCGAGATTACCGAGGTGAGACCCAATTCCCTCAGGGGACGACTCGTGGCGGTCGAAGCCGACGTATTCTCGTCTATACTGGAATAAAAAGAGGCCGCCTATCCCTTTGAGCAGCAAACCCCAAGCCATTCAGTTCAGTGTCCAGCCCCCAGACAGCGAGAGACTGTCCCGCCTTTGTGGTCAATTAGATGAACACCTTCGTCAGATCGAGGGTAGTCTCGAGGTAGAGATCGCCAATCGCGGCAATCAGTTCCGTATTACCGGCCGCCAAGATCGTGTGCGCCATGCGCAGCGCTTGATTACGGCCCTTTATGATGTTACGGGGGAATCCCAAACCATTACACCTTCGGGGGTTAATATGGCGCTAAAGGAAGCTTCCAGAGTGCGCGACGACAAGGAGCCACCGATCGAGCTGCGCACGCCGAAACAACGCGTGTATGGGCGTACCGACGGTCAGAAGGACTATATTCGCAAGATATTGACCCATGACGTGACGTTCGGGGTGGGCCCGGCCGGGACCGGAAAGACCTATCTCGCGGTCGCGTGTGCGGTTGAGGCCCTCGAGACCGGGCGCGCTCAGCGCTTGGTCTTGGTGCGCCCGGCGGTTGAGGCGGGCGAGCGGCTGGGGTTTTTGCCCGGGGATCTCGAGCAGAAAGTCGACCCCTATCTGCGGCCGCTCTATGACGCCTTGCACGATATGCTCGGGCCGGAACGAGTTGCCAAATTGATCGAAAAGAGTGTGATCGAGGTGGCGCCGCTTGCGTTTATGAGGGGGCGCACCTTGAATGAATCTTTCATCATCTTGGACGAGGCGCAAAACACCACCGCCGAGCAGATGAAGATGTTTCTCACGCGCCTTGGGTTTGGCGCAACCGCTGTCATCACTGGGGATGCCACCCAAATCGACCTACCGCGCCCCGAGCTTTCGGGTTTGCGTCAGGCTTTAAATGTACTGAAGGGTGTTGACGGTATTGCGGTCACGCTCTTTGCGAGCTCAGATGTGGTGCGCCATCCCCTGGTTCAGCGCATTGTCGAGGCTTACGAGGCGCACGAGAAGGGCGTGTAGGGTGCCACGTCTGCATCTCGATCTCGTTCTTGCGTGCGTGGGATATATTCCCCCGCCACGCCCGATGTTGGTGCGCTGGTCGAAGGCCGCCCTCGCCGATCTTCGCGGGACCGTGCGCTTAGGTGTGCGGGTGGTGGGTGAGTCCGAGGGCGCTGAGCTGAATCAGCGCTACCGTGGCCGGGTTGGGCCCACGAACGTCCTTTCGTTTCCCTACGAAGAGCAAGACCGCGGTAAAACGCGGTTTCTAGGGGATATCGTCCTATGCGCGCCGGTGGTGGTGGCCGAGGAGGTGGCGGCAGGCTGCCCGGAAAACGCTCATTGGGCCCATCTCCTGATTCACGGTATACTGCACCTACGCGGTTTTGACCACCACACTGATCAGGATGCACGCATTATGGAAGGACGGGAAACGCAGCTGCTGCAAGGTCTAGGATTTACAGACCCTTACCGTTGATTTTATGAGTCAAGACGAGCATACCCACGGACCGGGGCGGTCCTTCCTGGATCGACTCGGCCACGTCCTGTGGGGGGCCCCCGAGGATCGGGATGCGCTCCGGGAGACCTTACGCGAGGCGCATGATCGCGGCCTGATTGGAAGCGACGCCCTGGATATGATAGAGGGTGTTTTTCAAGTCGCCGAGATGCGGGTCCGCGACATCATGGTCCCACGCGCCCAGATGGACGTGATCGACCGTGATGATCCGCCTGAGCGGTACCTTCCGCGCGTCATCGAAACCGGCCACTCCCGTTTCCCTGTGGTTGATGGCGACAAAGACAAGGTTGTTGGGATTATGTTGGCCAAGGACTTGCTGCGCTATTTCGACGAGGAGCGGCGCGCGACCTTCAATGTGTACGATCTCTTGCGACCCGCTGTATTCGTCCCGGAAAGCAAGCGTCTCGATGTGTTGCTTCGAGACTTTAGGGCGAGTCGCAACCACATGGCGATCGTGGTCGATGAGTATGGCGGCGTCGCCGGTCTTGTGACGATCGAGGATGTCCTGGAACAGATCGTCGGGGAAATCGAAGACGAGCACGATCTCGACGTCGATGATGTAATGATCATGCAGCGAGCCGAACACGAGTTTGTGGCTAAGGCGCTTACGCCGATCAAGGAATTCAACGAGTACTTCGGTACCCATTACCCCAGCGAAGAGGTCGACACGATCGGCGGCTTGGTCATGACGACGCTTGGGCGTGTCCCGAAGCGTGGCGAGCGTTTGGAGGTGGGGGGCCTTCGGTTTGAGGTGCTCCGTTCGGATTCGCGCCGCGTCCACCTTCTTAAAGTGGTTCCCGTTGCCCAAGAAAGCCAAGTGGCCAGTTAGCGCGAGCCTAAACTCCTGGGGCGGCGAGGTCCTGGCCTTAGCCTCCGGCGCGACGCTCAATCTCGCTTTTGCCCCATACCGCCATCTGGCGGTGGTCCCGCTTGTGCTGGCTCTATGCTATGGCCTTGTCCGCGCCGTGTCGCGGTTACGTGCGGCCCTGCGCGGCTTTCTTTTGGGGGTCGGGCTTTTTGCCTTTGGCGTCCCCTGGATTTATCTGACTTTGGCTCGTTTCGGCGGCATGCCGTCCCCGGTAGCCGTTATTGCTTGTGGTCTTTTTGTGGCCGTGTTGTCCGCCTATATCGCCCTCGTAGCCGCGGTGTTTGCCGTGTTACGGCGGGGTGACGGTTTCGATCCATGGCTCTTCGCCGCCCTTTGGGTGATGGGTGAGTGGGTACGCAATGTGTTTCTGACCGGGTTTCCTTGGTTTGATCTTGGTTATGCGGCGAGTGCCGCGCCGTGGGTGTCTTGGGCGCCGATCGCCGGGGTTCTGGGTTTATCGTTTATTCTGGCATTGGCGGGAGCGCTGCTCTTTGAGGCGGCATGCGGACGCTGGCGAGGCCTTTGGCCGCTTGTCCTGTTCTTGATTGCAACCCCGTTCGTGGCCCGAATCCGCTTTGTGCGGAGGACAGAAACGCCAGTCACGGCATCGCTCGTCCAGGGCGATATCTCGCCGTACGCCAAATGGGACCCGCGCGAGCGCCGAGCGATCATCCATCGTTATTTACGCTTGACGAGACAAGGCGACGGGCGGCTCGTCATTTGGCCGGAGACCGCGGTCCCCGGCTATTCGCACAGTCTCCGACGGCGGTTCATCCCGTTTTTGCGGCATCTGGCGCGGATCGACCATCGCCACTTTCTTTTTGGTCTCGTCGAAGGCAATCCCGATCGCGTCAATGAGCCCATCTACAACGCGGTCATGAGTGTTGGTCGCCACGATGGCGTTTACCGCAAACGTCATCTCGTACCGTTTGGGGAATATTTGCCGTGGCCAAGCCTCTTCGATCCGATTTTGCGAGTTCTCCATATCCCCATGTCCGGGTTCACCCCGTGGCGCGGGCGAGAGGCCCCCTTGGTGGTTTCGGGGGCCGATCTGGGAATGTCCATTTGTTATGAAATCGCTTACGGGTCCATCGTGACCCAAGCCTTGCCGTCCGCTACCCTTCTTGTGAACGTAAGCGACGACTCCTGGTATGGCCACTCCCATGAGGCGAGTCAGCAGCTGCAGATCGCGCAACTGCGCGCGGCTGAGGCTGGGCGCGATCTGCTCATTGCGACTAATGATGGAATGACGGCCTTGGTGACCCATCGTGGCCACATTAGTGTGCGTTTGCCGCCCTTCCGGCCTGGGGTGCTTACGGTCGTGGCCGAGCCTTACCGTGGCCTGACGCCTTATGATCGCATCGGAAACGATGGGGTCTTGGCTTTTGTGTCCCTGATCGGGCTCATCGCCGCGCGCCGCTGGACCAGGGATCGTCACCGCCGAAGAGGCAGCTAGGGCCGACTCTGTGACAAGAAGTTGGCGCTGGGTCAACGAGAAGGGGCGGGAATTTTGGGCGACGGCATGAACGGGTTTTTCGTGACGAAAACGGTAAGACCAAGCCGTCCTTGGCGCCGGTGAAGCTCTTGAAGGTCTTGGGTCATCACCCGGACCTCTTAGACGAGATTTGGGACGCGGTCTGACGAAATCAACAGCGTCGCAACTCCAGACCCTCAATGCTCGTTTTTAGGCAAGCCGTACCAAGTCGTGATACTGCGCGACTACGCGGTCGTTGGTGAGCAAGACCATGTCTTCTACTATGGCCTGGGCGACGAGCAGTCGGTCAAAAGGGTCTTTGTGGATAGGCGGTAACGTATCGATAGCCACGACATGCGCACCCAGTATCGCCAACTCGTGATAGCCATTATCGATGAGGCCACGACGGAGCAGCCGGGCATTAACGCGAAAATCAGCACGGTTGAGTCCACTCTTTGTGGCAATCTCCCATAGGCTTGCCACACTGAAGAATAGCGCGTTTTCCGGATCGGCTATTAAAGCGCGTGCTGGGGGCGGTAAACGCGCCGCGTTATCGGCTACCCAAATCAACAGATGTGTGTCGATGAGCAGTTTCACTCATTGCCCCGAAAGAGCGGGTCGATCTCGGTCTCGCCCATGGTATTGAAGTCGTCTGGCACCTGAATCTGACCGGCCATGAAGCCGAAACGCCGCTGCTGTGACGATTCGGGGGCCGAGAGCGCGATCACTTTGACAAGGGGCTTACCAGCCTTGGCGATCACGAACGACTCCCCTCGGGCGGCCTGATCGACCAGCCTGGACAGCTGCGTCTTTGCCTCGTGAATGTTGTAGGTTTGCATCGTTGTCTCCATAGAACCTAGTTCATTGGACTAAGTTTATCAAAAATGACCGAGAGCGTAAACGGTAGGCCCTAGTGTTGCGTCCCGCGCTCATTGCGGCTCAGCATTCCGACCTATTTTAGGGTGAAATAAGGGAGGGATCTCGGGGTTTAGGGCGGCGGGATCGAGCCCGGAGGTGGAGGATGGGCTGCATCTGATGGGGGGGTGACGAGCCGATCGAGCTGGAGGTGTTCGCGATGCAGGATGGCCAGCAGCGCCAGGGGCCCGTGGAAGGGTCCCGGGTCGAGGTATAGAGATCCTGCAGACCGACGGAGAGCGTCGCCCCATCTCAGAGGCCCAGGAGCGCGCGATCCGCCCGCTCCCGACGTGTCGCGCGCGGCGAGATCCCAAAGTCGTTCTCAGTCCAGAAGGAAGAGTTCCTGTGGCAGGGTCGGCGCCATGACCAGAATGGCTCGTCGTCGGTGCGCCCGGGCGGCGACTCGCCCGCACCGGCGTTCCGGCTGAACAGACGCGCAATGGGGACCCGATCGGGGTCGTAGCCCTCAGTCCGGAGCAGGAGAGGCTGACCCAAGCCGCTCGCGGTCCGTTCAACGAGAGACGCAAAAGCGCATAACGCAGGCGACAACTATCCTGGCAGCTGGGGGTTGCCGGTCCCGCAACGGAGCGCTTCGCTTGAAAGGGTGAGCCGCTGCCCGCATAGAGAATGCATGTAGCGCGAGGAGTGGCCGATGATCTTCCGACAATGGGTGGAGCCTCTGTCCAGTACCTACACCTATCTGCTTGGGTGCGAGGAGACGGGCGAGGCGCTCTTGATCGATCCAGTTCTGCCCGTCTGGGAGCGCGATCTTGCGGCGGTGAAGGGGCTTGGCCTGCGGCTAACCTATACCGTCGAGACCCATATCCACGCTGATCATATTACCTCGGCCCTGAGACTAAAGCGCGAGGTGGCTAGTCGGATCGCGGTGTCTGGGGTCGACAAACTCCCGTGCGCAGATGTTGCGCTCTGGGATGGGCAGCCCCTACTCATGGGTTCTGTCACCTTGGTCCCGCTACACACCCCGGGCCACACCGAGGGTCACTTGGCCTTTGTCGCGGGCGATAAGGTGTTTACCGGAGACGCCCTGCTCATAGACGGCTGTGGTCGAACGGACTTTCAAAACGGGGACGCCGCCACCTTATACGCGAGCGTTCACAAAAAACTCTTCTCTTTGCCGAGCGATCAATTGGTTTACCCAGGACACGATTATAACGGCAGGCGGGTCTCGACTATCGGTCAGGAACGTGACCGCAATCCCCGCTTGGGCGGCGAGCGGACCCTGGCGCAGTTCTTGGCCATCATGAATGATCTTCATCTGCCGTACCCGAAATTTATTGACTATGCGGTGCCGGGCAACACCGCTTGCGGGGCATGTCCGCCCGAATTGCCGAGTCATTTGCAGCCGTACTGTGATGAGATTCAGCAGAGCAAGCAAGGTTAATCATTGACCTACAAGAGGCGGTATGAGTTTTTAAAATGACGTCCGATGTATATGTGGGTCCGGCTCCCAGCGAAAAGGATTTGCGGCGTTTCGCAAGCGAAGGTGTGCGCACGGTTGTGGACTGTCGCGATTCCTCGGAACGCAAGGGCCCCTCGGACACCCCGGCGCTGGCAGCGCCGGCCGGAGTCTGCACGGTGTCGTATGTCAACATTCCGGTCCGCGCCTCTCAGCTTTCCGAGGGCGAACTCGAAGAGCTGGGACAGGCTTTGGCCAAGGAGCCCGGACGTTATTTATTACACTGTGCCAATGGTCTGCGCGCCGAGGTCATGTCTATCGCAAAGACCGCGATTGATCACCGCTGGGGCCCTTGCAAGCGGCCGAAGAGGCGGTTCGTCTGGGTCTCCGCTTCGGCGGTCTCCCGCAGCTGAAAGCCGGTGTGGTGCACATGGCGGCCCGTCACGGGGCTACCTGCTCACGAGACCCAATCATGAGGGGGCAAGTTCCCGGTCCTTCGCCATGAACGGCGTCCCAGCTTTATAGGCCCGGGTCGTAGCGGGCCCGGGGGCGGGTCGCTTTTTGGCGTGACCCGAGACGCGCCAGGCTAATCTGTGGATAATGAGGGACCTTACCTCGTCTTACATTACTAGGTTTCGCATGTCGATGGATGAACGCTACATGGCAGAACAGGTAGAGCGGGAGGCGCAGCGCTTTTGGGAGCAGGCGCAGAGCTTCCGGGCTACCGAGGACTCGAGCCGCCCCAAGTTTTACTGCCTGTCAATGTTTCCTTATCCGTCCGGACGCCTGCATATGGGACATGTCCGCAATTACACCCTGGGCGATGTCATCAGCCGCTGTCGGCGCATGCAGGGCTTTAACGTTCTACAGCCCATGGGTTGGGATGCGTTCGGTTTGCCGGCCGAGAACGCCGCGGTTCAGAACGGTGTCGCTCCGGCGCAGTGGACCTACGCCAATATCAGCTACATGCGCGATCAATTGAAGCGCCTCGGATTCGCCTATGACTGGAGCCGAGAGATCGCGACCTGCCGCCCCGAGTATTATCGATGGGAGCAATGGTTTTTTACCCGGCTTTACCGCAAGGGTCTTGCCTACCGGGCGACGGCGCCCGTGAACTGGTGTCCCAAAGACCAAACGGTGCTCGCCAACGAACAGGTGATAGATGGTCGCTGTTGGCGCTGCGACACCGTGGTCGAGCGCCGGGAAATCCCTCAATGGTTTTTGCGGATCACGCAGTACGCAGATGAGTTGCTGGCAGACCTCTCGAATTTGCCAGGTTGGCCGGAACGCGTGGCGACCATGCAAAAAAATTGGATCGGGCGTTCGGAAGGGGTCGAGATCCGATTCGAGGTCAATGGCTACGGTCCGCTTACGGTGTTTACCACCCGACCAGATACCCTAATGGGTGTCACGTATCTCGCCGTGGCCGCTGAACATCCCTTGGCTACAGCGGCCACGGCCGGGCGCGCGGAACTGCTTCGCTTTCGGGACGAATGTCGCTTGAGTCAGACTGCCGAAGCGGCGTTTGAAACCATGGAGAAGCGTGGCGTCGACACGGGCTTACGCGCTACTCACCCCTTGACCGGGGCCGAGTTACCCGTTTACGCCGCCAATTTCGTTTTGATGTCCTATGGCGAGGGCGCGGTCATGGCGGTGCCGGCCCACGACGAACGGGATTTCGCGTTTGCGCGGCGCTATGCCTTACCGGTTTCTCCTGTGATTATGCCTCTGGATTTCGCGGGTGATCCTGAGGCCCTCGTGACGGATGCGGCCTATACTGGCCCCGGCCGCATGGTGAATTCGGGGGCCTTTACGGGGCTTCCCTCGGAGGAGGCACGGGCGCGCATCACCGAGGTCTTGGAGCGGAAGGGAGTAGGGACCCGGCGGGTCCATTTTCGGCTCCGGGATTGGGGTGTGTCGCGCCAGCGTTACTGGGGTACCCCCATCCCGATGATTCATTGTCCCCATTGCGGTATCGTTCCGGTCCCGGATCGGGATCTCCCGGTGCGTTTGCCCGAAGACGTCGTGATCACTCAGAGTGCGTCGCCGCTCAAGGGCCGGCCAGATTTTTTGCACGCCACTTGCCCAGACTGCGGCGGGCCCGCCGAGCGCGAGACCGATACCTTCGACACCTTCATGGAGTCTTCCTGGTACTACGCCCGCTATTGTGCGCAAGACAACGACCACGCGATGCTAGATGCGCGCGTCGGCCATTGGCTGCCGGTCGATCAGTATATTGGGGGCATCGAACACGCCATCCTGCACTTGTTGTATGCCCGATTTTTTAACAAGCTTTTGCGCGATGAGGGATTGGTGAGTGGCGGGGAACCCTTTGTCCGACTCCTGACGCAGGGCATGGTCTTAAAAGACGGCAGCAAGATGTCGAAATCCAAGGGCAATACCGTTGATCCGCAAGCTCTCATCGATCAGTATGGCGCCGACACCGCCCGGCTTTTCATGATGTTCGCGGCCCCGCCCGAGCAGTCGCTCGAGTGGAACGATGAGGCGGTGGCCGGCGCCCATCGATTCTTGAAGCGTTTGTGGGCATTGGCCAAATCCATAGAAGGCCTCCCGAAACCCGCGACCAAGACCGCGAGCGCGGACCATACGGCCGTCCGTGGCCAAATCCACATCCTAGTCGACCAAGCCGTGCGCGACTACGAGCGTTATCACTTCAATACCGTTGTCGCCGCGTGCATGAGCGTGGTGAACCTACTCCAGAAGCTTCTGGAAGAGCCGGCCTCGGAGTCGTCCGTCGGGCTCTTACGCGAAGGCCTGAGCTTCGTGCTCCGTTTGTTGGCGCCCATTGTCCCGCACATTACTCATGTTCTTTGGGGTACGCTCGGGCTTGGGGACGGTGCGGTGATCGACGCCCCCTGGCCGGAGGTGGATCCGGCGGCCTTGCGCCAGGACGTGGTGCGTCTGGTGGTGCAGGTCAACGGTAAGCGCCGCGGCGAGATCGTAGTCCCCGTGCATAGCGACACAGCGGAGATTGAAGAACGCGCTCTGCGCGATGAGGCGGTGTCGAGGTCCCTCGAAGGCAAGTCGGTGACTAAGGTTGTGGTGGTGCCGGGCCGTCTCATTAATATCGTGGCGGCCACGACCACCACCACACTGCCGTGACGCGCGCCGACGCCTGGTCGGATAAGAAAGAGGCCAGTTATGAGCCACGCGATGTCGGAACAGAGGGGTTGGCCCTGATGCGCGGCCTTCTTCGGTCACAGCCGTCGCAAGCGCGCCTTAATCGCCGCTCGCTCGTTTTTGTGGCGCTCTCCCTGATATTGGGCGGCTGCGGTTTTCATTTGCGCACCGCCTCCGAGTTTGCCCTGCCGCCGGCTTTATCAGTCGTGCGGGTGACCATGCCGGCAAACAGCCTCAAGTATCCCGGCTTGGTTCTGGCGGTGAGGCGGGCCCTTCTTGATCGCGGCGTCACAGTTGTTGACAAGGGTAACGTGCCTTCGGTCACCTTGTTGAGCGAAACCTTGACGCCCCTCATCGTTACCATCAATAGCAATGGCGGGGCGACCGCCTATCTGCTCGACTACGAGGCCACCTTTAGTCTCCAGGGTCCGCATGGGCGGACGCTTATCTCGCCTAGCACCGTACGGGTACAGCGCGAGTATAGCTTTGACCCCCTGAACATCCTGGCCATGGCGCGCGAGCAGACCTATTTAGAAAAGCGGATGCGCATTGCCGCCGCTCGCCAGATCGTCTGGCGACTCTCGACCTTTAGGCCAGCGGCTCAGACGGCTCGCCATGCGCCTTAAATTTGAGGACTTAAGCGCCCGCGCCCGCGATCTCCGAAAGGCTTACCTTATCTGCGGGGACGAACCATTTTTAGTCGAGGAGGCCGTGACCCACATCGTTCGCGTGGCTGAGGCGCACGGGGTGTCTGATCGCCAACGTTTTTCCCTTGAGGCGGGCTTTTCTTGGCCACAGTTTCGCCAGACCCTGGCGTCGCCTTCGCTTTTCGCGCCCCGCAGCCTCTATGAACTGCGGGTGCGAGAGGGACGCGAGGCCTTGGGACGCGAGTTGCTGGCCTGCTTGCCGCTCCTGAGCGTCGATGCCATTTTATTGGTCGTGACCGGGGCCTTGGAGCGCTCAAGCCTCAAGGCGGAATGGGTGGAGACCTTCGCCGAACAAGGCCATGTCGTGACGCTCACGGCATTCGAGGGTGAGCGCTTAGTGGGCTGGGTGCGGCAACGATTACGGGAGGCGGGGATCCGGGACGAAGACATCGCCGCGCGTATCGCCTACTACGCCGAAGGAAATATGGGCGCCGCCTCGGATGCTATTATGCGTCTTAAGGACGATCCGAAGCGGGATTTGGCAGCCCTGTCCGACATTATGGGTGACGAGGCCCGATTTGATGTTTTTGCCGTGACCGATGCCGCTCTTAAGGGGGATTTGGCCTTGACTCACCGCTATGTGCGCCGCTTGCGTGCCGAAGCGCGAGATCCGATACTGATGTCATGGGCTTTGGCTCGTGAGGTACGGGTGTTGGTGAAAGTGGTGGCGGCGCAAGCCAAGAACGGGGCTTTGACGGAGATCTTCCGGCGCGAGCGGGTGTGGGCGGCCCGCCAAGGTTTGCTCACCTCGGCCGCGAAGCGTCTCTCGCAAGCCACATTGCGGCGTCTGCTTTTGGGTTGCGCGCGACTTGATCGCGTCAATAAGGGGCGCGCCGATGGCGATTCCTGGTTGCTTATCGAGACAATTGCATTAGCGCTCGCCGGAATGCCGGCTGAGGGTGGTTTATGAAGGCTGGGTTGACGCCGGTTGTCGATGTGGGCGTGTCTTTGGAGGGATTGGGCAGGGAGGCGCGAGCCGCCGCTCCGGCGCTTGCGCGCGCGACCACCGGGACCAAGAACGCAGCCTTACTGGCCGCCGCCCGATTCGTGCGCGAACGCGCCGAAGACATCAAGCGCGCGAACGAGGGCGACGTCCGAGCCGCCCGCGCAGCCGGCCTCGAGGCCTCCTTGATCGACCGCCTGATCCTAACCGATCAGCGCATAGACCAGATGGTCCAAGGACTTTTGGAGATCGCGGCCCTGCCCGATCCGGTGGGCGAGATCTCAGGCCTTGCTATGCGCCCTTCGGGCATCCAGGTAGGACGCATGCGGGTGCCGCTCGGGGTCATCGGGATCATCTATGAGTCGCGGCCCAATGTCACAGCCGATGCCGCGGGTCTGTGTTTGAAGTCGGGGAACGCCGTGATTCTGCGCGGTGGTTCCGAGGCAGCGCTCTCCAATAGCGCGATCGGGGCGTGTCTGCGCGATGGCCTGGCCCACGCGGGCCTACCGAGGGGTGCTTTGGGGCTTGTTGAAACGACGGATCGGGCCGCCGTCTCCTATATGCTGGGTATGAATCACGTTCTCGATTTATTGATTCCGCGCGGCGGCAAGGGTCTCGTGGAACTTGTCAGTGCCCAGGCGCGCATGCCGGTCCTAAAGCACCTGCATGGCATTTGCCACGTCTATATCGATACCGAGGCGGACGCCGAAAAGGCGGTGGCGGTGGCGGTCAATGCCAAAACCCAGCGTTACGGCACCTGCAATACCATGGAGACCTTACTGATGGCCGAGTCGCGGGCCGAGGAACTTTTGCCACGCTTGGCAAAGGCGTACCGCGAGCATGGCGTGGAATTACGGGGCTGTGCAGAGACTCGGAAGTGGATATCCGACGCCACTGTGGCTACGGACAAGGACTGGGATACCGAGTATCTGGCGCCCATCCTTTCGATTCGTGTGGTGGCGGGGCTCGATGAGGCCATGGACCATATCGCCCGTTACGGTTCCCATCACACGGATGCGATCGTGACCGAGAACTGGACCCATGCCCAGCGCTTTTTGCGCGAAGTGGATTCGAGCTCGGTGATGGTGAATGCCTCGACGCGGTTTGCCGATGGTTTCGAATACGGTTTGGGTGCTGAGATCGGCATTAGTACCGATAAGCTCCATGCCCGCGGACCGGTGGGACTTGAGGGTCTCACCTCACAGAAATTCATTGTGTGGGGTGACGGGCATATCCGCGCCTAGGAAGACCATGGTGGGGGTATTCGGGGGCACCTTTGATCCCGTGCACTGCGGCCATCTCGCGGTTGCCCAGGCCCTGATGGAGGCCTTGCCGCTTGCGCGCATGGTGTTCGTTCCGGCGGCCCGCCCGCCCCATCGGCCGCCGCCATCGGCCGCGGCCGACCATAGGCTCGCTATGTTGCGTCTGGCTGTGGGTTCTGATCCACGCTTTGTTGTAGATGAGTGCGAGTATGAGCGCGAAGGCCCGTCCTACATGGTCGACACGCTGGCGACTCTCCGTACCCGTTATGGAGCGCCGCTCGCGCTGGTTTTGGGGATGGACGCCTTTCTCGGTTTACCGACTTGGCATAGGTGGCGACGAGTCCTCGGTCTTGCCCATGTCATCATTGTCAAACGCCCCGGCTGGGATGTTCCTTTGCCCGCGTGGGTCAGGCCCCATGTGCAGGAACGGGGAGAGCTTTTGCTTCGGGCCGACGCCGGCCTTGCGTTCATCTTAGCGACTACCGAGCGCCCAGAATCGGCAACCGCGCTGCGCCAGGCCTTGGAGGAGGGCTCGGTCCCCAGAGCTTGGTTGCCCCCAGAAATTCCGCCTTATATTCAGAGCCACGGGCTCTACCGGAGATCAGCGGGACATGACGAAGTGTGATTTGATACGAGATGCGTTAGATGAGGCCAAGGCCGAAGACGTCGTGGTGCTCGACGTTCGGATGCTGACCGATATCGCCGATTATATGATCATTGCAAGCGGGACCTCGACGCGGCATGTCGCCTCGACCGGCCGCAAGGTCGACGATCTTCTCCGCGAGCATGGTCATAAGTCGCAAGGGATGGAAGGCCTGGGTGGTGGGGAGTGGGTTTTGATCGATTTTGGCGATGTGATCGTGCATGTCATGCACCCCACGACACGCGCCTTTTACGCCCTTGAGAAGTTGTGGTCGGAAGAATTCGGCAGCCAAGGTGCACAAAGGCGCGAAAGTCGGCCGCGTCGCTGATGGCGATGCGGCTCTTGGCGGTGGGCACACGCATGCCGGCCTGGGTGACTGCCGGCTATCAGGAGTACGCGCGCCGACTTTCTGGTCCCTATCGGTTGGATTTGACCGAGATCGTCCCGTCGCGGTGGACGAAGTCTGCAGACTTCGGGCGCTTAAAGCGGGAGGAGGGGGAGCGCTTGCTTGCGGCATTACCGAGCACGCCGTTCGTGGTGGCTCTCGATGCCCGGGGGCGCATGCGTTCGAGCGAGGCCCTGGCGCGGGATTTGGGTACTTGGCTTGCGACCGGGCAGTCAGTGGCTTTCCTGGTGGGTGGCGCTGAGGGCCTTGCCGATGCCTGCCTGGAGGCGGCGGCCGAACGCTGGTCGCTGTCCCCTCTGATCCTCCCGCACGCCCTCGTACGAGTGGTGGTGGCCGAGCAGCTCTATCGCGCGTACAGCTTTTTGACAGGACAACCCTACCACCGAGGTTCCGATTGATCTATCTCGCGTCCACATCACCGCGCCGATCCGCGCTTCTTACGCAGATCGGGGTTTCGTTCATGGTCCTCTCGCCGGATATCGACGAGGCCATGGCGGCGGACGAGGGAATTTTTCCCTATGTACGGCGCATGGCGCGAGAGAAGGTTTTGGCGGGACAGGCCGAATGTCGGCAGCGAGCCTTGCCGGCTGCCCCGCTTTTGGGCGCTGACACGGTTGTGGTGATCGACGGGGATATCCTTCCTAAGCCTTTGAATCTCGACGAAGCACGTTCCCAGCTCCAGCGCTTATCGGGGCGCGCGCATCTTGTGCATACTGCTGTGTGTCTCATGGGGCGTTCCTTGCATGAGACGGTGTCGACCACTGTTGTGACCTTTAAGGTTGTGAGCGATGCTGAGATTGAGGCCTATTGCACCACGGGCGAGCCTTTGGGAAAGGCCGGCAGTTACGCCATTCAGGGGCAAGGGGCGCTCTTCGTAAGTGGGCTCGTCGGCAGCTATTCGGGGGTGGTCGGCTTGCCGCTTTATGAGTGCGGACAAGTCTTGCGTGCCGAGGGGGTATTGTGAGCGAGGAAATACTGATTAATGTGACCCCGCAAGAAACCCGCGTCGCCGTAGTCGAGAACGGTGTGTTGCAGGAGGTCCATATCGAACGAGCCACCCACCGAGGTCTCGTGGGTAACATTTACAAGGGCCGAGTGTCGCGTTTCCTGCCGGGCATGCAGGCGGCCTTTGTCGATATCGGGCTCGACCGGGCGGCGTTTTTGCAAACGGCGGAGATGAAGGGTGCGGAGGGCGGCGCCTCGGCAGCGCTTGTCGAGGGTCAGGATATTGTCGTGCAGGTGGTCAAGGATCCGATCGGCAGCAAGGGCGCGCGGCTGACCACGCAAATCAGCTTACCGGCCCGCTACGTCGTGTACATGCCTGGCAGCGACCATATCGGTATCTCACAAAAGATTGATAACGAAGAGGAACGCGAACGACTGCGCGCCGCTGTGCGGGCTGCGATGGGCGAGGAGCCGGGCGGACTGATTTTGCGGACCATGGCCGAGCAGGTCAGCGAAGAGGAACTCAAAAGGGATATCCGCTATCTGCGTAAGCTCTGGCTGCGGCTTTCCGAGCGTCTCGCCCGGGCCGAGAGCCGTGGGCTTATGCATGAGGACTTTTCCTTGGCCCTGCGCGCCATGCGCGACCTGGTGCGCGATAACGTCGAGACGGTGCGCATCGACTCGCGAGAGACCTATTACAAGGCCTTTGAGTTTGCCTCTGAGTTCGTCCCCGAGGTCGCTCCGCGGATCGAGTACTATCCGGGAGAGCGCCCGATTTTTGATCTCTACTCGGTCGAGGATGAGATTAAGCGTGCTCTCGAGGCCCGCGTTTTGCTCAAATCTGGCGGCTATCTTGTGATCGACCAGACCGAGGCCATGACGACCGTCGACGTCAATACCGGAACCTACGTTGGCCGCCGCAACCTCGAAGAGACGCTCTTTAAGACCAACCTCGAGGCGGCTCATGCGATCGCGCGCCAACTTCGTTTGCGCAATCTCGGTGGGATGATCATCGTCGATTTTATTGACATGGTGGATGCGGAACATAAGCGCCAAGTGCTGCGCGCCCTAGAGCGCGCCTTGGCCCACGATCGTGTGAAGGTCTCGGTGGCCGATATGTCGTCTTTAGGCTTGGTTGAGATTACGCGCAAGAGGACCCGGGAAAGCCTCGAGCATTTACTGTGCGAGCCCTGCCCGGCGTGTAAGGGGCGGGGTATGTTAAAGACCGCCGAGACCGTGAGCTATGAGATTTTTCGCGAGATCCTGCGCGAGGCTAGGCAGTTCGGCACGGACCAGTATCTCGTTGTCGCCTCCCAGGCGGTGGTCGACCGGCTTTTAGATGACCAGGCCCAAAGCCTCGCCAACCTTCAGAAGTTTATCGGCAAGCCGATCCATTTGCAGGTGGAGCCGTTCTACAATCAAGAAGAATTCGACGTTGTTTTGATTTAGATGGTGACTTACAGGCAAGGGATCGCGGGTTACTCGAGACTGCCAAAGCGGCTCTGTTTAGCTGGCTTCTCTTGCGGCACAATGCCCATATGGTGAACGGCACACAGAGGGTACTGAGGTGGTGGCGGACGCGCAGTCGGGGCACACGCTATGCACTGGCCTCGATGGCCGTGGCCGGCAGCTTGGCGGCGACAGTCGTTTTGACGAGCCCCTTATGGCTTACCCCTATACTCCAAAGCGAAAAGCCAGTCTTGGAGGCCAAGATCGCGGCGGCGGTGGGCGCCCCGGTCCATATGGCCGGGCTCGGTGCGCGCCTGGGTTGGCGTTTGGGGTTTGCGGTTCGAGGTCTCGTTATCGGCGTTCGGTCGAAGCCCGCGGTGTCGATTCGGCGCGTCCATCTTGAACTGTCCTGGCTACATTTATTGCGCGGAGAGCTGCGACCCGCTTTGTGGGCGGTGGACGGACTGCGCCTGAATCTGCGTAAGACGGCCTTGGGGTTTCACGTAGAAGGTTTGCCCCACCATAAAGCCCCGCCGTTTCACTGGCAATCGTTTTTGCGCGGACAGTCGGCCCTCAGTCTGGTCGATACCCATATCGATATCGCCTTGTCGCCCCACCGGCGCCTAGCCATCCACCACTTGGACGCCTCCTGGGTCAATGGGATTCGCGGGCGCGTATTGCGGGTCGCGGCCGCGGTTCCGGGGGTATGCGGTCTTTGTGCCCTGCGTACGGAGTTTGATGGCCGCTCATTTCGGCCGGCGCGATTTCGTGGGTCATTGGAGGCCTCGGTCCGTGGGCTTAGGCTGAGCGCGCTTGCCCGCCTTGTCCACCGACCCGGGCTTCGGCTATTGGCCGGTTCTGTGAGTGGACAGGTTTGGACGACCTGGCGGTATGGGTCCTTGGGGTTTGCCGGCGGCGAGGTTCACATTCAAAAGCTCATTGTTCCAGGCAACCGCGTGAGTCGGCTGATGTCGGTCCCGCGCCTTTCGGGAAAGTTTAGCTTCAAGGCGGCCGGGCCTGGCCGCTTTCGGTTCTATGCCGCCGACGTGCGGAGCACTCTCGGCGTGATGGCTGCGCGGACCGGTACTCTCTATGTCGGCCGGCACGGTAGCCGCTGGCGCGTCCAGGCTCACAGTATTGATGTGAAGCAGGCCGGTTATGTGGCTGCTCATCTTCGCCACCTAGCTCCTGCGCTTAAGCGTCTTCTTTCGTGGCGCCCTCGGGGCCGCCTTCTCCATTTTCAGTTGCGCCTGCGCTCGGGCTCGTCCTGGCATTATCATGCCCAGACCCGATTCGTCGGCTTGGGCTTAAAGGGACCCACTGGCTCCCCGCGTTTCTCTCAGGCCTCCGGCACCTTGTCCGTGACCACCACCGAAGGCCGCCTGGTCCTGACTGGCCTCCATGGCCCGGTACTCGTGCCAAAGGTCATGCCGGGGTCGCTTACGGTTCAGGATGCTGCGGCCAAAGTGACTTGGCAAATTGCCAGGAACGGATTTTCGACAGAAGTCCCGGCCTTTCATCTGGCAACCACGGATGGCACGGTCGATGCCACCATGAGCGCCGTGGTTGTTAAGGGACAGAGCCCCCAGGTGCTTGTGGCCGTGGCCCTCCATGACGTCAATGTCGGGGCCTTAGGGTCCTTGTATCCCCGCTCCCTGCGGCCGCATTTGCGCCACTGGCTGCGGCGTACGATACGGGGTGGGGTTATTACCACCGGACAATTGATATTGAAGGGGCCGCTTGCGCGCTTTCCGTTTCGCAAAGGTGGTGGCCTCTTTAGGGTCAAGCTCCATGTCGTGAATGGACGTTACCGTTTTTTACCGCGCTGGCCGGAGGCGCGCGCACTGAAGGTCACGGTCGGTCAGCGCGACGCCCTGCTATCGGTGAAAGGTTCGGGCCGACTCTCGGGCATGGCCGCGCATTTCTCCGTGCATGCCGGGCCGCTCGGTACCCCCGGTGGAGTCGCCTTGGTACGTGTCCAGGGGCGCGGTAACTTGACCCATGTGCTTGCCATCGTCTTGCCACACGTGCACAAACGATTGCGCCGTTTTCTGCCGCGTACGATCACGGGACAAGGGCCCTCGCGACTTTTGTTGGCCTTCCATATTCCGTTTCGGCACAAGATCCCTTTAACTCTACAAGGGAGTATCGGGCTAAACGAGGCGCGCCTCAATTATCCGATACCCCAAGCTATTCTCCACTTCCGTGAATTGACGGGCCGCATCGGCTTTACGCAAACAGGGCCAGCCGCAGGACGGCTTAGCGGAACGGTGCTCGGGGGGCCATTCGAGCTTCGGTTAAAGACCCTTGGCCGGACCTTGGTGGCCCGCGCGCACGGTGTCATGAGCGCCGCCGGCGTGGGTACGGTCGCCGGCGCCGCACGACCTTATGTGCACGGACCTTTGTCCTGGCGCTTTCGGCTCACCAACGACCGCAGATTTCGGGTAGTGGCCCGCGCGAATCTCCGGAACGTGGCCTTGTCTCTTCCTTATCCGGCCGGTAAGGCAAAGGGTATCTCAGCGGTCGCGCAGGCCGCTTTCATATCTGGCTCAGGCGGGACCTTCTTTAACGCCACTGTCGCCCGCCATCTCAGCGTCGCCTATCGGGCTCCCAAGGGGATAGGTCCCGCGACTTGGGTGGGAATCGGTTCGGCCTTAGCGCCCAAGCTTCTTTATCCGGGTCTTGCGGTGGCGGTCCGGAGCGCTTATGTGAATACTGGCGCCTGGATCTATTTTGTCGACCGTCTCACCCAAAAGGGTGCTCTCTCCTCCGCGCCTCTAGCGGCGCAAGGCGGGGCGCTGCGGTCGTTACATCTCTCTGTGGGTTCGCTCGTTTTGGGTGGCCGACCCATGGGTCGGGTGCACGCCCTCTTCGAGCGTGTGGGGAGGCGCTGGCAGGGGGTGGTACACGGGCCCAATATGGCTGGGACCGTGGGCTGGAAACCGGGCCCCAAGCCCGCGCTTTTATTGCGGCTTTCGCGACTCGTGATTGCGCCCTCTGCGCTATCTTATCGTCGGCTCTCCCCCCTGAAGCCGATCGACCCTCGCAGCGTGCCGGCGGTTCAGTTCGTGGCCAATAGCGTGAAGGTGGATGGCCGAAATTTGGGCCATGTCGCTATCGATGGCGCGCCCTTTCCGGACGGTTTTCGGTTCGGGCGGATATTACTTGTTCATAAACATACGACGGTCACGGGGCACGGGCGTTGGACGCTCCACGCGGGGCAGCAAGAGTCGATCTTCGCGCTCATCTTGCATAGCAGTAATCTCGGCGACACCTTGACGACCTGGGGGCTTCCCCATCAAGTCGCAGGCGGCCGCGCCCTAGTCCATGCGGTCGTCAACTGGCCCGGCGACCCTACCCACTTCTCTCTCAATAGGCTCGAGGCCAAGGTCCGATTCCTGGTCCGCGATGGGCGTTTCGTTCAGGTTCGCCAGGGCGTCGGCAAGCTTTTGGGGATATTTAACGTAGACTCGATCACGCGTTACCTCACATTGGACTTTAGTAACATCTTTGGGCGTGGTTTTAGCTTTAGCAGCATCGATGGCAAGGTGTTGGCCGAACAGGGGGTGGCTATCATTACCCATCCCATTCATATTCAGGGGGCTTCCGCCAATATCGTGGTCTTGGGACGCGCAGGACTCGTTAAGAAAACGTTCGATTTGACGCTCCATGTGAATCCGCATCTGCAAAATAATGTGACCCTGGCGAGCGGTCTTCTTGGGGGACCTATCGCCGGCGCGGCTGTTTTGGTGATGCAGAAAATTTTTGCGCGCGAGATCAATCAAGGGACCCGCCTTACCTATTTTATCAAGGGACCATGGAGCAAGCCGATCATTCGTAAGAAGACCGATAAGGATTAGAGCCCTTGATAGCCGCTATTCAGATGTGTTCAGGGGTGGATGTGGAGGCGAACCTGGTGGCTGCCGGCCGCTTGCTGCGCGAGGCCCGTGAAGCCGGCTGCCAGCTTGCGGTGCTTCCCGAAAATTTTGCGCTTATGGCCCGCGTGCCGGCCGATCGGCTCCGCCATGCCGAAGATGAGAGAAGAGGACCGATCCAGGAGGGCCTAAGCCGCTTGTGTCGGGAGCTCGGCTTGTGGGTCGTGGCCGGAACTATCCCCATGCGTTGTGGGTCACCGGACAAGGTTCGGGCCGCCTGCCTTGTGTACGATAGTCACGGCGAACAGGTCGCGCGGTATGATAAGATCCACCTATTCGACGTCAATCTCGGGGCCGGGGAGCGCTATGCCGAATCCGACAGTTTCGAACCGGGTAATGCCCCGGTCGTTGTGGCCACGCCTTATGGGACGCTTGGACTTGCCGTGTGCTATGACCTCCGTTTCCCCGAGCTATTTCGCGCTCTTCTCGCTCAAGGAGCTGAGCTCATAAGCCTACCGGCGGCGTTTACGGTGCCGACGGGCGAGGCGCACTGGGACGTGTTGCTGCGTGCCCGAGCGATCGAGAATAGTTGTTATGTCGTGGCCGCGGCCCAGGTTGGCCACCACGACAACGGCCGCACAACATATGGCCATAGTTTGATAGTGGATCCCTGGGGCACGGTCCTCAACTGTCAGCCCGCAGGGACCGGAGTGGTCCTTGCGCCCTATGAACATGAACGATTGGATGCGGTACGGCGCCGCCTTCCCAGCATCAAGCACCGGAGACTTTAATGGCAACCGACATCTCGCACGCGCAGAATCTTGAGAAGGCCCAAGAATTCCTGTTGACGCCAGCCGGCATAGGGGCGGCCGAGCTCGAACAAGTCATGGGTCGCATACTGAGCAGTAAGCTCGATTATGCGGATTTGTACTTTCAGTATAGCCGCCAGGAATCCTGGTCTTTGGAAGAGGGCCAAGTGAAGTCCGGCAGTCGCCATATCGAGCAGGGCGTAGGCGTGCGTGCGATAGCCGGCGAAAAGACTGGGTTCGCCTACTCCGACGAGATCGTCATGCCAGCCTTATTGGATGCCGCCCAGGCGGCGCGCGCCATAGCCCGCAGCGGGCAAGATAAGCAACAGGCGATCACGATCCATAGCGGGCACAGCCTCGCTTTGTATGCGCCCTGCGATCCGCTTTCGAGCCTCGAGGATACCGCAAAGGTGGCACTCCTCGAAAAGGTCGAGCAGGAGGCGCGGCGGCAGGATCCCCGCGTGAAGCAGGTTATGGCGAGCCTCGGTGGCTCCCAGGAGACTGTCCTTGTGATGCGCAGCGATGGGGTCATGGCGGCAGATATCCGCCCGCTTGTGCGTCTCAATGTCTCTGTGATCGTGGAACAAGACGGTCGTCGCGAGCACGGGTCTTCGGGTGGCGGCGGACGAACAGATTACGGCTATTTTCTGACTGAAGAGCGGGCCTTAGGGTATGCGCGCGAGGCCGTGCGCCAAGCCCTTGTGAACCTGGAAGCGGCACCCGCCCCGGCTGGGACGATGCAGGTGGTGCTGGGCCCGGGCTGGCCTGGCATCTTGCTTCATGAGGCGATTGGTCACGGCCTAGAGGGTGACTTTAACCGCAAGGGGACATCGGCGTTCGCCGGGCGGTTAGGGGAGAAGATTGCGTCCTCCGCTTGTACCGTGGTCGATGATGGGGCCCTCCCGGGCCGACGGGGGTCTTTGAATGTCGACGACGAAGGCACGCCTACCCAAAAAACCGTCCTGATCGAGCGTGGCATATTGAAGGGTTATCTACAGGATCGCATGAACGCACGGCTTATGGGGATGGCGCCGACCGGCAACGGCCGCCGCGAATCGTACGCGCACCTGCCTATGCCACGCATGACCAATACCTACATGTTGGCGGGGGAGACGCCGCCCGAAGAGATTATCGCGTCGGTTAAAAAGGGCCTCTATGCCGTGAATTTCGGCGGCGGACAAGTCGATATCACGTCTGGCAAGTTTGTGTTTTCGGCGAGCGAGGCCTATCTCATCGAGAACGGCCGCATAGGCCGGCCGGTGCGTGGGGCCACGCTTATTGGCAGCGGACCCGAGGTGTTGACGCGTGTGACCATGGTGGGTAACGATCTGGCCTTGGATTCCGGGGTCGGGACTTGTGGTAAAGACGGCCAGAGCGTGCCGGTGGGCGTAGGTCAGCCCACCTTGCGCATCGATGGCCTCACTGTCGGCGGTACGGAGGAATAGTGGGCGCAATCAGTGTAGACACGAAAGGGACGCCGTCGCTTGAAGATCTTGCCGCCCAAGCCTTGGATCTCGCTCAACGCCACGGTGCGACCGCGGCCGAGGTTAATAGCGGTCTCGGGAAGGGTTTGTCGGTCACGGTCCGCCGCGGGGAGGTCGAAACCGTGGAACACCACCGCGACAAAAGCCTTTCTATCACCGTGTATTTCGGTGTTCGCAGCGGTTCGGCCAGCACTTCGGATTTCCGCCCCGAGGCCTTGTTGGAAGCGGTGCGCGGCGCCTGCGCTATCGCCCGATACACGGCCGAGGACCCCTTCAACGGCTTGGCCGATCCTGCCGATCTCGCGAAGTCGATCCCGGATCTTGATCTCCATCATCCCTGGGATTTGACCGTCGATGACGCTATCGGTCTTGCCCAAAGATGCGAAAGTGCAGCGTTCACCACCGATCCCCGTATTCACAACTCCGAAGGGGCGACGGTGACGACCCATGAAGGCGTCGATCTTTATGCGACCAGTGCTGGCTTTATGGGCACGGTGCGTTCGAGTCGTCATGGGTTGAGTTGTGCGGTGTTGGGGGAAGACGACCAAGGCCGCATGCAGCGTGATTATGACTACGCCTCGACCCGCGATGCCCGCGACCTCCCTGATCCGGAATCGGTGGGTCGCGAAGCGGCGCGCCGCGCCGTGCGCCGGTTGGGGTCTCGCCAAATCAAGACCTGCCAGGTGCCGGTTCTCTACGAGGCTCCTGTTGCTCGCAGTTTGTTGTCGCATCTCGTGTCGGCCATCACCGGGCCCAGCCTTTATCGGCGTTCCTCGTTTTTAGTCGACAGCGTTGGGACCCAGCTTTTTCCCGAGACCGTCCACCTCTACGAGGATCCGCACCGGCTGAAGGGGATCGGCAGCGCGCCTTTTGATAACGAGGGCGTCGCGACGCGTCATAGCGATCTCGTGGCCGATGGCGTTTTGCGCCGTTATTGCCTCGACAGCTACTCGGCTCGCAAGCTTAAGCTCGTTACGACGGGCAACTCCGGCGGTGTTCATAACCTCATGATCAAACCGGGCTCCGAGGATCTCGCGGGTCTTTTGCGGAAAATGGGGCGCGGACTTTTGGTGACGGAACTCATTGGTTTTGGCATCAATAGCGTGACCGGCGACTACTCGCGGGGCGCGGCCGGCTTCTGGGTGGAGGGCGGAGAACTCGCCTATCCGGTCGAGGAGATCACGATCGCCTCGAATCTTCGGGATATGTATCGAGGGCTCGTGGCCGTGGGTCGGGACGTCGATCGGCGCCACAATATCTGTACCGGGTCTTGGCTTATAGATCGGATGACCGTGGCCGGCAGTTAGTCGCCGAAGTCCCATTCGAAGGCGTTGTCGTCGGGCGGGAGTTCACGCTGGACTATGAGTCGCCCTCCGGTCTTGATGAGCAGCGCATGGCGACGTGATTTCTGGCGCATGTCGTCCAAGATCCAGCCGATGTCTGCGGGATGGCCCAGTCGCCCCTGAGACCGCAGATGGCGGACCCCTATGCAGTCTTTGCCGATATCACAAAGGAGTGGCAAAGGCAGTTCAAGCGGGAGGATGAACCGGTGCGTGATCCACAAGACCGGGCTTTTGCGGTCGGCTGCTTGGCGCGCATCGATACGGAAGTGACCCGCAGCGCCCCCGAGTTTCAGGAGCTCCTCGAGCCAATCCATTGTTAGTCCTTTATGGATGATGAGCGTGCGGCCCGTATAGCGAGCAAAGAACTGCTGCAGGGTTTTTTGGTCGCGATGGGCCGCGAGCGCGCGCGAAACGGAAATCATGGGCTGATAATGCCAAAGTCGCCAGGATCAGGACAAGACGAGCAGGGGAGGATTTATGGAATGTGACGTATTGGTCATCGGCTCAGGCCCCGGAGGCTATCGCGCCGCGGTATTGGCGGCCCTTCAGGGCCGTGAGACCGTGATCGTCGAAAGGGCAATATGGGGAGGCTGCTGCCTTAATCGTGGGTGCGTGCCGAAGAAGGACTGGTACCACAGCGCGCGTTTACTCGCCCAGGCGGGCCGTTTGGAAGATCGGGGAATCGCCGGGACCCTCGTGGCGAATCTGGCGCAAGCCTGGCGCCACCAGCACGAGGTCGTTCAGACGGTTCGCGAGAGCTACCAGTCCTACCTCAAGCGCTTGGGCGTGCGCGCCTTGGCGGGACAGGCCACGTTCACGGCTGCCCGCACGGTCCGTGTTGAGCCCTTAGGGGAATCGGTGACCGCGAAGGCGGTCATTATCGCCACCGGCTCGGAGCCCATCGTTCCCGAGGGGCTTTCGATCGTCCCGGGCCGAGTCATCCATAGCGATCTTTTGTTTGATGAGCCCGTTCCCTCCGGAAAGCGGGTCTTCATTGTCGGGGGCGGGATAGTAGGCCTTGAGTTTTCCTATATCCTGAGTCTGCTTGGGTGCGAGGTACGCTGGATGACGCGACACAATCCCTTCGCGCGCCCAGATTTCAGCCCGTCGGCTATGAGTCTGTTGCGCACGGGTCTGGCCGAGGTTGGTATAACACCCCTCATGGCGAGCCTGAAAGGTCTATCTGTGACCGCAGCCGGGGTCCGTGTTGAGATCGATGGCCACCCGACGGAGGAGGCCGACTGGGTCCTTTTGGCGACAGGTCGGCGGCCTACGACCCAGGGTCTCGGACTCGATATCATTGGCGCCCGGTGCGACGATAAGGGTTTTATCATCGTCGACTCAATGCTCAAGACCGAGGCCCTGGACGTGTATGCCTTAGGGGACTGTGTGGCCGGGCCCATGACCGCCAATCGCGCGCTGTATGAAGCGGGTGTGGTTGTGGACAATATTTTGGCGCCCGCGAGCCGCCAGCGCGAGCTTGTTCGAGTGCCCGAGGCCATTTATAGCGCCGTGGAGCTTGCGCGCGTGGGTTTGACCGAAGAACAGGTGGAGGATCAAGGTCGGGAGCCGGCCGTAGGCTTCTCGGCTTTTGAGACTTCGCCGCGGGCGCTGGGCCAAGGAGAGCCCGAGGGGTATGTGCGACTTGTCGCGGATCTCGATAGCGGCGAGCTTTTGGGTGGCGAGGTGGTAGGATCGGAGGCCGGAGAGCTGATTCATTTACTCGCTTCGGCGCCTAGGCTTGGAGCCTTGCGTCATATCGCAAGTACGGCGTTTAACCACCCCTCCCGGAGCGAAGAGTTTCAAAATGCGGTGGAAACCCTAGCCGCTAAATGGAAGCTGGGCGAGTATGTATTTGGGCCCGACCCCTTAAGTTCGGGCTCATAGTCCACGCCCCTATCCGAGAGCCGGAGTGTCCCTTGTCGCTTTGGGCGACTTTTGGCCTCCGTCGCCTTTAAGCGACAGAGGGGGCGAACTGTCATTCATCCCCTTGTTGCGTGCAAGCGACTATAATTAGGGCTCAGGGCCCGCGCCGATCGTCGGCTCATCGGGTGGCATTGCCTGAGGCCGGTTTTCAGGCGATAGTGGGTAAAAGCGAGGGAAGTGGGTTATGACAGACGAGGTTTTAGGCACACTCAGCGAGGCCATAAGGGCGCGCCGTTGCTGCGCTTTACGCTATCGTGACCAGACTCAGGCCCGGGTCGTCGAGCCGCATGCCATCTACGAAAATGAGATCGGGGAGATCATTGTGGACTGCTACCAGGTGGGAGGTTATTCGTCGGCCGATCGAGCCCCGCCGTTTTGGCGTCCGTTCCGTCTGCGTAAAATCAATGCCGTCGCTTTGCTCCGTAAGACCTTCGTGCCGCGGCGGTCAGAAGGCTTTAGTCCGACGCGTATACGCTACCGCACCGGCCTCATCTGCCTTGTGTCGGAGGCCGGAGAGCCCTTTGCGCGAACAGCGATCCCCCACTCCGATCCAGTCGGGCCGTTCTTGCCCCAGAAGGCGCAACGCCACTCGCGCTAGATTTCGCCGTTTCCGGAATCCGCTTCGCCGTTCATGGCTTCCACGAGCCGTTGGAGGCTGCGCGAATCCCGGGAGCGCATAATCTCCGTTGCCCGCACCTCAAGATCTGAAACATTGCTTTCGCGCACGATTTTTTTGATTTCCAGCATGGCCGCCGGATGCATACTGAATTCGCGCAGACCCAAGCCCAACAACAACCGCGTATAGCGGGCGTCACCCGCCATTTCCCCGCACATGGCGACCGGAATCCCTTGCTTACGGCCCGCCTCTATGGTCATGGCGATCAGCCGCAAGACCGAGGGATGCAGCGGATCGTATAAATAATTCACGGCATCGTCGACTCGGTCGATTGCGAGCGTGTATTGAATAAGGTCGTTGGTGCCGATTGATAAAAAGTCGAGATGGGCGGCGAACAGATCGGCCGCTACGGCGGCCGCTGGCACCTCGATCATGCCCCCGATCGGCATTTGGCTATCGAAGGCAATGCCTTCCTTGCGTAATTGGCTCTGGATCTCACGCACAAGGTCTACGACCCGAAAAATCTCATCCACGTTCGACAGCATGGGGATCATAAGCCGCACGTGTCCGAAGGCCGAGGCGCGGATAATGGCTCGCAACTGCAGCTTAAAGAGCCCGACTTCTTGCAAGCAGAGGCGTACAGCGCGCAGCCCGAGCGCCGGGTTTATGGTCGTCACCGGCGTTTCGATATCGACCCGCTTGTCGGCGCCAAGGTCGAGCGTACGGATCGTGACTGGGCGCCCAGGCAGGGCCCGAACGACCTTGGCATAGGCCTCGAACTGTTCTTCCTCGTCGGGCGGACCCTGACGATTCATGAACAGAAATTCGGTGCGATAGAGGCCGATACCGCTCGCAAGCACCTGCTGAACCGCATTGAGGTCCTCTGGGAGCTCGATATTTGCCAAAAGCTGTATCCGGACGCCGTTGCGGCTTACGGCCTCGCTGGTTCGCAAGGTCTCAAGTTCCCGCTGTAGCCGCTCGATCTTTTGCGCGCGTCGCTCGTACTCGGCGACCACGACGGCGTCCGGTCCGACGAGTAGGATGCCGCGTTTTCCGTCCACTATCAGCTGGTCATCGTTGTCGATATAACGGGTCGCGCCGTGGACCGCGACGATCGCTGGAATGCCGAGGCTGCGCGACAGGATCGCGGTGTGGGAAATAGGACCGCCTAAGTTCGTGACGAAGGCTGCGATACCCTTGCTTTTCAAAGCAACGGTATCAGCCGGGGCCAGATCGTTTGCGACCACGATCCGCCCCAAGAGGTCGGCCGGAACCGGGTCGTCTTCGCGCTCGTCGGGGTTTAGAAGGTTGCGCAATACCCGCTCGACGACTTGCGCCACGTCTATCTTTTTGTTTCGCAGATAGGTGTCTTCCATACGCTCAAACACCGCGATCAGTCGATCGCTTTGTGTCTTCAGAGCAAACTCCGCATTCCATTGGTGTTCGCGGATGTCCCGAATAGGCGCTTCGGAGACCATGGTGTCGCTCAGAATGAGCAGGTGGGTATCGATGAAGCTCGCAACCTCGACTGGGGCCTCGGCTGGGATATGGTCGCGGATCTCGCTTAGCTCTTTGCGGGCGCCTTCGATAGCCGCCAAAAAGCGCTGGATTTCCTGATCGATGTCATGGGTAGGGACGACATACTCCGGGACTTTGACGCGTTCGCGCTTTAGTACATAAGCGCGGCCAATCGCGATCCCGCTGCTGACGCCTTTGCCGTGCAGGGCCAGCATCAGGCGTCCTCGCCGAAGCGGCACTGTATGAGCTGGCACAAAGCTTGGCTCGCCTTCAGCTCGTCTGGACCGTCGGCGCAAATCTTAATAGTCGCGCCCTTGCCGGCGGCGAGCATCATGATGCCCATGATGCTCTTGCCGTTTACGCTACGCCCATCGCGCGAGACGGAGATGGCCGATTCGAAGGACGAGGCGAGGCTAACGAGCTTTGCCGAGGCGCGCGCGTGCATACCAAGCTTATTGATGATAGTGACTTCAACGCAGTTCATGTTTCGCAGTGTCCAGCAGGCAAAATTCCGTTGCGCAAACAATCCCTTCGACCCCGCCTCGCAAGGCCTTTTCTATCAGTTCGTCAAGCGGCCGGTCGCGGTAATTGAGCGCTCGGATCAACATCGGCAGGTTGAGTCCCGTCACCAATTCCACCCGCTTCCGTTCCAAGAGGCGGCAGGCCACGTTGATGTGGGTCGCGCCGTAGATGTCGGCCAATATCAAGACGCCATCGCCGTCGTCGACCGCCCGGATCGCTTGGCTAAGAGCAAGGGCAAGGTCGTCCGGCGGGGTATCATAACGAACGGGAAAGGCCACCAAGGCCTGCGGCCGTTGCCCTAAGACATGATCGACCGCCTCGAGCAGACCGAAGGCTACGTCCTTTTGTGCGAGAACAAGTAATCCTATCATTCAGTTAAAGTCCCCATAAAACGCATTTTCAGACTCTCTGGCGGCTAGGGCCTCGGTGCGAGGACCTAGTATGAGTACAACGCGGGTCGAGTGAAAGGCGAGCGATGGCGCATCAGGAAACCACCGGCGGCCGGGTTTCGGTGAGCTCCCGGTGCCGAATCTGGGTATAAATGCCCTGTTTGCGGAAATGGGCCGCTAATTTTTCGACCAAGTATACGGAGCGATGTTGGCCGCCCGTACAGCCTATCGCTACCGTGAGATAGCTGCGATTCTCTTGCTCGAAGCCAGGCAGCCAGCGGGCCAAAAAATCACCGATGTGTTCTTTCATAGCCGCCACCTCGGAGTGACGTTCGAGAAAGGCCCCGACTTCCGGATCGAGCCCGGTCAGCGCGCGTAAACCCTGTTCCCAGTAAGGGTTCGGCAAACACCGGACATCGAACACATAATCGGCATCCAGCGGGGTCCCGTGCTTGAATCCAAAGGATTCGAATAACAGCGTGATGCCGCGCGTGCTGGCGCCACGGGCAAACTCGTAAATCAGTTGACGCAGTTGCTGGGCGCTCGTATGGGTCGTATCGATCCGGCGGGTGCACGACGACGACAGGGGTTCGAGCAGCGCCTTTTCGAGTCGTATGCTCTCAAGAAGCGGTGTTTGCGGATCGGTGAGGGGATGGCGACGTCGGGTTTCTTTGAAGCGCTTCATGAGCACGGCCTCGTCGGCTTCAAGGAAGATGATTCGGTAATCGACCCCAAGGGCCCGTAGCCGCTCCAGATTCATGGGCGCCGCATCCAGGAATAACCGGTTGCGGGCGTCGATTCCGACGGCTACGTCCGAAAACTCCGAACGCACGCTATGCATCTGATTCGCGAAGTGCGGCAAGAGGGCCGCGGGGAGGTTGTCTATACAGTAAAAGCCGACATCCTCCAGAGCCTGCAAGGCGATACTTTTCCCGGAGCCTGAGAGGCCGCTTATGATGATAAAGCTCATGGCGTTCTCATGGCCAGTTGCTGGCGGCGTACGAAGTCCTCGAGGGCGTTGATGCCTCGCCGGCGGAGGATATGGCCGCGGGTCGCGACTTCGACCAAGACCGCGAGATTGCGCCCTGGCGCCACAAACAGTACCACCTCGGCAACATCGATTCCGAGGATGGACCGGGTCTTTTGTTCCGCCTGCAGTCGGTCGATGCTGGCCTGGGGGTTTAAGGCTAGATCTTTTAAGCGCACGATCAAATGCAAGGTCTTTTCGTGGCGCACTGCGGTTTCGCCGAACATCGCCCGGACATTCAGTATCCCAAGTCCCCGTACCTCGAGGAAGTCGCACAGTATATCGGGGCAGCGGCCCTGTAGGGCGTCTGGCCCAACGCGAAAGAATTCGCAGGCGTCATCGGCGATCAAGCGGTGTCCGCGACTCAAAAGCTCGAGCGCCAACTCGCTTTTACCGATCCCGCTTTCCCCCATGAGGAACACCCCAAGACCCATGACCTCCATAAAGACCCCATGCAAGATTTCCCGCTCGGCAAGTGCCCGAGCCAGGTAGAACTGAAGGTCGTGAATAAGGCGTGGGCTCGGCAGCGGTGAGCCAAAGAGCGGCATCGAGGTCGCCTCGGCCGCCGCTTTCATTTCGTCGCTGGGCGCCTCGTTATTGGCGAGGATGACGATAGCCGATGACGCGCAACTGAAGATGTTAGCGATCGCTTCCTTACGCGCAAGGGGAGTGATGTGTTCATTAAGGTAGGAGAGCTCGCCTACCCCTATGACTTGTACACGGTTGGGGTGTACGAAATTGAGGTGCCCCACCAAGGCCATACCCGGGAACCGGGCGGTGGCGAGCTCGAGCAGGCGTTCGGACCCGGCGTGGCCGGCAAGCCAAGTGAGCTTGAGGGTCTCGCGCTGAGCCTCATAAACGTCCTTTGCGGTTAATACGGTGCTCATAAGTGGTGGTGGCGTGGTGACCTCAGGGCGGCCATTGTATCACTCCGTCTTTCTCCCCCTCGCTATCCGGGCCTATGCTGACCGATGACCTTTTCCTTGTGTCGGAGGACTTGGCGGTCGAGCTTGTCGACAAGCAGATCGATGGCGGCATACATAGTGTCAGCCGCGGCATCGGCGTGGATGACGGCGCCTTTGGCGCGGATGTTGGCCTCGGCATTGAAACGCTTTTTCTCGACATGAAGTACGACGTCAGCGGTAATGACGTGGTCGAAGTGACGCTGCACGCGCCCGATCTTTTCGAGCGCGTAGTCGCGTAGCGAAGAGGTGATGTCGACTTGATGCCCGCTAACGGTGATGTCCATAAGGTCCCCTTTGTGACGTTAGACCAACGGCTTACGTTGACTAGATGGAGGAATGCTGAGCGATTCCCTATATTTGGCGATGGTTCTTCGCGCGATGTTTATGCCTTGTTCCTCAAGAATGTCCGCGATCTTACTATCGCTGACGGGCTTTTCACTGGGTTCATTTTCGATGATCTTGCGGATCAGCGAGCGGATGGCGGTCGCCGAGCAGGTCCCACCATCCGCGGTCGCGACATGGCTTGAGAAGAAATATTTCAGCTCAAATATGCCCCGTGGGGTCATCATATATTTGTTTGTTGTCACGCGCGATATGGTGGATTCGTGCATGCTGACCTCTCCTGCAATATCATGCAAGACAAGCGGCTTCATGGCCTCGGCCCCGTGGTCAAAAAATGCCCGTTGGCGATCGACGATGACTCGGGCGACTTTGAGAAGTGTGTCGTTGCGGCTCTGGAGACTCTTCAGGAACCAGCGGGCCTCCAGCAAGTGGTTGTGTAGAAAGCGGTCCTGTTCGGTTCCCCGCCCCCGTTGTATAAGCTGCTCGTAGTGGCTATTAATGCGCAGTTTTGGAAGTGCGGCCATATTGAGGTCGGCGCGCCAGCTCCCGCGCCGTTTTTTGACGATAATCTCCGGTATGACGTAGGCGTTCGGCGTGGTCGATACCAGCGAACCCGGCCGTGGGTTCAGGCTCTTCAATAGGGCTATGGCGTTTTTCAGGACCTCGGACCCTAAGCGTGTGAGGTGCTTGAGTTCCTTGAAGTCATGTTGACCCAGGAGCTGCAAATAATCCGGGTGAGTCAGTATCCTCGCGGCATCGCAATACGGGGTGGAGGGGTCCAAGCGCCGTAATTGCAAGTCGAGACACTCCCCGAGATGCCGGGCACCTACCCCGACCGGGTCGAAATTCTGGATTTGGTGCAAAACTGCCTCGATCTCGTCTGACTCCAACTGAAGATCTGGTAGCGTGGCTAAGATATCTTCGGCCGCCGCCAGGAAGTATCCGTCTTCATTGATGGCGTCGATGATGGCGACGGCGATTAAGCGGTCACGATCGGAAAAAGGGGTCATCTGCAGTTGCCAAAGCAGGTGCTCCGCCAAGCTCGTGGGTTGGCTATTGCGGGTCTCGAAGCCCGTGTCGTTGTCCTCGTCGCCCCGGCTGGGACCGGAAGACAAGAGCTCATAGCCATCGCTCCAGTCGAGCTCGGGGGGTTCGTCGCCGCCGTCTGGCCCGTTATCGTCGTGAGCCGGATCCTCGGCGGGAAGGGCTTCCGAGTCCGAAGTCGGAGCGCTCGGTTCCTCTCTTGCGGTCTCCTCGCTTTCCTCCAGCAGGGGGTTTTTCTCCAGGGCTTCGCGTATTTCCTGCTCGAGCTCAATAGAGGACAGCTGCAGAAGGCGGATGGCCTGCTGCAGCTGGGGGGTAATCGTGAGATGTTGGCCGATCCTAAGATCAAGCGTTTGTTTCATAAGGCCTCTAAAACCTATTCTAGTCTATTCCGGCGACGGTACGGGCTAGAGCCGGAAATCCTCCCCCAGATAGACCCGCCGGACGTCGGGATTGACCAGGACCGCTCGCGGATCGCCTGATGTGAGTACGTGTCCGTCGTTGATAATGTAGGCTCGATCACAGATCTTCAGGGTCTCTCGGACATTGTGGTCGGTGATGAGTACGCCGATCCCGAGGCTTCGGAGATGGGAGATGTGTTGCTGAATATCGATGACCGAAATCGGGTCGACCCCGGCAAAGGGTTCGTCTAGCAGCATAAACCGGGGCTTGGTGGCCAAGGCCCGTGCGATCTCGACGCGCCGGCGTTCGCCGCCGGACAGGCTCATGCCGAGTGTTTTGCGCCGCTCCCCGATGTGAAGTTCGTGAAGCAACTCCTCAAGCCGGTTTTGCCGGTTGTTCGCGCTGAGGCCCTCCACTGTCTCAAGGATCGCTAAGATGTTCTCCTCGACTGTGAGTTTACGGAAAACGGAGGCCTCCTGGGGTAGGTATCCTAAGCCCAATTTGGCCCTCTTATGCATCGGGTAACGGCCTATGTCGGTGTCGTCCAGCCAGATTTGCCCCTGATCCTTACGAACCAAACCGATGATCATATAAAAGCAGGTGGTCTTCCCGGCACCGTTGGGCCCCAATAGACCCACGACCTCGCCGGCCTCGACGTTTAGGCTCACGTCTTTGACCACTTGGCGTCCCTTGTAACCTTTGGAGAGGTGGGTGGCGACGAGGCGGCTCATGATCCCCTCTTGGGCTTGGGCTTGGGCTTGGGCTTAGCCGTAGGCGCGGTATGGGGGACGATGCGCGCGCGGACCCGTTTTTTCGCGCCCTTTATGGCCGTCATACGTTGGGATCGGACGTAATAATGGATGACATGCCCATGCAAGATGTCCGCGCCTTGGCGAAAGACTACGCGGGTTGTCAGACTGACCTCGTCTTTCGAGGCTATGAAATGCAGGGTCTGAGCTTGACCGAACATCGGCAGGCCGCCGGTTTTTTGATCTTCGATATGTAAAGGGTTACCCACGGCGCGGATAGACAGGACCGCACCGTGGGCGGAGCGCACGCGGACTTGGTTTGCGCGCACAGTCAGGCCGTCCTGGACCAGGCGGACGTGGCCTTGGTAGACGCTGAGTCCCGTGCGCTGGTTAATTTGGATGCTGTCGGCGCGCACGCTCAAGGGCTGGGCTAGGCGATGGGCGTACACTAACGGGGTAGCGCTTAGGGCGATTACGGCCGCGAGTGTTTTCAGGGCTCGACTCATGAGTTGAGGTGGATCGTCAATACGTGAGTTCGGACGGTGGTCGTTCCGATCCGCGCCGTTGCGCCGCGAAAGACCCGCACTCGGCCGCGCATGGTCAGAGTATGGCCGTGCTGAGATACGAAGCCGCGTGTGGCGGTGGTAGTGGTCGTCGCCCGGTTGCCGAACTGGATCAGATGGGGTTTGATCAGAAGGGTTCGCTTGCTCCGCGGAAAGTGTACGAGCCGCGCCGCCGTGAGGATGAAGCGCGGACGCCCATACCGGTTCATGGCCGTAAGACGCAAACGGTCGATATAGTAATCCGGGCGTACCGGTCGGGCGTGGGTTAAGGCGAGCGCCGGACCCACCAAGGCCTCTGGCAGCCACCAAAATAGACCGGAGAAAAGCAGCAGTCCGACGAACAACAAGAAGCGACTTAGCCACCGGCCCATGAGCAGTCGCCTCGATACGCGGATCGTATTTGATCGTCTAAGGTCCCTTGTACGGACATCACAAGCTCACAGAGATCGCGGACCGCTCCGAAACCTCCTCCGTGCTCGGTGATCCAGTCGGCTCGGGCGCGCACCAGGGGGTGGGCGTCGGCGGGGGCGACCGCGAACCCTGCGGACTCCATGGCCGGTAAATCGATGACGTCGTCGCCCATAAAGGCCGCCTCGCGCGGTGCAAGACCTTGTTCGGCGAGTATCGAGAGGACTGCCGCCCGTTTGTCTTGGCAACCCTGAACGAGAAGCGAAATCCCCAGGTCTTGCGCCCGCCTTTGTACGACGCGCGAGGAGCGGCCAGTGACAATTCCGACCCGTACGCCGCTTGCGATAAGCATTTTAATGCCGTGCCCGTCACGGCTGTGGAAGGCCTTGATCTCTTCCCCCGAATCCGTCAAAAGCAGCCGTCCATCGGTCAACACGCCATCGACGTCGAGTAGAAGAAGGCGTAGGGGTTTCACGGCCTCTGCGGGGGCGCAGGCGAGGTGGGCTGCCGTAAACTCTGTCATACCACGCCGGCCCGAAGGAGGTCATGCATGTTCAGGGCCCCAACGATCTTTTGGTCACCGTCGACGACGAACAGGCCGTTGATATTATGGGCGCGCATGACAGGGACCAGTTCTGCCGCCAAGTGGTCGGCGGTCGCGGTCTTTGGGTGCCGCGTCATCACGCTTCCGACCACGGCTTGATATACATCGACGCCCTTGTTGAGCGCCCGGCGTAGGTCGCCGTCTGTGAAGATGCCGCATAGTCGCTGGTCGGCGTCGACGACCGCCGTCATGCCGAGCCCTTTGCCGGTCATCTCGACTAGGGCCTCGGGTAAGGGCGCATCCACCGGAACAACGGGTATGCGGCTGCCCTTGTGCATGATATCCGAGACGTAGATGAGCAGTCGGCGTCCGAGTCGACCGCCGGGATGAGAGCGGGCAAAATCTTCGGGGGTAAATCCACGCGATTCGTAGAGCGCAATGGCCAGGGCGTCACCCATCGCGAGCGCTGCCGTCGTGCTCGCGGTGGGTGCAAGGTCTAGCGGACAGGCCTCCTTCGCGACCGCCACGCCCAGCTGGACATCGGCTTCCCGGGCGAGGCTCGATCCCGGGGCTCCGGTCAAGGCCAAAAGCCGCACCCCCATCCTTTTGATGATCGGGAGTATGGTGAGGATTTCCGCGGTTTCACCCGAATGCGATATCGCAAGCACGACATCGTCCGGGGTAATCATTCCGAGATCCCCATGGCTCGCCTCGCCGGGGTGGACAAAAAACGCCGGCGTCCCGGTACTGGCAAGGGTCGCTGCGATCTTGCCGCCGATATGTCCGGATTTTCCCATACCGACGACGACGACGCGTCCGCGACAGTTCCACAGCAGACGACACGCGTCAGCAAACGAGGCATCAAGTTCGCCTACGAGTGCCGAGAGGGTGTCCGCTTCAAGTTGTAGGACCCGGCGCCCCAGGGCGATCAAAGAGTTTTGGTCCGGGGTGGGGCGTATAGGGTTATGGGCGGTCATGGCTTACAGTATAGCGAAAAAGGCGGCCCTTATCTCGCCGGCCTGAACGAATGTCCGGTCATAAAACCTTGCCGCACGTGGATCGAGGCCTCTTGCCGGTCTTCTCGGGATGAGTTTTGCGCGTGGCGGACCGAGGGTGGTGGTCTTATCGCCGCCCGTTCGGGTCTGTCCTTTGGGGTCGGGTCAGTGGCAGAATCACGCATCTTTGGTGGAGGTGGAATGGAAGAGTTTCTTGTGACCTTGCGCCGTCATGCGGGAGTGCTCGGCATCAAACCCGATGCGGGGCTGGACGATGCCCTCGTGCGTTTGGGTGGCGTCCTAGGCCGGCTCGCTGAGACTCTGGCGGTGGAGTATGTCGGCCCTTACGTGGGCCTCGGGTCTGGTCGCGAAGCGTTCTGCTTGGCCGTGCGCGCCCATACCGAGGCGCCCGGGGTACAGGTTTGGGGCGCGCGCGTGTGTAGCGCCGAGCCGCATTCACATCTGCGCGCGCACTGGGAGCTTGCGCGCGTGGCACGTTTGCGAAAGCCGGTTGTGGCACAGGCCTTGCCTGCCTTTTTGGCCGGCTACTATCAAGCCGTGGTTAAGGCCGGTAAGGCGGATACGCGTCCGGCGCGTCGCCTTCTCGAATTGAGCGAAGCCCTGAGCGCGCCTCCCTGATGACGGGGAGCGCAATCGAGGTCGCGGGTCTTGCTAAGGCCTACGGACCCGTTATGGCGGTCGAATCCCTCACATTCGCGCTTGGAAGCGGGCGGGTACTCGGGCTTTTGGGGGGCAACGGCGCCGGAAAGACCACGACACTCGCGATGTTGATGGGTTTATTGTTGCCGACCACGGGTTCGATTCGGGTCTTGGGCGAGGATTTTTTACGCCATCGCTATCGAGTCTTGGAGCGTATCAACTTCTCGTCGCCCTACGTCGATCTGCCGCATCGCTTGACGGTGTACGAGAATTTGCGCGTTTACGGCGGGCTTTATGGCGTAAGAAGTATCAAGGCGCGCATCCAAAAGTTGGCGCGCGATTTGGATCTCGAGGGGCTTCTTGCGCGACCATACGGCCGGCTTTCGGCCGGACAACGGACGCGGGCTTCGCTTGCCAAGGCGCTCATTAATAGCCCCCAGCTGCTCTTGCTAGACGAGCCCACGGCGTCTCTCGATCCCGACACGGCCGATCGCTTACGCAGTTACCTTCGTGACTACCAGAAGGCCAGCGGGGCGGCGGTGGTGCTCGCCTCGCACAATATGCTCGAGGTCGAGCGCTTATGCGACGATGTGATCATGTTGCGCCAAGGCCGGCTCTTCGATCGCGGGGCCCCGGCGCTGCTCATCACAAAATATGGACGCGAGACCCTAGAGGAGGTGTTCTTGGATATGGCGCGTGGCCGGTCGCAGCTATGAGTAGGTCGCTGTGGGCCAGCGTAAGACGCGTAGGCGCTATGATCGAGCGTTACGTCTATCTGTTGAAGGGCTCGTGGCCGCGCATCATCGAACTGGCCTACTGGCCTACGATGCAGATCATTTTATGGGGTTTCCTGAGCGAATACTTGGTACACCATAGCAGTTATCTAGCACGGGCCTCGGGGGTATTGCTGGCGGCAGTGTTGTTGTGGGACGTGATGTTTCGGGGTCAGCTCGGTGTGTCCGTTGTGTTTTTTGAGGAGTTGTATTCGCGGAATTTGGGCCACCTCTTCGCGAGCCCCTTGCGCGCCTATGAACTCGCTTCGGCGCTGTTCGTCATAAGTCTCCTGCGCACCTTGATCGGTAGCGGTATGGCGGCGCTGTTCGCGTTTTGGTTTTACCACTTCTCCATTTGGCGTATGGGGTTTGTGCTGGTCGCATTCTTTATGAATCTTTTGGTTATGGGCTGGGCGATCGGTTTGGTCGTGGCCGGACTGGTTCTGCGCTATGGCTTGGGCGCCGAAAACCTCGCGTGGGCGGCCGTTTTTGCCTTGGCTCCGGTGAGCGGCATCTATTATCCGATATCGGTCTTGCCGCACTGGCTGCAGATCGTAGCCCAAATCTTACCCGCTGCTTATGTCTTTTCGGCTATGCGTGCGCTCTTTTTTCATCACATCATCGTGGCGCGGCCACTTTGGGAAGCCGGAGGCTTGAATGTGGTGTATCTGGCTTTAGGTCTCAGTCTTTTTCTACGCACCTTCCATAACGCGCGCCTCCATGGGCGGCTTTTGAATCTCGGCGAGTGAACAGAGTCTGGCCCTGATGTCCCGCACCCAAGGGTTGCTCTAGAGGGAGTTTAGGATGTCCCGGATCCGAGGGAAGCGTGGCTGCCAGTCCAGGGCTTCGCGCGCCCGGGTACAGTCAAGAACAAGGGACTGATCGAGCCCCGCGCTCCAGGCCGGGTTGGGTCCGATCCCGAGGTAGTGGAACGCGAAGCGAGCGGAGGCTTGCGCCAAGGCGGGATTGAGTCCAACTACGACCTTGTGCCGCAGCCTTTGCATGCCCTCAAATGACAGGCTGTCTAAGCTCGCCAGATTGACAGCGCCTGTCGTCTGGCAAAAAAGCCCGGCTTGAATCGCTGCGACCACATCGTCCTCATGCACGAGTTGAAGCAAAGGGGTCGGCTTTGGGAGTTTTGGATAAAACGGTAGCCGCAAGAGCCCGCGCAGAAAGGGTTGGGCGTGGGGACCTAAAATGATATGCGGGCGTAGCCGCAGGCATGCGAGGCCACGGGCCTCGGCCGCCATGAGCCGTTTCTCGACTTCGACCTTGTCTTGCGCATAGGCGAAGCCCGCCAGGGGTTGGAGGGGCGAAGATTCGGTGAGCGGGTGAGCGCTTCCTCCATATACCGAGGCGCTCGAGATGTGAATCAGCTTGGTGGTCGGCCGCAGCGCCGCAAGGACCGTGTTTACCCCTCCCAGATTGATAGCTTGAGCGAGCGCCCGGTTGTGGCGTTCGCGTCCGAGTTGGCTTTCTATGACGATAAAGGTCATGTGGATGACTGCATCGACCGTTTCGACCGCTCGGGCAAGTGCCGGATCGCGTATGTCGCTTGTGATCGTGCGCAGTCGTGGGTGTGAGTAGGGAAGCGGGTGTTGGTCGTGGCCGATGACCAAGGTGAGCCGGTCATCGGCGAGAAGGACTGGCAGCAGGGCTTGGCCTAAGCACCCGGCGGCCCCCGTAACTAGGACGCGCACGGGCGAAAGGCCGGCAAGACATGGTTGCTTAAGACCCGCAGGGATTGCTGGGTCAGTGCAGTGTCGCTTGCCCCGGCACCGACGGCGCACAATAAATGGTCGACGCCGGCATCTCGGTAGCGGGCCAGTTTCTTTCGGCAATGGTCCGGGTCGCCGGCTACGACCAAACCGAGACGCTCCAGGATCGGGAGGTTGATCGTGCCTTTGAGAAGCGGGGTGAGGCTTCCGAACTTTTTGTAGTACTCATAGCCCCCTTGAAGGTCCGTTAGGATAGGTGTCGTCAGGCGCAAAAGCTCGCGATAGAACCAAGTAATATTGGTCTTGGCGCAGGCTCGGGCCGCTGCATGATCTTCGAGACAAAAGATCCCGAGCGTCATCCCCACGCGTGCCTTGGACTGCGCGGATTCAGCCCCATGGTAACGCGTGTAGGCCGCGCGGTAGCGGCGGATATCTTCTTTGATCATAAACCACGGCTTGAAAGGTCCGGCAAGAACGCCGACGCCTAGACGCGCGGCAAGGTCGAAACTGTCGGGACTTACGGCCGCCATCCACAAGGGTGGATACGGTCTTTGCAGGCATCGCGGTCGCACCGCGATGCCTGTGAAACTGAAGTGTCGACCGTGATAACTGATCGGTTCTGACTCCCCAAAGGCCAACAATAACACCTCAAGGGATTCTGCGACGAGGCTGCGGCTATCCTCAGTGCGGATACCGAAGGCCGCATACTCCTTCGGCGAAAAGCCGCGCCCAAAACCCAGCTCCAGACGTCCTCCGGAAAGAATATCTAAGGTCGCGGCCCGTTCTGCGACCTGCAGCGGGTGGTGGTAGGGTAGCGGCACGATGGCTTGTCCGAGGCGGATGCGGCGTGTCCTTTGGGCGGCGGCGGCAAGAAAAAGGTCAGGCGCCGAGCCGTGGCCGTATTCGGGCATAAAGTGGTGTTCGGTGAGCCATACGGTATGAAACCCCAAGTGATCGGCCAGGGCGATTTCATCCAAGGTTTCCTCGTATACTTGCCGTTCGCTGCGTCCGGCAAAAGACGGCACCGCCAACTCGTAAAACAGATCGAACTCCATTGCGAACATCCCCGGCAGGTGTGCACAGCCCTGGGCGGCATTGTAGTGCCTAAGGCCCCGGGGGTCGACGTGTCAGGCGATGCGGTACAACAGGATCGTTCTTTCGCGGGGGTGCGAGGCCCGCGCCGGCCAGCCCCTAAGCGTTGAGTGAGTCCTCCTCACGCCAAGGCCGTCTCGTGTCAGGCGGCCTTGGCGGCTTTACAGTCTCGCCTCGGGTGGCGAGAGGACGTCCCAGTGTCATTTTTTCATCAATTGAGACCCCCGGCCGGGATGGCCTGGACCGAACAGGACTGGGTCTGGTATTGGCCGATCAAGGTATAACTGGTGCCGGTCAAAGAGCTACTAAAGGCCGGAATTGCGAGCGCCTGGATGCTGCCGTTGTTGTAGTTCGGGCCTGTACAGTTGTCGAGTACATAGAGGGCCTTGCCGTTGGCGCTGATCGCAAGCCCGTAGGCGTTTGTAAAGTTCCCGGGGATCACGGTCGGCGTCCAGCTCCAAAGGCTTCCCGCCGATAAGGGCTGTGTGCGGGTGAAGACATCGAGAGCTCCATTTTGCATGGCGACATAAAGCCTCCGGCCCATAGGACCTATCGCCAAGCCCAGGGGCTTCAAGGCCGTAGTGCCAAGGCTCGATTGGCCAGCATTGGTTGTTAATGTGCCGTTTGCGGCATTGATCGTAAAGAGCGAGACGGTGCCCGTTGTTTGCGATCCTCCGTTGCCATTATCTGAGACGTAGAGGTGGCGTCCGGCCGGACCCACCACGATTGTCCAGGGATTGGTGCCTGTCGATGCGCTCCCGGCGAGCGTGAGTGTCCCGTTGGCCGGATTGATGGCGAAGGCGTCTACAAGGCTGCCGGCGAATTCCGATGAGTAGAGGAATCGGCCCGTGGGATCGAGCGCCAAGAGCATGGGATAAGCACCGTAGGTGTTGGTACTGAATCCGGTCGTAAAAGCGCTCGGCATGCCTTGATTAAGATCGTAACCGTCTATGGTACCGGCACAATTCCCGCCGCCGTTCAGGTAACAGCTATTGGCGACATAGAGAAAGCGATCTGAGGGATCGAGCGCGATTCCCATGGGGCTTAGGCCCGCCGGAATCGAGCTCGGGGTTCCCAGGGCCCCGTTCGGGGCGAGCATCCCGAAGGTCGTGACATCCCCTTGACCGGCCTCGGCCCAATCCGAGGCATAGAGATGCTGCCCAGAAGGACCGATGGCGGCGGCGCTTGGCCCCATGTCGGCGGGGTTCGAGCAGGAGTTGCAAGTTGTCGAGATTGTAGGTGTTCCCAGGGCCCCGTTCGAGTTTGCCGGGTAGGCGGCGATCGCGGTCGATGATTGGTCGACGACGTACAGCGTCTGGGCCTGCAAAGTGATGTGGACTGCGAGACTCACGGGCGCGCGTGGCGACATCCTCGTGCGTAAGGCTGAGCTCAGAACCGAAGAGCCACTGCTTCCCGTGGGTGTTGTGTAGGCGAAAACGTCGTCGCGCGTGGGGTTGGTCACAAAGACATAATGTCCGTTTGGGGAGGCGCTGATGCCGGCTGCGGTCCCGGTGCCCGTGACGGGGTCTGTGGGCGAACTTGCCATCTGGCCGCCCGCGATCGGATAGTATACGACCTCCGTCCCGCTTGCGGTGTTACCGACCACCGCCACCGTGTCTGCGGCGACTGTGATGCCGGTGGGTGTAAAGCCGTTTGGCAGGGCGACCCTTTGGAGTGGTGTCAAGCCATTGCCGGAGGGTGTGTAGGAGTGCACGGCTGCGGCCGTCAAGGCGTAGAGGTTGCCCGCAGCGTCCGTGCTTGCGCCGACTATTGTGTTGCTCACAGTCGTTGCGGTCCCTTGGGTGAGCGTGCCGTCAGCGCCCGCGGTGTATGGAACGATACTGTTCGCTGCAAGTCCGTAAAGTGTACTGTTAGTACCGCTCAGCGCGCTTGTGAGGCTTGGCGTGCTTTGGGCGCTGCTTGCGGTAAGCTGGCCATTGGCCCCGAGCGTGAAAATGGCAATGGTGCTGTTGCTGGTGTTGATGGCGTACAGAAAGTCGCCTACGACCGCAAGTGCGCTAAGACCGCCCGAGCCGCTCGTGATATCGGGCCCCAGGCTTACGAGCTTGTTGGTCGCAGACTGCCAACCGTAGGCCGATATGGTTCCGCTCCCGCTATTGGCAACATAGACGTAACGGCCGTCGCCCACGGCGATGGCGCTAGGTGTTTGTCCCGTTCGTACGTAGCCGTGATTGACGAGCGCCCCGGTCCAGGGGTTGCGCAGGTAGACTCCTAAGCTTTGGGTCCCCGAAGGGATGAGGAGCAGCGTGGTTTGTGCGGACGTACTCTGGCCGAATACCGACTGGCTTCCCGATCCCCCCGGGGTTTGCGAAGCCGTTTGCTGAGGATTCGCGGAGATCGAAGATCCAGATCCCCCGCCCTGACAGCCGCCGAGGATGGTGCAGGCTACGACTGCGCCAACGATGCGTTTTGCTTTGTTCATAAATTCATCTTCCCTGATGAGGTGGGTCATACGACCGTGCTGGACAGTTTGCGCGTGCAGGCTCAGGCGTACATCGGACAGAAGCCGGACATGGATATCCTAAAATTTCTATGAAACACGAATAATGAAAGCGCTTAGCGGACCCAGATCGGGAGTACCGGGGTTTTCGTCCGGACATATTAAGTAAGCGATGGCAGCGACGCGCCCAACCGAGGTCAGGCGTGATGGCGTGCGAACGGGCCACGCGCTACCATGGACAGATGAGTGCTGATGCCCCTTTCCTTCTCATGGGTGCGCGCGATTACGCCCACACACGCTGGCGGACACAGCTTTACCCGCTGGACTTGCCGCCGGAGTGGCGATTCATGTTTTATAGTCATCGTTATCCGGCGATCTTGATGTCGGCGCGGGCCTGGGGCTTCGCGCCCGAGCGCTTGTCTTTGTGGGAGAGCGAGGCACCGCCCTCGTTTCGCGTGGTTCTTGAGGTCTCTGATCGGGCCTTGGAGCGATTTTTGGCGCTGGGGGCTTGGCCTCGGCCGCTCGTAGCCGGTTGTGTCGTGCGCGTGACGCGCCGAATGGGACCTCTCATGCCGCGCCTCGAGGCCTTGGCCCGCGTCCTTCCGGTCGCTGTTGATGTGCGCGTTGCCGCCGAAGGTCTTGCTGTTACGCTGTCTGAAATCGGGGTCGGGCTCTGCGGTCGGCCGGTGGATGGCCGTGTTCCGACCGGTCCTTTCGCGGTCAGTCTTATCGAGGTGGGGGATCGGGTCTTGTTGGGACGGGCGCTTACAGCACTTTTGGCGGCGCCGGCGCCGCAGGGGCGGGCTTTATTCTTTTCTGAACCCGAAAGCGCGATCCGGTCTTTGGAGGAGGCCCAGTGGCTGGCGAGTCTCTTGGGCGAGAGTCGTTAAAAGAGGAGACTTAAGCCCGCGTAAAGACCAACACCTGATACGTTGACCCTCGTCCCGTAAATGACTCCTCCGGGCACGTAGAGTCCGCGGAGTTCAGTATAAAGGCCTAGGCTGTGGGCCCACTCGAATTCGACGCCCCCGTCGACCTCCAAGGCTGGCCCTACGCCCGTCCCGCCGTTGACCCCCGAGAGCGAGGTGTCGGCAAGCCCGGCGCTCACGCCTACATAAGGGTAGATGTGAGCCCAGGGGCGGTGATACTTCTTTAGGGTCAGCATAAGGAGGCGCGAAGCGACATTCCCCGAGTGCCCGGCGGTGTTGATGGCGTTGTTGTATACGAGGTATTCGGCGCCGTACGCAATCCCGTTGTAGTGGCGTTTTTCCCAGGCCACGCCGTAAGCGCCGCTTGCCCCCGCTTGCAAGACCCCCTCTTGTCCAGCTACCGTTTGCTGGTCATGAGCCAAGTGCATGGCGCCGATTGAAAGGATGAGCGCGTCTTGGGCTCGCGCGACCGGACTGCCGAATAAGCTGCACGCAAGTGCGAGGACGATGAGTTTACGGGCCACTGCACGCTCCTTCGGATGAGACCGCCTCCATTATAGGTGACCCTGCACTCTTTGCACATGGACCGCAAGCGCTTGCTCGCATACTATAAAGCGCTAGACGAAGCCGCCCCAGCAGGACGAAGGGGCGGGCGCTAGGTGGGGGGGCTTCCGGGGCGCCGGTGTCGCGGGTCCAATAGAATAGAGTGGTCTTCTACGATAAAAATACATTAAGGACGGGTCGTGGATACAACCATCAAGAGTGAGCCCTTAGTGGCGGTGCGCGGCGTGTCTTTTTTTCGGGACGGCCGGCCCATATTTCGCGATCTACATCTCACTGTCGCCCCAGGCAGCGTGACCGCCATCATGGGTGGTAGCGGAGCTGGCAAAACCACGCTTTTGAGTCTCATCGGTGGGCGCCTCGAGCCTCATACGGGCGAGGTGCAAGTCGCGGGTGAGGTGGTCGGATCGCTTCCTCGGAAGGCGCTTTTCGCGCTCCGCAAGCGTATGGGTATGCTCTTTCAGTCGAGCGCGCTTTTAACCGATCTCGATGTCTACGAAAATGTCGCCTTCCCGATGCGTGAACACACCCGCCTCCCAGAGGCCCTTATTCACCACCTGGTCTTGATGAAACTTGAACTTGTGGGGCTCCGAGGCGCTCGCGGGCTCTACCCGGCGGAACTCTCCGGGGGTATGGCAAGGCGTGTGGCGCTCGCCCGGGCGATAGCCCTTGACCCTATGATGGTGATGTACGACGAGCCCTTTACCGGCCTCGACCCTATCTCCATGGGCGTGATCGTGAAATTAATACGGGACTTGAACGATGCCTTGGGGATGACCTCGATCATCGTGACCCACGACGTTTCCGAGGCCTGCACCATTGCCGACTACATTTATCTCCTGGGCGACGGCCATGTGATTGCCGAGGGAACGCCAGCCGAGATGCAAAAGACGAACTCACCGGAGGTGCGCCAGTTCATGGCGGGACTCCCGGACGGACCCGTGGCGTTCCATTATCCGGCAAACGAGTATATGGCCGATATCCGGGCCGAGGTTGGGTCATGAGTGCGATTACGAGAGTGACGGCCGGGATTCAGCATTTGGGACGCCGGGTGATTGACGGAACGAGTCGGCTCGGTCGGGCGACATTGTTTCTTGCCCGCTTGGTGCCAGGCCTTGGGGCGGTTTTGCTGCGGGCGCGTCTTATTGTGCAGCAGCTCTATATGACAGGCGTGCTCACCTTGGTCATTATTCTGGTGTCCGGGGCGTTCGTGGGTATGATTTTGGCCCTCGAGGGCTATAACACCTTGGTCAAGTACGATGCCCAATCCTCGCTCGGCTTGTTGGTGGCCCTGTCGCTTACCCGCGAACTGGGCCCGGTCCTTACCGCGCTTTTATTCGCGGGCCGCGCTGGTTCGGCTTTGACCGCTGAGATCGGGCTTATGAAGGCCACCGAGCAACTCGCGGGGATGGAGATGATGGCCGTGGATCCGCTTGTGCGGGTGGTAGCCCCGCGGTTTTGGGCTGGCTGGATCGCGGTGCCACTTCTCGCCATGATTTTTACCGCAGTCGGGATTCTCGGCGCCTATGTCGTGGCGGTCGGCGCCCTGGGTCTGGATGGCGGGGTCTTTTGGTCACAAATGCAAAGCGGCGTCAGTGTGACCAATGACGTGATGGGGGGGCTCATTAAAAGCGCGGTATTTGGTTTTGTCATCAGTTGGATTGCGGTATTCGAGGGTTATGACGCCAAGCCGACCTCGGAGGGCGTAAGCCGCGCAACAACCCGGACTGTGGTGAGCTCGTCGCTCGCGATTCTGGGTCTGGACTTCATTATGACAGCATTCATGCTGCGAGGATTGTAAGAATGCAAATGAAGAGTATGGAGTTTACGGTGGGCTTGTTCGTGGTCGCTGGCCTGCTGGCGCTCGCCATGTTGGCGCTTAAGGTTGGAAACATCCACGTGCTGGGTGCGGGACAAACGTATGCCGTGACCGCAGATTTCAACAACATAGGTAGCCTGAAGTCGAAGGCGCCCGTGACCGTGGCCGGTGTTCGGGTGGGGGAAGTCGCGGCCATCACGGTCGATCCCATCACTTATCGTGCGGTCGTCACCTTGGATATCCTGAAAAAGTATCGCTTTCCGCGTGATTCGAGCGCCTCGATCGTGACGGCCGGGCTTTTGGGCGAGCAGTATGTGAGCCTGAGTCCGGGCGGCAGCCGACACGATTTGAAGAACGGTGGTAAAATTCGCATCACCCAGTCGGCTATCGTGCTCGAACAGATTATCAGCCAATTGCTCTACAGTAAGGCGGGCCACAGTTGAGGTTGCACAAGGAGAAGGAATTAATGATGTCGATGAGACGTTACCGATCGCTTATCGCGCTTTTGGGGTTTCTGGTTCCGGTGTTGGCGTTTGCCCGTATTGCGCCGTCTACGCCGCCCGATGTCATTGTGCATCTGAAGACCAACCAAATTTTGCACCTCATCGAGCATAAGCGCAGCGTATATCAACACGATAGGCCGGCCTTATATGCGATGGTCAACCAGCGTATCGTCCCTTACTTTGATTTCCGTCGCATGTCGCGGTGGGTGTTGGCGCGCTATTGGCGTACGGCGACGCCTCAGCAGCGGGCCGGATTTACGAAGCAATTCACGGCTCTTATGGTGCGTACCTATGCGACCGCACTTTTGAGTTACTCTGGGCAGCGCATCGACTATCTTCCTTATCGCGTGAATCCGCACAGCCGTCATGCGATGGTCAAGACGCTTATTGTCGAGAATAACGGCGGGTCCAATATTCCGGTGGACTATATGTTCGTTCACGAGAAGGCGGGTTGGAAGGTCTACGACGTCATGATAGACGGCGTGAGTCTTGTCACGAATTATCGCTCGGTCTATGCGACAAAGATCCAAAGAGACGGCCTTAATAGCCTGATCGCCAGCATGAAGCGCGCGAACGGCGCGAAGTCCTAATGGCGGAATTAGTCGCTCATGGGCCGGGCGCCTATGGTCTGCAGGGAACCGTTACCTTTATTGATCAGCCGTCTGAGCGTCTATGGGCGGCCCCCCTAGTCGCGGCGCAAGGACGGGTGACGGTGGATTTGAGCGGGCTCGACCGGGGTGACTCGGTGTCGCTTGCTCTGTTGCTGGAGTGGGAACGGCAGGCGCGATTGGCCGGTCATGAGTTTCGGGTGATACAGGTGCCGGCACGGCTTCAGGACCTTATGCGGGTGTACGGTCTAGCGCAGCTTTTTAGCATCGCATGACAACTCCCAGCGGGGAGGCTGCGATCACGGTTGAGGGCCTCCACAAGCATTTTGGAAAGGTCCATGCCCTTTGTGGTATCGATCTTGAGGTGCGACGTGGGGAGTTTTTCGGCCTGCTCGGACCAAACGGCGCCGGCAAATCCACCCTGATCAACGTTTTGGCGGGTCTTACTCGAGCTAATGCCGGTCGTGCTCTTATCTGCGGTCACGATGTGGTAGGGGCCTATCGCCAGGCGCGCCGGGCCTTGGGCGTCGTGCCCCAGGAAATTGTCTTTGATCCCTTTTTTACTGTGCGTGAGGTCTTGGCCATTCAAGCGGGATATTTCGGCTTGAAGGGCGATGACAATAAGCGCTGGCGGGAGGAGTTGTTGACGACCCTGGCCCTGGCCGATAAGGGTGATGCCAATATGCGCTCCTTGTCCGGAGGTATGAAGCGCCGGGTCTTGATTGCCCAAGCCCTCGTGCACCGCCCACCAGTCGTGATTCTCGACGAACCCACGGCCGGCGTCGATGTCGAGTTGCGGGCGTCTTTGTGGACGTTCGTGCGTAGGCTCCATGCGGAGGGTCATACGATCGTTTTGACGACCCACTACCTGGAGGAGGCGGAGGCCTTGTGCGATCGCATTGCGATCATGAAGGATGGCCAGATCACAGCCTTGGATACAAAGGAGGCGCTTTTGGGCCGGGCGCTGCGCAAGACCTTATGTGTCACGACGCTCGATCCGGTCGCTACTCTGCCCCCCGCGCTTTTGGCGAAGGTGCGTCGGCGAAGTGAAAACCATCTTGAGTTTTCCTTGCAAAAGGGCACCGACTCAATCCCCGAGGTCCTCGAGGCTTTGCGGGCCTCGGGCCATGTGGTCGTGGATTTGACCACCGAGCAGGCCGACCTGGAGGATGTCTTCCTGGAATTGACACAGAGGCGCCAATGACCGGCTTCTCCACGCTGTTTTACAAGGAAATGCTACGTTTCTATAAGGTCGCATTCCAGACGATTTTAGCGCCGGTTGTGACTGCTCTCCTCTACCTCCTGGTTTTTGCTAGCACCTTCAAGGGGCGTGCCGGGGCCTTGCCGGGCGTCCCCTACGTGGCGTTTCTGGTTCCGGGGCTCATGATGATGTCCATGATCCAGAACGCCTTTGCTAATAGCTCGTCTAGCCTCATTCAATCGAAGATTGCCGGCAACCTGATCTTCATCTTGCTCTCTCCGCTATCGACCCTCGAGTTTTTCTTGGCGTTCGTGGGTGCGGCTGTGGTCCGGGCGATGTGCGTGGCGGTCGGGGTCTATGTCGCGGCTATCCTGTTTATTTCGGTGCCCATACATCACCCCCTCTTTCTGGTGGCTTTTGGCCTTCTGGGCAGCGCGGCGTTGGGTGCCTTGGGGGTTATTGCCGGGGTATGGGCCGAGCGTTTTGACCAGCTGGCGGGCTTCCAGAATTTTGTGGTGGTCCCTCTGTCGTTTTTAAGCGGCGTGTTCTACTCGCTTCGTGCTTTGCCACCGGTCTGGCGGACGCTTTCCCAGGCTAATCCCCTGCTTTATATGATAGACGGTTTCCGGTATGGCTTTTTCGGGACCTCGGACGTGCCCCCGCTTGTGAGTTTAGGCGTGGTTGCGGGGTTTCTGGTCGTGGTGTCGCTGCTCGCCCTCGCGTTGGTCGGGCGCGGCTATCGGCTCAGGAACTAACCCTTTCATCCCGGGCGCGAGACGGGTATCCTTAAAGGTTAGATGGGATCGGTGCTATGATAACGCCACAAGACATTAAGGGCCTTATAGAGGCCGGCATACCAGGCGCGCGGGTAGAAGTCAGCGGGGATGGCCATCATTTCGAGGCCGTCGTGTCCTCGGACGTCTTTGCCGGAAAGACTCGCATCCAGCAGCACCAGCTGGTCTACGCGACCCTGGGCGACAGAATGCGCGAGCAGATCCACGCCCTATCACTTAAGACCGTGCTGCCTGAATAATCAGGCCGCCGTCGTATCGGAGCGAACACACCATGAGCACGATTGAAGACCGTATTCGTCAGCAGGTGAAAGAGAACGATGTCGTCCTTTATATGAAGGGAACGCCCCAGTTTCCGCAATGCGGTTTCTCGGGCAAGTCGGTGCAGCTTCTCAAGGCGTGTGGCGCGCAGTTTAAGAGCATTGACGTGCTGGCCGATCAAGAGATCCGCGAGGGTGTGAAGCGGTTCTCTAATTGGCCGACCATACCCCAGCTCTATATTCGCGGTGAGTTCATCGGCGGTTGCGATATCATTACCGAGCTGTACGAGAAGGGAGAGTTACAGAAACTTGTCGCAGGCGTAAAGGTTTGAGGCAATCGGCGCGAGGCCGAAATAAGGCCGCCGGCCAGGCGGCCTTATTTTTTTACCAAGCAAAGGGGCGGCTTGACCATGGATAAGCTTATTGTGAATGGCGGCATTCCCTTGCACGGCGAGATCCGCATTTCCGGTGCGAAGAACGCCGCCCTTCCGGTGCTTGTCGCCTCGTTGTTGACGAGTGACCCGATGCACATCGGCAACGTGCCGCACTTGCAAGACATTACCACGACCATGGAGCTGCTAGGACGCATGGGGGTGCGACTGGTCGTCGATGAACGCATGACGATCGAGGCCGATGCCTCGGAGATCCATACCCTGCGCGCGCCCTACGATCTTGTTCGGACCATGCGTGCCTCGATCCTTGTTCTTGGTCCCCTTCTGGCTCGTTTTGGCGAGGCCGAAGTCTCCATGCCGGGTGGTTGTGCCATCGGCTCTCGCCCTGTCAATCTGCATATCAAGGGTTTGCAGGCGATGGGCGCGGAAATCAGCATCGAAGACGGCTATATCAAGGCGCGCACGAAGCGTTTGAAGGGCGCCCGCATCTTCATGGATACGGTGTCTGTGACCGGCACCGAGAATTTGTTGATGGCGGCGACTCTCGCCGACGGGGTCACGGTCATAGAGAACGCGGCCCGTGAACCGGAGGTGATCGACCTTGCCGATTGCCTCATACGGATGGGGGCCCGCATCCAAGGGGCTGGCAGCGCCGAAATCACGATAGAAGGGGTAGAGCGTCTTCACGGGGCCCGTCACGATATCATTCCCGACCGAATAGAGACGGGAACCTATCTGGTGGCCGCGGCCATGACCGGCGGGTCGATCAAAGTCCGCTGCGTGCAGCCCCCCTTGCTCGAATCGATCCTTGATAAATTGCGCGAAGCTGGGGCGGCGCTCGAGGTCGGCCCGGATTGGATTCGCTTGTCGATGGAGGGCCGCGAACTGAGGTCCGTGAACATCAGGACTGCACCTTACCCGGCGTTCCCGACCGACATGCAGGCCCAATTCGTGGTATTAAATTGCGTAGCCTCCGGCACCGGCACGGTCGTAGAGACGGTCTTTGAGAATCGTTTTATGCATGTCCACGAGTTGCAGAGAATGGGCGCCGATATTGCCATGGAGGGAAATATGGCAGTCGTCCGGGGGGTCAAGGCCCTCCATGGAGCACCTGTCATGGCGACAGATCTGCGCGCCTCCGCGAGTCTTGTGCTGGCGGGTCTCGTGGCTCGGTCCGAAACCGTGATTGATCGCATTTACCACATCGATCGCGGGTATGAGTGTATCGAAGAAAAGCTCGCTCAGCTTGGAGCCCGCATTCGTCGTATTCCGAGTTCACAGCTCGGCGACTGGACGAAACGGCAGACGGCCTGACATGGTAACAATCGCCTTGTCGAAGGGGCGTATCCTCGAAGAGAGCCTTCCGCTTCTGAAGCGCGCCGGGATTGTCCCTAACGAAGACCTGACGAAGACTCGGCGTCTGATTATCGACACCAATGTCCCCGACGTGCAGCTCATCGTCATACGCGCAGCCGATGTCCCTACCTATGTCCGCTACGGCGCCGCCGATCTCGGGATCGCCGGTAAGGATGTCCTTTCGGAGGATGGCTGCGAAGGCTTGTATGAGTTGGTCGATCTCGGGATCGCCCGCTGCCGCCTGATGGTCGCGGAGCCCGCTGGCATGGCGCAGACCGACGACCCGCGTGCCTGGACGCGCTTGCGAATTGCCACCAAATATGTCCGTATCGCGCAGAGTCATTTCGCGCAAAAGGGGATTCAGACCGACATCGTTCACCTCTACGGCTCCATGGAACTCGCCCCGCTCGTGGGGCTCGCCGATCGGATCGTAGACCTTGTGAGCAGCGGCAAGACCTTGGCCGCCAACGGCCTTGTAGCGGTCGAGCACATCATGGACGTCAGCGCATGGCTGATCGCGAATAGGGCGGCTATGAAAATGAAATATCCGTCGTTAAAGCCAGTGATTGCCTCTCTGGCGGGGGAGTGTGGACAATGAGTGGCATAGCGATCTTAAGTACCCGCGACGCAGGTTTCTCTATCGACTTTCGTGCCCTTATGGATCGCTCGGAAGAGAACTCGGTCAAGGCCGAGGAGGTCGCGCGCGGGATTGTGGCCGATGTGCGGTCGCGCGGGGATGAGGCGCTCTTGATGTGGACCGAGCGCCTCGATAAGCGTAAGGCTGCTCAAGCGGCGGATCTCGAGGTCTCGCCTGTCAGACTTAAGGCCGCCTTTGAGGCCCTTCCAAAGCCCCAACAGCAGGCCCTAGAGGTCGCCGCGGCTCGGATCCGGTCCTATCACGAACACCAGATCGTAACCCCCTATATGTACGAAGATGATCTGGGGTCGGGCTTGGGCGTGAAGATCACGGCCCTTGATCGCGTTGGCCTATATGTCCCTGGGGGCAAGGCCGCCTATCCTTCATCGGTCCTAATGAATGCCATTCCGGCGCGTTTGGCCGGTGTGCGCGAACTTATCATGATGGCGCCGTCTACAGCCGAGCCCTCGCCGCTCGTGCTGGCCGCCGCGTTTGTGGCAAAGGTCGACCGGGTCTTTTTGGCCGGGGGCGCGCAGGCGATCGCGGCCTTGGCCTATGGCACAGCGACCGTACCCCGCGTGGACAAGATTGTCGGACCCGGCAACGCTTATGTGGCGGCCGCGAAGAGGCTCGTGTTTGGGCAGGTGGCGATCGATATGATCGCGGGACCCTCCGAGGTGGCGATTATTTGTGATGGTAAGACCGATCCTCGCTGGATAGCCTACGACCTCTTTGCTCAGGCGGAGCACGACGAAGGCGCCCAATCCCTCCTTTTTACTCCGGACGCGCATTTCATTCAGGCCGTGCACGCCGAGATCGAGCGCTTGCTCCCAGATATGGAGCGACGCGATATCATTGCGGCCGCGCTGGGTCGCCACGGCGCCTTAATCGAGGTCCGATCAATCGCCGAAGCGGTCGAGCTCGTTAACGAAGTGGCGCCCGAACACCTCGAGCTGTCGCTTGATGACGCGCAGGCGTGGATTGATCGCGTGCGTCATGCTGGCGCTATCTTCGTGGGTCGGCACACCGCCGAATCCCTGGGGGACTACTGCGCCGGCCCAAACCATGTGTTGCCGACCTCGGGTACCGCGCGTTTTAGCTCGCCGCTCGGCGTGTATGATTTTCAGAAGCGTACCAGCCTCGTGTTCTGTACGCCTGAGGGCGCCTCGGTGCTCGGTCGTACCGCCTCGGTCTTGGCGCGCGGCGAGGGCCTCACTGCCCACGCGCTTTCGGCTGAGTGTCGCATTCGTGGCTAAACTCGAACGCTATATAGCTGACCAAGTGCGGGCGCGCGCCGCCTACCACGTTCCGGCGGGTGAGCCTCGGGTCAAGCTCGACGCAATGGAAAGCCCGTACAGCCTTCCTATCGAGGTGCGGGATCGCTGGCTTCATGCGCTGCGGGACTTGGCTATCAATCGCTATCCAGCCGTAGATCACTATCAGCGGCTTAAGAAGCGTCTGGCCGCGGAGTCGGGTCTTGCGCCCGGGTGTGAGATTGTATTGGGGAACGGATCCGATGAGATTCTCCAAAACCTTTTGCTGGCCATGTCCCCCGATGTGACGGTGGTCGCCCCCACGCCGACATTCGTCATGTACGAGCAAATTGCGAGCCTTTTAGGCCGGCGTTTTGTCGGAGTGCCGTTGAAGGACGATTTCGGGCTCGATGTCCGGGCCTTGAAGGACGCCCTGACTCGGCATGCCCCGGCCCTGCTCTTTTTGGCCTACCCCAATAACCCGACCGGTATTCTCTATCAACGTGCTGAGATCGAAGAGCTTTTGGCTATCGAAGACGCGCTTATCGTCGTCGACGAGGCCTATTATCCTTTCGCCCAGGCGACGGTCATCGACAAGCTCGCGACCCACCCCCAGCTGATGGTGCTTCGCACCCTATCGAAGCAAGGGCTGGCCGGCATGCGTTTTGGGTGGCTGGCCGCAGATCCCGTCTGGACCCATGAGTTGGAAAAGGTTCGTCTGCCGTACAATATCAATAGTGTCACGGTGGCGACGATCGGGTTTGCGCTCGATTATGCGGACGTGTTCGCGGATCAGGCGCGAAGAATCAGAGACGAGCGAGCGAAGCTCTTTGGGGCGCTAGCCGCGATCGCGACCGTCTGGCCGAGCGAGGCGAATTTTCTGCTGTTTAGGCCACATAAGGCCCACGAGGCCGGCCGTATTCATAGAGAGTTGGAGGCCCGAGGGGTTCTGATCAAGAACGTGAGTCACCACCCGGGCCTTACCGGTTGCCTCCGGGTGACCGTGGGGACGCCGGACGAGAACCAGGTCTTTCTTGCGGCTTTGGCTCAGGCCTTATAAGCTTTACATGGCCATTGGCCTCTAGGAGTTTTTGTGCGCACCGCAAGCGTTGTGAGAAACACTCTGGAAACCCAGGTCAGTGTCGCGTTGACGGTTGATGGCAGCGGAAGCGCACACCTGAGGACGGGTTTGCCGTTCTTTGAGCATATGCTTGACCAGATCGCGCGGCACGGTCTTTTTGATCTTAAGGTCGAGGCCACCGGCGATCTGGCCGTCGACGCCCATCATACCGTGGAAGATGTAGGGATCACCTTGGGTCAAGCCTTGCATAAGGCCATGGGAGATAAGGCTGGGCTGCGCCGCTACGGTCACGCCTATGTACCTCTCGACGAGGCCTTGAGTCGCGTCGTGGTCGATCTTTCCGGACGTCCTGGTCTTTTTTATCGGGCGAGTTTCGCCCGCGCTCGCATCAACGATTTTGACGTTGACCTCATCGAAGAATTTTTGCGCGGCCTTGTGAACCATGCTCTTATTACAGTGCATGTCGATGTCGTGACGGGCCACAACGCGCATCACGTGGCTGAGACGATCTTCAAGGCGTTCGGACGCGCGCTGCGTATGGCGCTCGAGCGCGATGATCGGGCGCCGACTCAAATTCCCTCGACGAAGGGAAGCCTGTAGGCGCGCATGGCCAGCGTCGCGGTTTTGGATTACGGCATGGGAAACCTACGTTCCGTGGTCAAGGCCCTGGAGCACGTCTCCCCGAAGACCCGGGTGGTGATCGCGGACGATGCGCGGAGCGTGGCCGCGGCGGACCGCGTGATATTTCCTGGCCAAGGCGCCATTAAGGGTTGCATGGAAGCTTTGGGGTTCGAGGGTCTGCGCGAGGCCGTCACGCACGCGGCGCGTCAGCGCCCATTTCTCGGTATCTGTCTCGGTCTGCAGGCGCTTTATGACGAGAGCGATGAGGGCGGAGGTGTGGTGGGTCTGGGTCTTCTCAAGGGCCGTGTCCGCTTGTTTGGGTCTATGTCCGACGCGAGCGGGTCGCCACTCAAGGTGCCGCACATGGGTTGGAATCAGGTTAAGCAAGCCCGGCCGCATGCGCTGTGGGCGGGAATCGAAAAGGATGCGCGCTTCTACTTCGTGCATAGCTATTATGCCGACGCCGTGACGGCTCCGGAAACGGTCGGTGTGACGGACTACGGGCTTCCCTTTACTTCGGCTGCCGCCTATGAAAACATCTTTGCTACTCAGTTTCATCCGGAAAAAAGTCAGCGCGCCGGATTACAGCTACTTGCGAATTTTCTGAATTGGGACGGGCGGAGCGATCGATGTTAATCATCCCAGCGATTGATCTCAAAGACGGCCAATGTGTGCGTTTGCGTCAAGGGCGCATGGAAGACGGGACGATTTTTTCCGACGACCCCGTGGAAGTGGCCGGTCGCTGGGTGGCGGAAGGCGCCAAACGGATCCATATTGTCGACCTCAACGGGGCGTTTGCTGGCGAGCCCGTGAATGCCGCCGTTATTCATGAGATCGCCCGTAGTTACCCCGACGTGCTGATTCAAGTGGGTGGCGGTATTCGCACCGAGGAGACGATCCAGGCTTACCTAGATGCCGGCGTGCGCTATGTCATATTGGGGACTAAGGCCGTCAATATGCCCCATTTTGTCGGTGACGTGTGCGCGGAGTTTCCCGGGCACATTCTCGTGGGCCTGGATGCTAAAGAGGGGAAGGTCGCGACCGATGGTTGGTCTAAGCTTTCTGGGCATGACGTGGTCGATCTCGTTCATCGATATCAAGACGACGGGGTTGAGGCGGTGATTTATACCGATATCGGGCGTGATGGCATGATGCACGGCGTCAATATAGAGGACACACGCCGGCTTGCGAGCGCTATCTCGATCCCGGTGATCGCTTCCGGGGGCATCGCAAGCCTCGATGATATCCGCAAGCTCTGTTCTGTTGCCGATGCTGGCATTGAAGGGGCGATTGCCGGTCGTGCCCTCTATGAGGGCAAATTGGTGTTGCGCGAAGCCCAGGCCTTAGCCGATGAACTTGACCGCTCAGGTAGCGGCCGCCCCCTTTAAATGCTGGCCAAGCGGCTTATCCCGTGTCTCGACGTCAATTGTGGCCGGGTCGTTAAGGGCGTCCGATTTCAGGAAATTCGCGATGCCGGCGATCCGGTAGAGGCCGCGCGCCATTACGATGCGAGCGGCGCCGACGAAATTACCTTCCTAGACATCAGTGCGAGCCATGAGGGCCGGGAGACCATGATCTCGGTGGTCGAAGCCATCGCGGCTCAGGTTTTTATCCCCTTAACGGTTGGGGGCGGAGTGCGTGAGGTGGCGGATGTGCGCCGGCTACTGAATGCCGGAGCTGACAAGGTCGGTATCAATTCCGCAGCCGTTGTGCGTCCGGACTTCATCAAAGAGGCCGCGGATCATTTTGGTGCCCAATGTTTGGTGGTGGCGATCGATGCGAAGGCGGTCGGCGACCATTGGGAGGTCTTCACTCATGGCGGTCGGCGTCAGACCGGGCTTGATGTGGTGGAGTGGGCGTGTCGCATGGCTGACTATGGCGCCGGTGAGATTTTGCTGACGAGCATGGACCGCGACGGTACCCGCGATGGTTTCGATCTGCGTCTTACGCGCGCCGTGACCTCGGCCGTTTCCGTGCCGGTGATCGCCTCGGGGGGCGTTGGCACTTTGGATCATTTGGTCGATGGTATCTTAGAAGGTCGGGCCGACGCCGTGCTGGCGGCGAGCATCTTCCATTTTGGGGAATTTTCGGTGGCCCAGGCCAAGCAGTATATGGCAAGTCGTGGCATCGAGGTACGCTTATGACCGATGCGGCATGGTCTTCCCAGGTGAAGTGGTCCGCCGATGGGCTGGTCGTGGCCGTCGCCCAGGATTTCCAGACCCGAAAGGTTCTGATGCTAGCCTGGATGAGTCCGGAGTCCCTGCGCCTCAGTATAGAGGAAGGAAGGGCGGTCTACTGGTCGCGTTCTCGGCAACGTTTGTGGCGCAAAGGGGAAGAATCAGGGCATGTGCAGCGTCTCCATGAAGTGCGACTCGACTGTGACGGCGATAGCGTGCTCTTGCTCGTCGAGCAGTTGGGTGGTATTGCCTGTCATACCGGGCGCGAAACGTGTTTCTACTCGCGGCTGATAGACGATCGGTTCGTGGCGGTGGATCCTGTGCTCAAGTCCGCTCAAGACATTTACGGGAAAGACGGCGAAAAGCCGGATTTGGGAGTAAAATGAAAGACGAGGTGCTGGCAGAGCTTTATGCGACGCTCCGCGCCCGAAAGGGCGCTGACCCGAAGGTCTCGTATGTCGCCTCCCTCTATCAGAAGGGCCTCGATACCATTTTAAAGAAGATTGGGGAAGAGGCCGCGGAGACCTTGATTGCAGCCAAGGGTGGCGATCAAAAGCAGATCATCCACGAGGTGGCCGACCTTTGGTTTCATAGCCTTGTGATGCTGTCTTTCTTGGATTTGAGCCCGGAGCAGGTGCTCGATGAACTCAAGCGTCGATTTGGTCAATCGGGGATTGAGGAAAAGGCCAGCCGACAGGAGAGATCATGATGGCAAACTGTATCTTTTGTCAGATTATCGGAAACCAGATCTCGGTTCCGCGCGTATATGAGGATGATCGGCTCATTGTTATCGCGGATAAATACCCTAAGGCTCCGGTACACCTACTGCTTATTCCCCGCGAGCACATAGCGAGTCTCGAAGAGCTGACGTCCCAGCAGGACAGTTTGGTGGCCCACATGATCGGGCTTTTGCCGGAGGTTGCGCGCAAGGGTGGGCTAAAAGAGGGATTCCGGACGATTATCAATACGGGCCCCGGAGGGGGGCAGGAGATTCCTCATCTACACATACATGTGCTGGGTGGCGGTCAGCTACCCGGCTTCTAGGAGGCGGCAATGGATCTTTTCAGCATTTGGCATCTTTTGATCATCTTGGTTATTGTCGTGGTGCTTTTTGGGACCAGTAAGGTCCGCAATATCGGTGCCGATCTGGGCGGTGCCATCAAGAATTTCCGCAGCGCCATGAAAGATGAGACGGAAAAACGCGACGGGGAGGGTGAAGACCCCGTCGATGCGCCCGCGCAACAGCAGGCGCGGATTATCGAAGGCAAGGCGACGACCGCTTCACCGGCGCCTAAGGCTAAAGCACAGTCGTCGCGGACCCGGAAAGGTTAAGTCCGCACCCGATGTTTGACTTCAGTCTTTCTGAAATTCTGATCATTGGCTTGGTTGCGGTTATCGTTCTTGATCCGCGCCACTTACCTGATGTGGCGCGGTCGGCCGGTCGCTGGATGGGCCGCGCGCGGCGGTTTATGAACAAGGTCAAAGAAGATCTCGACGGGCACGTGGGGACCGAGCATTTGGCGCCGTTGCGCGAGCTCAATCAGGAGTGGCAGCGAACTAAGTCTCTTTTGGGAGAATCTTTGACGCCGAGCGAATGGCAGGAGTCACTCGGCGACGATAGCCCAGATAAGACCCCTCCTGCTTTGGGGTCCTCCGCTCAGGGAAGACTCGGTCCGCCTGCCGTCCGTTCACCGCGTAGGCGCAGGCGGCGGGGGCGACGCGCGTCTGCGTCTTCCGGCGCTTCTTCCCCTGTTAGCGATAACCAAAGGAAGCCTCATGGCGGCGGCGAAGGCGTCTGAAACCGCCGAAGCAAGTTTTATCGATCATTTACTGGAGTTGCGGACACGGCTCTTGCGTGCCGCGATTGCGGTGTTTCTTCTTTTTATTGCCCTTTTTCCGTTTTCCAACAAGCTTTACGCGCTCCTCGCTCGGCCGCTGACCGCAGTTCTTCCGGCCAATGGCGCTATGATCGCCACCAATCTGCCGGCGACCTTCATCGCCCCGATGAAGCTCACTTTTGCGACGGCGCTCGCGCTTGCGATCCCCTACATCCTCTACCAGGTCTGGGCGTTTGTGGCGCCTGGGCTCTACGAGAAGGAGCGTCGTTTAGTGACGCCGTTGTTGGTGTCGAGCACCTTGCTGTTTTATTTGGGTATGGCGTTCGCGTATTTTTTTATTTTCCCCTTGGCGTTCGGGTTTTTCGCTCATGCCGCACCGCCTGGTGTCAGGGTCATGACCGATATCAATTCCTATCTGAGCTTTGTTCTGGCCCTGTTTTTTGCCTTTGGACTTGCCTTCGAGATCCCCGTGGCCGTTGTTCTTCTGGTCTTGATAGGGGTGCTAAGACCCGAGACATTGTCGGCAAAGCGCCGCTACGTGATCTTGGGCGCCTTTGTGTTGGCGGGTATCGTAACCCCTCCGGATGCCTTTTCTATGACTTTGCTGGCACTTGCGATGTGGGGTCTGTTCGAGGCGGGTCTTGTGGTTGCCTATCGGGTGAGAAAGCGCCCGGTCCCGGCGCCGAACCTGGAGCCGACCCCGGGGCCCGACGTCCCGGATCGCGTCGCCACGCACTCCCTGACGCAAGCCGATGGCAAGCCCCGTGCGCCGCGCCGCCGCCGCCGCCCTCGTCGTAGGCCACCTCCTAAGCCCTAGACTCGCTTTTCCTTGGGCGGCCGGTGTTTCAAGGGGGCGCCCCCATTTAATCAGGGCCTCGTCGCCGTCTCTTTAGGGATGGGTTGACACGAGCTTCATGGGTGGTCGCGCCGCGACCCGGACCGGGAGCGTAAGACGTCGCCCATGGCGGACAACGCCGAGTGTGAGCGTGACCCCGGGCTCTGTGTCGGCGATCGTCAATAAGGCGGTGTTGGCATTGAGGAGGGGCCGGCCATTGATGGCGGCAATGATGTCGCCAGGTTTCAGGCCAGCTGCTGCCGCAGGACTTTTCTGGTAGACCCCCACAACCAACACGCCGCGAGTCGATTTAGGAAGCTTCAAAGTTTGTGTCAGGCTCGGGGTCAAGGTCTGTCCGGCTACCCCGATCCAGCCTTCAATGACGTGACCGTATTTTACGATCTGATTGAACACATGGCGCGCGAGGTTCACTGGGATGGCAAAGCCAATTCCTTGAAATCCGCCGCTATGGGTGTAGATGGCGGTATTGATACCCACCAGGTTCCCGTCGGTGTTGACTAGGGCGCCACCGGAATTGCCGGGGTTGATGGCGGCGTCCGTTTGGATGAAGTTTTCTATTGAGCTCAGCCCCAGCTCGTCGCGCCCGGTGGCGCTTACGATGCCCATAGTGACCGTCTGGCCGATGCCGAAAGGGTCGCCTATGGCCAAGACCACATCGCCCACCTGGATATCGCGAGCGTGACCCCAGGTAATCGGCGTCAGATGCGGCAGATGGATCTTGAGCACAGCGAGGTCTGTCGAGGGGTCGACGCCCACGACCTTGGCGGTCGTGCCTCGACCATCCTTCAGAAAGACGCGGATGGCGTCTGCCCCTTTAATGACATGGTAATTTGTCAGGATGAAGCCGCTTTTGGTGATAATGACGCCGGAACCCAGGCTAGTTTCTAGACGCTTTTTGGTCGCCGACGGCTCGCGCCCGGAGAATGGTTCGAAAAATGGCTGCCGCGAAAATGGTTGGGGTCGCAGGAGGACGACCTTGGCCGTGTTAATATTGACGACGGCATTCGCTGCGCGTTTTACGGCGTAGGCGTACGATATGGGGCCTTTCGCACGACCCCTCTCGGGCCTGGCTTCGCGTATAACGACCCTGGGGCGGGTTTTGATGATTTGCGGCCAGATGAGGACGACGATAAAGGCCAGCGCCAACCCTCCAGTAATGATCTTGGCTAAGGCGATGAGGCGGTGTTGGATACGCATGAGGCTCCCTCAGTGGCTCGCCCTAGGCGGGCTCGGCATTATGGAGTAAAATTATAAGGTTTATGCGCCCTTTAAGTTAAGTGGCGGCTCCGGCGCGAGAGGGGCTTTCAGGGCTAGACACGAGTTTCTGACAATATCTGTCGGCGTATACCCCGACGTTTAACAGGGGCCTGGAGATTAGTATGGCAATACCCACGGTCCGAAAGCCGATCATGACCCTCTACTCTGGGACGACTTGCCCTTTCAGTCATAAGACTCGGATCGTTCTGCTTGAAAAGGATGTCGAGTGCCAAATTGTCCACATCGATCTCAAAAAGAAGCCGCGCGAATTGGCCGAGCTAAACCCCTACAACCAGGTCCCCACTATGGTGGATCGGGATCTCGTTTTGTACGAGTCGCACATTATCATCGAGTATCTCGACGAACGCTTGCCTCATCCACCTCTGATGCCCGTAGATCCCGTCAACCGGGGCCGGGCACGCCTGATGTTGTGGCGCTTTAATCGCGATTGGTATGACCTACTTCCCCAGCTGGAGGGCGAGGACAAGAGGGTGGCGCAGCGTGCCCGGACCATCATTCGCGATGGTCTTACGGTCATTTCTCCTGTTTTTAAGGAACAGGCCTACTTGTTAGGTGAAGAGTTTACGCTGACCGACTGCGCCTTAGCGCCGCTCTTGTGGCGTCTCCCCCACTACGATATCGAGTTGCCTCGGCAAGCGAAACCGATTCTCGACTACGCGGAGCGACTGTTTGCCCGTAAACCCTTCCGTTTGAGCCTCACGGACGCTGAGCGGGATATGCGGCGCTGATGTCGGCTCTTCGCACGCATCTTGTCCAGGCGGTCTACAACTGGGCTGTGGAGGCTGGCTTTAGCCCGTTTCTGCTGGTCGATGCCGCCAAGCCGGGGGTGCAAGTCCCGGCGAGCCATATCGAAGAGGGGCGGATTACCCTCAATATTGACCCGCGCGCCGTGCGTGCCTTTTCTTTGCAAGATGAAGTAGTCAGTTTTCAGGCCCGTTTCGGCGGCCAGCCGTTTTTGATTGTGGTGCCCATTTTCGCCGTGCTCGCCATCTATGCCCGCGAGAACGGCAGAGGCTTGTCTTTTGAGGGGGAGCTTGATGATGAGCCTCCGACCTTACCCCCGTCTCCGCAGACCCCCGACACTTTGCCCGCCCGTAAGGGTCCGACCCTACGCCGTGTTAAGTAAGGTGCGCATCTTGGCGGCATTCTCGGGTCCTGTGCGAGGGGATTACTGGCGTTGCCATTCGGCAAGCGCCCCGTTGTAGGCAAAGCGCGCTGTCCCGGCGGCACGGGCAAAGTAAGTCGCCTGCACGTTGTTCGGGTCGAGTGCGATCTTGTGAGCGATCAGCATGAGGC
>JAJYGP010000063.1 GCA_021785035.1 Pseudomonadota bacterium
GCGAATCGATAGGAGTGCTGGCATAACACGCAATGGCTTCCGCGGGACTACAGACCATCGGCGCGCGGAAAGTGTTAAACGATGTGTTCAGTAAAACGGGAACCCCTGTAAGCGCGCCAAAGGCCTCGATCACCCCATGGAAAAGCGCTTGGGTCTCGCGGTCTACCGTCTGTACGCGGGCGGTGCCATCTGTATGAACGGCCGCCGGGATGCGGGGCCTTTTGTCCTCCCGGACGGGCGAAACAAACGACATAAAAGGTGAGTGCGCCGCATCCTCAAACCAGTCCCTAGCCGATTCAGCCGTCACCGATACGGCGATTGGCTGGAACTTTTCATGATTTTTCAGTTGATTGATACGTCTTGTCATATCCGGGTCCATCGGTGACGCCAAAATCGATCGGCTTCCTAAGGCGTCTTGTCCAAATTCCATGGCCCCCTGAAACCAGGCGACGATCTTGCCGCTCGCAAGCCTCGCGGCTACGGCGACCGAGATCGCCGGGGGGCGTCCGAAGGCGAGCCGGGAACGACTTAACGCCTCTTCGAGATCTTCGACGCTAAACCGGGGACCAAGGTCTGTGTGAGTTAGGCGATAACGGCCTTGCGGAGATCTATTTTGCCTGTCAACCAAAAGCGCCGCACCCACAGCCGTACCCGCATCCCCCGCTATCGGCGGGACCCAAACCTCCTCAAATAAGCCCGCGTCCCGAACCGCACTATTCAAAACGCAATTGAGGGCAAGGCTACCGGCGAGAACAAGGGCGCGGCTCTGCGTCTGTCCCTTAAGCCAGCCGGCAAGCTGCAAGACAGCTCCGTTCTGGGCCTCTTGCAGAGAGCAGGCAATATCCCTATGCCGTGGCTCGAGTGTTTCTCCGTATTCTCTTCTCGGTCCTAATAGGGTCGCCAGGTCTCCCTGGGCAATACGGTATTGGCCGTTCTTTTCGATAGCGATAATCTTCGCGAAGACCTCCCGATAGCGGGGCCGACCGAACGCCGCAAGGCCCATGACCTGGGCCTCGCCTCCACCCCGTAAAAACCCAAGATGCTCCGTCACCTTTTGATATAAAAGCCCGAGGGAATGCGGCAGGAGCACCTCCTGAAAGGAGCGAATTGTAAACCCTTCACCAACGGCGTATGTCGTGCTCGCGCGCTCACTACCCACATTGAGGCCCAAAACCGCAGCATGATCGAAAGACGAAGTAAAATAGGCCGCCGCGACCGATGCGTCTTGATGGGCAACGAAATGCCAAGAAAAGCGATGATCGCCCGCAAAGTATGGGGCGAGATGACCCGGATAAATCGTGGTCAGCGCCAAGCGGGCATTGGCAATCCGATGGCGTCGCCACGCATCCTGGAAAACCGGCTCGCTATTCGACCGGGAAGTGGTGTCGTGAGACAGGTTCGGGAGCGGTGAACCGGCTGTTTCTCGCCCCAAAAGAGCGGGATCCCAGGCGTAGGCAACATGATCAATATCCGATAATCGCACCTGATGTTGCTTGAGACACCAAGCAACGGCCTCAAAAGGTATTCCGGATAGGGCATCGGCCATGAATTGTCGCCGCCGGGCACGGCGGTCGAAGTGCTCGTCTTCCACGGCCCCCACAATGCGGCCGTCTTCGACAAGACAGGCCGACGCGGCATCACAGCTAGCATTGAGGCCCAGGGTCAGCATAAGGCTAAGCGAATTTCTGGCCCATAGCCCAGGAACAGTTCGGTCACCGCATCGACCACTTGGCGCAGGCTTATATCGTAAAGGCAGCGATGGTACTCAGTCGGACACTGACTTTTATAGCAATACGGGCCCGGAAAATCGGCTACCAGAATCCCCGATCGCGCCGGCCAAGAGGCATGCCGCGGGTTTGTCAGGGCACACAGTACGATCACGGGCGCCCCTACCGCTGCAGCGATATGGACCGGTCCCCTATTATTGGTGATGACCATGTCGGTGGCTTTCAGTAGAGCTGCCAACCGTTCGAGCGACAAATCGCTAAAGACTAGGCAATCGCGACTTGCCTCCGCGTTCACATGCCACAACACGTCACGCTCACAGCAGGGCCCTGTCAAAACACAGTAGGCATCCAGTTTTTGCGCCAGGAGCTGGATGACCTCGGCATATGGGGACTCTGGATAGCGTCTGAAAGGCGCTGATACGCCGGGATGGAGCACCGCACACGGCCACCCAGGGCGCCTCCCACGGACGGCCGACTGAAAGGTTGGCAAATCCCATTGTCTTGTGACCTTGTGGCAAATGCCTTCTTGGGATCCGTTTTCCAAAAGCCGTGTCGTAATAAGTTGATAGGGGTTTTCGTGGCAATAGGCCGCACACCGCAGAATGCCGACAAGGTGGCACATAAGTACGGCTAGGAGTGGATCTTGGCTAAACACGGTAAAGATGACTGCGCCTTCGAAACCCAGGGACGGCGCCCGATCTATGCAAACGCTGTCAAATTGGGGTCGGTGCGGCGTTCCCTTCATCGAAGGCGCTTCATAGACGATGACATCGTCTCTGTTCGGCATGAGTTGAGCGCAAGCCGCCCCAGATGGTGACACAAGAACTGTGATCGTGCGCCCGGGGATGGCGTTCTTTAGGGCAGATACGCCTGAACCGGCCACAAGAAGGTCGCCCAGACCGTCGAGGCGAACGACCAACAACCAAACCACATCGTTTCCAAAGCGGGCGTTCATTGGCGGGCAAAAACGCGAGGTCGGACTGGGCGGCCCGGACCTGACGCATCCATTATAAAGCCTGCCGCCTCATTGACATCACAAGCTATGTAATCGGGTACTCGTCGTTCGGATAATTTCCAACGAGTCTCGTTTCCGTTGTCGATAAGGACGCTACGACAGCCAGCCGCGTGACCGGCGTCGACATCATTCAAGCTATCTCCTATGCACCAGGATCTTCTCAGATCGAAATGTCTCTCGCGCGCCGCTTTCTGAAATAGTCCGGGTCTTGGTTTACGGCAAGTGCAAGAGATCGCGTAGTTTTTGATCCGCCCCAGGCGGTCGTGAGGATAATAGTAAAATCCTGCAAGGGGTACACCAAAGCCCCGCAATAAATCCCATAGCCGCTCCTCTACGCCACATAGCACCTCCTCGGTAAAATATCCGCGCGCAACGCCACCCTGGTTGCTTACGATCACCAATCTAAACCCGCGCTCATGAAGTCGTCGCAAACCCCCTCGCACGCCTGGCGCAAGCCGGATCCTGTCGGGATCAACATTGTATGGGACGTCGTCGACTAGAATGCCGTCTTTGTCACTAAAGACTGCGGCATCGCTCATTACGGCCATGATGTCTCTCGCGTCTTTAGAACCATGATCTCCGAAATCACCGTCTCCGCCGGCTGAAGCAGCACAAAACGCACGGTTTCTGGGACATTGGGCGAATCTTGTAGCGTCAAGACATCAATGTCGGGAAAGCCGTCACGCAGAAGCGGGGTTGGTAAACCTTCCGATATCACGGCCGTGACCTTAATGCTTAAAAGCCACGCCTCGACATACATGGCGTGACTCAGGCCAGAAAGGCCCAACTTGCTCGCTTGGTAGGAGATTGCATGCGGCCACGCCCTTTTTGCGGCTGTAGATGCGATGTTTACAATATGCCCATCGCTCTGCTTACGCATATGAGGAAAAATAGATTTTTCCGCCATGAACGACCCCGTAAAATTAACGTCGACAACTTTCTGACTATGCTCTACGCGCATGTCTTCAATAGAGGTCATATGATCGGTACCGGCGTTGTTAACCAGAATGTCACAGCGCCCATGGCGCCCGGCGCTTTCATTAAACACCCCGCCAACGAAATCATCATTGCCCACGTCAAGACGCAAACCCTTGGCTTGCCCTCCATCACTTACCAAGGCCTCGGTCATAGCATGGACCTTGGCTTCGAGCACGTCTTCCGCCACAACGATTGCGCTGGCCATGGCAAGCTTGCGGAAAACGGCTCCTAAACCTTGCCCACCACCAGTCGCGAAGGCCACGCAGCCGGAAATAAAAGGCATGCATTTTGTTCTCAGAGTCGTCGTTTTGTGGACTTCGTTGGGGCGCAGAAAAGGTTCGCCCACCGTGCTCTCTCCCAGTGGTTAACTTAAAAATGACATGGGTGTGTCGGTGGCGTTACCCACGCAAACCGCGGGCACGGCTATCCTGTCTCCCACGACATGATCTATGACGTCCCGGTAGACGCTTTCCACTAATGCGGCGACACGTGTCCATGTGAACATGGTTCTCGCCCGTACCAATGCCTGCTCCCCAAGAAACCTTCGCTCTTCAGTATTACGAATGGCATGATTCATGTAGAAAGCTACGGCCGCCGTGTTACGAGGTGGTACAAGATAGCCCGTGACCATATGTTGAACGGTGTACTTTATCCCGCCCACGGCAGCCCCTAGGACCGGTGTTCCACACGCCATGGCCTCAACCGGCGTGATATCAAACGGTTCATGCCAGGGGGTTGTGATAAAAAGATCAGCCGCACTGTAGTACAGGCGTAATTGATTGAGCCTCCTACGACCCACAAAGGTGACCTTGTCACTCACACCGTGAACATCGGCGAGCGCCTTAAGGCGCCCCATTTCCGGCGTCTGGCTGATGTCATCGTTCTCGCTTTCTCCTCCGACGATCAGGAGCCTAGCGACTACGTTATATTGATCCCGCAAGCGTGCCAGCGCCTCTATGACCGTCGCGACACCCTTTCGCGGCACTATCCTTCCGACATGGAGCATCATGAATTCGCTTTCCGCAATATCCAAGATCCTTCGGGCCGCGATCTTATCCATCGGAAACAATTGCTTAGGATCAAACCCGTCGGGCACAAGCCGCAGTTTTCGCGGTGAGGCACCGTACAACACACTCAGATCGTTGGCATCCTGCGGACATTTAGCCAATATGGCGTCCGCGTCCGCGACGATCTCAGACTCGATAAGATTGCGTTCCTTCGGAAATCCATCACAAGCGCCCTGATAAAGCGAACGAACGGCGCCGAGTGCGTGGAATGTCACAACAAATGGGATACTCCACTTTTCCCTCAATTGGCGGGCCACAAGACCAGACATAAAACAATTTGCGTGGACCACATCGTAGGACCCGCGCCCCTGACGTATCCAAAACTGCACATACCGCCCAAACTCGTCCATATCGGGCAAAAGGTCTTCCTTACGCACCGGCCGTGCCGGGCCCGCCGGGACATGGATAATCCGAATACCGTGACCCCACACCACGATCTCCGGCAAAGTCATGTCATCACGGCGAGTAAAGATGTCCACGGTATGCCCCATTTCACCCAACCGAAGTGCCAGCTGGCCAACATAAACGTTTTGGCCGCCGCAATCGCAGCTGTCCATGATGTCAAGAGGTGATGTATATTCACTTATAAGCGCAATTCGCATGCTCATTAAGGTTTCCCGAGTCTAGTGTTTGTCGAAAGCCAGATCGACACCGTATATCCGCAACGAGAGCCTCCTTTCCGTTTCTGCCCAATCGCGCTAAAAACGTCAATTGGCGCAACAATCCAACAGCTTTTTATCTGGCGTCTTTCCCAGCCCGTTTAATACGTCTAAGTCCATGCCGACTATATCAAGCGAGACGCAAGTCCGAACGTACTCAAAACCATTGCATTTCGACAGGTGCTCACACTTACGCGCTTTTTTGATTAGAATTTTATATGGATTTATTCCATAAAGACTTGGCGAACATAATCTGATTGCGAAGAAATAGAGAACATGAACGCCGTCTCTGGGTGATTCACACATATTCGTGGGCCAGTTGCGATCCGCCGGCCGATCATTACATCCTTCGGTATACCAAGGCTTCATAGGGATATAGAATGGATTCGGAAATTGGCTTAGGTGATTCCGGTAACTTTCATGCACGTGCCGCGTCTGGCCTTTGAACTTGGTTTTTGCAAACATCATAGAGCCTCCAGGCAAAACCCAAGATCGGCCACGGCGCGTACGATACGATCGGTATGAGAACCGTATTCTGTATCTCGAACACGATGACATACTTGGTTTTTTGGCGCCCATCTAACAGGGTCTAACCCGGACATTGTGACGAGGCGTAAATCATTCAGTACTGCGCAAATATTCGAGGTGACGCGGCCGGTTGTCACTACGAGACTGGCGCTATTCAGTAGTGCCGCCGGGATTCCAAGTGTGGTCATCCTTGCAGCATCGACTTTCGAAAGATTGATGCGACAGCGAATTGCGCGGCGCTTTTTGTTCGTACCGGTAAATGCGACCGTGGCGCTGTCGGCCAAAAATATTCCGCCCTTAGAAACAAGCCATATCGTATGTCGACGACACGACCCGCGACCGTTGGCACACACAACGGCACATTGAGAATCCGACACTGCGCGAAACTCCCGTATGCTCTTGAGCGGCCTAAAATTATCGGCCGGGACAGACAACGCGGAATGCAATGATCCGGACGCGCTGAGCACTGACATCAGGTTTAACAGGCGATCTATCTTATGCCTGTCCTCGTAGTGGCACCGGAGTACGGACGATGCTGGCTGTCCTCTCGAGATAAACCAAGCTCGGAAATTGGCGAGCCACTTTGCTCGCAAACCATTCGTAACGTGCCTGTCTCCATGCAGCTGAACGAGCCACTTGAAGTTCGCGGGAAACGCGTCTGCCAACGGCCGGTGCTCGGTCTTGGTAGCCGGTCTCTCTGACAGTTGCTGATGGCGAACAAACAGAAGACAATCATCAGCGTACTCGGAAAGACCCGCTGCGAGTGCCGGGGCCCATGTGAGATCTATGAGGGTACAGTAGGCCGAAAAGAAATGGTTACAGGGGGCACGCAGAGACGAGACGGCGCATAACATGTTTTCCATATAGGGGGCACGGAAGACCCCCACACGACTTTTCCATGCACTTATGGGTGGTGGCCCTCTTCGCGATCTCAGTGCCATGTACGCCATGGGTGCATTCCGTTATAAGTGAAACTTCGCGTCCGCAACATGTAGAATGCGCAGTCGCGCCCCCGACCGTCAGTAGACTCTATCCGGGAAGGCTGGGCACCGAATCAGCCAAACGGCGGACCGCATTAGGCCGCTTTTGGCGGAGCCGATTTTTAAGCAAGGGAAGCGGCAACTTTGAGTTAAGACACGCGGGGGTTTTGTGATAAAAAATTTTAGCGACCATGCGGCAAATGAAAGAACCTACCTAGCCTGGGTTAGGACCGGTGTGACTGTCATGGCCTTTGGCTTTTTGGTCGAGAAATTTGATATCTTTCTTATCTATATCGCCAGGGCGCTCCACAAGGTAAACCGCAGCCACGCTAGTCCGCATACCGCGCAAATCATTGGCATGGGGCTTGTGTTCCTAGGTATTCTTATGATGATTATGGCGACAATACGGTTTACCTGGACCGGAAAAATATTAGATGAGTCCGCCATTCGCGATCGAGGAAACAACCTTCCCTATGTTCTGATGGTGGGCGCCCTGGCACTGATGGGGATAGTGCTGCTGTTCTACCTTACCCACATCAGTAACCATCCATAGCCGCCATTAAAAGTGCCGCGCGGCGGCAACCCGAAGCTCGCCTAGGGGATCGGCTACCAGTTCGATATGATCGTAGGACCCGCACCGGCGCAATAGGCGTTCGACCGATGTCGCCTGGCCTACGCCAAGCTCCAGTAATAGCCAGCCGCCCTTCACGAGAAAGGCAACGGCATCGTGTATAAGCCGCTGGTAGATCGAAAGTCCATAGGGACCCCCATCGAAGGCTTGACGAGGCTCGTGGGTCAGCAAATCTTGTCGATCACGCGCGAGCTTATGGCTGGAAATGTAGGGAGGATTACAAACTATGACATCGCAAGCACTGGCGCCCAAAGCTACAAGTGGCTGAAAGAGGTCTCCAAAACCCACATGAATGCGATCATCTAGACCTAGACGAGCGGCGTTACGTGCCGTCAATTTCGCGCAGTTCTCCATAAGATCGCTTGCCCATACATGGGCGCCCGGTACCGCGTGGGCAATTCCGCAAGCCAAATTTCCGGACCCACAGCACATGTCGATGACCCGTGCCCCGAGACCGTGGGCGCCTCGCGCCTCCCGCAACCGCGCTACCGCTTCCCAACCGAGGAGTTCCGTCTCGTTCCGTGGAATCAAGACCCCAGGGTTCACTGAAAGCTCAATCCCCATAAACCGTTGTCGTCCAAGGACGTAACTCAATGGGGTCCCGTTTGCGCGGGTGCGCGCCATAGCTATGGCAAGTTCTTTTTTGTCGGGCGACCCTAGCTCCTGGGCCCCATCTAAGATACGTTCACTCTCGAGTTGCGGGTCGTCGATACCACCCGCCGTTAGTATCTTCTGGACTGCGTTAATAAGGGCGCGTTCACCCTCCGCGATATTCATGCCACCTCTCCTTGCCGTACGACCGCGTTCCTTGGCCTTTCGACCGCGCGATCTCCACTACCTGAGACTGTCTCCTATTTCTATCGTTCAGTTCAGTCCGTCCAAAGCCGGATGAGCTATCCCCCAGGCAAGGAGATGCCGGTCACCTTCTTATAAAGCGATACAGCATAGCTATCGGTCATGCCGGACACAAAGTCTGTAACTCGCAATAGGCGCTGATAAGGGTGAACATCGGCGCTGCCATCGGCTCCCAAAAATTGAGCGGGAATGAGCTTAAGGCGCATGCGCTCTTTTGCGTTCAACGTACCTTTGGCTTGCGCTTCGACCGCGCTGCTGAAAACCGCCAACAAACCCGCCAACACCTCAAAGCCCGCCGCTTCAATTTCGACTACCGGCGGCGCCATATAAATACGACTCTCGCCAAGCGCCCGCAGGGCCGTCATGGCCGCGGTCGCTTTGACCGCTCCGAGAATAGGGGCATCCTGATGCCCCTCACGTAATTGCCGTTCAATGGCAAGAAAATGTTCAGCTGCCTGTTCTACCAATGCGTTAATGCTGCGGGCCCTCAGATACTCGATCCGTCCCTTATCATCTCTCATGCCGGCTAGCCGCCGCGGTAAGGTCTTGTCGTCTACGATGTCAGCGAGAACCGACTCGACTTCCTCATAGCGCAAGATACCCAACCTATAGGCGTCTTCGACATCGACTATGTGGTAGCAAATATCATCTGCGGCCTCGACTAAGTAGGCGAGCGGATGGCGGACCCAGGCCTGAGGATCGCGCGCCATAAGCTTTAAACCCCGCGTGACCTCTGTAAAGTGGTCCTTCTCAGCTACCAGAAAACCGTGTTTACGCGTGCTGACACCGGTATTGGTTCCTGCGTAATCTGCCGGGCGTGGATACTTGGTGAAAGCCCCTAAGGTCGCGACCGTAAGCTGCAAACCCCCTTTGTTGTCAGGGCTCTGTAGGCGGGTCAGGATACGAAAACCTTGAGCATTACCCTCAAACTGCAAAAAATCCGCGCGTAATGGCGCAGGTAAGGGGGCAAGCAACTGTTGGCCAGCTGGGTGGCTTTCGAAAAAGAGCCGGATGGCATCTTCGCCTGAATGGCCAAACGGCGGGTTACCGATGTCGTGGGAAAGGCAAGCTGCGGCGACGATTGCGCCAAAATCCGAAGGCGAGACGGGAAGCTCTGCGAGATCAGGATAACGTTCCATAAGCGCCGCTCCCACCAAGGTCCCAAGCGACCGGCCAACGCTCGCCGCCTCCAGGCTATGGGTAAGGCGCGTCCGGACATAATCGCTTTCAGCGAGCGGGAAGACCTGCGTCTTATCCTGCAGACGCCGGAATGCCGACGAAAAAATGACGCGATCAAAATCCCGCTGGTATTCGCTGCGTCCGGGCAGCGCGGGCTGCAAGCTTTCGGGAACCCCGAGACGCACCGACGATAGAAGATCCTTCCAATCCATGGTGGCCTGATCCTGAAGTCGGTCGGAACCGGCGTATCTCACACTCTTCCCCTCGATATCGTCCGTAGGCTATAAATGCTAACACGACCGGAGGCGACTTTGGGCCAAGAGATAAAGATGTGCGGATCGCCGCCACCCCCAGCCTCCGAGAGTCGAGTCCTGGCCCCGAAACCAACATAAAGCCGCTTTAAACTGCTCCACATCGAAATCCGACCAATTCATGTCTTCACGATAAAAAACTCCGCGTATACTGCGATTGAATAGGTCAAAATCCACTCAATCGACGCCCGTTACCACAGCGCACGATAAGATCGAAGCGAGACATTGCAGCCGAGCGTAGGTCCCCTTTTTTAACCTATTAATGCCCGAATCCCATTCGTAATTAACTAGCAAGTTGCCCTTAGTGCCCCCCTCCCCGACGCCCATATCTCGACCGCGCTTGTACCGGCTAATGCTAGGCTCGATCCCAAAAACATAGCCCTCCTCCTTAGACACTCCGCATTCTTTGCCCCAACGTTGATTGCCATCCGGAATAAAACCAATGCGACGCGGTACCCCTGCCCGGATGGCCCACCTCAACCCGTCTATAAACCATGAGTCTGTGGGCTCTTTATAGCTCTCCTGAGCACCTTTAGGCCGTAAAGTAAACCCAACTCAGCCGTATCCGCGGTGAAGATAGGATATAGACCAAGTTCTATCCAGTTGCCCATAGCATTCATAGGAAAAGTATATTTCTTTCTTATTCATAATATATCCAGAGTTTTTCGTCTCCGTGCAGCATGGGTCACAATCAGACAACCGCTTATCACCTGCTTTAACCACGCCGTTCCATACATACCTTAAGTTCGCGCCTTTTATCAGAAACTCGTGTCAGTGCCCGCACTGATTGCGCCACGATGCTTTCCATTGCGATGGATCGCTCAATAACTTTTATGTCGACCTGTCTTGATAGGGATTGAGCTTGCGGGGTGACACCGTGAAGGAGAGTACATAAATGTTACACAACAAAAGCCTTTCTCTTAATCCGCCTGCCTCGCTGAAAACTCTACTTATTCCATTGGCTTTAGCCGCATCCTTATCGGCCTGCGTGGGAGGGGGTGGTGGGACCGCCGCCGGCGGTTCATCGAGCACCGCTACCGCTACCACCACCCCCATCACCGGCAGCACCATCTCGTTAGGATCAGCGCTTGTCACCCCCGGGGCCGGGACCGGGCAGACCTATTACGTGTCGACCACTGGGTCTGACAGCAATAATGGGCTAAGCCCCCAGACCCCGTTTTTGACGATCCAGCATGCCATCGAGAGTGTCGGTCCCGGCGGCACGATCGAGATCATGGGCGGGACCTATACCGGGGGGATCACCATCGACCATCCGGGAACCGCAGACGGCTGGATCGTCATGGAGCCCTACCAGAACCAGCAGGTCACGATTGATGGCACCACCGCCATGAATGATGTGTTCTTCTACAATAATACCTCCGCCCCCACCTATTGGGAGATGAAGGGTTTGACCCTCGTCAATGCCGAGCAATACACAGTCCAGATCTCGGTTCCAGATGTGAAGCTCGTCGACAACAACATCTCCGGGGCCCATAACGACCTCGTAAAGCTCGTCCAGGCGGCCCACAACATCGTCATCTGGGGTAATCAGGTCCATAACAACAACGCCGCCCCCGGGACTAATGCCCAGGGCATCGACATGGTCGGCTCCCAGAACGTCCTGGTGGCCCACAACACCGTCTCCAATATCGCCTCGATCGGAATGTACTGTAAGGGCAATGCCGGCCACATCACCTTCGAAGACAATACCCTGAACAACATCTATAGCCGCGGCATCATGCTGGGCGAGTCGACGGGGGTGCAGTACCTCCTCCCGGGGGAGACCTACGAGTCCTACAACAGCATCGTCAAAAACAACGTCATCACCAACGACCAAAGCGCTTGTCTCGCCGAGTCTTCGTCCTATAACGCTGAGATCTACAACAACTCATGCTACAACACGGCGATCGATCGGCGCGCGGCTATTTATGTCGCGAATGAGTCCGAGATCGGCCAAGCGGGAACCAATGTCTCGATTCGCAACAATATCGTGCAGGACTTTTCGACACGGCCCATGATCTTGATCGCGCCCGGGGCCATGACCAATGACGCCACGCTCCACATCAACGACAATATGTACTCGGACCCGGCCGGAGTGACTTTTGAATGGGATGGCAAAGGGATCTATGGGGCGAATTTAGAGGAGTGGCGCCAAGCAGTAGGGCTCGATAATTCGTCGATCGAAGCCAATCCACGCTTTGCCAACGTCTCGACGTTGACGCTCGCGACCCACAGTCCGGCCCTTCACGCTGGCGTCCGTCTCGCGTCGGTGCGTCATGATATGACTGGGGCAGCGCGCCCCCAGACCGGCCCCTATGACCTTGGGGCCTACCAATCCTCAGGGCAATCGTCCCCCTGAAGAGGCTGACGGTCTTTGGGTGGATGGGGTGTTACGGGGGCTGCCGCTGCTTTAAAAAAGCTCGGCGCATAGCGCCGAGCTCGGTTTGACGGTTTTTATGTTGATGCCAAGCCAAGGCCTGCGGACTCGCTTATCCGCGGGTATCTGGAAGCGCTACAAGCGCCAGCCGATATTGGCACCATAGGACATGGAGCCAGCCATGTGGTCGACCTCAAGGTCGAGATTGGCTATACCCAGATTGATATCGGCCCCTATGTACTCTTTGGTGTTGTAAAGAGTGACCGACGAAAGCGTTCCCACATGCGGCGTTCCCGCGGTGCGGACTCGGCCTACGCCGATATAGGGGGTGATGAAGACAAACCCCTTGGAAAGACAGAGCTCGACCGAGCGAGTATTGAGGCCCATTTCGCCTACGCCGGTCATTTTGGTATAGGTGCCGCGGACAGTGAGGGCCGGTGACAGCAGACCGCCGCTGATGATTGCGTAACTCAGGTCGCCGCCTATGACGCGCACGTTACTGCCGGGTATTTGGCTGTAGGTCAGACCAACATCAAACCCAAACGGCAGGCCCTTTTGGGCTTGCAGGCTCGGAACAAAGATATTGTTGCTGCTGGATCCGGTCGCCGCCTGCCACGCCTGGGCGGAAGCGATGCGCGTATCGACCCCCGTGATGCCAACGTCGAAGCCGGTGATTCCAAGCGGTGCGGCCGGCATCATGTCTTTATAACTCAAGGCGGTGCCGAGATCTTGAGTCAGGCCCTGGAACTGCGATTGACTCATGGTTCCGACCCCGCTGATGTTGCCTGCGCAGGCGACCCCGGGTCCGATAGCGAGGGCCAACACGAATAAGGCGATGGTCCATTTTTGTTGGTTCAACATAGTGTCTCCTCTACGTCTTAGGTGTGAGCCAAGGGAAAAATCTTGTCCGGGTTCAGGATATTGTCGGGATCGAATTGGGTCTTTATGGAACGCATGAGCGTAAGTGTCTCCTCGTCGATAGCGCGACCCACATAGTCACGTTTTTCCAGTCCCACGCCATGCTCCCCCGAAAGGGTCCCGTCAAGCGCTAAAACAAGGTCGAAGACCTCGCTCAAACAGGGGCGCGCCTGCTTCTCTTGCTCGGCGTTCTGGGAGTCGTAGAGAAGATTGACGTGGATATTGCCGTTTCCGGCATGCCCGAAGTTCACGATGGGAATTCCGAATTTCCGACTCAATTTTTCGAGTCCGTTGATCAGTTCCGGTATGCGCGATACGGGCACCACAACATCCTCGTTGAGCTTGTTCGGTGCGAGCGTGCGTAAGGCGGGTGACAAGGCCTTGCGCACCGCCCAGAGCTGCGCCGCCTCTTCGGCGGTCTTGGCGCTTGCGAGCTCGGTGAGGCCCGTTCCTCTGGCGGCCCGGGTCAGGGCCGAGACGGCTTCATCCATGCTCGACTCTGGCCCGTCCGTTTCTATAAGTAAAAGTGCCCCGGCCCGATCAGGCAGGGCCTGACTATAAGCTCGCACCATACCTATAGCGGAGCCGTCCAGAAATTCAAGTGCGCAAGGGGTTACGGGCTGCGCCATAATCCGTGATACGGCCTCGGCTGCATGGTGCATAGTGTCGTAGATCGCTCGCAGGGTTCGTTTTGCGGACGGTAGCGGGGTGAGTTTGAGCGTCGCTTGGGTGATCACGGCAAGTGTTCCTTCGGATCCGATAAGTAGCCGCGTCAGATCGTAGCCGACCGCCCCTTTTGTGGTGTTCACCCCGACCCGAATGATATGTCCGGCACCTGTTACGGCATGAAGACCAAGAGTGTTTTCCCGGCATGTTCCGTACTTCACGGCGCGCGGCCCGGCCGCGTTGACGGCAAGGTTTCCGCCGATACTGCAGTAGGCGGCGCTGGTGGGGTCCGGGGGCCAAAAAAAGCCGTTGGCCCGCGCCGCTTCTTGGACCTCTTGGTTTGTGACGCCGGGCTCTACGCGCATGAGGCGGTTTGCTGGGTCGACGGCCTTGATCTGGTTCATGCGCTCAAGTGACATCACGATTCCGCCGCGCAGGGGGACGGCGGCGCCGGCGGTTCCAGTTCCCCGCCCGCGCGCGACGAGCGGAAGCTTATGTCGTCGACAAATGTGGATCACGGCCTGCACTTCGTGTTCGGTCAAGACGAATACCACCGCCTCCGGAAGGTGATGTTTGCGGGAATTGTCATAGCCATAGACGAAGCAATCGGCCGCATCGACCAAAAACCGACTTGTGCCCACCACCGCCTGCAACTCCCGGTGAACTTCGAGCCCTAGGGTCATCGGCGAATGGCTTCTATGAGGGCCGTAGTCGAGCGCTGAAATCGGAAAGGAATAGATACGACGCGACCGCCGCTTGTAAGCACATCGTCGGCCCCTACGATCTTATCGACCGGCCAGTCTCCCCCCTTGACGAGGACGTTGGGCTGGAGTGCGCGAATCAAGGCGAGCGGGGTGTCCTCGGAGAAGGCAATCACGAGCGATACGCTCTCAAGAGCGGCGAGGACCGCGGCGCGATCTTCAAGGCCGTTGATGGGCCGGTCTGCTCCTTTGTTCAGCCGTCGCACCGAATCATCGGTATTGATCCCCACGACCAAAGAGGCGCCGAGCGCGCGGGCCTCTTCCAGGTAGGTCGTGTGTCCTCGGTGAAGGATATCGAAGCACCCGTTGGTAAAGACTAGGGGTTTCGCTAGGATCAAAGCGCGAGCCACGCCTTGTTCTCGTGTTGCGGAAAGTTTGTCGGCAATCATGACCGGTTCTCGAAGAGCTCGACTATACTGCGGACATGGGGTATGCGGCTTGCCGCTCGCGCCGCCTTGTTTCCTACAGCCGCTGGCACCAGCCCCAATAAATAAACGACGCGATGGGCGGTAACGACCTTGATGGGGTTGGCGTCCAGTCCATCGGCTAAAAGCGCCGACTTCACGCGCAGGGTGATCCACGAGTCGGCCAGGCGGGCACCGAAAGAGCTCGGGGGAGCGATGCGCAATTGGTCGATTATCCGTCGAATACCCTTGATGCCGCGCACAATGGTTAAAATTTTGTTACGGTCTGCAATCTGCGCGGTTTCACCGGTCAACAGGACCAGACCATCGACGCTCGTGACATCGACATGACTTGCGCGGTGCAAGGGCTTATCTGCGGTGATGAGGGCTTCGGCCCGTAGCTTGATCCAAGCATCGTTCACCACCGTGCCCACCGAGCGATGATCGTCGGCGATGCTGGCGCTGGTGGCGGTTCCGCCCAGAAGGAGCGGAGTACAGCTTGTGAGAAGCAAAAAGGTCATGAGCCCAGCGAGTCCATAAGCCGCCCCCTTGGCCCGTTTGTGCCTCACGCCTAGTCCTGACCGAGCAGTTGACAGTCTATGAGATCGCACAGGCAATGGATGACGGTGATGTGAATCTCTTGAATGCGGGCGGTCGACGGGCCGGCGACGCAAATGTCGACATCATCGACGGTCAATAGGCGCGAGAGGTCGCCGCCGTCGCGACCGTTTAGGACGACGCACGGCATCCCGCGTTCGTGCGCGGCTTCGACGGCGCGAATGACGTTCGTCGAGTTCCCCGAGGTGGAGATCGCAAGTAGCACGTCGCCTGCGTGTCCGAGCGCACGCACTTGGCGCGCGAAGATCTCTTCGAAGTGGTGGTCATTTGCGATCGAGGTCACAGTCGACGCATCTGTAGTGAGCGCGAACGCAGGCAGCCCCGGCCTTTCGACCTCGAACCGATTCAATAACTCGGACGAGAAATGTTGGGCATCGGCCGCCGATCCGCCATTACCGCATGAAAGAATCTTGCGGTCATTCAAGAGCGCATTGATCATTGTCTGAGCCCCACGAGCAATGAGCGGGGCCAAGTCGTCCTTGCACGACTGTTTGGTGTGGATGCTTTCGTCGAAATGACGTAGTACTCGCGAAGTAAGAGCGTCGTACGCCTGACCTTCGGACATAAAAGACCTCTTTAATGAAGCAAAAAATGTGCGCCCTTACAATGATCCTAGCGATGAGTGCCCGGCTTCTGGGAAAACAGGCTCCGATAGGGTAGGAACGTATCAATGAGTTGCGGCAGCCCATCCCGGAATTGGGCCCAGACCAGTTGCCGGCGGATGACGTTGTCGCGCTTTACGCTGAGCGACCCCGTCAATCCGTTGTAACGACCACCGCCACCGAGGCTCAGTCGGTCCAGTCGGTCAACGAGGCTGTCGGCGTCGGCCCCGAAGGCATAGAGGCGGCCCAAGGCGTTGAACTCGTAGTGACGGGCGTGCGCCAAGGTCGCGCGCAAACGCGCCATGCGGCCGTTGCCGACCAGCATCCACGGCATGTCGCCGAACGTGATGCCGTCCAGATCCCGATCGTAGACCGGATCCGGGCGGCCGGTAAAGACAGAGGATGTGGAATATACCGGAAGATTGTCGGCATGGTCGTAGTTGAGCTGGGGCTTGATAAGGCGCGCATCGGGCGCATCGGCCACGAGAAAGATCATGCCTACATCACGCCGTCGGCGGGCGGTAAAGGCAAGCCGCATGTGTAGGATCTGCTGGAGCCGCTGCTCTCGGATGCGACTCTCGGTGATGTTCAGAAGGTCTTCCACCGGCCTTACATAGGTGCTGGATCCAGCTGTGTAGGGGGCCTGGGCTACGACGAGGCCGCCCAGATGGCGCCAGCGGCGGGCGAAGGCGCGACGCATACGATGGCCCCAGGGGGTATTGGGGTAGAGGATGGCGGCTCGTAAATGCCCATCCAAAAAGGCGCGGTCTGCGGCTTGTTGGGCCTCCATGGTCCGTGCCAGGCTGAATTGATATACCGGAACGTGCGGCCGGTCGTGGGCGATCGGTTGGGAACTGAGGCCCAGCAAGAGTGTCGGGACCGTGATGCGCGCATGTTTTGCGACGTTGCGAACGGCATCCGCGCCCAGGGGTCCCACCACAAATTGGGCCCCGTTTTTCACGGCCTCTTTGTAGTAGTGTGCGGCGTCCTGGCTATCGGCGCCAATGTCATACACCACGATACGTGGCGCCGGCGCTGACGGGTGCGCTTGGGCCATGGCCACGAAACCGCGCTCCACGGCCTTCGCAGCCCGTGAAAAGGGCGAGGAGATCGGGAGCAAGAGGGCGACGACTTTGGGTGGCGCGCTCGAGCGTTGCCGGGCGACTAAAAGACCCTGCAGGAAAGCGCGTGTAGGTTGATACTGACTATAGCGCCGCTGCCACTTTTGGATCGCCTTTTGGAGCTTGCGCGAACGTGGGGTATGGCGCCTTACGATCAGTGCCAGGTGGGCCCAAGCGCCTGTTGCCGTGTCGGGACTGCGGTTATAAAGGGATCGCAGTCGCGATGTCGAAACGCCCCCAAGGGCCCGCCACAGGGCCCGTTCGTTATTCGTGATCTGGCGCTGCGATGTGATGAGATGTTCGCGCGCGATGAGGTCTTGCGATGCCAAGAGCGGGTGACCCAGACTTAATGCCGCTTGGGCCTCGACCCGGTCGATTTCCGCTAAGAGGCGGGGCCGAAGACCCGAGAAATGATGCGCGGCTCGGGCCTCCCGCAAGGCCCTTCGGGGGGCGCCTAGTGCGTCGTCGATTTCGGCCTTGAGGGCGTCTTTGCGGGCCGCGAGGGGGCCCGGCAGGGGTTTCGATACCAACGCGAGTTCCTTGTTGGCCGCGCGTAGCGCGCCTGCGCGCACCAGGGCCTCCGCCGCCTTGAGAACGAAGTGCGCACGCGTGGTGCCCGTAGTTTCGTCGGCTAGATGCTGATAGGCTTGAGACCCTTTGATGTAGTGGCCGTGTTTTACAGCGCGTTGCGCGCGCGCCGCGCTGACCACGGTGGTCTTTCGGTACAGGGTCGGCGCGCAGCCGCTCAGGCTGACCCCTATGAGGTTAAGTAGCGTCAGGGTCCAAACGGCGCGGGTGGCCAAAAGCAGCGGGGATCGGTTCATGGGGCAAGTATCCGAAACGGCGCGCAAAATGTCTATCTTCCTCATGCGGCGACCATGACCGGAGCCCTTTATGTGGTAGCGACCCCGCTTGGGAACTTGGCCGATCTATCACCCCGAGCGGTCGAGGTTTTGGGTTCGGTTGCGGTCATAGCCGCTGAAGACACCCGCCACTCCCATATCTTGTGCCAACACTGGGGTATCCACACCCCGCTCGTCTCTCTCCACGACTACAATGAGCGCGCGCGCCTTCGGCCGCTGATCGAGCGCCTTGAAGCTGGAGAGTCGGTGGCGGTGGTGAGCGACGCCGGTACACCTCTCATTAGCGATCCCGGCTATCTTTTTGTGCGTGCCGCGCGCCAGAGCGGTATTCCGGTTTATGCAGTGGCCGGTCCGAGCGCCGTCATTGCCGCCTTATCGGTGGCCGGCATTCCTTGCGACCGCTTTGCCTTTGAGGGTTTCCCACCCCCGCAGGCCGCAGCCCGGCAGGCGTTTTTTTTGTCCCTGGCCCACGAGCCGAGAACGCTTGTATTTTATGAATCGCCACACCGCTTGGGCGCTTCGCTAGTCGATCTCAGTCAAGCCTTGGGTGGCGACCGTGAGGCCGCGCTCATGCGCGAACTCACGAAGCGTTACGAGGAGAGCGTACTGGGTACACTCGCGAGCTTAGCTGACGACTTTTCTGTACGATCGGTAAAGGGTGAATGTGTGTTGGTGGTTCGCGGAGCCTTGGAGCCGCGTCACGACGAAGACGGTGAGCGGGTTTTGCGTATTCTTCTCGATGCTCTGCCGCTGCGCCAAGCCGTCGATCTCACAGTCGCCATCACCGACGCGCCGCGCAAACCCCTCTATACGTTGGCGTTGAGCTTAAAGGATCGGCCAGAAAAGTCTTGACGGCGCCCTGTTCTTTATAGGTCAGAAGCGAGCGCTATCAGGCCTGTTTCAAGGTATAAACAAGTAAATCGTTATGTTCAAATATATTAATTCACTTGATATATATCAGTGTGTCGCTTGAGAGGGATGCGGGCTTGTGCCAGAATCCTCGCTCGCAGGGTCCGGTTAAGAGACTAGAGACCGCGAAGCGCCTTGCAGAGGCCACAATGGTGTGCGGTAGTTAGCCAAGAGAGGGTAAGGTCGATGGTGAGAGCAGTACGCAAGGCGATGTCTATGGGGGCGGGACTTGTCCTACTGGTCGGGAGCGCTTACGCAGCCGGCCCCGTTAAAGTTCCTACAATCGTGACGACGACTTGTTCGGCTTGTCACGGATTAAACGGCGTGTCGATGGTCCCTACGTTTCCGAACCTTGCGGCCCAGGGCGCTCCATACCTCGTCAAACAAATTAGGGATTTCCAAAACCACAAGCGTGCCGATCCTCTAGCCCAATCCATTATGTGGGCGATGGCCGCGACAATTCCGAAGAATAAGATTCACGAGATCGCCGATTATTTCGCCAGCCAAAAAGGCGCGCCGGGCTCTCCGGAGAGCGCGCAGCTCGTGGCGGCAGGCCGGAAGATCTATATGGGTGGGGTCGCCACCGACCATTTGCCTGCTTGTATGGCCTGTCACGGTTCGACGGCTCGTGGACTCCCGCCGCTTTTCCCGCGGCTAGCCGGGCAGCATATGACATACGTCATTGCCCAATTACAGGCTTTTAAGACCAAACAAAGAAGCAACGATCCTCTGGCAATTATGCGCACGATTGCCGCTAAGCTGTCGACAAAACAGATGGACGCGGTTGCCGCCTACGTTCGAACTCTTTAAGTGGGGATTGGTATGCCGCATTACGAACCGCCCGCCGGATGCTTACAGGGGCGCGCGGTACTGGTAACGGGAGCTGGCGACGGTCTCGGGCGGGCCGTAGCGCGAGCCTACGGTCGGTATGGGGCGGAGGTCATTTTGCTTGGAAAGACGGTCGCGAAGCTCGAGGCCGTTTATGACGAAATCCTCGGTCTCGGGGGCCCTGAGCCGGCCGTCTATCCTCTGGACCTTAGTGGCGCCCGGGCTCGGGATTACCGCGATCTGGCGAAAAATATAGAGAGCAAGATCGGACATCTCGATGGCATCGTTCATAACGCGGCCGTGCTGGAGCTTCTGACGCCGCTTGAGTTCCATCCGGCTGAGGCCTGGGACCGCACCTTGCAGGCTAACGTGACCGGTCCTTTTCTTCTGACTCAAGCCTGCCTGCCGCTCTTAAGGGCAGCGCCCGATAGCGCGATTCTCTTTACGGGCGATGAATGCGCCGTAACCCCGAAGGGCTATTGGGGCGCCTATGGGGCAAGTAAGGCGGCCCTGCATAACCTTGCATTTATGTGGTCACAAGAGCTGAGCGAAACGGCAGTCCGGGTCCATGTCTTGGATCCGGGACCTGTGCGTACCGATATGCGGCTGCGCACCCACCCTGGGGCGCCTTTATCGTCCTGGCCGTTGCCGGAAGCGCTAGTGCCGGCGTACGTTTATTTTATGGGTCCCGAGAGCCATAGCCGTCGGGACCAATTGATTCACGCTTCGGATTGGCTTGATACGTCTGTCGATGACCGTCCAAAGGCCGCAGTGTGAGCGAGTTTCCGTTGTGCTGGTTGTACGGAAGGGGGGTCTTGGGGGCCGGAAGGTCACCGCAAGGCAAGGGCGTTGGAGGCTGAGGTGAAGGCATGGCAAAGACAGTCGAGGATACAAAAGACAGACCCGACATGGGGCGGCGGCGCTTCCTGACGGCGGCGACGTCGGTGGTAGGGGTAGCGGCTATTGGAACGGTCGCGGTGGCAATGGTGGACAGTCTCGAGCCGACGGCCGCCGAGGCGGCAGCCGCTGCGACGGTAGTGAATTTGAGTCCTATCGAGCCAGGGATGCAGGTCACGGTGCCTTGGCAGAAAAAGCCGGTGATCATCGTGAACCGAACGCCCGCCATGCTGGCGACTCTCGCCGAGGCCGAGAGTAAGAAACTACTGAAAGATCCAAACTGCGACGTCCCTCAGCAGCCGCCTTATTGTAAGAACCAATATCGGGCGCGTAAGCCGGAGTGGCTTGTCATGGTGCGGATTTGTACGCACCTTTGCTGTATTCCCCATTATCGGCCGAAGAAGGCCAGCGTAACGCCGTGGTGGCTTGGCGGTTTTCACTGCCCATGCCATGGTTCGATGTACGACCTTTCCGGGCGGGTCATTAAGGGGTCGCCGGCTCCGCATAATATGGCGGTCCCCGAATACACGTTCTCGCCTAACGGGAAGACTGTGACGGTTACGAAGATGTATCCATTGGCGCACTTGTGCTAGGTCGGGCAGGCTCAGAACAGGGTAGGAGAGTCGCATGAGCAAGTTTGGTGATTGGTTAAACGAGAGGTTTCCCGCGCGTGAAATGATGCGGGAGCATATGACGGAGTACTACGCTCCGAAAAACTTCAACATCCTGTACTACACGGGGTCGTTGTTACTCCTCATGATCGTGTTGCAGCTGGTATCGGGCTTTTTGCTTATGGCCCATTATGTGCCGACAAGCAAAGACGCGTTCAATTCCGTCCAAGGCATCATGTATGACACGAAATGGGGTTGGCTCATTCGGTATATGCATGTCGACGGCGTGTCCCTTATTTTCATTTTGCTCTATCTTCATATGGGGCGGGGCCTTCTGTACGGCTCCTACCGTAAGCCGCGAGAGCTTTTGTGGATCATAGGGTACGTCATTTACATCATGATGATGGGTGAGGCCTTCTTCGGCTATATCCTGCCATTCGGGAATTTGTCCTATTGGGCTGGACAGGTTATTACCTCAATCATCCATGCGGTGCCGCTCATCGGTCCGGGTCTCACCACCCTGGCGCGGGGTGGACCAGGAGTCGGGACGGCCACGCTTGAGCGTTTTCTGGCGCTGCACGCTGTCCTCTGGTTCATGATCATAGCGGCGCTGATCGTGCTCCATATCTTGGCGCTTCATCAGGTCGGCTCGAACAATCCCGATGGTATCGAGATCAAAAAGCTCAAGGGTCCGGACGGCCATCCGCTCGATGGGATCCCCTTTCACCCATACTATACGGTCAAGGATCTCTTCGGCGTTGGTGTGTGGCTCACGATCTTTGCTGCCATCATCCTTTATGCCCCCACGATGCACGGCGTGTTCCTGGAGCGCACCACTTTCTTCCGCGCTAACCCGATGGTCGGGCTTCCGGACGTCACGCCGCCTTGGTATCTGGCCCCTTATTACGCCATGTTGCGGGCAGTACCGAACAAGTATTACGGGATCGCACTGATGTTTTTGGCGATCGTTCTTCCGTTCTTTCTGCCGTGGCTTGATCGCAATCCGGTGCGCTCCAGCCGCTACCGCCCGGTCTATAGGATCATGATTCTCGTCATGGGGATTACCTTCTTTACGCTGGCCTGGGTGGGCGAGCAGCCGCCCTTACCGAAGTATTTCCTCATAGAGCGTCTGGGAGCCGCGATCTATATCGGTTTTTATTTCTTGCTTCCGATCATAAGTTCAATTGAACCGACCAAGAAAGTGCCGGAAAGGGTGAGGTCATGATGAGGAAAACATGGACAGGAGGCCTCGTAGCCGCCTTGGCGACTCTCGGTCTGGGTTGCGGGCAGGCCGCAACCTTAGCGACGCCATCGTATACCTTTAACAAACCTACGGTGATCGCGGGCGCCAAGTTGTTCGCCGACCACTGTAGCGCGTGTCACGCCGTGAGCTCGCTTCGCTATAACCGTTTGGCGGCGGATCTCGGTATGACGAAGGCGGAAATCAAGAAGGACATCATGTTGCCAGGGGGCGCTAACTATCTTCAGGGCATGCAGCCGACCATGAGCCAGGCGGACGCCAAGAAGTGGTTCGGCCTGCCACCTCCCAACCTAAGCCATATAGTACGGGCCGAGGGAGCGCGCTGGGTCTACACGTATCTTACCTCCTTTTACTGGGATCCGAAGCGGCCGTCGGGATGGAACAACCACATCTTTCCGAACGTAGCGATGCCGGATATCCTGGCTCCGTGGGGCGGGACCTACACCAAGAACGGCAAGCTTTTGCAGGCCGGTCGTGAGTCCCCGGCGCTTTACCATAAGCAGGTCGCGGAGATCGTGGCGTTCTTGCGCTACGCGAGCGACCCGTCGGTGTTTGAGCGCCGCGCGATTGGCCGCTATGTGCTCGGTACCCTCATTCTTTTGACGATTCTTGCCTACCTCCTGAAGAAGGATTACTGGCGGGATATTCACAATAAGGACGAGGCGGAGAAGGCCAAAGCTGCAAAGAAGGCGGGCTCGGCTAAGGCCTAAGCGCGACCGCTGTTCGAGCGTTTCAAAACCCCCGCCCTGTGCGGGGGTTTTTGTGTGTCTGGCATGGGCGCACTCTGAAAGGTGCAAGTCCTCCCGTGAACTGGCCATAGTGAACGAAGCGAAACGCCCCTGTGGAAGGGTGACTGACCGTTGGGGGGAAGCGTAGAGCGCAGCTGCGAGCCGATGAATAAGGAACCAGATAGAGGGCGCCCCCGAGCCGGGGGAGCGGCCGGGGAGCAGGCGCGCTCCTGCCATGGGTATCACAACTTGCGCTCGCAAGGGCATGATGTAAGCCGGACGGGACGGTCAGCTGAGGTTCAGTCACCGTCGCCACCGCCGCTAGGGGTAAAGCCTGTGTTATGGTCGCGGACCGCGCAGCATGGTATCTATGTCACGGAAAACGGCCTGGATGGCGGGTCTTAGCTGATAGATCCAGTAGCTGCGGAACGCGGCTTCGTTCCCGGTGTCGCCCTGGCGAAGCGCTGTTTCAAGTGGCGTCCAGGCGTCGAGCTGTCCGTAAACCGCGCGCCGCGTCTGTATCCACGCTTGCAGTTGGGCGTGACCGGCCAAGAGGCTTCTCGTATCGCACGAGGCATAGTGATCCGGCTCCAAAAAGGCGTAGCCGACCAATATCAAATCTTTGGTCGGAAAGACCGCGCCGGTCGACGTGCAGGTTGGATGGGACGTTTCAAGCCATACATAAAAATCGGATTCCGATAATGGCGGAGACAGCAGATAGCCCTGCACGTAGTTTCCTCCAATATGCCGCCATAAGGCGAGATCGTTTGGTTCCTCGATTCCCTCGGCGATCAGTCGGCGTCCAGAGAGTGTGCCAAGAAGCAGTACGGCGCTCGCTACGGCGAAGGCGTTTGGGTCGTATCGAAACGAGCGAATAAAGCGTTGATCAAGCTTCAGTTCGTCGACCGGCAGATGCACGGCTTCGTTAAGCGACGAGTAGCCGGTCCCAAAGTCGTCGAGCGCCACCGCAAAGCCCATCTCCTTGAGCTGGACAATAACCTGGGCGGCACGATGCATGTCGCTCAGTGCGACGTTTTCGGTGACCTCGATGCACAGACCCTCGCCGCTCGTTCCCTCGAGACGGGACGCGATATCCGCCAAAAATGCCGGGTGAAGAAAATGATGGGCACCGACGTTAAAGGCGACCCGCAGCCGGTAACCAGCCGCCCGCAGCCGGGCTCGTACCTCGATGGCTTCCGAAAGGGCATAGCGTCCGAGGGCCCGGATCAAGGCCGGATCTTTTTCGACATCGGCGATGAAGTCGCTTGCAAGGAGGACGCCTTCAGCGGTGCGCCAGCGCGCGAGAAGTTCGAGTCCTTCGATGGTTCCGGCGAGGCAGCTCATCTGGGGTTGGAGAAGAAAATGAACCTGTTTTGCGGCCAGGGCATTAGGGAGGCGCTGATGGATTTGTAGCCGCCGCTCAAGGCGCTTGGCGATATCGCCGCCGAACAGGCAAAACGTGTTGCGGCCACCGGCCTTGGCCGCATAGAGGGCCTCGTCGGCGTGGGCAAGAAGTGTCGCATAAGGGGTCTCGGCGGCATAGGTCGCCCAGCCAATACTAGTCGTTATGTGTTTTTCATCATCCGCCTCGCCCACGGTCCGGAGTATGCGGTCCGATATCGCGGCCAGCGTGTCGGTCTCCTCGATCGTCACAAGGAGCCCAAATTCATCGCCCCCGAGGCGCGCTAAGCCCTCGTCTTTACGGATGACTTGGCGAAGCCGTTCGGCCACGGATTTCAGCAGATCGTCTCCGGCCTTGTGACCCTGAAGATCATTCCACTCCTTAAAACCATCAAGATCCATGATTCCCAATGCCATGGCGCGTCCGCTGCGGCTGGCTCGAGCCATGGCCTCGGTGGCGGAGCGTTCGAAGTAGGCACGATTAGGTAGGCCTGTGAGCGGATCGTAAAGGGACAGATGCAAAAGTTCTTGTTGGCGATCATAGTCGCTGACGGCTAGGCTAATGTCTCGTCCCAGCGTTTCGATGAGCTGAACCAGGTCGTAGTCGAAAAATTCGGTTTCGGCAGCCACGATGCCGAGGAGCCCTGACGGCCCGCCGTTATTTTTCCATGACACGGCGAGCGCGGATTGCAGACCGAGTGCGTGAGCCTTGCCGCGCCATTCGTCGTTGCCAAGCCAGTAGGCGCGCTTCTCAAAAAGCTGAGCGCCCTGCGCGCCTATGGTCTGGGCGTGCATGCCACCTAAGCCGTTATCGCAGGGGTTCAGGCTAATGGACGCCTCGTCTGTGAATGTTTTGGCGGGACCGCTGCTTGCGACCACCCGCGCGGAATCTCCTTCGATCAGTGAAATGAAGGTAAGCGGTACGCCGGTCGAAGTCGCCAGGACATCGCAGACGTGGCGAAAAAGTTGGAGCGGCTCATGTTGCCGGACCATGAGTTGGCTGGCCCGCGCGATGGCCTCGTAGAAGGCCCGGTAGCGATCGATCTGCCGGCTGGTGCGGTACCGGCTGAGCGCCACCCTGACGCTCGCCACAAGGTGCTCGAGCAGCGCCTGCAGGGCGGGGGTGAAGTAGTGCGGATCGGTTCCCTTAACGACGAGAACGGCCGTGGGGTTCGCCTTATCCTCTTCAAGTATTGGGTAAGCTACGACTGCACGCACGGATGATAAGGCAGGTTCGTTCTCCAAAGACTGCCACAGCTTAAGATCGCTTTCAGGATCAATCGGTCCGCAGGGAACCCCATTGCGAAAGGCGTGGGCGGCCGGCGTTTGTCCAAGCGGATATTCGCGTGGATCGTAGGACAATGTCAGGCGTTCGAGGGCGCGCGTCACCTCCTCCGATTGGCCGGCTGCGACCTTGACGTAAAGTCGTTGATTGTCTGGTTGCGGCGTGGCGACAAAGGCCCCGAGGATATCGGTTTGAGTCTGCAATATCTGCACAAGCAAGGCGTAGACGTCATCTGGCCGCGGCGCGCGTATCAGCTCGAGCTGCATTTTTCCGACCGCCACTTGGTAGCGTTGCAGGCGTAGGATGTCGAGTTGTTGCCGTCTTTGATTGACAGCGCTCATCAGTTGGTCGCCCAGTTCATGGATCAGCCCTTCCCATGGCACGGTGCGGGCGCGCCGCGAGGGCCGGATTACGATGAGAACGCCGGTTTTTCCCAAGGCCAAAGCAAGTGGTTTCTGGGGACCGTCAACGGGTATGTGGCGCCACTCATGGTCGACTGCCACCGTGAAGGCTGTGTGGGACACGTCGCTTGTAAATTCGGCGTTGGCCGGTCCGACCGCAATTCCCTCGGAACGCGTACCGACAAACACATATTCCGCGAGAAGGTTCTCCTGAATGCGGCGTGCGGCATCTGCAAAAAGTATCTCGAGCGGCTGATCTTTCAGGGCCATTTGATTGAGGTGGTGGAGGGTTTCATGCCACTGTCGCAATTGCATCTCTCGGGATAAAAGCTTGACGACCAAGGTCGCTAAGTACTGGCTCGTCAAGAGCAGCAAAATAAAGAGCGGTAGCCAGGGGCGTACTCGTCGCCACCAAAACTTGAGCAGCGCAGGACGTGACCAGGCGGCGCTCACCGCCCAAGGGTAACCGGATATGGCCACCCGGCTCTCTCCGGCGACCCGTCGGCGCGATCGTGGCGGCATAAGCAGTTGTCCGTGGCACCATTCAACGAAAGGTTGGCCATCGCGGGCTGCCAAAAAGATGTCCAGATCACTTTTTGGTATGAGCGCGGTAAGACTCTTTAAGGCTATCGGGTCGCCGATATAGAGAAGGACCGCACCGGCTCGGGTTTCTACCTGATAACGAAGGGGTACGATGACGGTGCCGTAGCGGCGTGCAAAAATCGGGTCGGCGATGTTCGCTCGTGGCTGGCCGGGTAAGGGGAAGAACTTGGTCCCCTGTATAATCGGTCGCGGAGTCTGTGGGCGCGCAGACCACAGGATCCGGGTCTCGTTGGCATTGAGAATATTGACGTTGATGATGCCGCGATGGGTATTGAGAAATCGTTGCAGGGCGATCTTTGAGTCCCGGCCCAAGTGGTTTTGGTTTGCCCCTGCGGCTCGCAGTGAGCGCGCTAGAAAGCGCAGGTCGGAGAAATGCTCACCTAGTGTGCCTGCGAGCCGATTGGCGGCGCGTGACACCAGGGCCTCGGCGCGCAGACGCTCCTCGTGGTCTACGGTCGTGTAAGTGCTGTAGGCGTGCCAAAGACCGATGCCTCCCAGCGTGAAGCCAAAGACCACGAAGATCGCGGCGACCAGTGTGGTTTTTCGGCGTACTGCGGCATAGCCCTTAGTCAATCTGGGCTTTTCCCCATCGGGATATTGTAGAGGCGGTGAAGCCATGGGCTCTGCCTTAGATTGATCCATAATACTGTCCTGGCGTCCTTGTGGCCCCTTTGTTCAAAAAGCCGTGGGCGCGTGCGTTACCCTGAGCTGATGCAACCATTGTACCAACCTTGATCTTGGTGAGGTTGGGGTATGCGGGAGAGCCGAAAGTCCGTATATAGTGGGCTTACAGATCCCATTCGCCATTTTTAATGGTAATCCCTTGGGTCCCCTGTGCGGCGTTCTATTGTGTAGGGCGCCAGTCGTGGGGCAATTTTGTCACTCCCTCAAAGGAGGCAGGTATGAGTGTCATTCCGTTTTCCATTCAGGCCGATCGTCGCGAGCGCGGCCGAATTCTGAAGCGTCTTGAGGAGGCGGAGGGGGTACAGCTGGAGATGGTGGACTTGGAGTTCGGCGATTATCTGCTGCCAAATAAGATCGTCGTGGAACGAAAGTCAGCAACCGACTTTATCTTGAGCGTTGTGGATGAGGGGCTATGGGTCAATATCGAACATCTCGAACGCCTGTATGCTCGTATTGTCTACATCATAGAAGGCGACCCGTACGTAGCGCGTTTTCATCAGAAGGCCCTTGATGTTCACCGCGCGTTTGCACGCATGGTGGTTCAGCACAATATCTCGGTATTGCCGAGCGCGGACCCTGATCATTCGGCCATGCTCATTTATTTGATGGGTCTTGTGGTCCTTGAGCACGGCGAAAAGGCCTAATGCTCTGGCGCCGAGCTTTTTGGCACGTCTGGAGGAGTTTTTAAGTGGCAAGCCAGCCGGCTCTGGCGAGACGGGGTTCAAGGGTGGATACTGGGTAAAAAAAGCAGTCATAGAGGCGCGATCCGCTAGGATTCCGGGTGTATGGTCGCCGGGGTGGCCCCGGTTCCGAGTTGATGCCCGGGAGTCCAGAAATGGGATTCAGGTTGGATGTTACGAGGTTTTTGAAGGGTTGGGTGATGTATGAATAGTATCGAACGTATCGCGGGTCTCGGCCAGCGGATCTGGTATGACAATATTAATCGCGAGTTGATCACGAGCGGCGGTTTGCGGTCTCTGGTGGCCTCAGGCGTACGCGGGGTGACCACCAATCCGACGATTTTTGAGAAGGCCATTCATGAAGGCCAACATTACGACGACGAGATTCGGGCGCTACAAGCCCAGGGCGCGGCCCCGGCCGAGATGGTCCGTGAGCTCATGATCAGCGATGTCCGGTTGGCGGCCGATGCCTTGCGTGGCGTCTACGACCGGAGCCTGGGCGAAGACGGTTACGTGAGCATTGAGGTGGCGCCGGATAAGGCTCAGGACACCGAGGCGACAGTCGCCGAGGCGAAGCTTTTGTGGACGGCTGTGGGCAGGCCCAATGTGATGATCAAGATCCCGGCTACCGAAGCCGGATACGGGGCCATACGCGCCGTGTTGCGGGCTGGTATCAACGTCAACGTGACCCTGATTTTCGCGCCTTCCTCCTATGAGCGGGTGGCCGCGGCTTATATGGCGGCGCTTGAGGATCGTCTGGCTGATGGCCAGTCCATTGATAGGCTCGCATCGGTCGCGAGCGTTTTCGTGAGTCGGGTGGACGCGGTTGTCGATGGTGTGTTGCGCGATAAGTTGAAACTCGCGCCGACATCTGAGGCGAAACGTTTGCAGGGTCTCCTCGGCCGTGCCGGGATTGCCAACGCTCAGCGCATCTACCAGCGCTATCGGGACTTGTTCCGCGGCAAGGGCTTTGCCCGTTTGCGCGCCCGGGGAGCGCGCCCCCAGTGGTTGCTGTGGGCCAGTACCAGCAGTAAGGATCCGAGCTATTCCGCGACCTGGTATATCGATCGGTTGATCGCGCCCGACACCATTAATACCGTGCCGCCGCAGACGTTTGCGGCCTTACTAAAGCACAATCGTCCTCGGGCCCTTCTAGAGGCGGAGTCGGGTCAGGCCCAGTCGGTTTTGGAGGGTATACGTCGTGAAGGGGTAGATCTTCCCGAGATCCTGGACTCCTTGCTCGAGCAGGGTTTGGGCTCGTTTCTTGCCTCCTACCATACTTTGACCGCTCGTCTCGCCGACAAAAAAGAGCTGCTCACGGCAGAATAAGGCAAGCATCCGAGATTGAAGCGAGTATACTGCGGCCGGGAGTTGGCTAGGCAGTCGCTGCCCGCAAGGGTGGAGGAAAGTCCGGGCTCCACAGGGCAAGGTGCCAGGTAATGCCTGGGAGGCGCGAGCCTACGGAAAGTGCCACAGAAAATATACCGCCCGCTATGCGGGTAAGGGTGAAATGGTGCGGTAAGAGCGCACCGCGCCGATGGCAACATCGGTGGCAGGGTAAACCCCACCTGGAGCAAGACCGAATAGGGGGACTATGACGTTGGCCCGCGTCGTCCCCGGGTAGGTTGCTAGAGGCGCTTGGCGACAAGCGTCCCAGAGGAATGACTGCCCACGACAGAACCCGGCTTAACGGCCAACTCCCACCTTTTTCTCCTTCCCTCCGGCTTTTGGCTGCACTTTGTGGCCCATAAGGGCCCCTTTCGTCTCCTTTTTGTGGTTCGTGCTTGACTTCGCTTTTCCCGCGTTACTATAGTGTCACGAAGTGGGTAAATGTGGGCATTTGTGGGATAGGGCGGAAGGGGAGATATGTTTCGCGGAGTTAACAGCATCAGTCTCGATAGTAAGGGACGAATTGCTATTCCGACTCGGTATCGGGAGGACCTCCTTGCGCGCTGTGCGGGTCGGCTGATCATGACCGTCGATCGTGACCACTGCTTGTTGCTTTACCCGCTCCCAGAATGGGAGATCATTGAGTCAAAGCTCGTGCGTTTATCCAGCTTTAACATCCAGACTCGACGTTTGCAGCGCCTTTTGATTGGGCATGCGACAGAGTGCGACATGGACGGCGCTGGTCGGATCTTGTTGCCGGCACCGTTGCGGGAATTTGCCACACTGGATAAAGATATCATGTTGATTGGACAGGGTAATAAGTTCGAGCTGTGGGATCAGGGCATATGGAACGAACGCCGCACGGAGTGGCTGGCGGCGACCGACAACGAGGAATTATCGGCTGAGTTGCAGTCGTTGTCGCTGTGACCGACGCGGGGCATCGACCGGTATTATTGGCCGAGGCGTTGGATGCTCTGGCCGTGAAACCGGGTGGGCGATATCTGGATGCCACATTCGGCCGGGGCGGTCATAGCGGGGCGATTGTGGCGCGGCTCGCGCCGGAGGGCCGGTTGCTTGTCATGGATTGCGACGAGCAGGCGATCGAGGTAGCGACGCGGCGTTTTGGCAAAGACCCGCGGGTTGCGATAGTAAAAGGGCGGTTCTCTATGATGGAACGTTACCAAGAGAACGCAGGTGAGCAGGGAGGCTTCGATGGGATCTTATTCGACTTGGGGGTTTCTTCGCCCCAGTTTGACGAATCGTCTCGCGGGTTTAGCTTTCGGTATGAGGGGCCGCTCGACATGCGGATGGATCAGCAGTCCCGACCTACGGCCGCGGAGTGGTTGAATGCCGCGGACGAGTCCGAGATCGCTCGCGTATTGCGTGAATTCGGGGAGGAGCGATACGCGCGCCGTGTCGCTCGAGCCGTTGTGGGTGCTCGGGCCTTGACGCCGATTACGACCACGACCCAGTTTGCGGCCCTCGTCGCCCGCGCTATTCCCCGGCGCGAGCCCGGGCAGGACCCCGCTACCCGTTGTTTTCAGGCGCTGCGTATCCTCGTGAACGATGAGCTAGGTGAGCTCGCCCGCGCTTTGCCCGTGGCTCTGCGTTTATTGCGACCTAGTGGCCGGCTTGCGGTGATCAGCTTTCATTCGTTGGAAGATCGTGTTGTGAAGCAGTTCCTGGTTGGCGAATCGCGTGGTGACAGTCATCCGACACGACTTCCAGTACCCCACAAAGCCTTGCGACCGCGGCTCAAAGTCATAGGGAAGGCGGTCCGTCCCAGCGCATCCGAGGTCGCCCTCAATCCACGCGCCCGCAGCGCCGTACTGAGGGTCGGGGAAAGCCTGGGGGTGACGTATGACTAAGAACGCGTCTTGGTTTTGGGTAGCCGCTTTGTTCGTATCTTCGCTCGCGCTTGTCGATATTCGCAGCCGGTATCTTCTGCTGTTTGCGCACGAACAACGGCTGATGAGCCAAAAGGATGCCTTGCATGTGGAGTGGGGTCGACTGTTGCTTGAACAAGGCACGCTTGCCGAGCACCGTCGGGTCGATCGTATCGCGCGTCGCAAGCTGGATATGGTCATGCCCGACCCGCGGCGCATTGTGTTGCTTTACACGCGACCCAAGCGGATCCCATGAATGCGCACACACGTCATTTCACAGCGATATCTCCGGGCGGTTGGGGACGGTCGACTTTTGTGTTGCTCGTTATGCTGTTGGCCTTCGGGCTCATGGTGGTCCGCGCTTTTTTCTTGCAGGTTGTCGATGCCCCGTTTTTGCGCCACGAGGCCAGTCGTCAGCAGATCGAGACTATCCAGGAGGAGGGGCACCGCGGCATGATTCTTGATCGCCACGGGCGCCCCCTTGCCATTAGTACGCCGGTCGATTCGCTGTGGGTCAATCCGCAGATCCTTATCAAGGAACCAGCCGCTTGGCCGCGCTTGGCCGCCGCCATCGGATGGTCGCTTTCGACCTTCAGGCAGACTTTGACCGCGGAGCGGCATGAGCAATTCATGTACTTGCGCCGCCAGGTTGATCCCCAGTTTGCCCAGAGCGTTCTTGATCTCCGTATACCGGGCGTTGCTTCGCAACGCGAGTATCGCCGCTATTATCCGACCGGTGCCGTAAGTGCCACCTTGGTCGGTTTTACTAATATCAATGACCAGGGCCAGGACGGGGTCGAGCTCGCCTACAACTCCGAGCTCAGTCCGCAGCCGGGCCGGGCGGTTGTGATCCGCGATGGCTTGGGTCAGCCGATCGCCTTGCGCCAGGGGCCCCATCCCCCACGTCCAGGGAAGAATCTCGTATTAAGTATCGACCAGCGCATTCAGTACCTTGCCTACCGGGAGCTTTTGAAGGCGGTGCGTTACCACGATGCTAGCAGCGGAAGTGCTATCGTGCTCGACCCGCATACTGGCGAGGTGTTGGCGCTCGCCAATGTTCCGAGCTTTAATCCCAATACCCGGAGCGACCTGAACAGCGCCTACTACCGAGACCGAGCGGTGACGGATGTGATCGAGCCGGGCTCATCTCTTAAGCCCTTTACGATCGCCCTTGCCCTCCAAAGTGGCCGCATCCGCCCCCATACCCTGGTCAGTACCTCGCCTGGCAGTTATTGGGTCGGTCCCGACAAGATCAGTGATGTGGGCGATTTCGGTCTCATCGACGTCTCGCATGTGATTGCCGAATCGAGCAACGTCGGGGCCTCGAAAATCGCTTTGACGACGCTTACCCGGCGCGCCATGTATGATAATTTTCTCAGGCTTGGTTTTACCCACTTTACCCACAGTGGTCTACCCGGCGAATCGCCCGGTTTTTTGGCCCCGCCCGACACCTGGGAGCCGATTCAGAAGGCGACCCTATCCTTTGGTTACGGGATTTCGGTTACGCCGCTTCAGCTCGCTCGCGCCTACACCGTCTTTGCCAATGGCGGTATCCTCGAGCCCATTACGATCCTAAAGCGTAAGGGTCCGGTGAAAGGACGGCGAATTTTTTCGCCAAGGGTTGTGCACGAAATGCGTCATATGTTGGAGCTTGCGGCGAGCCCGGTCGGCACGGGCGCGACGGCGGATATCGTCAATTATCGGGTCGCGGGCAAGACTGGGACCGCGCATATCGCCGATAGGAAGGGTTACCATCGCCACCGCTATGTCGCTTCGTTTGCCGGATTTGCCCCGGCTTCCGATCCGCGACTGGTCATGGTCGTCGTGATTCGAGATCCCCAAAAGCACGGATACTATGGCGCCGAATGCGCCGCCCCTGTGTTTCAAAAGGTCATGACCGGTGCGTTGCGTATTCTCAATATTCCGCCAGACAACCCTGTCACCACCATGGCGCGCGCTGAGACGACCATGCCATGACCAATAGCCCCATGACCCTGAAGACCTTGTTAACCGGTCTATATGAAATGAGCGGCGATGCCGATCGGCCTATCACGGCTCTCAGTTTGGATAGTCGGACCGTCTTGCCGGGGTCTTTGTTCATGGCTTTGCCCGGCAGCCAGCAGGATGGTCGGCGGTTTATTGCTGATGCCGTGGCCCGCGGCGCGGCCGCTGTCCTCAGCGCAAGCGGCCCCCCGGGTCACTTAGGTCAGGTGCCGATCCTCCCCTGCCCGTCCTTGCGCGAGCTGGTCGGGCCGATTGCGGACCGGTTTTACGGGAGTCCTTCGCGCTCACTCTCGATTATAGGGGTTACGGGCACAAACGGGAAAACGACCACTACCCATTTGATCGCCCACGCCTTGAGCACGGTGAGCCCCTGCGCTCTTATCGGCACTCTCGGGAACGGCTTTCCCGGCGCCTTATTGCCGGCCGAACGGACAACTCCCGACGCGATCGCTCTTCACCGTTGGCTAAACCGCTTCCGTGCCGAGGGGGCACGGTCGGTGGCCCTCGAAGTGTCGTCCCACGCCTTGGATCAGGGACGGGTGGGTGGAGTGCGATTTGCGGGCGCGGTTTTTACGAATCTGACTCGTGACCATCTCGATTATCACGGCGACATGCATCGTTACGGAGAGGCGAAGGCCTTGCTTTTTAAGGTCCCCGATCTCCAATTCGCGGTCCTTAATTCTGATGACCCGTTTAGCGCCGTTCTTAAGGAGAAGGTCCAGAGTGGGGTCCGTTGTTGGTTTTACGGCTCGCAGGGTGACGTCCGGATCGATGACGTGAAGGCGAGTCCCGCGGGTCTTACGATCGAATTTGCAACCTGCGCGGGTCGGGCGACTCTGAAAAGCGCCTTGCTCGGATACTTTAATGTTCACAATTTGGCGGCCGCCCTCACAGCACTCCTTGCGCTCGGGTGGCACATTGAGGATGCCCTACGGGTTTTGGGGGACGTGACACCCATTCCTGGACGTATGGAAATGTTTTCGGTGCGCGCGACTCAGCCGCTCGTGGTGGTCGATTATGCCCACACCCCGGATGCTCTTGAAAAGGCCCTGGCTGGCGCCCGCGCCCACGCTCACGCCGAGGGGCGAGTGATTTGCGTTTTCGGCTGCGGCGGCGATCGTGATCGCGGTAAGCGGGAATTGATGGGGGCTTGCGCCAGCCGCTTCGCTGATTATCTGATCTTGACCCACGACAACCCCCGCCACGAGGATCCAGAGCGCATCATTGCCGATATTCTGCGCGGCGTGCCCGAGGAGGCGCGGTCACACCTCGCCGTGGTGGGGGACCGTAAGGCCGCCATTACCCTGGCCTTGCAGACGGCGAATTGCGGCGATGTAGTTGTGGTGGCGGGTAAGGGTCATGAAGAATATCAGCAATTCGGCGACCGTTGCGTGCCTTACAGCGATCGGCAAACGGTGCGACGGCTATTGGAGGTAGCATGTTCACCCTAAGTGAGATCGCAGCGGCCGTGGGGGGGCGGGTGATAGGGCCGGCCTGCTCGATTCGCGCGGTCGTTACGGACAGTCGGGCGATTACGCAGGGATGCCTCTTTGTGGCGCTGCGCGGCGAGCGTTTTGATGGTCACCAGTTTGTGGGTGAGGCGGCCCGTCAAGGAGCCGCAGCGGTGCTTGTTGATCGCGAGCCTGAGCCGGGAGGGCCGCCTGCGGTCCTTGTGGCCAACACGAGGGCCGCCCTTGGTCAGCTGGCCGCCTACTGGCGCCGCCAATCGAAGGCCAAGGTAGTCGCGATTACGGGCAGTAATGGGAAGACGAGCGTGAAGGAAATGACTGCCCAGATTCTTTCTCGGGCCGCGCCTAGCATGGCGACCGAAGGCAACCTCAATAACGACATCGGCGTGCCTTTGACCGTGCTGCGCTTACTCAAGTCCCATCACTACGCGGTCGTGGAGATGGGTATGAATCGGCCGGGCGAGATCGCAAGGCTGGCCGCCATTGCCGGCCCCGACGTGGCCTGCGTAACCAACGCCGGACTCGCACATTTGGCCGGTCTGGGTTCAGTGCAGGCGATAGCCGAAGAGAAGGGCCAGATCTACGCGGCCTTATCGCCCCGCGGGGTTGCGGTCGTGAACGCTGATGATAATTTTGCCGATTACTGGCGCGGCCTCGCCCCCGGGCGAGTCGTGACCTACGGCCTCCAGGCCACGGCCGATGTGAGCGCTACCTATATCCTTGGTCGCGCTGGAAGCGAATTAATGCTAAAGACCCCAAGCGCTCCCACGCCCCTGCCGGTGACTCTATCCGTTCTGGGGCGGCACAACGTGATGAACGCCTTGGCCGCGGCCGCTATCGCCTTTGCCCTCGATATTCCGGGACCAACCATCCGCGAGGGCCTTGCCGCCGTGCGGCCCGTGCATGGGCGCCTGGAAACGAGTCCCGGATATAACGGGTCTTGCCTTATAGACGATACCTATAACGCCAACCCCGATTCCGCGCGCGCCGCCCTCGATGTCTTGGCCCATGCGTCGGGCGAGCGTTGGTTTGTGCTCGGTGATATGGCGGAGTTAGGCCCGGACGCCGCGCGTTTTCACGGTGCCTTGGGCGAAGCCGCGGCCCACGCCGGCATCGAACATCTGTTGACGTTCGGCGATCTTGCGCTCCATGCGAGTCGTAGCTTTGGGACCCAGGCCCGGCATTATCGTGGTATCGACGAGTTGATAGCGGACTTGAAACCGGCTCTCCATCAAGGGACGGTCATTTTGGTTAAGGGGTCGCGGAGTGCGCGCATGGAACGGGTTGTAGCCGGCCTCCGCGATACGGGAGGGCGCCATGTTTCTGGTCATCTATAGGCTGCTTGCCCATGCCGGCCCCAGTTTTTTTATGGTCCGCGCGCTGGGTGCGCTGTTAACGGCGTTTGCGGTCGGTTTGGCGGCCGGGCCGCTTATGATTCGGCGTCTGACCCTGCGCCTGATCGGTCAGACGGTCCGGAAAGATGGCCCGCAAACCCACTACCAGAAGGCCGGGACGCCGACGATGGGCGGTGTTTTGATGCTGTTTTCGATTACGGTGTCGACACTCTTCTGGATGCGTCTTACGAATAAGGATACCTGGATCGCGCTGATGACGCTGCTTGCGTTCGGCCTTATCGGCTGGATGGACGACTACATCAAGCTCCTCCACAAAAATCCGCGGGGGATCGGTGCAAGGGCCAAGTTTATAGCCCAGATGCTGGCCTCGATCCTGGCCGTTGCGGCCCTTTTGGCGGATGCTCGCAAGGGTCCGGAAACTGGGTTTTATATTCCGCTGCTCCATCAGCCCCTGATCCCGTTGGGATCGGTCGCCTTCCTCTTTATCGGATTTCTTGTCGTGACTGGCAGCAGTAACGCCGTTAATCTCACGGATGGTTTGGATGGTTTAGCGGCGGTCCCTACGAGTCTCGTCGCCTTGGCGCTGGGCTTGCTTGCGTATGTCGCTGGGACCCCGCACGTGGCCGCGGCGGTCGGCCACCCCTATATTCCCGGCGCCCGTGACCTCGTGATTTTCTGCTGCGCTATGGGGGGCGCCGCGCTCGCTTTTCTTTGGTTCAATGCCTATCCGGCCCAGGTCTTCATGGGCGACGTGGGGGCGCTGGCCTTGGGGGCGGCGCTTGGCATTGTCGCGGTCGTGATTCGGCAAGAGATCCTTTTGTTCATCATGGGCGGTGTGTTTGTGGTCGAGACCGTTTCGGTGATGTTGCAGGTGGGGTCGTTTAAGCTGACGGGTAAGCGGATTTTTAAGATGGCGCCCCTGCACCACCATTTTGAACTCAAGGGCTTGCCGGAACCGCACGTCGTGATCCGTTTCTGGATCGTTACGTTTCTCCTTGTACTGGTTGGTCTTTCCACTTTGGGGGCGCGTTTATGACCCGCGAGGCCATAGTGGTCGGGCTCGGAGACACCGGTCTGTCCTGCGTTCCTTATCTGCAGCGCGCCGGTTACGGGGTGTCTGTCTGTGACAGTCGTTCGAACCCGCCGCTCATGTCCGTTATGCGCGAAGCGCACCCTGCGGTATCGGTGTTGACTGGGCCGTTTCGCGAGGATCAGTTGCTAGGCGCGGATATTCTGGTAGTGAGCCCCGGTGTGTCCTTGAAGGAACCGGCTCTCAAGGCCGCGGCTCAGGCCGGGGTTGCGATAGTGGGCGATATCGAGCTCTTTGCGCGTGCCTGCGATGCGCCGGTCATAGCTATTACCGGATCAAACGGAAAAAGCACGGTTACGACCTTGGTGGGCGACATGCTCCGCAAAGCCGGTCTGCGGGTCGAGGTCGGTGGTAATATCGGCGTACCGGCCCTTACGCTTTTGGATCGGCCGACCCCCGACGCCTATGTCCTCGAGCTGTCGAGTTTTCAGTTGGAAACGACGTCAAGCCTGAACGCGCGAGCGGCCACGGTACTCAATGTTACTCCCGACCATATGGACCGATACGACGATTTGGTCGAGTATGCTCACGCTAAGGCCCGAATCTTTGCCGGTCTTGGACGTATGGTCATTAATCGCGAAGATCCGCTGGTGGCGGCCATGGTGCGCACCGACCGTGAGGTGGTGTCGTTTGGCCTCGATCGCCCCCTTGGCCACGATTTTGGTCTCATAACGCAGGGCGCGGACCTGTGGCTTGCGCAGGGCAAGCAAGCGCTCATGCCCGTGGCCGACATTCCCCTACCCGGACGCCACAATCTCGCCAACACCCTTGCCGCTTTTGCGCTCGCCATGACCTTAAGCCGCGATACCGCGGCCTTGGCGTCGGCGGTCCGAGCGTTTCGCGGGCTTGCGCACCGCACCCAGGTCATAGGTCGTCGCGATAACGTGACTTGGATAGATGATTCTAAGGGGACAAACGTGGGTGCCACCGCGGCGGCTCTCGCTGGTCTCGACGGCCGCGTGGTGCTCATTGCCGGCGGCGACGGTAAAGGGGCCGACTTCTCGGCTCTGGCCCCTGTTGTCCGCGACAAGGCCCGCGCGGTTGTGCTGATTGGCCGCGACGGTCCGCGTCTGGCGGCGGTCTTAAAGGGTGCTTGCCCACTGCATTTTGCCGAGGATATGGACGAGGCGGTGTTGATCGCGCAGCGCTGCGCGTGCGCCGGGGACCGGGTCTTATTATCCCCAGCCTGCGCGAGTTTCGATATGTTTCGCAACTACGTCCATCGCGGTGAGGTCTTTACTGCCGCGGTGCAGCGTTTGATCCTGGATCCGCGAGGAGGCGCGCATGGCTGAGACTTACGAAGTCGCCGCCAAGCGGCGGCTGCCGCCGCTCGACCCAGTTCTGCTTTCGGTGGTGTTGGCGCTCCTGGCCTTTGGACTGACGATGGTCTATTCCGCCTCAGCGTTCGTCGCGGCTCAGCGCACGGGTCACAGCGCCTACTACTTGTTGCATGATTGCGTCAATATCGCGATCAGTCTTCTGGCGTTTGCGTTGGTCGTACAGATTCCGATGGTCTTCTGGCGCCAAGTCTCCCCCTATCTCTTAATGATCGGGCTTTTCGGCCTCGTTATGGTGTTGATTCCGCATGTTGGGGTGCGCGTGAACGGGTCCGCGCGCTGGCTACCGCTCGGTGTTGCTAATCTTCAGCCGTCGGAATTCTTGAAGCTCTTCCTGGTGTTGTACCTGGCTGGCTACCTCGTGCGTCGCCAAGACCGACTAAGTGAATTCACGCACGGTATTCTGACCGTGGCGACCCTTCTTATGGTGACCGGGGTCTTGTTGCTGCTCGAACCGGATATGGGCAGCGAGGTGATTTTGTGGGCAGTCGCCTTTGGGATGCTGTTTGTCGGCGGCGTGCGACTTTCACACTTTATCGCCGTGCTGGTCGCCGGTCTCGGGGCGGGGGTTGTGCTGACCGTCGCCTCGCGGTACCGCGAGCGGCGCATTATCGGTTTTCTGCACCCCTTTGCTCAGGCCAAGGGCAACGGTTATCAGTTGGTTCAATCGCTCATGGCTTTTGGTCGCGGCGGTTGGTTTGGACGTGGGCTCGGCTTGAGCCTCCAAAAGCTCTATTACCTCCCGGCGGCTCATACCGATTTCCTGTTTGCCATTATCGCCGAAGAATTCGGTTTCCTGGGCGTGCTCGTGGTCATCGGGCTATTTGCGGTGCTTGTTGTCCGGGCCTTCCAGATTGCTGAGGGTGCGCGCCGTTTCGGGGATCTGTATTCGAGCTTTGTGGCGCAGGGCGTGGGTATTCTATTAGGGCTCGAGGCCATTATTAATATGGGGGTCAATATGGGTGTTCTGCCCACCAAAGGCTTGGCCTTGCCCCTTTTGAGTTACGGTGGCTCGAGCACCTTAATGAGTTGCGTCGCCACCGCGCTCTTATTGCGAATCGATCGGGAAACGCGGGCGCAGGGGGCTTCACGATGAAGACCGTGTTGATACTGGCCGGCGGAACCGGCGGCCATGTCTTTCCCGGGCTTGCCGTGGCCCGTGGTCTGCGCGAGCTCGGGGTTCGCGTGGTGTGGGTCGGAACCCACCAAGGCCTCGAGGCGCGCTTAGTTCCCCAGGCCGGTTTGCCGCTCGAGTGGATCACGATTCAGGGATTGCGCCGGGGGTCTTTGCGAGATCTTCTGTTCCTTCCCGGACGACTTGTGGTCGCGCTTTGGCAGACGTTGCGGATTTTCCGTAGGCATAAGCCGAACGTGGTATTGGCCCTCGGGGGCTTCGTGGCTGGCCCCGGTGGCATCATGGCCTGGCTTACCCGGACTCCGCTTGTCGTTCACGAACAGAATGCCTGTGCGGGTCTTACGAATCGGTGGTTGGCCCTGATGGCGGATCGTGTGCTGTGTGGTTTTCCCGACGCCTTCCATTCCTTGCCCGGCGCGATCCATATCGGCAATCCGGTGCGTGCTGAGATGTTGCATCTTCCGAAGCCGGAGGTGCGGCTCGCGGGGCGTACGCCGCCTCTCCATTTGCTTATTGTGGGCGGGAGCCAGGGCGCGCGGGTATTGAATGACGTCGTTCCCGAGGCCGTGGCGCTGTTGCCGCCCGACCGGCGGCCACTCGTTCATCATCAGACCGGCCGATTGGATGCGGCGCGCACGGAAAGTCTGTACCAAAAGCATGGGATCGCGGCCACCGTAACACCTTTCATAGACGATATGGCAGCCGAGTATATGTGGGCCGATGTCGTTATTTGTCGTGCCGGGGCGATGACGATCGCCGAGCTCTGCGCGGTGGGGGTGGCGGCCATTCTGGTTCCGTTCCCGTTTGCCACTGAGGATCATCAAACCGCCAATGCCCGTTTTCTGGCGGACCGGGAAGCGGCTTTGTGTATCGCTCAAGGCGAGTTTTCCGTATCGCACGTAGCCGAGCTTTTGGAAGGTTTAGCACGCCAGCCTGAGGTCGGAACGCGGATGGCAGAACGAAGCCGTGCCTGCGCGAACCTTGATGCCACCGACCGAATCGTGGCGGCGTGTTTGGAGGTGGCTCGTGCATAAGGTTCAGCGCATTCATTTTGTTGGCATAGGCGGGGCTGGTATGTGTGGAATCGCCGAAGTGCTTCACAACCTCAAATTTGAGGTGTCGGGGTCCGATGCGACTGAATCTGCCACCACTAAGCGCTTGAGCGACCTTGGGATCACGGTCCATATCGGTCACGATGCGCAGTTTGTCCAAAAACAAGACGTGGTGGTGGTGTCGTCGGCCATCACGTCCCACAATCCCGAGGTCGTTGCCGCCCGGGCGGCGAAGATTCCGGTCATCCCGCGGGCGGAAATGTTGGGCGAGCTCATGCGTCTTCAGCAGGGGGTCGCGGTGGCCGGAACCCACGGCAAGACAACGACCACAAGCTTGGTGGCAAGCGTATTGGCCCAGGCCGGGCTTGACCCAACCTTCGTGATCGGCGGCCGGCTCAATAGCGTCGGTAGCCACGCGCGCCTAGGGCGCGGCCGCTATTTGGTCGCGGAGGCCGACGAAAGTGATGCCTCGTTCCTGCATCTTCAACCGCTCATCGCGATTGTCACGAACATCGATGCGGATCACATGGGCACTTATGGCGGGGATTTCCAGCGCCTAAAGCAAGCTTTTGTCACGTTTCTTCATAACCTGCCTTTCTACGGCTTGGCTATCGTCTGTATTGACGACCCTGTCATACGTGAGTTAGTGCCGGAGATCCACAAGCCGGTCTTGACCTATGGGGTGAGCCCTGACGCCGAATTGCGCGCCTACAACATTACCCAGGATGGCCAAAATATGCGCTTTGACGTGGCCTGTCAGGGTCACGAGGGTTGGTTGACCACATCGCTTCGTCAACCGGGTCATCATAATGTGCTCAATGCCTTGGCAGCTATTGCCGTGGGGCGCGAATTAGGCGCCAAACGGGAGGACATTGCTCAAGGGCTCGCCTCGTTTGCGGGAATCGGGCGCCGCTTCCAAATCAATGGGGTCGAGGCTTGGGGCGATGGCGATGTGCTGTTTGTAGACGACTATGCCCATCATCCGCGTGAGATAGCGGCCACTATCAGAGCGGCCCGCGAAGGCTGGCCCACGCGTCGGCTGGTCGTAGTGTTTCAGCCTCATCGCTATTCCCGTACCCACGATTTGCTGGAGGACTTCACCGCGGTTCTGGCGACCGTCGACAACCTCTTTGTTACCGAGGTCTATGCCGCCGGAGAAGCCCCGATAAGTGGCGCGGATGGCAGGTCTTTGTGCCGATCGATACGGGTCCGCGGGCGCCATCCGGTATTCGTGGAAAATCTCGCCGATTTACCAAAAATTCTGGCGTCGGTGGTGGCCGGTAATGACCTCGTGCTGACGCTTGGGGCCGGCAATATCGGGCACGCGGCACTGGCCTTGCCAGCCGCGCTCAAGGGGGAGCTGTGACGATGGTGAAGTCGTCAGCCGCATTCGGTCCTCGCTATGGCGAGCTTCTGGCGCACCATACCACATGGCGGGTCGGTGGCCCGGCCGATGTCTTTTATACCCCGAGCGACTTGGCCGATTTGGCTGTCTTTCTGCGCGACTACCGGGGAGACACTGTTGTCTGGCTAGGTCTTGGCAGCAATGTTCTCATTCGCGACGGGGGCATTCGCGGCGCGGTGATAGCCTTAGCTGGTGGCTTGTCCGACCTTAAGTGGGGCGACGGATCGGTATACGTCCAGGCGGGCGTGCCCTTGGCCAAAGTTGCCCGGCAGTGTGCCGACCGTGGTCGCGCCGGCCTTGAGTTTTTTGCCGGCATTCCCGGAACTGTCGGAGGGGCCCTAGCCATGAATGCCGGGGCTTCCGGCAGCGATACCTGGAGTCATGTGGTAGCAGTCGAGACGATAGATAGGCAGGGGGAGGTCCGCGTGCGACCGCCCACCGATTTCCGCGTGGGCTATCGGTCCGTGGAAGGCCCAGCCCAAGAGTGGTTCGTCGCGGCCACATTCAAGCTAGCAGAGGGCGATCGCGAAGAGAGTAGGCGTCGCATAAAAGAACATTTGGCGATACGTAACCGCACCCAGCCCATGCAAACTGCGAACGCGGGCTCTGTGTTCCGCAATCCCCCGGGAGATTTTGCGGCCCGCCTTATTGAGACCGCGGGGCTTAAGGGCTGGCGTGAGGGCGGGGCCGTCGTTTCCTTGCGTCATGCAAATTTCATTATTAACGAAGGCCAGGCCTCCGCATCGGACATCGAGCGTCTGATAGCGCGTGTCCAGCTTGCGGTTCAGGAGCGTACCGGTGTTGTTCTTGAGAGGGAAGTGCGGATCATAGGGGAGCAGGCATGAGCCGGTACGGCAAAGTCGCGGTCTTGTACGGCGGGACCTCGTCTGAACGAGACGTGTCCTTAAAAAGCGGGGCGGCGGTCTTAAAGGCGCTGCTCGCACAAGGGATTGATGCTCATGGAATCGATGTAGCGGCGGATTTGCCAGAACGCCTCATGGCTGGGCGGTATGATCGTGCTTTTATCGTGCTCCATGGACGATTGGGTGAGGACGGATGCGTCCAAGGACTGCTCGAGGTCCTTGGCATCCCCTACACCGGCAGTGGCGTGACGGCATCGGCCGTCGCTATGGATAAGGTCTTGAGCAAAGCCGCTTGGCGGACGTTCTCGGTATCCACGCCGGATTACGTGTTGCTCACGTCGGAAGATACCCTTGCTGTGGCTGCGCGCTTGGGGTTTCCGCTCATCGTGAAACCGATTTCCGAGGGGTCGAGCATAGGGATCAGTAAGGTCAGGACTGAGGCTGAGCTCTTTGCGGGGTACCAGAAGGCACGGGCTTTTGGTCGGGTTATGGCAGAACGGTGCATCGTAGGGCCCGAGTACACCTGTGCTTTTCTTGGTGATGTTGCCTTGCCCGTTATTCGTCTCGAAACGCCCCATGATTTTTACGATTACGAGGCCAAGTATCTTTTGAATACCACCCGTTACCACTGCCCATCGGGGCTGACAGCCGCAGCCGAACGCGCAATGCAGGAACTAGCGCAGCAAGCCTTTGTGACGCTTGGGGGGCGGGGCTGGGGGCGGGTTGATGTCATGGCCGACCAAGAGGGCCATTTTTACGTACTGGAATTAAATACGGTGCCTGGTATGACCGACCACAGTCTTGTGCCGATGGCGGCGCGGGCGGCGGGTCTGTCCTTCGAAGATCTTGTAGTCCGTATTCTCGCCCAAACCCTGGAGGCCCCATGAGAACGACTGCGGATTGGCGGCTACGTTCCGGCGGGCCAAGGATCGCCGCGAGGCGTCGCTACGGACTCGCGCACATTCGTACACCCTATGTGCTGGCCCCCCTCCTTGCCGCATGTCTTGGGCTCGTGGTTTTATCGGTGCGGGCGTTTTTCGCGCCGACCCGCTTCCCGGTGCGGGTGGTCCGTTTGGTCGGTGATCTCCAGAATGTTCCGCGCCCGGCCTTGGTGAATGCGGTAACGCCATTTATGCACCAGAACTTCTATGGTCTTGATCTCAACTCTGTAGAACGCGCGGTTAGCCAGGTTCCTTGGGTAGGAGCAGCACATGTCGAGCGTCGCTTCCCGAGAACGCTCGTTGTGTATGTGGCCCACCAAGTCTTGGCGGCCCGCTGGGCCCAAGGCGGATGGGTGGGTGCCAACGGCAGTCATGTACACCTCCAGGGCTACCACTTGCCGCAAGGCCTTCCTCTCTTCCGAGGCCCCGCGGGTCGCGAGGCCTACATGGCAAGCCATTACCGCCGCTTTCAAAAATTACTGAGCCCTGTGGGATTGGACATTTCCACGCTCACGCTGTCCAAGCGCGAAACCTGGCGTATTCGCCTTGATAAGGGGCCACTTCTTGTTTTAGGGCACGACGGAAGCGCGCGTATTGCGCGCTTCGTCCGTATTTTTCCACAGATCGCCACCCTGATCGCCTCGATGCGACGGGTCGATCTACGTTACACAAATGGCTTCGCCGTAAGTTGGGGCAAAGCCTCCGGGGATCAATATGACCAAAAAGGGTGACACCAAGCTCATTGTCGGCCTGGATATCGGTACGTCCAAAGTCCTCGCTATCGTAGGCGAGGTCGCGAGCGATGGGACAGTCGAGATCATCGGCGTAGGCCACCAGCCCTCGCGGGGCTTGAAGAAGGGGGTGGTTGTCAACATTGAATCCACTGTCCAATCGATACAAAGGGCGGTAGAGGAAGCCGAGCTCATGGCCGGTTGCCAAATTCATTCGGTTTACGCCGGCATCGCCGGAAGCCACATCAATTCGGTCAATTCACATGGCATTGTGGCCATAAAGACCAAAGAGGTGGCTCAGGGCGACGTCGACCGTGTGCTCGAGGCGGCTCGGGCGCTACCCATTCCGGCCGATCAAAAGATCCTACATATCCTGCCTCAAGAATTCATCATCGATAGACAGGAGGGCGTGCGCGAACCGATCGGAATGTCGGGGGTGCGCCTTGAAGCCAAGGTCCATATCGTTACGGGCGCGGTCAGCGCCGCGCAAAACATTATCAAGTGTGTGCGCCGATGCGGGCTTGAAGTGGACGACATTATTCTCGAGCAGCTGGCGTCGAGTATATCGGTGCTGACAGAAGACGAGAAGGAGCTCGGCGTCTGTTTGGTCGATATTGGCGGCGGAACGACCGATATCTCGGTCTTCACGCAAGGTGCTATACGGCACACGTCCGTCATTCCGATCGCCGGAGACCAGGTCACAAATGATATTGCGGTGGCGCTTCGGACGCCCACGCAGTACGCGGAGGACATTAAAAAGCAATATGGCTGCGCCTACGGCCAAGGGGTAGAGGACGGGATGGTCGAAGTGCCGGGGGTCGGTGACCGCGCGCCCCGCAAGTTGTCGCGCCAAACTTTGGCGGAGGTTGTGGAGCCTCGTATTACCGAGCTCTATGAGCTGATATCCGAAGATTTACGAAAAAGCGGCTTTATCGATCTATTGGGTTCCGGAATCGTGCTGACGGGGGGCAGCTCGAAAATGGAGGGCATGGCTGAATTGGCGGAAGAGGTGTTTCACGCTCCGGTGCGTATCGGTATTCCCCAATACGTAGGCGGGCTTAGTGGGGTGGTTCACAACCCCATCTTCGCGACCGGCGTGGGTTTGGTTTTGTACGGACATCGGCAGGCGGCGAGCTTGGATTTCACGCCCGCCGGACGCGCGGTTCCGGGACGGTTTTCCGAGATATTGAATCGCATGAAGGGCTGGTTTCAGGGGAATTTTTAATGAAATGGAAATCGAAACGAGCACAATCTAAAGGACAGGAGAGTCAACTATGTTTGAAATAATCGACACAAGCGGCCAACAGGCCATTATTAAGGTCATAGGCGTGGGTGGTGGCGGGGGGAATGCCATCGAGTACATGATGCGTTCGAACATCGAGGGTGTAGAGTTCATTGTCGCCAATACCGATGCCCAGGCTATCAAGAAATCCTCGGCAAACATCGTTTTGCAGCTTGGGTCCAACCTCACCAAGGGTCTAGGGGCTGGCGCCGATCCGAACGTCGGCCGGCAGGCGGCCATGGAGGATCGGGAGCGGATCGCAGAGGCCTTGGCGGGTGCCGATATGGTGTTCATTACCGCTGGCATGGGCGGCGGGACTGGCACCGGTGCCGCGCCGATCGTGGCCCAGATCGCTAAGGATCAGGGGATACTGACGGTGGCTGTGATCACAAAGCCCTTCCCCTTTGAGGGCAAAAAGCGCATGGCGGTCGCCGAACAGGGTATCCGCGACTTAAGCGAGTATGTGGATTCGATCATCACCATCCCGAACGAGAAGCTGCTCGCGGTAGTGGGACGCGACATGACCCTGCTCGATGCCTTCGGGCGCGCGAACCAGGTCTTGCAGGGGGCGGTACAAGGTATCGCTGAGCTCATTACCCGCCCCGGGCACATTAACGTGGACTTCGCCGATGTCCGCACAGTCATGTCCGAGATGGGTATGGCGATGATGGGGTCGGCGGTAGCGCGGGGATCGGATCGGGCCCGGGAGGCGGCGCGGGCGGCTATTTCGAGCCCCTTGCTCGAGGACGTCGATATCGCCGGGGCGCGGGGCATGCTCGTCAATATTACTGCTGGTGCCAATATGTCCCTGGGTGAGTTTGCCGAGGTGGGCGACACGATTAAGGAGTTTGCCTCCGAGGATGCGACCGTGGTCATGGGTACCGCGATCGATCCGGATATGGAAGAGGATATGCGCGTCACTGTGGTGGCGACCGGCCTTGGCCAGGGCCATCGGCGTGCGGTAGCCCTCAAGGTTGCTAAAGCGGCCTCTGCGGGGTCTGGGGGCCCGGTATCACCCAATTACGACGATCTGGACACGCCTACCGTCATTCGCAATCGGAGGGTGGGGGCCAAGGTCGACGCGTCGGCGGCTGATTACCTGGATATCCCGGCCTTTTTGCGCCGCCAGGCCGACTGAGCCCGTCTGTCGGGGTGCCTATGCCGACCGCGAACGCCTATCGCCACCGACCTGGACAGAACTGGGTTTTGTCTTTACAGTTTAGGATAATGCCGAAAATCAGGTCCGGCTGCCGTACAGGGACGTCCGGCATGGTCAGCAGGGTGCTTATTCTGCTTCATAGCGCGGAAGTCCCATGATAAAGCAACGCACGTTAAAGAACGTTATCCGAGCCACGGGCGTCGGGCTGCATACGGGAGAGAAGGTGTATTTGACCTTGCGCCCCGCGCCTATCGACAGCGGCATTATCTTTCGCCGGGTCGATACCCCCCAGCTTATCGAGGTCCGCGCTTGTCCTGAAAACGTAAGCGATACCCGCTTATCCACAACCCTGGAGCACAATGGCGCGCGGATATCGACCGTTGAGCACCTCATGTCGGCCTTCGCCGGGCTGGGTATTGATAACGCCTATGTCGATCTTACGGCCGCTGAAGTGCCGATTATGGACGGCAGCGCGGGACCGTTTGTGTTCCTTATTCAGTCGGCGGGCGTAGACGAGCAAGCGGCGCCCAAGCGCTTTATTCGCATCCGCAAGACGATTGAAATCGAGGACAACGGCAAGTGGGTCCGGTTTGAGCCGTGGGACGGTTTTAAGGTGTCCTTTACTATAGATTTCGATCACCCCATCTTTCGCAACTCAACCCAGGTGGCATGCATAGACTTCTCGACGACCTCATTCGTGAAAGAGATCAGTCGGGCGCGCACGTTCGGCTTTATGCGTCAGCTCGAGGCCCTGCGCCAAAACGGCTTGGCTCGTGGCGGCGGTCTCGATAACGCCATTGTCATGGATGATTTTCGCATCTTGAACGAGGACGGGCTGCGGTATGAGGACGAATTCGTCAAGCATAAGATACTCGATGCTATAGGCGACCTGTATTTGCTGGGACATCCGCTTATTGGTGCCTTTAGCGCCTGTAAGTCCGGACATGCGCTGAATAATAGACTGCTGCGGGCTTTGGTTGCGGATGCCGATGCCTGGGAGTTGGTGTCGTTTGAGGAAACCGACCAACCAGCCATTTCTTTCGCTCGCGCCTTGCCGGTTATGACATAAGGACGGTGGCCGAGAGGGCCGCCAACGAGCTTTAAAGGAGGGGAGGAGTGAAGGCAGAACGACCCGCTCATCTGAGCGTACTCATAGTCGGCCACAGGCGACCTTGGAATCGCTCTTTTCGCCTAACCCCCAAGCAGTGGAAGCTTGCGGCGGCCCTCATCGGGGGCGTGATTCCGCTCTTCATGGCGGTCGGTGTTTATGGCGCCCTGGCATGGCTCTTTGCCCCCCATTCGCACCCGCTTGCCCAGGGGACCGAAGTGCGAGTGTTGCGCAATGAGGTGGCCCTGGTCACACACAATACCTCGGCCGGCCTCGATGCCATGGGACTTGAATTGGGGGCCTTGAATTCCGAGGCCGAGCATCTGACTACGCTCCAGGATCAGCTCATGCGGTCCACCGGTGTTCATATCCGCTTGGCCCGTCCACCCGCTTCCTCGGTCCGGCCTGATCAAGGGAGACATCTGATGGCCTCCCTGCGGACTCTGTCTCGGCAATTACAAACGCAACATTCCACGAAGCCAGTGCCTCGGCAGTCGTTATGAATATCATTTTGATGCGCGAAGCCGACGCGAGCGCGCGGCGGATAACCTTGACGATTAGGCACCTCGTCTTCGGCGGCGTACTGCTGTTCGGGGTCGTTCCGCTTGTCTTGGGGGCACTGGCCTTTTGGGTTTCCGGTCTTGGTGGTCCGCTCCCCTTCGGCGCGAGGAGCCAGTCCGGCGGCCTGCAGCAGACGGTGGCGAGGGTTCAACGGCTACGGGACTTAAGCCGGACCGAACTCTCGGGTTTGGCTCAGGATATTGGGACGATAAAAGCGCAAACGAGCCGGCTCGACGTGTTGGGTGCGCGCCTGGGTGCCCTTGCTGATATTCGACCTACTGTGTGGCGCGGTCCGAACCCGACCGTGTCGCCGCCCGCGGGCCTTGGTAAGGATACGAATTGGACCCTTGCAAGCCTCAAAACCCTATCGGCCAACTTACATACAGCCCTTGAGTATAAGGAAATGGAGCTTACCGCCTTGGGGGCTGTGTTGGCCGCGCGTCAAGTGAACGCGAACACCACACCCGGGGGTTGGCCGGTCCGAGGCGGCTGGATCTCCTCGCCCTTCGGGCCGCGCCCCGATCCGTTTACAGGACGTCCTGGCTTTCATCCGGGGGTCGATATCGCGGCCCCCACCGGGACCCCGGTCCGGGCCATGGCTGCGGGTATCGTGATATTCGCTGGGCTTGATGGCGGCTTCGGTCGGCTCATTAAGGTGTTCGATGGCCACAGTGAGGTCACGATGTATGCCCATCTCAGCGCCCGTTACGTGCATGTGGGAGAGATTATTCATAAAGGTCAATTGCTCGGTCGGGTAGGCGACACCGGCTATTCCACCGGTCCACACCTCCATTTTGAGGTCCTTTTGCACGGCACCCCCATCAATCCTATCGGTTTTCTCCATATAGCCGATCGTCGTTAGCGCTCAAGTGTTCAAGTAAGGCGCCTTTTCAGCCATAATGCCGCTTTCCTCGGGTCGCCAAGAAGGCTATGGTCGCAAACGTCTTAAGCAAGTTCTTCGGAAGCCGCAATGATCGTGTTGTGCGGCGTATGCGCCAGCAAGTCGGCCGCATCAATGAGTGGGAACCGAAGTGCAGCACGCTCTCCGATGAGGCCTTGCGGGCCCAGACAATCAAATTCCGCGAGCGGCTTGCGCGCGGCGAGCCGCTTTCGGCGCTTTTGCCCGAAGCGTTCGCGACGGTGCGCGAGGCCTCCAAGCGGGTTCTCGGTATGCGCCACTTCGATGTCCAGCTGATAGGCGGCATGGTCTTGCACGAAGGCAAGATCGCAGAGATGCGGACTGGAGAAGGAAAGACGCTGGTCGCCACCCTCGCGGCCTATTTGAATGCCTTGCCAGGATCGGGCGTGCATGTGGTCACGGTCAACGACTATCTTGCTGCCCGAGACGCCGAATGGATGGGGCGGCTCTATAGCTTCCTCGGCCTTACGGTAGGGACCGTCGTGTCCACCCTAGACGGCCCCGCAAGACGGGACGCCTACGGCGCCGATATCACCTACGGCACCAATAATGAGTTTGGATTCGACTACCTCCGCGACAATATGGCTTTTAGCGCCGAGGAGCGGGTGCAGCGCGTCCTGAACTACGCCATCGTCGATGAGGTCGACTCGATCCTGATTGATGAGGCGAGAACCCCGCTCATCATTTCCGGGCCCACCGAAGAGAATACCGACCTCTACGCAAAAATCGATGCCATCGTGCCGAAGCTTACGTGCCAGACCGAGGAGGGCGGAGCGGGGGATTACACGGTAGACGAGAAGGCCAAACAGATCTATCTCACCGAAGAAGGTCACGAGGCCGCCGAACGTCTCTTGGCGAAGGCCGGTCTTTTGGCGGATGGAGCGAGTCTCTATGACGTCGCCAATATGGCGCTCCTCCATCACGTCAATGCGGCCCTGCGCGCCCATGCCCTCTATCACCGCGAGGTGGACTACATCGTCTCTGACGGCCAAATCGTGATTGTCGATGAATTCACCGGGCGCATGATGCCGGGCCGCCGCTGGTCAGACGGGCTTCATCAAGCCGTTGAGGCGAAGGAGCGCGTCGAAATCCAAAACGAGAATCAGACACTTGCCTCGATCACCTTCCAGAATTACTTCCGTCTTTACGAGAAACTGGCGGGTATGACCGGTACGGCCGATACCGAGGCGTTTGAATTCCAGGAGATCTATAACCTCGAGGTCACGGTGATACCGACCCATCGCCCGGCCGTCCGCGAGGATATGGGGGATCAAGTCTATCGCAGCGCCGCGGAAAAGCATGCCGCGATCGTGGCCGATATCGAGTCGTCGCATGAAAAGGGTCAGCCGGTGCTTGTGGGTACGGCGTCGATCGAAAGCTCCGAGAATTTGTCGGGCTTATTGAAGAAGAGCAAGATCCCTCATGAGGTTTTGAATGCCAAACACCATGAGCGTGAGGCCCACATCATTGCTCAGGCGGGCCGCGAGGGGGCGGTGACGATCGCCACCAACATGGCTGGTCGTGGAACAGATATCGTTTTAGGCGGGAATCCAGAGGCGGATACCAAGCAGGCAACCACCGATGAGGAGCGGGCTGCGGTCCTCCGGGACTGGCAGCTGCGCCACGATCGGGTTATCGCGGCCGGCGGCCTCAAGGTGATCGGAACGGAACGCCACGAGTCGCGGCGTATCGACAATCAGCTGCGCGGCCGCTCGGGACGCCAGGGAGACCCGGGTACGACGCGGTTCTATCTCTCTCTTGAAGACAACTTGATGCGTATCTTTGGGTCGGAGCGCGTAGCCGGTCTCATGGATAAGCTTGGCATGGAACAGGGTGAGGCCATAGAACACCCGTGGGTAACGAAGGCCATCGAAAACGCACAACGCAAGGTCGAGGCGCACAATTTTGATATTCGTAAGCAGCTTCTGGAATACGATGATGTGGCCAATGATCAGCGAAAAGTCATCTATGATCAGCGCAATAAGCTGCTCGTCGCAGAGGACGTGAGCGCGAGCGTTGCTGCCATCCATCAGGATGTCGTTGAGGCGCTCATCAGTAGCCATATCCCCCGAAATAGCTTCGAAGAGCAGTGGGATATCGGAGGCCTTAAGGAGACGCTGATACGCGAACTCCGGCTCGAGTTGCCGCTCGACCGCTGGTTGAAGGAGGACAGCGCCCTCGATGAGGAGGCTCTACGGGCCCGCATCCAAGAGGAGGCACAGAACAGCTATAAGCAGAAGACTGAGCAGCTTGGGGCGGAGACCATGCGCCATCTCGAAAAGGCGATCATGCTCCAGGTCCTCGATCTCCAGTGGAAGGATCATCTGGCGGCTATGGACCATTTGCGTCAGGGTATCCAATTACGCGGCTATGCCCAAAAGAGCCCGCAGCAGGAGTATAAGCGTGAGGCCTTCGAGCTATTTTCGCAAATGCTGGACCGCATCAAGCACGAGGTCATTACGACGATCGCTCAGGTTGACATCCAAGACGAGAGCGACATTGAATTCATAGACGAGCAACGCCGTCAGCACGGGGAGACGTTTTACGAACACCCAAGCGTCCTCGGAGTGGAGGGTGAGGCCGACGATGTCGGAGCATCGGTCCAGACAGTGACCCGGGTGGGTCCCAAGGTCGGTCGGAACGATCCCTGTCCGTGCGGGTCCGGTAAGAAGTATAAGCAATGTCACGGCAGGCTTGCCTAGGAGAATGGTATGTCAGAAGCGATAATACCCCCTCTAGGAGTCGTGCCCGGCATACGCCTGGGGACTACCATGGCGGGGATCCGTAAGGCCGCCCGACCCGATCTCGTGGTCATCCAGTGTGAGTCGGGAACGACCGCCGCGGCCGCATTCACCCAAAGCCATTTCGCGGCCGCTCCGGTGTTGGTTGCCAAGGCCCATTTGGCGCGCGCCGAACCTCGTGCCTTAGTCATTAACACGGGTTTTGCGAATGCCGCGACCGGTGAGGGCGGGCAGCAGGATGCTTATGCCTGCTGTATGGCCCTCGCGCGCGAGTTGGGCTGTGGCCCAGAAGAGATTTTGCCATTTTCCACCGGGGTGATTGGCGAACGTTTGCCGGTGGCCGCTTTGGTGGCCGGCTTGCCGTCTGCAATCGCAAGCGCGACCGAGGATGGCTGGCTTCAGGCAGCGCACGGGATCATGACCACCGACACGGTGGCCAAGGCCTCGGCGGCAAGGCTTGTGTTGGACGATAAGCTGGTTCGGTTGGTGGGTATCGCCAAAGGGTCGGGGATGATTCACCCGAATATGGCGACGATGCTAGCGTTTATCGGCACTGATCTTTCGGCGCCTAGGACGGTTTTGAAGGCCGCCCTGGACGAGGCGATTCGGTCAACATTCAATGCGATCTCGGTCGATGGCGATACCTCGACCAACGATGCCGTGATCGCGCTGGCCACAGGCAAGTCGGGCGTGCGGATCGATCGCAGCGATGGTCCGGTGTTTGCGCGTTTTGTGGCGGTTCTGGAGACGCTCTGTGCCGAGTTGGCCCACGCCATCGTGCGTGACGGGGAAGGGGCGACCAAGTTCGTAAGGGTGGATGTTTCGGGTGGGCGCTCGCACCACGAGTGCCAAGTTGTCGCCAACACCATCGCCCAGTCGCCGTTGGTAAAGACCGCGCTTTTTGCAAGCGACCCCAATTGGGGTCGGATTCTCATGGCGGTCGGCCGGTCACCTATTGCCTTGGATGATCCAAATCGCGTCACCGTCACCCTAAACGGCCTACGGGTCTTTACCAATGGCGCCGTGGACCCCGCCTATCGCGAAGAGCAGGGTCAGAAGGCATTGGCGGCATCGGATATCGTCATCGGCGTCGATCTCGGCCAGGGATTGGAAAAGGCCACCGTCTTTACCTGCGACTTGTCGTACGATTATGTCCGCATCAATGGGTCTTACCGCACCTAAGCCCGTTGTCGTCGGAATTATCCAGGATCCGACCGGCCGGGTCCTCGTTGCGTGCCGACTGTCAACCAAGGTGGGCGGAGGTCTCTGGGAGTTCCCTGGTGGTAAGGTACGCGAAGGCGAATCCGAAGAAGCGGCTTTACGGCGCGAGCTTGACGAGGAGTTGGGGATAACGGCAGGGCGGTGTGAATCGCTTCCGCATTTTCGGGCGGATCCGCCCCCGTCTATCAGTCTGTCTTTTTGGCGGGTCCACAACTATCGGGGCGTGCCCTACGGGCGTGAGGGTCAGGATGTGCGATGGTGCACTCTAGACGACCTCGTGACGTTACCTTTTCTGCCTGCCGATCTTCCAATTTTCCCGCGCCTCACCTTGCCGTCTCTCTATCTTATCAGCGATGTGGAGCGTCTCGGTGAACAGTTGTTTGAGGAACGATTGCAGGCAGCGCTCCTACGCGGCGCGCGTCTTATTCAGTTGCGCGAGCCTTGGGTCTACGCGCGACTGGGCGCGTATGCCGGGCGGCTCAAAGATCTGTGCGCTCCTTATGGTGCGCGCTGCCTCGTGAACGGCGACCCGCAGCAGGTCGGTTCCTTTGCAGACGGTGTCCATCTCTCGTCAGCTCGCCTTTGGCAACTGTCCGAACGACCGCTGTCGACGGATTGCGTCATCGGCGCCTCGTGTCACAACGAACGGGACCTGCAAAAGGCGGCAGAAGTGGGCTGCGATTTTGCGGTTTTGTCCCCCGTTCGGCAGACCCAAAGCCATCCCGATAGGGAGCCTCTCGGTTGGTCGCGCTTCGCCGAACTGGCGGCCTCAACTTGGTTGCCCGTCTATGCCTTGGGAGGCCTGAAAGAACAGGATTGCCGAGAGGCTCACCAGGCCTTTGCGCAAGGCGTCGCCCTTCGCAGCGCCGTTTTTGGATAAGGTGCACAAAAAAGGCGCGTCGCCCTTGCCAAATCTTTGATTGATCGAGTTCCGGACAAAGCCAAGCGGTTCCCATGTTTTCAGGGCCTTGCTGCCCAATACGGTATGCCGCATGTCGTGCGCTGCGCCACCCTCTGACGATCTAACCGTTGTGGCAAAGTCGCCTGCTTTCCTTTAGAGTCGTTCCTATGGCTCGTTTCGTAGAGCGGCAGATATCGTCCAGCGAGTGGCGGATTAAAGGGGTCGTCTATGAGTAAAGCGGATAGCTTAAGTTCGGTTTTCGATCAGTTACTGTCGGATGTGAAGGCGGTGTTGGCCGATAGCGAACGACTGCTTCAGGTGACGACTGAGGAAGGGACTGAGGCGCTCGCGGTCTTGCGCGCCGATTTTGCAGAACGGCTCCACGCTGCGAAGGGGCGGTTAAAGACGGCGGAAAAAGTGGCTTTCGATAAGACGGCCGGGGGAATCGCGGTCGTAGAGGACGCGATTCGCACAAACCCCTGGCAGACGCTGTTAGTGGTCGGCGGGGCCGCGGCCCTTATAGGTTATCTGGCCGGTCGCGCTGGGTCTGGCCGTGGGTGACGGGGACTTAGAAGGGCGCCCATCAGGTGGCGATCGCGCGGCTTCTAGCCCCTTTGTCGCCGGGCTCGTGTCGCTTCTAGCGGCGCTTATCAATCAGCGCTACGCAGAGCCCCTTCATGCGCTCCGCGCCGAAAAGCGCCGGCTTCTGCGGGGCGCGGCGTTCGCCGCTTGCGCCGCTCTCTTCTCCGTGATAGGTGTTGTGGCCCTGTCGTTTCTTGTGGTCGCGATCTTTTGGAATCATGATCGCCTAGTGGCGGTAGGAGCCGTGGTCGGCTTTTATTGGGTGCTAGCGCTGATATTTTTCTGGCGGTGGCGGGTTCTTGTCAAACAGGGCAGTCATCTCTTTGGCCCGCGTTAGCGGTGCGGGCCACTATCCCTTAGCCCGCAATGGGTTTTAGCAAATAGCGTTCATGGAGTGCGCGAACGCGTATCAAAAGCTCAGCCGGCGAATCGTCATTTACGATCAGGTCGTCTGCTAGGGCCCTACGTTTTTCGCGGTTCGCCTGGATCGCGAGCAGATTGTCGATTGTCTCAGGGGTGAGCCCGCGAGCCTGCAAGCGCCGTAGTTGTTCTTTAGGATCGACATCTATGACCAAAACCCGGTTCACAAAATCCGGCCGCCCGACCTCGGCCAGGAGCGGGATGACCAGCAGGGCATAGGGGTGGGCATCCTTGGATCGTCTTCGTAAGGCCTCGTGAATGGGTGGGTGAAGTATGGCCTCGAGCGTTTTACGCGCGACTGGGTCAGTAAAGACCCGTCGCCGCAGGAGCGGGCGCGCAATACGGCCCTCGCTGTCAGCGATGTCCTCGCCGAAGGTGGCCCGCAGGATGGTATTGATCTCTTGCCCTGGCTCCATGAGTTCGTGTGCAATGCTGTCGGCGTCGATAACGAGCGCCCCGCACTCGGCAAACATTTGGGCGGCGGCGGATTTGCCAGCGCCGGCACCGCCTGTCAAAGCGACCCTATAAGTGGCCATGTGCCATATGTAGATAACCCGCCAGGATGGGCCAGCCGTAGAAAAGCCCGATCCATGTCGCCCAGCATAGGAATGGCCCGAAGGGCATCGGCGTATCGCGCTGTAGACGCCCGGTCACGATCAATATGATCCCGTACACGGCGCCCGTGAGTGATGCGAGCAGTATGATCAAAGGAAGTATCTGCCACCCAAGCCATGCCCCGGCGACGGCAAAGAGCTTGAAGTCGCCATAACCCATGCCTTCTTTGCCTGTGGCAAAACGAAACGCGTGAAATATGACCCATAAAAAGAGGTAGCCAAACGCTGCGCCCCAGACCGCCGATGGCAAAGAGGTGTAAAGCCCTGCGGTATTCGCAAGGAGGCCTAGCCACAGAAGAGGTAGGGTAATGATATCGGGAAGAATCTGCTCTTTCGAGTCGATAAAGCTGAGTGCGATAAGGCCTGTGGTCAGAAGAAAGGCGAACCCGGCCCGCGCCGTCAGCCCGAAGTGTGCGACCGTGGCCAACGCGGCCAGGGTTGTCAGTACCTCGATCAAAAAGTAGCGGCTGGGAATCCGGGCGCGGCAGTGGCGGCATCGTCCTCGGAGCGCAAGGAAACCAAAGAGCGGGATATTGTCCCGCAGCCCTAAGGCCGTTTGGCATGCGGGACAATGGGATCCCGGCCACGCGAGGTTAAAGGTTGGTCCCGGTTCCGGGTGCGGCAAGCCTAAGGCTTCGCGACAGTCCCGTTCCCAGTTGCGCTTCAGGATGAGAGGGAGTCGATAGACCAGCATGCTGAGGAAGCTGCCGATAACGGCCCCTCCCATGATGACAAATACAGCAACCACAAATGGCAGAGAGGGGTGAGTGCTTACAGTCATGTTGGTTGGCTAATGAACTCAGTTAAAGAGCGGAAAGGTTGACGGCCCGGGGGGCTGCTGTCAATGACATCCGGGGATGTGTAGGACCAAGCTGCCGGGTGCGGTTGTCACCATCGTGCCCCCATCGCAGATCGGAGGGGTGGCGTTACTCGTTTGTGACCCGCTCTACTTCCTCGAGGCTTGTGATCCCTTCCCTCACCTTTCTAAGACCCGACTGGCGCAAGTCGGCGATCCCTTCTTTGTGAGCTTGCTTGGCGATGTCCGTAGGATTGCCGCCGCTCATGATGATAAGCCCAATCGCCGGAGTGACCGGCATGACCTGATAGATACCCACTCGGCCCTTGTAGCCGCCGTTGCATTGATCGCACCCGCCTGGGCCATAAATGCGCAAGTTGGGAAGCTCGGCTTCGCTAAACCCCGCCTGAAGGAGGGCCGCGGCCGGAAGCTCCAGCGGTTTACGGCAGCGCGAACACAGGCGCCGAGCCAAGCGCTGAGCGATAATCAGATTGACCGCTGAGGCGATATTGAAGGGCGGAACACCCATATTTACAAGCCGCCCCAGGGTCTGGGGGGCGTCGTTCGTATGCAGCGTCGAAATCACCATATGCCCGGTTTGCGCGGCCTTGATGGCAATCTCGGCCGTTTCCAGATCGCGTATCTCACCCACCATGATGACGTCCGGGTCTTGGCGCAGAAAGGCGCGCAAGGCCGTGGCAAAGGTCAATTTGGCGCGTTCATTAATGTTGACCTGGTTGATGCCGGCAAGGTTGATTTCCACCGGGTCCTCGGCCGTCGAAATGTTTCGGTCCGGGGTATTCAAGATATTGAGTGCGGTATATAGGGTCACGGTCTTACCGCTTCCCGTGGGTCCGGTTACCAACACCATGCCGTAGGGGCGGTGGATGGCCTCCATGTACACCGCCTTTTGTTCAGCCTCGAATCCCAATTTATCGACGCCTAAAGAGGCCGAAGCCGGATCGAGGAGGCGGAGCACGACCTTTTCCCCGAAGAGGGTGGGTAGAGTGCTGACACGAAAGTCGATTGCACGGGTTTTCGAGACCCGAATCTTCATGCGTCCGTCTTGAGGGATGCGCCGCTCCGAGATGTCGAGCCTCGCTAAAATCTTAACGCGGGCCGCGATCCGCGCCGCAAGCGCGATCGGTGGCGATGCCACTTCCTCTAGTACGCCATCGGTCCGAAACCGGACGCGATAGACGCGCTCGTAGGGCTCGATATGGATGTCGGACGCCCCGCGGCTAATGGCGTCTAGCAGGATCTTATTCACAAAACGGACGATCGGCTTATCGTTGACGTCGTCCGCGCCATCTTCCTCTTTAGACTCGTTTTCTATGCCGACCTCGACGTTGTCGAGGGCCTCGCTGGCCGCCATGTCGGCGAGCGAGCTGTCTTGATGGTCGAGGTTGCGGTCTATCAGTTGTCCGAGCTTGCCTTCCTCTACGAGCAGCGGTTCCGGCAGCAGACCGGTATTGAACTTGATCTCGTCGAGCGCCGCCAAGTTCGTGGGGTCGGCGACGGCTACGAATAGCCGTGTGCCGCGCTTGAATATCGGGAGTACACGATGGCGCCTTATGAGCTTCGCGTCGACGAGCTTGATCGGGAAGGTCTCGGTATCGAGTGCATTGATGTCAAGGAGCGGGATACCGAACTCCTCAGATGCCACTTTCGCGATCGTCAGCGAGTCAAGCTTCTTGCTCTCGACGAGACGCGTAACGAAGGAGACCTTATTGGTCTGAGACTCGGTATTCAGGCGTTCGGCCTCAGCCGTGGTCAGCAGCTGATCACGTACAAGGCGCGCCGCGAGGCCCGTAAGAAGAACACCACCGTTGACGATCGGATTGACTGTAGCCATAGACGTACGTTCGTACCTTACCGGATACTTCTGTGAGCTTGCCTTTTATAGTAGTTGAGTTAGCGCCATACGCCAGTCCCCGACGGAGAGTCATGAGGATTGACTTGACCTTCTTGATTCACTATCTTAGACTAATTCTAAGTTAAACCCAAGCACGGAGTATAGTATGAACCTGAAAGGCACTAAAACCCATGACAATCTCAAGGCCGCCTTTGCCGGTGAGTCCCAGGCCAACCGCCGTTACCTCTATTTCGCCGCAAAGGCGGACATAGAGGGTTTCAATGACGTCTCCGCGGTCTTCCGCTCCACCGCCGAAGGGGAAACGGGCCACGCCCACGGTCATCTCGAGTACTTAGAGGCGGTAGGTGATCCTGCCACCGACCTGCCGATCGGCAGCACCGCCAATAACTTGAAGGCGGCCATCGCCGGCGAGACCCATGAGTATACTGATATGTACCCGGGTATGGCGAAGTCGGCACGCTCCGAGGGCTTTGCGGAGATCGCCGACTGGTTTGAGACCTTGGCCAAGGCCGAGCGTTCACATGCCAACCGGTTCCAAAAGGCGCTCGACAGCCTAGGAAAGTAAGTTCTTAGATATGATGCGTGAGGATGCGCGGGTCGGCTTTGCCGGCCCGCCTTCTTTTTGGAGGGAGTATGGAGCAAGATAACGGGAAGTCAGTTATGCGCGAAGGGAACCTCGAGGCTCCGACGCGGCACGCCATCTCTTGGCAGGATCCCGCCTATTTCGATGCGACGGCGATCAATGCTGAACTTTTTCGCGTTTTCGACATCTGCCACGGTTGCCGACGGTGCTTTAACCTCTGTCAGTCGTTTCCGACCCTCTTCGATTTGATTGATAACTCCTCAGGAATGGAGGTGAAGGACGTCTCGCCTAGCGATTACAGCCGGGTAGTAGACCAGTGCTACCTCTGCGACATGTGCTATATGACGAAGTGCCCTTATGTTCCGCCCCATCCCTGGAACGTCGATTTCCCGCACCTCATGTTGCGGGCGAAGGCCGCCAAATTTCGCGACGGCAAGACTCGTTTCCGGGATCGTGTGCTCGCAAGTACGGATGCGGTCGGACGCTTGGCGGGAATACCGGTTGTCACTGACATCGTCAACGCCGCCAATCGCAATGGCGTTGCGCGCAAGGTCCTAGAGACCGTCCTTGGCGTAGATCACCGGGCCCATATTCCGAGCTACCACAGCAAAACTTTTCGGAAGGGGTGGCGGTCCCAGGATATCGAACCCGTGACGACGCCGGGCACGACGGGGCGCGTCGCATTGTTCGCGACATGCTACGGTAACTACAATGAACCCGAGCTCGCAGCGGATTTGGCGAAGGTTTTTTACCACAATGGGATCTCAGTGCGCGTGTTGGACGAGGAGCGCTGTTGCGGTATGCCGAGACTAGAAGTCGGCGATCTAGACGGCGTGGCCGCCTTAAAGGAGTTCAATATTCCACGGCTTGCGGCGCTCGTGGATGAGGGTTACGACATCATCGCACCAGTCCCGTCTTGCGTCTTAATGTTTAAGCAGGAATTGCCCTTGCTCTTTCCCGATGACGAGCGTGTCGCGAAGGTAAGGAAGGCCATGTTTGATCCGTTTGACTACCTGCTTTTGCGCCATAAGGGCGGTCAGATGAGGACGGACTTCAAAAATCCCTTGGGCAAGGTCGCCTATCACGTCCCTTGTCATCAACGGGTACAAAATATCGGCTTGAAGACCCGCGATCTCTTGATGATGGTACCGGGTACTACCATAGAGGTGATTGAGCGCTGCTCGGGCCATGATGGGACTTACGGCGTTAAGCGCGAGTTCTATGAAGACGCGGTCAAGATCGGGCGCCCCGTTGTAAAACGCATCCAGGATGCGGCCCCTGATCATTTCATGAGCGATTGTCCCATCGCCGGGCATCACTTGGCGAACGGCATGAGCGGAGGTAGCGCGCCGATATCGCGATACGCGCTTTTGCGTCGGGCCTACGGCATTGAGTGATCTCATTCCATAAAAGGAGAATGTCTTATGGCGCATGAAGGCATGCATGAGGACCGGTCGGAATTGACAGACGCCACTCGCGAGATGCATAGGGCAATTGTCTCGCTTATGGAAGAGCTGGAAGCGATCGATTGGTACCAGCAGCGGGTAGACGCCTGCCGGGATCCGGAGTTGCGCGCGGTTCTCGCGCATAACCGCGACGAAGAAAAAGAGCATGCGGCTATGACCCTTGAATGGATACGCCGCCACGATTCCGTGTTCGACCACGAATTGCGCGAGTATCTCTTTCGGGAGGGAAGCATCGTCGGCAAGGAACATGAAAACAAGGCTTAAGGAGACCCTATGAAAGCACTTCAGCGTCGCGATCTCTTATCCCTTGAAGACTACGCGCAAAAACGAGCGGAGTTTCGGGCCTGTGTCCTCGCCCACAAGCGTCACCGTCAGGTTGGCATCGGGGAGCACGGGCGCTTGTATTTTGAGGATCGGTTGACGGTCCAGTACCAGGTCCAGGAGATGCTGCGTATAGAGAAGATTTTTGAAGGGCCCGAGATTGAGGAGGAGCTCAAGGCTTACAACCCGCTGATCCCCGACGGCCATAACTGGAAGGCGACCTTTATGCTGGAGTATGAGGATGTTGAGGAGCGGCGCAAGGCTTTGGCGAGCTTGCACGGTGTGGCCGATAAGGTGTGGGTCCAGGTCGGCGCCAAAGCCCGGGTATGGGCGATTGCCGATGAGGATATGGGGCGGGAGAATGCCGATAAAACCTCGTCTGTGCATTTCCTGCGCTTCGATCTGACGCCGGATATAGTGACCGACGCGAAAGGCGGGGCTGCTATTACCTGCGGGATCGATCACCCTGCCTACCGCCACCAAACGGTGCTTGATGATGGTACCCGCGCCTCCTTGGCGGCTGATCTCAGCTGATGGCCCGCTACGACGCTTCGGATATTGAGGTCCTGACCGGGCTTGAGCCCGTTCGTCGCCGGCCAGGGATGTATACCCAGACCGATCGACCGCATCATTTGGTTCAGGAGGTCGTCGATAATTCCGTGGACGAGGCTATCAGCGGCCATGCCCATACGATAACCGTCACCCTGCATGCCGATGATGCCTTGACCGTGACCGATGATGGGCGTGGCATGCCGGTCGATATTCATCCCGAGGAGGGTATCAGCGGGGTCGAGGTTATCCTGACGAAGCTCCATGCCGGAGGAAAGTTTTCCCATAAAAATTATGCTTTTTCCGGCGGCCTCCATGGCGTGGGTGTGTCGGTCGTCAATGCCTTGTCGCAACGGCTGGACGTGTACGTCAAACGTGGTGGTCAGGTTCATCACATGGCCTTTGAGCAAGGCGAGAAGGTTGAGGATCTGACTGTCGTAGGGACTGTTCCACGCAAGGAGACCGGCACGACTATCAAGTTTCGGCCTGAGCCCCGGTATTTTGATAGCGCGAAGATTCTTCCCGCACGACTAAAGCACCTCCTGAAGGCCAAGGCTGTCTTATGCCCCGGCTTGCGGGTCGTTTTTCGTTCCGAACAAGATTCTGGAGACGATGCGCAATGGTGTTACGAGCAGGGTCTTGGGCAGTATTTGGTTGAGTCCCTTGATGGCCATGTCGTCCTGCCGGCGGTCCCTTTCGGGGGGCATACCGTGGGGGGTGGGGAAGAGGTCGAGTGGGCGGTTGTCTGGCAGCCCGATGAGGAGAGTGTGGGAATACGAGAAAGCTATGTGAATCTCATTCCCACACCCCAGGAAGGCACTCACGTTAACGGTTTCCGATTGGGTTTGACGGAGGCCTTGCGCGAGTTCTGCGAGTTCCGCAACCTTCTACCGCGCGGCCTCAAGCTGACCGGGGAAGACGTATGGGAAAAGATCGCGTTTGTGCTATCTGCAAAGCTGAAGGAGCCGCAATTCTCGGGGCAAACGAAGGAGCGCCTTACGTCGCGCGAGACGGCAGCTTTTGTCTCGGGGGTCGTTAAAGACGGCTTCGCTCTCTGGCTTAACGCTCATGTGGCGGAGGGCAGCGAGATCGCGAAATTGGCGATCGAGAGCGCTCAGCTGCGCGAGCGTCGCTCCCGCCGCGTAGAGCGGAAAAAGGCCGTGAACGGGCCCGCGCTTCCGGGGAAGTTGGCGGACTGCTCGAGCCAGGATTTGGCGCAGACCGAGCTCTTTCTCGTGGAGGGCGATTCTGCCGGCGGTTCCGCAAAGCAGGCACGAGACCGCGTCTTTCAGGCGATCATGCCTTTGCGCGGCAAGATCCTGAATACCTGGGAGGTCGAGTCGCCGGACGTTCTGGCGTCTCAGGAAGTGCATGATATCGCCGTGGCCTTAGGCGTCGATCCCGGCAGCGATTCTTTGGAGGGACTGCGCTATGGCAAGATTTGTATTTTAGCCGATGCCGATTCTGACGGGGCCCATATCGCGACCCTCCTCTGCGCGCTGTTCGTGCGCCACTTCCGGCCATTGGTGTCGGCTGGCCGGATTTACGTGGCCATGCCGCCTTTGTATCGCATCGATGTGGGCAAGGAGATCTACTACGCGCTTGACGACAATGAAAGGCGCGGCGTACTCGATAAGATCATGGCGAGCCACCCCAAGGCCAAACCCAATGTGCAGCGGTTTAAGGGCTTGGGCGAAATGAATCCCCTGCAATTACGCGAGACCACGATGAGCCCGGACACCCGCAGATTGGTACAGCTGACGTTGGCCGCAGAGGACGGGACCGATGCCTCCTTCGATATGCTGTTAGGAAAGAAGCGCGCTGCTGACCGCAGACGCTGGCTTGAACTGAGCGGCGACAAGGCGGAGGTCGCATGAGTCAACAGAACGAGCTTTTGACCGAGCGAATGCCGGTGATCGGCTTTACTGAAAAGGCCTATCTTGATTATTCAATGTACGTCATTCTCGATCGCGCCTTGCCGCATATCGGGGACGGGCTAAAGCCCGTACAGAGGCGGATCGTGTACGCCATGTCCGAATTGGCCTTGTCGGCCGGGGCGAAGTTCAAAAAATCGGCGCGGACCGTGGGCGATTGTCTCGGAAAATTCCATCCCCATGGCGATACCGCGTGTTACGAGGCCATGGTGCTCATGGCTCAGCCCTTTAGTTATCGCTATCCCTTAGTCGATGGTCAGGGGAACTGGGGATCGCCGGATGATCCAAAATCATTCGCGGCGATGCGTTATACGGAGGCCCGGCTATCGCGGTTTTCCGAGATTCTCCTGTCTGAACTCGGACAGGGAACGGTAGACTGGGTACCGAACTTTGACGGGACTCTTGAAGAGCCAAGACTTCTTCCCGCGCGCCTGCCGCACGTCCTTCTAAATGGTGCCACCGGCATCGCGGTCGGCATGGCGACCGATATCCCACCGCATAACGTTCGCGAGGTGGCGGCTGCATGTCTTGTTCTTTTAGACGACCCGAAGGCAAGTCTCGAGAGTCTTTGTGAACACGTACTAGGGCCTGACTATCCGACAGGTGCCGAAATCGTGACGGCGCGCGAGGATATCGTGGCGATCTACCGGTCCGGCACGGGGTCGGTGCGAGCGCGCGCCAAGTGGGAGCGGGAGGAGGGCGTGATCGTCGTGACGGCACTTCCCTATCAGGCGTCGGGATCGCGCATCCTAGAACAGATCGCAGACCAGATGCGCAACAAGAAGCTACCCATGGTTGAGGACCTACGAGATGAGTCGGATCACGAGAACCCGACGCGGCTTGTGATCGTGCCGCGCTCAAATCGTGTCGATGCCGAGGCTCTGATGAGTCATCTGTTCGCGACCACCGATCTTGAGCGAAGTTACCGTGTCAACCTTAACCTGATAGGCGGGGACGGGCGTCCCCGCGTGTATGGCTTGCGTGAACTTTTGACCGAATGGTTGACCTTTCGGACCGAGACGGTACGCAAGAGACTGAGCTTTCGCCTCGATAGGATCAATGATCGGCTCCATATCCTTGAAGGACTGCTCACGATCTTTGATTACCTCGACGAGGTGATTCGCCTAATCCGGACCGAGGACGAGCCTCAAGCGGCATTGATGGCGCGTTTTGGTTTGAGCGAGAGGCAGGCCGATGCGGTGCTTGAGATCCGTTTGCGGCAGCTCGCGAAGCTCGAAGAGATGAAATTGCAGGAAGAGCACAAAAAGCTCGTGGCGGAGCGTACGACACTCGAGCGTTTGTTGGGTTCGGCCGCTAAGCTTCGGCGGTTTGTGCGTGATGAATTGGCCCGCGACGCCAAGGCTTATGGCGATGATCGTCGTTCGCCGCTGTGCGCCCGGCCGGCTGCAAAGCCGATCGAGGCCGCAGATTTAGCGGCTGAGCCCGTGACGGTGGTCCTGTCCGTGAACGGCTGGGTTCGGCAAGCGCGCGGCCACGAGGTAGACGGGGCGAGTCTGTCCTATCGGACCGGGGACGATTTTCGTCAGGCGGCGCGCGGCAAAAGTACCCAGCAGGCAATTTTCCTCGATGGTTTGGGGCGTAGCTATGCGGTCTTGGCCCACAAGCTTCCCTCGGCGCGGGGTTTTGGCGAGCCGCTGTCACGTACCCTCGATCCCGAGGCTGGGGTAGAGTTTAAGGGGGTACTGATGGGCGAGGACGGCGACCAAGCCCTGCTCGTGGCCGATAATGGCTATGGGTTTCGGGCTCCCCTGACGGAACTTGTGACGCGGACTAAGGCCGGTAAGACCATCGTCAAACTCGAAGACGGGGCGACGCTTTTGATGCCATGTCTTGTCGCGCAGAACGGCTGGATCGCGTGTGCTACCGAGAGTCGTCTGCTTGTCATACCGGCCTCTGATCTCCCGGTCATGCCGAAGGGCCGCGGTGTAAAGCTTTTAGATGCCCAAGGAGAGAGGCTTGTCGCGGTCGTGTCGGGTCGTGCCGACCAAAAGCTCGCTCTGGTGGGCACTAAGCGCACAGTCGAGCTGTCGGCGACTGAGCGTCGCCGTTTCCAGGGCGCGCGCGCGACCCGTGGGAAGGCCTTGCCCGAGGGGGTTCGCGGGCTGCTTAGCCTCACTATCGTTCCGTGACCCGCTGGGCTCTCGGCATCGAATACAACGGCGCCCGGTTTTGCGGGTGGCAGAGTCAAGTCGGTGTGGCGACTGTGCAAGATGCGGTCGAGCGGGCGTTGTCCCGGGTCGCGGATGAGCCGGTGCGGGTGATTGCAGCCGGCCGGACTGACACCGGGGTTCATGCCCATGGCCAAGTTGTGCACTTTGATACCGGCCAAAGCCGGCGTTCCGAGGCCTTTACGCGCGGTGCCAATACGCATTTGAGCGCGGATGTCTCGATCTTGTGGGCTCGTCCGGTCCCAGACGAGTTCCATGCTCGGTTTTCAGCCGTGGGCCGGACCTACCGCTATGTGATCCTCAACCGTCGGGTGCGCCCCGGTCTTTGGACGTCGCGCGTCAGTTTTGATTATCGGCCACTCGATGAAAAGCGCATGCAAGAGGCCGCCAATGCGCTCCTCGGACGCCATGACTTCACCTCGTTTCGTGCGAGCCAGTGCCAGGCAAAAAGCCCCGTCCGGACCCTGCGTCGCCTTGTGGTCGAACGCCACGGGGCGTTTATCGTGCTGACGGTCGAGGCTGATGCCTTTCTGCATCACATGGTGCGCAATATCGGCGGCGTCCTGTGCGCGATCGGCGCCGGTGAGCGGCCCGTTTCCTGGGCCGAGTCGGTTCTGAAGGCCCGCGACCGCACCCTGGGTGGCTTGACCGCAACACCGGACGGGCTTTATCTGGACGCGGTCCACTACCCCGATAAGTACGGACTCCCTCCTCTAAAAGACCCGGCTAGCTCGGCGGGGTTTGTGTTGTTTTAAGGAGCATCGGCGCTCCGACGCGATAGGTGCGGGCTTCAAGTCTGAAGGCGCAAGATGTCAGGAACCTCGACGGAACACGGGTGCTCAAGGGGCCTACCCGCAGTGCGGACCCCGTGGCCCATGGAGATGGGCGGGGGCCTGGGCCACTATATATCAATGTTGATATATATCGAATAACATATATACTGGCCGCTATGGTCTCTGAAGACACGCTCCTTGCGGCTTTGGGAAATGCCAGCCGTCGACGGTTATTGATGCTGCTTGCAACGTTTGGCGAGCTCTGTGTCTGTGAACTCGTTCATGCGGTCGATCTCCCGCAAGCCACCGTTTCGCGTCATCTCGCGACGGTCCGCCAGGCGCGCCTTGTTGAGGCGCGCAGACAAGGGACATGGATGTACTACCGCTTCGCTCGCGAAGTACCGTCGTGGGTCCTGGATATTGTGAATGCCCTACAGGCCGGTCCCGCAGGGGCGCTTTATCGCGAAGATAAACGCCGACTTCGGGCCATGCCGAATCGGCCTGCCCGTTGTTGTGATTACGAGGAGGAGCGTTCTTCATGAGTCGATTTCACATTCATGTGGCGGTCAGTGACATTGACGTCGCTGTGCGGTTTTATAGCGGGCTCTTTGCTCACGCCCCATCGGTCGTGAAGCCCGATTACGCAGAATGGGTGTTGGCGGATCCGCGGGTGAATTTCGCCGTATCGACGCGCAGCGATGTCCTGGGTCTCAACCACCTGGGGATACAGGCAGAGACCGAAGACGAGCTCGCGATGTTGACGGCTCGAATCGAAAATGGACCGGGTCCGGTCGTAAAGGAGGGGCTCACAACTTGCTGTTACGCCGAGTCTGACAAGTCTTGGACGTACGATCCGGACGGCTTGCCGTGGGAGGCCTATCGCACTATGGGTCAGGCCGCGGCCTTTACGCGCGGCGCGGACAGCGCTTGCTGCGTCCCGACACCGGCTGTGATGGTTCCTATGCCAAAGAGCGGTAAGCCGCGGTAGAGTCCCCAATTTTTTAAAACGGCCGCCCTGCCGGGAGGAAGCGCGAATGGTTCTAGCATTGGCGGTATTCGGACTGACCCTGTTTTTGGTGATCGCTCAGCCGAGGGGTCTTGGTATCGGTTGGGGCGCGTCTATAGGAGCGCTGCTCGCTCTTCTTTTGGGTGTCGTTCATCTCGATAACATCCCCGTGGTTTGGGGTATCGTGTGGAACGCTACGTTCACCTTTGTCGGGCTTATTATCATCTCGCTTCTTCTGGATGAAGCCGGGTTCTTTCACTGGGCCGCACTGCACATGGCGCGAAAAGGACGGGGCCGGGGCCAGGTGTTGTTCCCCTTGATTATTTTGCTTGGGGCTTTGGTATCGGCCCTGTTTGCCAATGATGGCGCCGCTCTCATTCTTACACCGATCGTGCTTGCCATGCTTTTGGCGCTCGGGTTCCCCCCGGCCGCCGCTTTTGCCTTTGTGATAGGCACAGGCTTTGTCGCCGACACAACCTCTTTGCCGTTTGTGATCTCCAATCTTGTCAATATCGTGTCCGCCGATTTCTTTGGCATCGCTTTTCGTCAGTACGCACTTGTTATGGTGCCGGTCGACCTGGTGGCAGGTCTCTCGACGTTTGCGGCGCTCTGGGTCTATTTTCGGCGCGATATTCCTGCGTCATACGATGTGGCCCAATTAAACGACCCCGCGTCGGTGGTTACGGATCCTTTGTTGTTTCGATTGAGCTGGCCTGTGCTCCTCATATTGCTTTTGAGCTACTTTGTGGCCGGACGGCTGCGGGTGCCGGTTTCGCTGCTGACCGGGATCGCGGCCTTGGTTTTGCTATTGATCGCGGCGCGCGTCTGGCGTGGGGGCAAGACGGCCATAGTGCCGGTGGGGAAGGTGTTGCGCGGAGCGCCCTGGCAAATCGTCGTGTTCAGCCTTGGTATGTATTTGGTCGTCTATGGCCTACGTAATGCCGGACTCACGGTCATGCTGGCTTCGCTGCTGCATACCTTCGCCGAACACGGCATTTGGGCCGCCACTTTGGGCACAGGGTTTCTGACCGCGGGTCTCTCTGCCGTCATGAATAATTTACCGACTGTGCTGGTGGGTGCCTTGGCCATCCACGGCATGGCGGCGGTGCCGGCTACGACCCGGCAGGCGATGGTGTATGCGAACGTCATAGGGTGCGATATAGGCCCAAAATTCACCCCGCTTGGCAGCCTAGCTACCCTCCTATGGCTACACGTCTTGGCGCGTAAAGGACAGACCATATCGTGGCGAACTTACATGCGGGTCGGTCTTGCACTAACGCCCGCCGTGCTTTTGGTGACCTTGGTGAGCCTCGTGCTGTCCCTGCAGTGGCTCAACTAACTTGTGAATATCCAAACCTAGCAGGGCTTATGCGCGTGCTATTTTTGTGTACCGGCAACAGTTGTCGCAGCCAGATGGCGGAGGGTTGGTTGAGACATCTCGCGGGTTCCGGCATGGAGGTCGAGTCCGCCGGACTCGAGGCCCAGGGACTGAATCCGGCGGCCGTGCGCGCCCTGGCCGACCGCGGGACCGATATTAGCGCTCAGGCGTCGAAGGTGGTCGATGCCGCGATGGTGGCCCGCGCCCAGTTGGTCGTGACGGTCTGTGGCCATGCCGATGCGCATTGCCCGGCACTGCCGCGCGCTGTTGCCAAACAACATTGGCCATTCGATGATCCCGCGCGAGTGACGGGCGATGCTGCGACTATTGGGCGCGCGTTCGAGGAAACGTGTCATGCCATTGAGATGCGAATGCGGATTTGTTATCGCATACATAGTAGATACAGTAGGGGACAATTTGGAGGGCCGTATTGCCACCATTGTGGGAAATATTGCAAATGGAATTAATATAACCGCTGCGTTACTTGTGCTTTCGCAACTGTTGTCAAAGTCGAATTCAGAGCCGAACGGAACCTGCACAAACTTTCCATGGGGGCCATGCGTTATGAATAATACCGTGTATAATTGTGGCGATCCCGGCTATGCGGCACGCCTTAACGCGAATGGAATATAAAAAGCCGATCATTGCGGCCGCATTATTAAGTCCATTTATCAGTTCATTTAAGCAAAGCGGTAGGTGGACAAAAAAATATCACCGCGGCTGCCTATCGTTTTGCAGGCATATTTAGGAGAGATATTCCCAGTGAGACTTTCGAAACCGGGTAAAATGTATATGAGCGAACCGGTAAGCCGTTACAGGCGGTCTTAAGGGGAGGGTTATGACGATGCCATCGTGGGTGCTAGAACATACGGTTGAATCTGGTTTGGCTATTAATATTTTGGCTGTCGCTGTTGGTGTCGCTATAGGTATTCGGATGTATCGTCTATGGGGGGAGAGATGGGCCAATGAGTCGCGTTTTCGGGTATCCCTCACCGTACTCTATACCCTCGTGAACATCGGCTTGGTCTCTCTTTCCTTTGTATTGCTGGAGTCCCATAGGCGGCTTACGGCTTTTACCGCGATAGCCTTAGTCATGACGACGGTTGCAGCTTTTATGACGTTAAGAAAATTTCATAGGCAGCGCCCACGATCATAAACATCCGAGTCCCGGATATAATACATAGGGCCCCGGATAACTTAGGAACGTTCGTAGGGCACCTCTGGGGTGGCCGCCATAAAGAAACGGGAATGGTAAAATGGCGCCAGTCAAACGGAATAAGTCTTTGCGCCAGCTTGCTGCACCTTAGCTTCTGGCGTCTTCGAGACCCACAGGAAGCCAACCCGCCCGGCCACGGCCTGATGTTTCAATCGTTGCGCATATCGTGCCAACGTCTTCTTGGCTCACCTTCATTTGGGATCTACCGAGGCGACGACCGTTCTGATACGAGGGGACATGACCAGGCGAAAAGAAAGCGCTTCCGGACTGGCAGCGCCGGTGTCCGCACCGCAGTTCCACGTGGGGCCGAGTTGACAATGTGGTGCACGCGCTCTTGTGATAGCGGGAAATGAGATTAGCCGGTGTCTGCGGCTGCGGGGGACCGTCTGATGTGTAAAGCGGCGGAAGCGTCTCCGCGATGAAGCCCGAGACTTATCTCATAGCCGCTTACGCTTGGTGGAAGCGGTTCACAGGATATCAGTCGCGTAGTCAGCAAGCCGTGAGCGCTCTCCGCGTCGCAAAGTCACATGTCCGCTGTGTTTCCAACCCTTAAAACGATCGATCACGTAGGTTATCCCAGAGGTGGTTTCCGTGAGGTAAGGGCTGTCGATTTGGGCGATGTTGCCAAGACAGACTACCTTGGTTCCGGGCCCGGCGCGGGTGATAAGGGTCTTCATTTGGTGCGCAGTCAAATTCTGGGCTTCATCAATAATGATGAACTTGCGCAGGAAGGTCCGCCCGCGCATAAAATTCAAGGATTTGATCCGCACCCGGGAGCGAATAAGGTCGGTGGCCGCCGCCCGCGCCCATTGCGATTGGGCGCGGCTTTCGAGTTCGGCTTGGTTTAGGACGTCGAGATTATCCTCGAGGGCGCCCATCCACGGCCCCATTTTCTCCTCCTCGGTTCCTGGAAGGAAGCCAATATCCTCGCCCACCGGGATCGTGACCCGGGTCATGATGATCTCGGTGTAGAGCTCTTGTTCCAGGGTCTGGTGAAGGCCGGCCGCCAGAGTGAGGAGTGTTTTGCCGGTACCGGCGTGGCCGAGGAGGGTGACAAAGTCGATCGCCGGGTCCATTAACAGGTTGAGAGCGAAATTTTGTTCGGTATTGCGGGCGCGAACACCCCACACGGCCTTGCCTTGGGGGCCGTAATCCCGTATGCCCTCAAGGCGAGCGCGGTTGCCACCCACTTCGCGCACGATAGCTTCGGTCGGGAGCCCATCGTCTGCGACCAGGAATTCGTTGGGGTACCAATTCTCGGTGACGGCGCCGCACACCTCATAGCTGGGAAGACCGTTAGGCGACGGGTGAGCGGCGAGAGAATCTTTTGGTCCAAGATGCAGTGGTTCGATCCCCCGGTACAAAAGATCAGCGTCGTCCAAAACGCGATCACTCGCGTAATCCTCGGCCCTCAGACCCAAGGCACGGGCCTTGATGCGTAGGTTTATATCTTTACTGACAAGGATGACGCTTCGGCCCGTCTGGGTGTCGGCAAGATCCCGAGTGAGCGCCAAAAGCTGGTTATCCGCCGTGTGGGCGACGAATGCCTCTGGTAGGGGGCGGTTCGAGGTCTTTAGGGGGATAAAGAGCCGGCCAGCCGGCCGGTCTGCGCGGCTCGGGAGCGGAGCCCCCAACTCGAGGTTGGTCGCTTGGGTCAGGATTTCGTCAAGGAAGCGGCTGGCCTGACGTGTATTGCGGGCCACCTCGGAGCTTCCCGTTTTATGGGCGTCGAGTTCCTCTAAGACGATAATCGGGATGTAGACGTCGTGTTCCTCGAACCGATAGACGGCCGCGGGGTCATGCATCAAAACGTTGGTGTCAAGGACGAACAGCTTTCGGTTGGTTGTCATCCTAGCCGACGATCTCGCGCAGATCTTTTAGTACTGACAAGATGTGGCCTTCGACCTTTACTTTGCGGTATTCGCGCCGTAAGACCCCCTTTGCGTCAATAATGAAGGTGCTGCGCTCTATCCCCATCGACTTTTTCCCGTAGAGGTTCTTTTCTTTGATCACATCGAAGGCCGCGCAAAGCGTCCCGTTACTATCGGAGATCAAGTCGAACGGAAAGCATTGCTTGTTCTTGAAGCCCTCGTGGGACTTCAGGTCGTCGCGCGAAACCCCCAGGATGACGGCGTTGAGGGCCTCGAATTCCTCGTAATGGTCACGAAAGTCCTGCCCCTCTGTCGTACAGCCGGGAGTGTTGTCTTTGGGGTAAAAGTACAATATAAGGTTTTTACCCCGTAATTCGGATAGTCGAAAGCTTTGGTCGTCAGTGGCCTGAACGGCCAAATCCGGGATCGGTTGACCGATTTCAATTGTGTTCATGGGCGCCTCTCTGTTGGTGGGCCATAGGGTATTGTAACAAGAGCAAGGTTGTCGACCACAACGGTAAGGAAGACGCGCTTTGCTTGGCCGCTCTTCGTTCAGTACAATACACAAGGGGCAGGAAGCGGTGCCGCGACAAATTAAAAATCTCTTTCGCGAAAAGTCGGACCGCGCTCGAAGAACGAGCTGTGACGTCATGTTTGTACGGCACGGCGGACTATTCGTGCGCCTGCAGCTCTAGGGGATTTTCTAGGGCGTCACCAGGGCTCGTTCTTGATGGTATCGGAGGATACATTGAGGAGAACTTTTGTGGCGACCGCAGTCAAGGAACTTAAGGGCCGAGTGCCAGCGCAACGCGCCACCCGGCATCGGCATGAGTCCAAATCCCAGGCAAGAACCTCCGATATGGAGCGGCTCCTCGCCGGCCTTCAGCGTCTGCACGAGGGCGATTTCAGTGCCCGACTCCGCTTGCGGGAGCCCGGCCTTTCTCAGCAAATTGCCGATATTTTTAACAGGCTTGCGCGCCGGAATCAGCAGTTGACGTACGAGTTCGTGCGGGTTGCGGATTTGGTGGGTCGGCAGGGCCGAATTGCCGAACGGGCATCCCTTGGGGGTATGCGGGGTTCGTGGGGCACCATGATGGATGCCCAGAATAGGGCTATCGATGATCTCGTCCAGACGATCATCGAGATTTCCCGGGTCATCCGCGCCGTGGCGAGCGGTGACTTGTCTCAGGTTGTGCCGGATGATGTGGCGGGACGACCGGTAAAGGGCGATCTCGTGCGGGCGGGACGCACGGTCAACACCATGGTCGACCAATTGCGGTCGTTCGCGGCTGAGGTGACGCGGGTTGCGAAAGAGGTCGGTATCGAGGGTAAGTTGGGCGGTCAGGCGCGAGTGAAGGGGGTCTCCGGCACCTGGAAGGACCTGACTGAAAACGTGAACCAATTGGCCGGCAACCTGACCTCGCAGGTGCGTAACATCGCCCTTGTGACGACCGCGGTCGCGAACGGCGATTTGTCGCAAAAGATCACGGTCGACGCCCGTGGCGAAATTCTTGAGTTGAAAAACACGATTAACACCATGGTCGACCAATTGCGGTCGTTCGCGGCTGAGGTGACGCGGGTCGCGAAAGAGGTGGGTATCGACGGCAAGCTGGGTGGCCAGGCCCGGGTACCCGGGGTCTCCGGTACTTGGAAGGACTTGACCGACAATGTGAACGGCTTGGCCGGCAACCTGACCTCGCAGGTGCGTAATATCGCCGAGGTCTCGACGGCAGTGGCGAACGGCGATTTGTCGCAAAAGATCACGGTCGACGCCCGTGGCGAAATTCTTGAGCTGAAAGACACCATCAACACCATGGTCGACCAATTGCGGTCGTTCGCGGCTGAGGTGACGCGGGTCGCGAAAGAGGTCGGTATCGAGGGTAAGTTGGGCGGTCAGGCCAAGGTGCCTGGGGTGGCTGGCACCTGGAAGGATCTGACCGAAAACGTGAACCAATTGGCTGGAAATCTGACGGCCCAGGTGCGCGCTATCGCTGAGGTATCGACGGCGGTGACAAAAGGCGATCTGACGCGCTCCATTACGGTTGAGGCAGAGGGGGAGGTGTTGGCACTTAAGGACAACATCAACCAGATGATCAAGAACCTGAAGGAGACTACCGAGAAAAACATGGAGCAAGACTGGCTAAAGACCAATCTTGCTCGATTCTCGGCCATGATGCAGGGCCAAAAGAATCTGTCCGCGGTCTCGCGCCTCATCATGAGTGAGCTGACGCCGCTTGTGTCGGCTCAGCACGGCGCGTTCTATACCGTGAACATAGAGGATAATAGGCTGGATCTCATCGCCTCTTACGCCTACAACAAAAGCCTGATGGTGCCGACGACCTTCGAGTTCGGCGAAGGTGTCGTCGGCCAATGCGCGCTGGAGAAAAAGCCCATCATATTGACCGCCGTTCCCGACGACTACATCCGGATTACCTCGGGCCTTGGGTACGCGGCGCCGGCCAATATTCTGGTGTTGCCAGTCCTTTTCGAAGGGGATGTCCTCGCGGTGATCGAGCTGGCTTCGTTTCAGTCGTTTAACTCGATCCACCGGGTATTTCTCGATCAGCTGATGGTGAGTGTTGGCGTGGTCCTTAATATTATCGGCGCCTCGATGCGTACAGAAGAACTCCTTCAGGAGCTTCAAAACTCGAACAGTGAGCTAGAGGCGCAGGCCAAGGAACTCGAAGAAAAGGCAACGCTTCTCGAGATCAAGAACCAGGAAGTCGAGATGGCAAGCCTGTCGCTTGAGGAGAAGGCCGAGCAGTTGGCCATGATCTCGAAGTACAAGTCCGAATTTTTAGCCAATATGTCCCATGAATTACGGACGCCGCTCAATAGTTTGCTCATCATGGCGAAACTCTTGGCAGAAAATCGCGACATGAATTTAAATTCCAAACAGATTCAGTTTGCCAACACCATACATGCGTCCGGCCGCGACTTGCTCAACCTCATCAATGAGATACTTGATCTCTCGAAGGTTGAAGCGGGTAAGATGGGTATCGTGGCAAGCGACACTAAGGTGTCCGAGCTTGTGGACTATGTGGTGCGAGATTTCCGGGCGATTTCGCAGCAAAAGGATATCGAGTTCTCCATCGACCTTGCAGACGATGTGCCCCCCGCGATTTATACCGATGGCCAGCGGCTGCAGCAAGTCCTTAAGAACCTTTTATCCAACGCGTTTAAGTTCACCGATAGCGGCGCCATTACCCTCAGGGCTCGGCGCTACACCGGCACGCGCTCAGTGTTTCAGACCGAGTCGCTGCGCGAGGCTACGACTATCGTCGCTTTTACGGTCCGCGATACCGGCATCGGAATAGCGGACAATAAACAGAAATTGATATTCGAGGCCTTTCAACAGGTTGACGCCACAACGAGCCGTAAATACGGCGGCACCGGGCTTGGACTTACGATCAGTCGCGAAATATCGCGGCTTTTAGGCGGCGAGATCCAACTTCAGAGCACGGTTGGCGAGGGGAGTGAGTTCACGCTCTATATGCCACAGACGTACGTTGGAGTCGATGTGGATATCGGACCCGTGGAGGCGGAGGTGGGCCCCTTTGGGGACGCCATCGAGGGAGAGGCGGAGGACGGCGGCGAGCAGGTTATCGCCTTTTCAGGGGAAAAGATTCTTGTCGTAGACGACGATGTCCGCAACATTTTTGCGATATCCAGCGTCCTTGAGAACCACAAGCTCAACGTGCTGTTCGCGGAAAGCGGAGTGGACGCCATCGAGATATTAGAGGCAAATGACGACATCGATGCGGTACTTATGGACATCATGATGCCAAACATGGATGGCTACGAAACGACACAGGTGATCCGCAAGCTCGAAAGATACAAGCAATTGCCTATTATCGCACTTACCGCAAAGGCCATGAAGGGGGACCGAGAGAAGTCGTTGGAGGCGGGTTTGTCCGACTACATCACAAAGCCTGTGGACACCGTCGCCCTTTTAAAGATGATCAAAAGGTGGCTCATGAGTGGCGCGGGATCGATTGTGTCCTAGGAGACAGGAATGGATGAGGAGGAGAAAGTCAGGATCCTCGTGGTCGACGACCGACAGGAGAATCTTCTTGCGCTTTGTGAGATTCTCGACAATCCCGGCTATGAGGTGGTGAAGGCGCAATCCGGAGAAGAGGCACTAAAGGAGGTTCTGCGCGGCGAGTTTGCCGTTATCTTATTGGACGTCCAGATGCCGGGATTGGACGGATTCGAGACCGCTGGGCTTATCCGAAAGCGGCGCAAGTCACGGTCGATACCGATTATTTTTATCACCGCCATCAATAAAGAGGAGCAGTACGTCTACAAAGGGTACACACTCGGCGCCGTTGACTACCTCTTTAAGCCGTTTGATGTGGATATCCTGCGCTCCAAAGTCATCGTTTTTGTCGATCTTTTTCAGAAAACGCGCCAGATTAAGGCGCAAGCCCGGCTTTTACAGGAAAGCGAGCGTCGGGAACGGGCTCGCCAGGTGGCCGAGGTCCAGCGTCGCGGCGAGCGGCGCTACCGGAATCTGGCTGATTTGGTTCCGCAGCTGGTGTGGACTGCAAGCAGCGATTTGCGTCTGGAGTACGCAAATCAGCGGGCGCTTACGTATTTTGGCATAGACATATCCCGAGCCGCCGAGCTGCAGTTGGAAGAGGTCGTCCACCCAGACGACCTCAAGGACAATACCGCGGAGTGGCGGGCCCTGTTGCGTGCGGGCGATGAACTTGTAGTCGAGATCCGTCTTAGGCGGGCGCGAGATCAGTCTTACCGCTGGCATTTGATTCACATACAGGCCGAACAGGATATTCGTGGCCGCGTCCGGTCGTGGCTCGGGACGGCCACCGACATCGATGACCAAAGGCGCACCGTTGAGGCCCTCGCGGCCGAAAAAGAACAACTCGCGGTTACGCTGCGGTCGATCTGTGATGGGGTCATCACCACCAATATCGCGGGATCCATAGTGCTTATCAATAGGGTCGCCGAGAAGCTTACGGGCTGGTCGCAGAATGAGGCCCTGGGGCGCCCGCTCGAAGAGGTGTTCGTGGTCCGCGAAGGTTTTTTCCCGGCGACCGATGCTGGGGACCAGGGTCTAGGACTCTCAGCACCGTTGCGCCGGGCCGTGCTCGTCGCCCGCGACGGGACCGAGTGTGACATTGCCGACGGCATCACGCCTATTCGTGATGGTGACGGCCAGGTGCAGGGAACGGTGGTGGTGTTCCGTGACGTTACCGATATCCAGCGGCTCGAAGAGGAACGGCAGAAGGCGAGTAAGCTCGAATCCGTGGGGCTCTTGGCGGGCGCTATCGCCCATGATTTCAATAATATCTTGACCGCCATCATGGGGAATATTTCGCTAGCCAAGCTCCATACTGGGGTGGGTGAACAGATATTCGATCGCCTAGAGGAGGCCGAGCGAGCGGCTTTGTGGGCCAAAGACCTGACGCAGCAATTGCTGACCTTCTCCAAAGGGGGCGCGCCGGTCAAGAGGCCGATGGAAATTGGTTCGGTGGTGCGTGACTCGGCGGAATTCGCCTGTCGCGGATCGCCCGTCCTCTGTGAGGTCACCGTCCTCGGGCCGGTCATCGTCGAGGCGGACGAGGGTCAGATCCGCCAGGTGATTCATAATCTCGCTTTGAATGCTCAACAGGCCATGCCGACCGGGGGGCGGATTCGGGTTACGGTCCAGGAAGTGACCGGAGCCATGGTCGGCGGGCGATCCCTGCCGGCGGGGCGGTACGCGGAAATCGTCTGCGCCGACGAAGGGGTTGGCATAAGTGAAGCGAACATAGACAAGATCTTCGATCCCTATTTTACGACCAAGCAAAAAGGGAGTGGCCTGGGTCTCGCCACCAGCTATTCCATCGTGCGTAAGCACCAGGGCTTCATTACCGTCGAATCAAAGCTCGGGCAAGGGACGCAGTTTCGGATCTATCTCCCGCTTTCCGAGAAGGCTATGGAGCCTGTCGGTGTGTTAAAGGCGGCTACGAAAGGAGGCCACGGCCGCCGGATACTCATCATGGACGATGAAAGTTTTATCCGCGATGTCTTGGGGCGGCTCTTTACCCACTTTGGCTACGAGGTCGGGTACGCGAGGGACGGCGCGGAAGCGCTCGCCGCGTACCGGTCTGCGGCCGAAGAGGATCGTCCTTACCATCTGGTGGTCATGGATCTGGTTATTCCCGGCGGCATGGGCGGGCGGGAAACTATCAAGAAGCTCCTCGATCTCGATCCCGAGGCCAAGGTGATCGTGTCGAGCGGCTACTCGAACGATCCCATCATGGCCAATTACAAGCAGTACGGGTTTTGTGAAGCGGTCGCAAAACCCTACAAGAACGAAGACCTGAGGACCATCGTGCAACGCGTCCTGGCCAGCTAGGGCTTAGGCCGATTGTGCGGCCTTCCCAGGGGCTGGGTGCTGGTCGAGATCGACCGAACGGAGTTTCAGCGCGGCCTCTTCGGGGCTTATGGTGTTCACGAAGAGTCCCGATCCGAGCTCGAAGCCCGAGGGAATCGAGGTTCGAGGGCAAATCTCCAGATGCCAATGGTAGCTCGCCTCGCAACCCCGGCTGTCAGGGCTATGTGGCAGAGAATGTAGGAAATAATTGTACTGCGCGCCCTCTATTACGGCTTCAAGGCGCGCCATCGTGCGGCGCAGTACCTGGGCCAAGTCGGCAAGGTCGGCTGGCGTGACCCGCAGAAACTCGGCATCGTGGGTGAGCGGCAAGATATGTACTTCCCACTCGTAGCGGCTGGCAAAGGGTTTGATGGCGATAAACCGTTCGCCCCGTTCTACCACGTACTGCCCTACGCTGATACGGCGTTGTATGGCCCCAGAATCCCGGTCATAGATCGTCGCCTCGAAGGTCAGTGCCTCATCGATCAGCGAACAAAATATGCAATGGTGATTTTTGGTGTAGTACAGGCGGCTGTGGTCGACTTCGGCCCGGACATTATGAGGAACGACCGGCATACCAATGATTTGGCTATGGGTGTGCGGAATACTGGCACCGGCGGCCGGACCGAAGTTCTTGAAGACCAAAACGTAGCGAAGTTGCTCGTTGGACTGGTAGAGCTGCTCCATGCGGATGCGATAGGCGGAAAAAAGTTCCACGAGATGCTCGTTGCTCATCTCGTGAACGGCTATACCGTGCTGGCTATGGTCGATAATGACCTCGTGCCGACCGTAGCCGTCGATAGTCTGTTGTAGCCCGAGATTGAGGTTCCGGTAACGATGGTCATCACCCAGCACGGGGTAGAGGTTCTCGACGATCCGAATGTGCCACTGTTCTTGTTCCGGGTAGGTGGCGATGGCCGGAGGGGTCATATGTTCGTTGCCGTAACAGAACGGGCAGGTCCCGACATGGGGCCGACGGTCCCTTGCCACCGGTTGCTCGGCCTTCTTGGGCCGCATATTCCTCGCGGTGGCGACCAGGACGGATTCCGTTGGTATAATCGGATTGATGCGGATTTCGCGAACGCTGGGTGTTTCGGTCATCAAGGCTCTCCGAGCGGGAGGCGGTGAGAACACCGCCCAAGAAGGCCTTATTTTGCCACAATGGACCCAAGGAGTGCGAGAGGCGGTGGCGACCTGTTTTCCTTGCTTGTGGGCTAGGGGGCAAGTAGTATCGCGGTTTTATCACGGGGCCGGTTATGTTTCGCGGTAGTCTGGTCGCCATCGTCACCCCCATGCGTCAGGACGGCGCTATCGATTTTTCTGCCCTCGATAGCCTGCTTGATTTTCATATACGCAACGGCACCCATGGGGTTGTCGCAACAGGCACGACAGGCGAGGCCTCGACTCTGGATGTCGATGAGCATATCGCGGTCGTCGCGCACATCGTGCGGTATGTCGCGGGGCGGATCCCGGTGATCGCCGGCACGGGAGCCAATGCGACGGCCGAGGCCATTGCGCTGACGCAAGCAGCGGCCGCAGCGCGGGCCGATGCCTGTCTTGTTGTCACTCCGTATTACAATAAGCCCACTCAGGAAGGACTCTTTCAGCACTTTGCGGCGATCGCCGGAGCTGCTGACGTGCCTATTATCCTTTACAACGTGCCGAGCCGCACGGCCTGTGATCTGTTGCCGGAAACGGTGGCGAGGCTGGCCGAGGTCCCCGGTATTATCGGGATAAAAGATGCGACCGGCGATCTCGAGCGAGCTCGTGCGATGCGCCGCCTTTGCCCTCCTGAGTTTCTTTTATATGGAGGCGACGATGCGACCGGGGTCGCGCTGGGGCTCCTAGGGGCGGCTGGCGTGATCTCGGTGACCGCCAACGTGGCGCCGAAGACCATGAGTGCGGTATGGGAGGCCATCTTCGCAGGCGACGCTGAACTCGCGCGCCGACTCGATGAGACATTGGCGGGTCTCCACCGGGCCTTGTTCGTGGAATCCAATCCGATCCCGGTGAAGTGGGCGCTGCATGCCATGGGGCTGATCGGGCCCGAGCTGCGGTTGCCTTTAACGCCGCTGTCATTAACCAAAGTAGCGGCCGTACAAGCGGCATTGCGCCAGGCGGGGGTAGAGGCATGAGATATCGGTATTTAGGGGCCGCAGTACTGGCGGCGAGTCTGACTTTGGGGGGCTGTGCGTCGCCGAATGCGGGCTGTCAGGCCCCCTCTTATGTGGTGCCGCCTCCGCTGCCGCCTCTCCAGGTTCCCACTGGTCTATCGGCGCCGCCCAACCATAGTCGTTATCCCGCGGCCGCGCTTTCCCTGCCGCACACGGTGACGAGCCCGGCGCCGGGTATGCGGCGCGAGGCGAAACCGCCTTCGGGCACGTTCGGCCCGGCTGTGACTACTTCACCGTCCGCGTCCGAACCGCCGGTTCCTTCGGGATTGAGCCGCCCTCCCCTGAGCACTACCCAGTCGAATGGAAGCGGTGGAGACACTAACGGGAATGTGGCGCCGCTTCTGGCGGCGCCTGCTTCCTGACCTGACCGGCCCCTATCGGGCCGTCTTGTGAGTGTCGCTTGCAAGCCGAACCGCGGGGGCCTCTGAGCCGGATGTCTATGTCGTGGATGTGACCCTCAATATCGCCGGGCCGAATGCCCTAGCCGCTTTCCGGGCGGAGCGTATGATTCGCCAGCTCGTGGCCGTGGCGCCGATTGTGGCGGTTTTTGGCCAGTATCGGCATTTTGCCTGGCTACGTGAGCCCTTGTCGGACCCGGAAGGGCGGATGTTGGCGGCGCTGCTTGAGTACGGCAGTCCTGCTATTGTGCCCAGCGCCCTCTGCGACGAGTTTCTGGTGGTGCCAAGGCTGGGTACGATTTCCGAGTGGTCAAGTAAGGCTACCGATATTGCGCAACGTTGCGGGCTTGCCAAGCTTTTGCGCCTCGAGCGCGGGGTGCTGTGGTCTGTCCAGGCGGAGCGGAGCTTAACCGCCGACGAGCGCGATCGGCTCAAGCCTCTCCTTCATGATCGGATGACGGAAAGTTTTTTGGCGAACCCGCAGGATGGGAGCGCCCTATGGACCCCTGCAACCCCCGCGCGCGGTTCAACCATCGATCTTTTGGGCGCCGGACTTTCGGCTTTGGAGTGCGCCGACAAAGAGCTGGGTTTGGCTCTTTCCGAGGCCGAGCGGCGCTATCTGGTCACGACGTTTACCGGCCTGGGTCGCAACCCCACTGATGCCGAGCTCATGATGTTTGCCCAAGCGAATTCCGAGCATTGCCGTCATAAGATATTCAATGCCCAGTTTGTTCTCGATGGCAAGGCTTGCGAGTACTCGCTTTTTGCGATGATTCGCGAAACCGCGAAGGCGAGTCCTGATGGTCTGCTCAGTGCCTACGTGGACAATGCTGCAGTCATAGAGGGGGCGGCGTCCGGTACTCGCCTATTTGTCGATCCGGCAAGCCGCCGCTATACGGTTCTCGAGGAACCGGTTCATATCCTGGCGAAAGTGGAGACCCATAATCACCCGACCGCCATCTCGCCGTATCCGGGTGCGGCAACCGGAGCGGGGGGTGAGATTCGCGATGAAGGAGCCACTGGGCGGGGGGGGCGCCCGAAGGCGGGGCTTGCCGGGTTTTCCGTAGCTGATCTGCGACTCCCTCAGGCCCCACGGCCCTGGGAGGTCGAGCGCGGCGCCCCGCCGCGTTTAGCGCGCGCGCTTGATATCATGTTGGAAGCGCCGGTCGGGGCTGCTGCCTTCAATAATGAGTTTGGTCGGCCCGTCATAGCGGGCTATTTCCGATCCTTCGAGTTGGATGTGGGCGAGGTGGTCTACGGTTACCGCAAACCGATCATGCTTGCTGGGGGTATGGGGAATGTCCGCCCGGCGCATATCGAGAAGGAGACCCTGCCACCTGGGACCCCGCTTGTGGTGTTGGGGGGGGCCGCGCTTTTGATAGGTCTTGGCGGCGGCGCGGCGTCCAGTGTGGGGAGCGGAAGCGGCGAGGAGGAGCTCGATTTTGCGTCGGTTCAGCGCGGCAATGCCGAAATGCAACGGCGCGCACAAGAGGTCATCGAGGCATGTATAGCGCTTGGCTCCGAGACGCCAATTCTCTCGATCCATGATGTTGGCGCAGGCGGTCTTTCAAACGCCTTACCAGAGTTGGTGCACGGGGCGGGGCGGGGCGGTGATATCGATTTGCGTGCGATCCCTAACGGCCAGACCCAAATGTCTCCGATGCAGATCTGGTGCAATGAGGCTCAGGAGCGCTATGTGCTGGGTGTGCGCCAAGACGCGTTGCCACTTTTCCTCGGTTTATGTGAGCGGGAGCGCTGCCCGGTTGCGGTGGTGGGCCACGTTATCGCAGAGCCACAACTGCGGGTGAGGGACGCGCTTTTCGCAGCCGAGGGTGAGGATGCGCCTATCGATTTACCTTTGTCCGTATTTCTGGGCGATCCTCCACAGATGAAGCGCGAGGCCCGTACCATCCGCCGCGCGTCGCGCGCGCTTTCTACTCGGTCGCTCGATATTCATGATGTGGTGCGGCGGGTTTTGACCTTGCCGGGCGTCGCTAGTAAGGAGTTTTTGATCACGATCGGCGATCGCAGCGTCTCTGGTCTCGTTTGCCGGGACCAGAGCGTGGGGCCATGGCAGGTACCGGTCGCCGATGTGGGAGTGACGGTCACCGGTTACCAGGACACGACAGGCGAGGCTCTGGCGATTGGCGAGCGTTCACCTATTGCAGTCATTGATGCCGCGGCCTCGGCGCGTATGGCCATAGGCGAGGCCTTGACCAATCTGGCCGCCGCCCGGGTGCGCCGCTTGCCGGACGTGAAGTTGTCCGCAAACTGGATGGCAAGTGCCGCGACCGAGGGCGAAGATGCCGCGCTCTTTCGGGCTGTCGAAGCGGTCGGCTTGCAGTTATGCCCGGCCCTTGGCATCGCCATCCCAGTCGGAAAGGACTCCCTGTCTATGCGTGCCCAGTGGACGGTCGGCACGGAGAAGCGCGAGGTCCAGGCCCCGGTATCTCTGGTCGTGACGGCCTTTGCCCCGGTCGCGGATGTACGCAAGACCCTGACCCCCCAGTGCGCACTGGAGGGCGATACTGACCTTCTTTTGGTCGACTTCGGTCATGGCAAGGATCGTCTGGGCGGCTCTGCCTTGGCCCAGGTGTATGGTCTTGAAGGCGGGCGTCCCCCGGACCTCGATGACCCGCGCGTCCTCAAGTTATTTTTCGGGGTCGTCCAGGCCTTGAACGAGTTGGGCTTACTGCTGAGTTACCACGACCGCTCGGACGGCGGCTTGTTCGTGACCTTGTGTGAGATGGCGTTTGCTAGCAAATGCGGCCTTGACATAGACCTGACGAGTTTGGGCCTTGATCCGATGGCGGCGCTTTTTAGCGAAGAACTCGGAGCCGTATTACAGGTCCCGCGCGTCCAGCGCGAAGGTATCCTCGGGGCTTTGAAGCAAAAAGGGCTGTTACGTTACACCAAATTGATAGGAACGGTTCGTCCGGGACGGGAGATTGTCGTACGCTATTGCGGTCGGGTCTTCCTAGAGGGGGACCTCATGGCCTACGAACGATTGTGGGCGGAAACCTCGTTCCAGATGCAGGTGCTGCGCGACGAGCCGCGAAGTGCAGCCGAGGCCTATGATGCCCTTTCCGACAAGAACGACCCAGGTCTGAACGCGCACCTGACTTTTACTCTCGATAAAGCCCTTGCGCCGCACCTGATGCTGAGTAAGCCGCGCATTGCGATTCTGCGCGAGCAGGGCGTCAACGGGCATCGCGAAATGGCCGCGGCCTTTATGGCCGCAGGCTTTGAGGCGATCGATGTCACCATGAGCGATTTATTGGCCGGCCGCGAGGCGCTGTCCAGCTTTTCCGGATTTGCGGCTTGCGGTGGGTTTTCCTTTGGGGACGTGTTGGGTGCCGGAGGCGGATGGGCCAAGTCGATTCTCTTTAACGAATCCTTGAGTACTCAGTTTGCTGAGTTTTTCGCGCGCCCCGAGACCTTTGCTCTCGGCGTCTGTAATGGTTGTCAGATGATGTCGCACCTACGTTCCTTGATTCCCGGCGCGGAGTTATGGCCGCTTTTCGGACGCAATCGTTCTGAACAGTTCGAATCACGGACGGTGTTGGTGGAGGTGGCTCCGAGCCCATCGATTTTGTTCGCTGGCATGGCGGGGTCCCGCCTGCCGGTTCCGGTGGCTCACGGCGAAGGCCGAGTCATTCTTGATACTGCCGCCCAGACGTTATTGGCGCAGTCCGGGCTTATCGCCTTGCAATATGTGGATCATTACGGTCGGCCCACGGAAATCTATCCGCGCAACCCCAACGGATCGACCAGCGGCATCACGGGCCTTACGACGCCCGATGGCCGCTTTACTGCGCTCATGCCCCATCCGGAACGCGTGGTGCGCACGGTTACGAATTCCTGGCACCCGCGCTCATGGGGAGAGTATGGTCCGTGGTTTGAGTTGTTTCGTAACGCCCGGCGTTTCGTCGGTTAGGAACGCTGGGCAAATAAAGCGTTTATGAATTGGTCTTTAGTGAGGCCAATGGCTGTGATATCGGGAAGATAAGTGCGTAGGGTCGAGGCTTGGAATGCGAGTCCGACCAGGCGCTCAAAGGTCGGCACGCCTGCCGAGACCCCGGGACCTGAAAGATTTATGGCGCTTATATGCCCCTCGCGAATGGTCGCCGAGACCAAGATGGACCCACCCGGACCCTTGAGTGCGCGCTGGCAAAGATAAAGGCCCTCACGAACCTTAAAGAGCGCGGCGGGCTTCGTTTCGTCGGATATTACCGTCTCTGGGGCACTGAGCTCGGCCGCGACCTCTCGGGCCTTGGCCAGAAGTCGCTGCGAGGTACTCGCCTCGGTTAAGCCCCCGACAAGAGGGGCAAAGGCTTGCGCGAGGCCGCGTTTTACGGCGTCGACGGAGGGACGCGTTCCAGTTTCCCGCGTGATCGAGGTCAGGTGGTCGGTCAGCGCTGACTTGAGCGGCGCACGCAAATCCTCGTTTGGTAGTTGCACGATCCTGTGCATGAGTTCGATGTCGAAGTCTATGAGTATACTGCCCACGAAACAAAAGTAGCCGCTGATGTCGCCGGCCCCTTGGCCGGCGATTTTGCGCCCCTCGTCGGTGACGATATCGTTTATAGGGCGAAGCGTCGCTCTGATCCCCAGGTCGCGATAGACGCGGATCGGCGCCTGCGAGAGATGGGCGTAGGCTTCGTCCACGCGGTTTGGAATGAAGACGTGGGGCCGCTTTATGACCAGCGTGTAAAATACCTGACCCGGTCCGAGAAGGACCATGCCGCCTCCGGTTTCCCGACGCATGATGGGGATACCCTGCTTTTCGCAATAATCGCGATTCACGGTGGTGGGCGCATCATCGAAAAATCCGAGGCTCACGAAGGGGTGCGCAGGCTCTATCAAGATAAGGCCTTCCTCCCCTAGGCGCGCGAGCGCGTGGAAGTAGGCGATCGGGAGGATGCCGCTATTGTCTGCGGGCTGAAGAAGTTGCACGGCGCGGTCCTGGGCGTGTAGGGTTTGGGATACCTCTTTATTGTACAGGGGCGGAAGGATTTGCGATGCATGAGGATAGGGAGGCCATTCATAAGGCGCCGCTCTTTTCCGGCTTATTCACAGAAGAGCTGGACGGGCTGCTGAGCCACGCCCGGACTCGGCAAATCAAGGCACACGAAGTCATCTTCGCCGAAGGGGATAAGGCCGAGGCCTTCTATTTTATTGCCATGGGCGCGGTCCGTCTTTACCGCTTGTCGGCGCGCGGCGACGAGAAGGTGATTGAGATCCTCATGGCCGGTTCGACCTTCGGCGAGGCCGTCATGTTCTTGGGGGGTCGTTATCCGGTTTATGCCGCTGCGCTCTCCGAGACTCGACTCGTCGAGATTCCGATCAGTGATTTTACCCGTACTCTCAAGGCCAACGGGGGGATGGCCTTGCGCATGTTGGCGGGCATCAGCATGCGTCTACACCAACTGATTAACGATGTGCAGTCCCTCACCTTGGAGACAGCTGGGCAGAGGGTGGCAGCGTATCTTCTGGAGCAGTCACCGCCCGATGCCCAGTCGGCGGACGTCCATATGATTGTCCATAAAAACGTCATTGCCTCACGCCTTGGCGTGAAGGCCGAGACCTTTTCGCGGGTCTTGGCGACCCTTCGGGATTTGGGTTTGATTACGGTCTCTGGTAACGATATTCATATCGTGGATCGCCCCGGCCTTGAAAGGTGGCGCGCCGCTGTCGGGACTTGACGGGCGTCAAGGCCGATCATTTTTAGGCAAGGGTAGACTCATTTTTAAGGAGCCCCTTATGACCGAATACCGTGGATGCGAGTTACCGGAGGACCTCTTTTACGACCTTGATTACGTGTGGGCCCGGCGGGACGAGGACGGCCTTGTCGTTCTTGGTGTCACCGATGCGGCCCAGACCATGGCTGGGCGAGTCCAAAAGATTCGCATCAAAAAGGTCGGCACTCGCTTGAATAAGGGTCGTCACGTTGCCACATTGGAAAGCGGGAAGTGGGCGGGTGGCGTGCCTTGCCCCTTCGAAGGCATCGTCGAGGCGGTCAACGACTCGGTGTTGGCGATGCCCCACCTTGTCAACATCGGGCCTTATACCGACGCCTGGCTTGCCAAGGTGCGGCCGCTCGAGCCGGCCACGGCCTTCGACGGCCTTGCCACCGGGGCAGCAGCCATGGCGGCACTGCGGGTGTGGTTGGACCGCTATGATGTGCAGTGCATGCGCTGCGCCGAGCCGTAAATGGGAAAAGTCGGGTCGTCTGTTTGGGTGCCGATTCAGACGACGGTCGGCGGAGTCACAAGTTACAGGAGGCGGGGTGCAGATAAGGGAGCGGGGGACGCCTGGGGCCAGCCCGGGCTTTGATGACCCCTTAGGTTTGCTCGCGGCCTGTCATGACCGCATTATGGCGCACTGCGCGACCCTCGTTCGCCTTGAGAACCATGTGCGGGTCTGCGGATTCGACGCCGAGGCATGCATCGCGTCCGGGCGGGTGATTCAATATTTTGCGGAGGCCGGCCGTTGGCACCATGAGGATGAGGAACGGGATCTCGTGCCGCTGCTCAAACTTCATGCTGATGAGGCCCTGTCGTCGCTTCTTGTGAGACTCATGGCTGAGCACCGTACCCTGGAGGCGGCCTACGCGCCCCTCCACGAGGCCTTGGTGGCCAGAGATCTTAGACTCACGGCTGAGCCCTACGTGAGCCTCATGCGCGCTCACGTGGCGGCTGAGAATGTCGAGGTGCTACCTGTCGCGCGTATTCTGCTCGCGCCGGAGGAGGTCGCGCAATTAGGGGCGGCTATGGCGAGCCGCCGGGGGGTCCGGCAAGGCGCGAGAGGACGTCTTCGGGATGGAGGATGAGAGGGGTGACCATGGGGTAGAACTCGGTTTCCTCCTTTTCGTCGTGATGAATGAGGATCTGGGCCACCGTACCCATAAGGGCGGAGGCCTCGGCAGAATCATGGTCGGCAATGGTTTCGCCGATCTCTTCAAAAAACCCCCGCAGGTCGCGGTGGCCCTTGCGTAAGATCCCGGTAGTCGGGTTTTCCTGGCCATAGCGAGCCTCATAGACCGGGAAAAGACTGTCCTCTTCCGTTGTCATATGGATCTCTATGGCATTCCAAAACCTATGAAAGGCCCCCGGTGCCGTCTCCCAATCAGCCTTATCGACTGCCTGACGGGCGGCGCTGAATGCCTCATCGAGAACCCGATGATGCTCGGTAAAACCCTCCAAAAGGGTGCGTGTTGTGCTCATCTGGTGCCCCTCCCGGCGAAGGCCCGTTTAACGCTATTGTCCCCAAGGGGTCGACGTTATCCTTGACCATGGTCAAGGAGCCCATTGTGCCTTGCGCCGTACCTTGGAGTTATCTCGGAAACGAGGAGGGAAAATATGGAAGTCCGACTACTAGTATCGAAGTGGTGTCCTGTGTGTCCGCAGGCGGAGGCGGTCTGGGCCGAGGTGGCGCGACGCCGCGCTCTCGATTATGCGGTTCTCGATATTGCCGATCCTGCCGGGCGTGCTCTCGTCGCTGGCCTGCGCATTCGCACAGTGCCAGCGATTGTGGTGGACGGTAAGCTGACCGCAGTTGGCGTCCAGTCGCTCGGGGATGCCTTGAAAATGGTCAGCGAGGCGGCTTAAGGTCCCCATGATCAGGATTCGGCGGGTGTATGAGCCATCGGCTCCCGACGTGGGGGCTCGGCTGCTGGTAGACAGAGTGTGGCCGTGCGGCCTGAGCCACGCCGAGGCGGGATTGGCAGCTTGGTACAAGGACCTTGCACCGTCGACGGGGCGAAGACGCTGGTTTAGGCACCACCCCGAGCGGTTTAGCGAGTTTCGGCGCCGATATCGAGACGAGCTGCGTGAGAAAGGCGATCTCATGGAAGATCTCGCCGCTTGGGTACGTCAGGGCGACGTTGTTCTGGTTTATGCCGCGTCCGACGTACAGCACAATAACGCCATCGTTCTTCGTGACGCTCTGCAAAAATGGCTCTAAGGGAAGCGATCTTTCTCGCCTTGCTCGCTATCCATCTCGTGGCCGCCGCAACCTGGATGGGCGGTCTGCTCTTTTTTATATTAGCGGTCGTACCGGCCGCTCGTGCGGCCCCGGGGGCCGATATCCCGGCCCTCCTGGGAAGAGCGTTCCGACCGACAGCCTGGATCGCGCTCGCCACTCTCGTGCTGACTGGCCCCTTGCTTTTGCTTGTTCAAGGGGTGGACTTGCATCAACTCGGGCGCTCCGCCTTCTGGCGAAGCGCCTTTGGCGTGACGCTTGGCATCAAATTAATACTGGTACTTGGAGTTCTCGGTCTGACTCTATGGCATGACGTGGTTCTCGGGCCGCGTTCTCAGACAGCCTCAGACCCCGGCCCGTCGCGCTATGTAGGGCGCGCTATAGGCCTTCTTTCGCTGGCGGTTTTTTTGGCCGGGACAGCGCTGGCTCAGGGCCTATGATCCGGAGCCAGCAGCGTGGCCGGTGTGGGTCTCGTTGATCGTGGAGAAATCTGGGAGCTTGCCCTCCGGTTCGCGGCGGGAGCTTTTTGAAGGATCTCTTGGCGCCGGCTTTGTCGGGGGTCGTGTGGAACCGAACCCTTAGACTCGGTCGGCAAGACTGGGGGTGCGGGACTTTTAGGCGTCTGTGGGGCCTAAAATCCTAGCGGACGCAGGGTCAATGGGGGGATATCCTCGGGCCTCGGCGGCGAACGACAGAGGCCTCGTTTCTTGTTGGAGCGCCCAGAGCTCAGCATAGAGACCCTGGCGAGCGATAAGTTCTCGGTGTCGCCCCCGTTCGACTATGCGGCCATCACGCATGACCAAGATTTGATCGGCGTGTTGGATGGTGGATAGCCTATGGGCAATGACAAGCGTGGTGCGGTGATTCGCGAGCAGCGCCAAGCCCTCTTGGACGATACGCTCCGAGGCGGCATCAAGAGCCGAAGTCGCCTCGTCGAAGAGCAGGATCTTAGGTTGCTTTAAGAGCGTTCTTGCGATTGCGACCCGCTGCTTCTCGCCTCCCGAGAGCTTGAGCCCGCGCTCACCTACCAGGGTGTCGTAGCCCTTTGGCAAAGACGCGATGAAACGATCGAGGTGCGCGAGTTCCACCGCCTCTTCGATCTCTTGCCGGGTCGCTTCGGGGCGGCCGTAGGCGATGTTGACGTAGAGGCTGTCGTTAAAGAGAACAGGGTCCTGGGGTACGACGCCGATCGCGTGGCGAAGACTGTTTTGGGTCACCCGGCGAATGTCCTGGTCGTCTATGACAATGGCCCCGGCCTCGGGGTCGTAAAGCCGCACCAAAAGGCGGACAAGCGTCGATTTCCCGGAGCCACTTGGCCCGACCACGGCGGTGGTCGACTGCGGCGCTACGGTGAAGTCGATGTCTTGTAGAAGTGGCCGGCCGCCGTAGGAAAAACTGAGGTGCGTAAAGCGAACCTCGCCCCGAGAAATCGCGAGCGGGGGCGCGTTGGCTTCGTCCACAATGGCAAGTGGGGCCTTTAGGAGATCAAACATGTTCTCCATGTCGGCCAAGGAGTGCTTGATCTCACGATAGACAAATCCGAGAAAGTGTAGGGGCATGTAAAGCTGTATCAGAAAGGCATTCACAAGCACGAGGTCGCCTAGGCTCATGCTGTGGTTTGCGACCCCGCGGGCAGCGAGAATCATGAGGCCGGTTGCACCGAGCGCGATGATGGTCGCTTGACCGATGTTGAGAAATGCCAGCGACACTTGGTTGCGGACCGCCGCTTCTTCCCATTTCTGGAGGTGTTGGTCGTAGCGGTTCGCTTCGTAGTCTTCGTTTGCAAAGAATTTCACGGTCTCATAGTTTAGGAGACTATCTACCGCCTGACTGTTAGCCCGCGAGTCCATGTTATTCATGAATCGGCGGAAGACCGTCCGCCATTCGGTCACAAACAGCGTGAATCCGATGTAGAGGGCTAGCGTAAGAAAAGTAGTGACCGCAAACCAGGGGCTGAACTTAGCGATCAAGATACCCGTTACCAGGGCGATTTCTACCAAGGTGGGTATGATGTTAAACAGAAGAAAGTTTAAAAGGAGCGAGATGCCGCGGCTTCCGCGCTCGATATCGCGCGCTACGCCACCTGTCTGGCGATCAAGGTGGAACTTGAGTGGGAGCGCGTGTAGGTGGCGAAACACCGTAAGCGCGGCGCGCCGAACCGCGCGTTGCGTAACGCGCGCAAATACCACATCGCGCAGCTCCCCAAAGAGCGCGTTGGCTAAACGAAGCGCTCCATAAGCGGCGAGGAGGGCAACAGGTACGACAATGACGGCTTGGCGGGTATTAAGGCTGTTGACGATGTCTTTTAAGATGAGCGGGACTGCGACGCTGGCGACTTTAGCGAGTATGAGAGAGCCGAGAGCCAAGCCCACTCGCACCCGATATTCCCACAGGTAAGGAGCCAATTGGCGCACGATCTGGAGCAGGGAAACGCGGCGACCGCGTTTGTCCACAGAGGACCCTTCTGTAGATGGGTCTGGTGTCGAGCCGCGGGCGCGCACGCCCTTAAGCCAAGCGCCTATACTTGATACGAGTCGGGCGGTCAGCCTCGACGCCGAGCCGCCGCTTGCGGTCGAGTTCGTAGTCCGCGTAATTGCCTTCGAACCAAACCACCTGGCTGTCACCTTCAAAGGCCATGATGTGAGTGGCGATTCGGTCTAGGAACCAGCGGTCGTGTGAGATGACGATCGCGCAGCCACCAAATGCCAGCAACGCCTCTTCGAGCGCCCGGAGGGTGTCGACATCGAGGTCGTTGGTCGGCTCGTCAAGCAAAAGCAGATTGCCGCCGCTCTTTAAAAGCTTGGCGAGGTGAACACGGTTTCGTTCGCCGCCCGATAGATCCTTCACGTACTTTTGTTGATCTGCACCCCGAAAATTGAAGCGACCCACGTAGGCGCGCGAAGAGACCTCGCGCTTTCCAAGAAGGATCATGTCTGAGCCGCCGGACACTTCGGCCCATACGGTCTTGTTGCCATCAAGCGCGTCGCGCGCCTGACTCACATAGGCCGGTACGACCGAGGGTCCAACACGCAAGACCCCACTATCCGGTTGCTCCTCTCCTACGATCATCCGAAAAAGCGTCGTTTTCCCGGCACCGTTTGGGCCAATGATCCCTACGATGCCCCCGGCCGGGAGTTTAAAATTGATGTGATCCATGAGCAGCCGGTCGGCGAAGCTCTTGGTGAGGTCGACGGCCTCGACTACGAGATCGCCCAAGCGCGGGCCAGCCGGTATGAAAAGATCGGTTGTCTCGTTGCGCTGCTCGGTGTCTTGGGATACGAGTTCCTCGTAAGCCGCTAGGCGGGCGCGGCTCTTAGCGTGACGGCCCTTAGGTGACGTACGCACCCACTCAAGCTCGCGTTTGATGGTGCGTTGCCGAGCCGACTCCTGCTTCTCTTCGATGGCAAGGCGCTTTTCCTTTTGCTCGAGCCACGAGGAGTAATTGCCCTCCCACGGTATGCCCTGGCCTCTGTCTAGTTCCAGAATCCAGCCTGCGACGTTATCGAGAAAGTAACGATCGTGGGTAACGGCCACGACCGTACCCTTGTATTCCTTGAGGAATCGTTCGAGCCACGCCACTGATTCCGCATCGAGGTGGTTGGTTGGCTCGTCTAGCAGCAACATGTCCGGTTCGGAGAGGAGCAGGCGGCATAAGGCCACGCGGCGGCGCTCGCCGCCCGAGAGCACCTTGACGTCGGCATCGAAGGGAGGCAGACGCAAAGCCTCGGCCGCGATCTCGAGTTTGCGCTCGAGATCCCAAGCCCCCGCGGCATCGATCTCGCTTTGGACCTGGGCCTGTTCTTCGATCAGGGCGTTCATTTGCTCGTCGGTAAGTGGGTCCCCGAAGCGCAAGCTGATGGCGTTAAACCGCTCAAGCAAGGCCTTTGTGGCGGCAACCCCCTCCTCGATGTTGCCGCGGACGTCTTTGTCAGGGTTCAGCACCGGTTCTTGAGGCAGGTAACCTATCCGAATACGGGCGGCCGGTTGGGCCTCGCCATCGAATTCCTTGTCCACACCAGCCATAATGCGTAGGAGCGTGGATTTCCCCGAACCGTTTAGCCCCAGGACCCCAATTTTGGCGCCCGGGAAAAAGGACAGGGAGATGTTTTTCAGTATTTCGCGCGACGGGGGAACGATCTTTGTCACCCGTTGCATAGTAAAAATGTAGGGAATGGCCATAGCGTCCCAGTATACTACGCTCCAACGGAAGTTTCTGCTGGTCGGATGTGTCCGGGCAGCACCAATGGCCGCCCGCTCGTCGCTCTTGTGCTGGGCGGGCTTTGTGAATCGGTTAGTCTTGGCAAACGGTCCACGGACCGGGCCGAATCAAGGCTTGAGGTCGATTGGGCGGGTCGTTCATACTGTCGCACCGCGCTGCTTGGTGGGGCCTCTTTAGACTACGGGGAATGAGAATGCTGCGTTGGATGATCGCGATCGCGCTGATCGCGTTTGTAGGTACGCGCGCTTTTGCCCACGAAAGCGGGCAGGGGTTGTCATGTAAGGCCTTTGCGGGCGAGTTCGTGCAGCTTGCCACCAAGAACCATGGGCAGTTTCAGGTGTATCGCACGGGGCCAACGGCGGCTGCGATCGGTATCTTGTTGCTGCCTGGGAGATCCGGCCTCGACGAACCGACACTGGCCTGGGCGGATAGGCTAGGAGCCGAGGGCTATAGGGTAGTGGCGGTCAATCTTTACGGTAAGGCGCGTGCGCCTAAGTCCCGTGCCGCGCCGCTCAATAACCAGCGCCGGGCGGACGCTGAAGAGCGGTCCGCGATCCATTTTTTAAGTGCCCCGGGGCGTAAGATCGTGACCCTCGGCTGGGGGTCGGCGGGTGCCCTGCAATCGCTTGAGGCGAGCGCCGCCGATTCGGCCGATGTGTCAGGCACGGTCCTTTTCGATGGCGGTGTGTCGGCGCCTGCGTCTTTGGTTCAGCGGATCAAATCTCTTGTGTTGCTAGTCGCTTTTAATTCCACAACCCCATTACCCAAGCTGCAAGCCTTCGAGGGGCGCATGCGCCTCTACGGCAAACCCCTCACCGTCCATTACTATAACGTGAGCCCAAAGACCGTAGATCCCACGGGTCCCGATTTTAGTAGCAGTATCGCCCAGGAGATATGGGCCCAGGTGGACAGCTTTTTTGGGCGCGTCCAGTTTCTTTGTCGGCGTTGTGCGCCCTACCAAAACTATCTGTTCGATTACCACAATTAGGTGTTCTTGCGGGCGCTTTCTAGCCGAGCAGGAATTCCAAAAGCGCTTTTTGCGCGTGCAGCCGGTTCTCCGCCTCATCCCAGACCGCGCTTTGCGGCCCGTCGATGACATCTGATGCGACTTCGAGTCCGCGATAGGCGGGAAGGCAGTGCATGAAGAGGGCGTCTGGGTGGGCGCCGCCCATGAGTGCCGTGTCGACACGGAATCCCGAAAACGCCTGGGTGCGCGTTTCCTTCTCGGCTTCTTGACCCATGCTGGCCCAAGTGTCGGTCACCACGAGGTCGGCTCCGGCCACCGTCTCCTGCGGATTGTGCGACATCTTCACTGCCTGACCGGCGGCGGCCACGATGTCGGCGTCGGGTTCGTAGCCCTTAGGAGTGGCCACTCGCAAAGTGAAGTCAAATTGGCGCGCCGCGTTTATCCAAGAATGACAGACATTGTTGCCGTCGCCGACCCAGGCCACCGAGTGCCCGCGAATGTCGCCGCGCAACTCGAAATAGGTTTGGATATCGGCCAGCAGCTGGCAGGGGTGGAATCGATCCGTGAGCGCATTGATGACTGGGACTTGCGAATGGGCGGCGAATGCCTCGAGCTTGGCGTGCTCGTGGGTGCGAATGACGATGGCATCAACCATGCGCGACACCACCCGCGCTGTGTCTTCCAGGGGCTCGCCGCGGCCGAGTTGAAGTTCTGCCGGGGCCAGAAACATGCTATTCCCACCGAGCTGCGTAATGCCCGCCTCAAACGAGACGCGTGTACGGGTCGAGGATTTCTCGAAAATCAGCGCGAGACTGCGTCCGCGTAGGTATTCATGCGGTTCGCGTCGCCGAAGTATGGCCTTCAACGTTATGGCGCGCTCCACCAGCATCCGCAGCTCTTTAGGGCTGAAGTCGAGCAGGCTCAAAAAATGGCGCGTCATGACGCCAAAAACTCCCGGATAGACGCGGCCGTTAGTTCGCCCAATTGCGCGGTTTCGGCGTCGCTTAGGATGAGCGGCGGCAATAATCTGACGACCTTTTCTGCGGTGACGTTCAAAAGCAGCCCATGGCCTAAGGCCTGTTTCATAATGGCTTGGCACGGCCTATCGAGCTCGATACCTAAAAGTAATCCTTGGCCGCGTACGACCCTGACGCCGGGTTCGCCTGCAAGTCGCGCCTTCAAGTCGCCCTGCAGCCGGGCGCCGAGTACCGCGGCGCGTTCCCAGGCCTGCATTCCGTCTAGCGTAGTGATCACGGCAGAGGCCACGGCGCAGGCTAGGGGGTTCCCGCCAAATGTCGATCCGTGGTGTCCTGCCTGGAAGAGTTCAGCAGCCGCCCCGTGAGCGAGGCAGGCCCCGATAGGCAGCCCGTTTCCGAGCGCCTTGGCAAGCGTCATGATGTCCGGCCGGGCGTTTTCCTGTTGCCAGGCAAACCACGTGCCGCTACGACACATCCCGGTTTGGATTTCGTCGAGAATTAAAAGCCAGCCGGCCTCATCGCAGAGCTTGCGCAAGCCCTTCAGATAGCCGGGATCGGGTATCTGAATGCCCCCTTCTCCCAGAATCGGTTCCACCAGAACAGCTACCACCGTCTGGTCGCGCTCGCGGACTTGTTTTACCGCCCCCAGGTCATTGAAGGGGACCCTGCGAAAGCCGGTCACGAGCGGTTCAAAGCCGGCTTGCACCTTGCGATTGCCGGTGGCGCTTAGGGTCGCCAGTGTGCGCCCATGGAAGCTCCCTTCCATCACGATGACGGCGGGCGTTTCAATGCCCTTGCGGTGGCCATAAAGACGTGCCAGCTTAAGCGCCGCCTCGTTGGCTTCGGCACCGGAGTTAGCGAAAAACACGCGATCCATGTGCGCGATCTCGCATAACTTGGCGCCGAGCGCTTCCTGACCGGGAATTTCGTACCAGTTGGAGGTATGTATGAGGCGCCGCGATTGAGTACAGATCGCGTCAATGACGGCCGGATGGGCATGCCCCAGACTGTTGACCGCAACGCCCGCTAGGCCATCGAGATATTTGCGGCCGTTTTTGTCCCAGAGCCACGCCCCTTCGCCGTGTGTGAAGGCTACGGGAAGCCGCCCGTAGGTGGCCATAAGATGGTGTTCGGTTGGCATCGCGCCCCCAAAATATAAAGCGCCCCGGTGGCAGGGCGCTTATAAGAATAAGGATCGCGGCCGCCTGCGGCAGGGCGGGCAGTCCGATCAAGCGGCGCATCTTACCCTGGCGGCCCCCCAAAATCTAGTGTCGGGGTGACCCCTTGCTGCGGCGCGTTTGCGAGGCGCGGCTCGACTCGCCCTTACCAGGTCCAGGCCGGGTCCAGGAGCAGGGCTAGGCTGAATCGGACTCCGAACCCGGTTGTGTCCGTTGGGATTGCGCCAAGCCCCCCTTTATGGCGTCCCGCGGACAGGTCCAGATGGATCCAGGTCGGGTCATGCTGCAAGAAGCGTTTAAGGAACAGGGCTGCTAAAATGTGGTCGGCCTCTCCCTCCAGTGTGCACTGCTTGATGTCGGCGATATCGCTTTTCAGTTCGGTCGCGTAATCGTCCTCCAAGGGGAATGGCCAGACGCGTTCTCCACTCTTTCGTCCGGCCTCTGTGAGCCGTTCGTGAAGCGCTGGTCGATTAGTGAACACCCCGGTCATGCGCGTGCTTAAGGCGTATACGCAAGCCCCGGTCAAAGTCGCGTAATCTATCACTAGGCCGGGCTTGGCTTGGCAGGCCAGAGACAGCGTGTCGGCGAGAACCATGCGTCCTTCGGCGTCGGTGTGGACGATTTCGATGGTTGTGCCGTTGCTCGCACGAACTACGTCATTAGGGCGGTAACTGCGTGGCCCGATGGCGTTTTCTGCGATGGCGAGATAGCAGTCGACGACGAACGGCACTTTCAGTTCGGTCAAGGCAAGCAGCGTGCCGAGGGCTACGGCACTGCCACCCATATCCTCGTGCATACCGAACATATGTCGCGCGGGCTTTATGTTGACGCCCCCGGTGTCGAAGCAAATACCCTTGCCTACGAGCGCGACCGGGGCTTTCGTGGCCTTCTTCGGGCGGTAGCGCAAATGCACGATGCCGCTCCCGACGGCCTCGGTTTGGGTAACGGCCAGGAACGCACCGGCGCCCAGTGTCGCCAGGCGCTTTTCGTCGATAAATTGGAACCGCCAGCCCCATTGGGAGGCCAGTTTCTTGATGTGCTTCACATAAAGCCGCGGTGTGAGATAATTACCCGGCAATACCGATAGTGCTCGCGCGAGGTGATTTCCGTGGGCGCCAGCGAGCAACTCGGCGCGGTTCTTCTCGCCGCCATATACATCGATAGCGGTTAATGTTTCGGTTCGATTCTTTGCCTGGAAGCGCGGTAGTGGCGCGCGCGCATAGACGCAGCTGACCAAGGCATCGAGGGCGTGTCGTTGCGCATCGCCGGCAAGCCCGCCTACCAGTAAGGCCGCTTTACTGACGCCATCTTTAAACTGAGTCAATTTGCGGCTCATTTCAAGCAGCGCAAATGGTGAGAGAGTGTCGTCGGCGAAGCCGACCGCGAGCGTAGTTCCGGCGTCATCAGGGGCTTCTGTCGTGAACGACGTACCCGCGCGCACGGTCACGTTTTGCGCCTTCAGGCGTTTTGCAAGAAGGCTACCAAACGGGGTTCTGGCGAGGCCGGGGAGGTCGCGGGCTATGATGGCGATATGGCCATATTGGCTGGCCGCCTGTTTTGAGAACGGAGTTTTCAGGTAGCGGGTGCGGGGAGTACGAAATGTCATCATGGCCTTTGCCTTGACCTCTACTCGTAAAAACCTGATCATACCTCCGCGCTTGGGCCCGGCGCACGGGTCTTTCACGCCTCGGGTTTAGACACTCAACTATTTTGGTCCAGGATTGATAATGAAGGCTGACGATCAAAAGCGACTGTTACGCGAAATGATTTTTTACCGCCGATTCGAGGAGCGGTCCTTTGAGGCGTATATGGAGCGGAAGATCGGAGGGTTTCTCCATCTCTACTCTGGACAGGAGGCGGTCGCGACCGGGGTCTTGGAGATGGCGCGCTGTGGCCACGACTATGTGATCACCGGTTACCGCGACCATGTCCACGCCCTAAAGGCCGGTGCTCCCCCCCGCGAGGTTATGGCCGAGCTGTATGGGAAGGTCACCGGCTCGAGCCGCGGCCGCGGCGGTTCTATGCATATTTTCGATCCGTCGGTGAATTTCATGGGCGGCTACGCGCTTGTGGGTCAGCCGTTCCCGCTGGCGGCGGGTTTGGCCCTTGCCGCCAAGCACAAAGGCACGGACCAGATCGCAATCTGTTTTCTGGGTGATGGCGCGAATAATCAGGGAACGTTTCACGAGACGCTTAATATGGCCTCTTTGTGGAAGTTGCCCGTTCTTTTCGTGTGTGAGAATAATCTTTATGCTATCGGCACCCGGATCGACCGGTCTTCAGCGGTGATCGATCAGTACAAGCGTGTCGGGGCCTATAACATCCCGAGTAGCCAGCACGACGGTCAGGATATTGATGTGGTGATGGCCGCCGCGCGCACGGCGATCGATCACGTCCGAGGGGGCTCCGGCCCTTACTTCATTGAGTTTATGACCTATCGCCAGCGCGGTCATTCGATGTCCGATTCCAACGCCTATCGTTCCAAAGAGGAAGAGCGGCAATGGGCTGAACGGGACCCAATAAAGATCTACGGCGACCGCTTAAAGAAGGCCAGGATCCTGACCGACAAAGACATTGCCGATCTCGAGAAGTCGGTCCTTGATGAGATCGAAAACGAAGTGGTGCGTTTTGCCGAAGAGAGTCCGGAGCCGCGTGTGGAAGATTTGAACAAATATTGTTTAGATGACCAACCCAACCCGCAATGGATCGGACCGCTGGTCCAGGGTGATCAGCATGGCTGATATGGCATATTGGGAGGCGATACGGCGCGCGCACGATGAGGAATTGGCGCACGATCGCATGGTTATCGCGATGGGCGAAGACATTGGGGTGGCGGGCGGAACATATAAAGCGACTTCGGGCCTTTACCAAAAATATGGCGCGGAGCGCATCATCGACACGCCGATTTCGGAGAATTCCTACACCGGCATAGGTATCGGGGCGTCGATGGCGGGTGTCCGACCCATTATCGAGATCATGTCGATCAATTTCGCTTTGCTGGCGCTGGATACGTTGATCAATGCCGCCGCCAAGATTCGCTACATGTCGGGAGGCCGCGCCTCCTGTCCGATCGTGATGCGTACGCCCGGCGGAACGGCTCATCAGTTAGCGGCTCAGCATTCGGCGAGGCTCGCGCGCATGTTCATGAGTACCCCGGGACTGCGCGTCGTTACACCGCGCGGGCCTCTCGATGCCTATGGGATGCTGAAATCGGCGGTGCGGTGCAACGACCCGGTGATCATCATCGAGCACGAGAGCATGTATAACATGCGCGGCGAAGTGCCGGACGAGGAGTCGTTTCGGCCTCTGGAGGGCGCGGAAATTGTGCGTGCCGGGACCGATGTGACCCTGATTGGCTATAATTATAGTGTCCATTTGTGTCTGGCCGCAGCCGATAAGCTCGCGTCCATGGGGCTGTCCGCCGAGGTCTTGGATCTCAGGGCTTTAAGGCCCATAGATCGCGATACCATACGTCGGTCTGTGGAAAAGACGCACAAGGTCGTCATTGCCGAAGAAGATGAGGCGGCGGTGGGTGTAGGGGCCGAAATCATATCCGTTATTATCGAAGAGTGTTTTTTTGCTCTTGATGCTCAGCCGGTACGCGTACATGCGGCTGATGTCCCGGTCCCCTATAATCGCCTTCTCGAGAAGGCCGCTATCCCGAATGCCGACGACGTGCTGGCAGCGGCGCTTAAGGTTCTGGGCCGCGTTTAGCCGCTTGGCCCGACCTCCACTTTAGTCAAATTTTAGGATCAGCCCTTATGGCCGAACCGTTTCTCATCAAGATGCCGCAACTCTCAGATACGATGTCGGAAGGCACGCTCGTGTCGTGGGAAAAGGCCGTGGGCGAATTTATCGCTCGTGGCACGGTCGTGGCGACGGTCGAGACCGATAAGGCGATCATGGATGTCGAGGTGTTCCGGGAGGGGTACTTGTCGGGACCGCTCGCAGCGCTTGGGGTCGCGATCCCCGTTGGCGCTCCCATTGCGGCCTTGG